>JAETNT010000006.1 GCA_021772025.1 Enterocloster bolteae | reverse complement strand
ACATATCTCATTATACCATGGATGGCAGGTTTTTCGGAACCTGCTTTTCTATTTTCAGACATAAGAATGGAGCCATTGCTCCATAGATGATTACTCATCTATTTTGCAACGGCCCCCTCAAACAGCCTGCCTCTTCTCTGTTAAATTGGTAATCGGCTCTCAATCTTTTTCTTCCTGCTCGGTTCTCTCCCACATAATCTGGAAAATTTTCGCCATCAGGCATATCCCGTCCTCAACCCCTCCTAAATATGCCGCCTCTTGAATATCCGCGTCATCATGGGCAAGGACTTCCAGATATGCCTCTATCGTTTTTCTCGTTTCCGGTTCTAACCCTTTTATGGTTTTCTCTCCTTCTTCAAATGCTTCCCGGCCATTCTTTAGCTCTCTTTTGATAATCATTGCAATTCTCTCGGAAATCATCTGCTCTCGGAAATCCTTTTCTGTCATCTTCATAAATTAGCCCATATCCTCTCTCCCTTTCTTAGTTTTTTTCTGTCAGCTGATACCAGGTTTTCAAATCAATCCACTCTGCTTCCTTTCCGGTATCGTCAAGCCGCTGCAGGTGACCGCTTTCCCTCTCATAAAGATAGATAAAATCAGAAAGCCATTCTTCCTCCGATACCACATCCTGGTTTACTTCCCTTACAATAGCTGTAAGCTGTTCCAACATACTTCTGTCTTCTGCCGGAATCAGGAGCGTTTCATGGATGCTGGAAGGCAGCACCACAATATCCGACTCCCATTCCTCGGATTTCCCGGCCAGGAAATCGGGATATAGCGCCACTCCGGCCCCAAATGCTTTTTCCGAATTGCTGGCGACATACGGCTGCGGAGCTCCTTCCGGAAATCCCAAATCCAGATTTTCCCGCTCTTCTCCTGGACATCCCGACATTTCGTTTACTTCTTTCCATATCAGCTCATCCAGCTGCATACAGAACGGCGGAAGGTGTCTGACCGCATTTTGCAACGCGTCTGTAAGTAATTCCTGTCGGGACAGGTTCCATATTGCCATCATGTTATTTCTGATTTGTGCCATTCCTTTATATCCTTCCATATCCCAGTTTATGTAAAAAATGACAGCTAAATCCAAAATCCGGATATGGATAAGTTGGCCTAATAACTGCTCATTCTCTTTATAGTTTATCAGCATTGGAAAAATGTTCTGCTGTACCTTGTCATACTCGTAGAGATTCTGGATTGGAAATTCCGGTTTGGCATCTTCTCTCAGTACCGCTTGAATCTTTTTTGCAATACTGTCAATCGTTTCCTTACCCGCCATATAATCGTCATAGCAGGAATCCAGATATGCAATCGGCTGAATCTGGCTGTCTGAGTCCACCGGGGAAATCCCTAACCGGACTGCCCCATTCCTCTTTATCACCTCTCTTATCTCCACCCTGCCGTTCCCGCCGGACTGGCTTATTTTCTCTAAAATGATCTGAATAAATGCTTCTTTTGTCATGTTCTTTTCCTCTCTTCTTCTGGATTTTACGTTGCCTTACTATGAGGCTTTTTACATCTTCTGTCAGTATTTGCCCACACGTTAAAAAAGCTACAGGCTCTTTCACCTGTAGCTCTTGATAAATATGATGTCGTATCTCCTGTGCTTCTGAAATTCTTCGTCCCATAGTTCTTGGAAATATCTCTGTTCTGATATAATCTTTATTAAAATTTGCAAGCGTATCTTTATGGCGTTTATAGGCTTTCCTGTCCAATGCATGAACTGCCGTAATAGCATGATAGATTGCATAATATGCCCGGTTATTTGCTCCTTTGTATTCAGCAGCATCAAACAGTATTTTAGCAGATTTCACATCTGTTTTCGCACGCTCCAACCGATAAACTGCCAAATCATATTCATTTCCTAACTCATGCTGCTCCATAAAGAAGAACTCCCTCCTCTTTTACATTTTTATAAAATGGATATGCGGATACCCATTTCTGAAAATGGCCAGCACTCTTTGCGATTGGTTTAACATCCAAATCATATTCTTCATTGAAATCATAAGTCATATCAAACAACTGATGCCGATATTCTTTTAACTCCATATCGGTAAGATTAACCAGAATCATAATATCCACATCAGAATCTGCTCTAAAATCACCTCTGGCATATGAACCATATAAAATAACTGCCTTCAAGTGATTTCCATATATTCTCTTTATACCATCTACATACTGCTCCAACTGTAACTGCATTGTTACTGGCATCTCATCCTCTCCTTTTAATCAGCAATCACATTCAATTGAAACATAAACGAAACCTTATCAGCAACTCTCTGTTTAAATCCGGTTATTATCCCGAAGCCCTTTGAGACTCCCTAGCTGCTCAAATGCCTGTTCTCGTACTTTTTCTGATTCTGAACCATAAAGACTGTTCACACCTTCCATGATCTGAATGATAAAATGCAGATTATCTTCCGGCATCCGTTCCAGTAAATCCATCGCATCTTTTCTCAGTGCTGTCATTACTTATCACCTCTTCCATTCTAATGGATGATCCTTTTGTCACCTTTATTATATCCATTTTTTCGGGCTTTGTATAGAAATATTTTTCATCCTGCTCTGTCACGCTCTCTGCTTCGCCATATCTTCATCAAACATGCCTATTTCCCGGGCCTTCCTATCTTTCGTAGCGTCTGCATAGATGTTCAACCCTTTATGCCGCCCTGCTCTTTGACTTTTTCAGGCCTTTCATTGCATCCTGGTACATCTCAGATGTCATTTCCCTGATATCGTGGATATGATAACGTTCTAATACTGCTTCCAGCGCTACCCCTGTCCGCTCTAATTCCTGTTCCAATGCCTCCGTCTGGAACCTGCTTTTTGTTCCTTTCCCTTTCTTCTCCTCCTTTGTTCCCCTGTTTTCATAGGTATAAACTATCTTTCCCTTGGAATTTAAAAGGGAGAGGGAACAAATCTCTTTTTGTTTGTTATAACCGATAGAAGCGACTTGGAACCGCTCATTGGTAACATATTTATCTCCCTTTTTCTGTATATTTGCCTCTCCTTCTGGGATCCAGATAAAGGGGGCGGTGTAAAGCTCCCTTCCGATTCCCCAGTTAAAGCAGGCCCTCTTAAAGCTGTCGGAAGCCTGACCCTTCTCCTTTTCTGCGTAACTTTCTGTCCCTACATCCTGTTTCCCAACCCACTGCCCTTTTTCTCTGTCCCACACCTCCACCGTACAGAACAGACTTCCATTAATCACCTGGTGGCTCCTCTTCCAGCCCAGAGGGGTATAGGTTTCATCTAATATCTTCTGGTCTACCCTGGCATCCTTAAATAGTAACAGGCTTAACCCCTTTTCATTGATTATCCCAACCCTGCACTCAATTTCATTGGCCTGCAGGAACCGGATTCCTTTCGTTTCTTTGTCCATGTCTTTCTCCTATAATATGCATCCCTTAAGCGGCCGTAATCTCAAAACGCCTGGAAGTCGTTTTCTTTAAGAACTGCTGATAGACCTCCGGCTGTTCTGCCCTCAGCCGTTTGGTATCCAACCGGCTGGTTTCTATGTTGGGCCAGGAGACACGGTATTTTTCACTGATTGCCGCCTCATTCCTTTCCATATAGCAGCGCACCTCCTGCTCAATCTGGCTTTTCTCTGTTTCCAGAGCTTTCATCTCTTCTAAAATGGCATCTCTTCGGCTTAGCTTTTCGTCAAATCCGATTAAAGGAATTTTTGTTCCCTTCTCTGCTATGGAAAAATACGCTCCCAACGCCTTTGTATAAGCATCCGTTCCGTCCGGCTCCGGCATCTTCCCTCTGGTTACATAGCAGTTCCAGAAGTTTTCTTCTATCTCAATCAGGTTGGAGAGCAACTTCTCTCCCCATACGATTTTCCGATACTGGAAATCCATGCCCAGAATCACCACCGCAATATACCAGGTCTTTTTTCCGGTGACCGCCATATAATGCAGGCATTGTAACAAATAGTGAACCGGTATCTGTCCGTCCTTCCATTTATCCGCCCCAAAAGCGTTGGCAGTCTTACACTCTAATCCTGCATCTTCCCCGATAATCAGACGATCTATATCAGCAATCATAAAAGGATGCTCAATGCTTCGGTACATTTGGTTGGAGCGGCGCACCTTTAATCCAGTTTCCTCTGTAAATCGTCTGGCTACATATTCTTCCAAATCCCGTCCCTGCCGCATGGCTTCGTTATCCTCTGTCTCCGGGGCCTCCCCTGTTTTATTGAAGTAGACGTCTAAGGGGCTGCTGTAGGGATTTAATCCGCAGATTGCACCGGCATCAGACCCGCCTATGCCGGTTCTTCTTAAGGAGAGCCAGTCCTTCCGGCTCATGTTTTTCGTTGATATTGTCTGATACATCCTTACACCTGTCCTTTCACACGAAAAACCTGCCATGGCTTTCGATTCCATGACAGGCTCCTTTGTCCCTGCACCTTTTTACAGGTCAATCCGAATGATAATCTCAATCATCACCCTCACCTCCCTTCAAAGCTGCAGTAAAAGAGGGAGTACCCTTTCGAATACTCCCTGACTTTCGTTCTTATTTTTTTCTTACTGGATTCTGTACGTACTCTTTCACC
Source organism: Enterocloster bolteae (assembly GCA_021772025.1). Taxonomy (GTDB): domain Bacteria; phylum Bacillota; class Clostridia; order Lachnospirales; family Lachnospiraceae; genus UMGS1370. The sequence continues at coordinate 98,656 of JAETNT010000006.1, read as the reverse complement.
CTTTCTAATAATTGCCTGGCCGTTTCAATCTGCTGAATTGTCACCTCTTTGGATACAAGGTAAAAGGGATCATAGTCACTGGCATGACGTACTTCTTCTGCTCTTACAATCTGTCTACCCAAAGTCCGCTCAAATATTTCTGTAGATACGTAAGTCTTATTAAAATAGGCTAATGTATCTTTGTGACGTTTAAAAGCAACCCCCTCTACAGAAAGAACCGCTGAGATTGCATGATAAATGGAGTAGTAGGCACGGTTATTCGCACCCCGGTACTGTCCCAGCTCCAACAAAGCTTTTGCCGACGTCAAATCTTCCTCCGCCAACGATAACCGGTGCGTAATGTAAGCCTCTCTTTCTTCCCTTCCGAAGCTGTCAGGAGGCATCATATAAGGAAACCCCCTCTCTTTCGACATTATAATAAAATGGATATACGGCGCTCCACTTTTTAAAATGGACAATATTTTTTACAACTGGCATCATCCATATATCATACTGGACATTATATTCAAATCCCAACTCGGAAAGGGAATCCCAAAAGGCTTCTGCTTCCTCTTCGCTTAAGTCTACTAAAATCATCAAATCCACATCTGAATCCGGATTATCATCACCCCGGGCACAGGAGCCGTATAAAATCACCTTTTTTAAATGGGAGCCATATATTTTCTGTATCGAATCTACATACCGCTCAATCAGACGTCTTCTTTCATCTGCCATTTTTGCATCCCTCCTTACAAATTTATTATAAGGAAATCCCCCCTTTTATTCAACCCTCATTTCTGATTTATACAGCACATTTCTTCCAGTTTATGCAGCCGGGTTATCTCCCTCTGGATTTTCAGAAGGAATCTTTCCGCTTTCACGAAAGCTATAATACCCGTATTCCCCAAGAATGATATGGTCAAGCAGGGAGATTCCCAAAATCCGGCCTGCCTCCCAAAGCCGTTCCGTTAAAAGTTCATCCTCCCTGCTGGGGGTTGCATATCCCGAAGGGTGGTTATGGATACAGATAATATAGGAAGAGTTGTTCACGATTGCTAATTTGAACAGTTCCTTTATGTCTACATAGCAGCAGTTCAGGCCCCCTACCATTGCAATCTCCAATGCCTGTACTTCCAGCTTTGTACTTAACGTCAGCACCGCCACCATCTCCCTATGGGCTTTGTCAAACAGCGGCCTTACCATCTCCGCCACCTCTGTGGACGTACGAAACCGTTTCATCCCATAAAGGCACCGGCTCTCCCTTACCATTTCCAGGTGTACGATTCCGATTTTCTTTCTGGGTATGGGGCGCGCCATCATCTCATCCAGCGCGGCTTTCTGTGATACTTTCTGCATAGCAGTCCATCCTTTCACTTTCATATCATAATTTTGTGTAAAAGAATAAGAGTACCCGCCCGGGGTACTCCTGTCTTTATTTCTGCCTGATTCCAATGACAAAGTCATCTTTGTTTAAATATACTTTACGCGACTGCCTTTACCAGATCAAAAGCCCGGTCAATCATGGGGTTCCCATCTACGGTTTTGGCAAACAGGTTTTCCCGATAATTGGCTCTCTCCTTTAAGGGCTTTGCATGTGTGGCAAAATCCGATACGGCATTTATCAGACGGTACGCATTCTTCCCTACATGCTGCAAATCCGGCGCGTCAAAATACCGGACCTTTAAGTCCTCTTTCATACGGATTAGGTTCTTTTTCTGCTGCTCAGTCGCATTGTCTAAAAGCGGGAAAAGGGAATTTATGTATTCAAGCACTTGTCTGTCTGACAGCTTCTGCCGGTTCAGATGGTCGATGGCTTTTCCAAGCTCCGCCATATACCGATCCGCATAAAGAAGCGTATTACGGGCATCCTCCATTTTTCCCTTTATATCCCCGGTATGGTTGGTAGACCAGCTTCGTTTCGCCGTTGTAAGGGCAAGGTTTAATGTGTTCTGGCACGCTACCCGGATGGGTGTCATGGCTGCTTTGATCGCCCCGGTTCCGTCATGGCTGTTCATAAAGACCAGGTAGGGGGTAATCTCGTCCCCGCTGATAATATACCTCTGGGGCAGCTTTGCCAAAAGCCAGGTCCGCCTGCCATTTTGCAGGCTGCCTGCCGTTTCATAAGTAACGCCCTCGCCTAACAGGGAATCTGTAAAGGAGAAGGCGTCTTCGTTCTGGACCACCTTATAGCGATCGGTGACAACGCCAAGAACCTGATTGTCGTTGTCTCTTAAGTTTGCTTTGAATCCAGGAACCGGGATCTCGTCATAGGTGAGAAGAGGCTTCTGGATCACCCGCCAGTCAAGCCCTGCCAGGGACAGGGCGGCGGCGGACGTGGGGGCCTCCATAACCTGGGTGCCCAAGCCATGCCAGGGTTTGGTTCTGGTGTAAAACATGGTTTCTGTATTTGCTGACATATACGTTACCTCCTTTGAATTAAATGATTTTTTATATTCATGGAGATAATATATATTTGAAAGTTGGCGTTTTTACAAAATTCATTGAAGTAAAACGAGAACCCATGAGATGATTGCTATACCGCCTATAATAATTGCAGCATTGTTTTTCTTTGATTCTATTATCATCATTGACTTAATACCAAAAATCACTCCAATCAACCCACAAACAGCTGAAGGAAAAGATGTAAGACCAAAAAATGAAACCATTCCAAAAAACAAGCCCAAATTCGCCCATGGTGCTGATTTCTTTTCTCTCCTTTCCTCCGCTTTTCTACTTTGTGCTTCCTTTTCCCAAAAATCCGCTATGCTACCATCTTCTAAAGCCCACCCGGATCCTACTCTCATATCATAGCAAAAACATTCTAATTCATCCGTTCCATTATGAATACGATAATCTGGACACAGCGTTACCATAATTCTATCCCCTATAAAAACATCTGAAAAAGGAGTTGAGTATGTTTCCATCTTCTCTGGAGGAATTTTTATATAAATTCCTCTATCATTTTTATCCCATGTCCCATCCTCATCTTTCTCCTTCACTATTTTTATAATCTTCTGTCCCCTTACTGCGGAATCATCAGCTATAGTAGCTACAATCCCACATATATCCCGAATTTCTTCTGATTTTTCTAGCTTTTCTATCGTTTTCTCGGGTTCTCTTTTTACATCACCTATAAGTAACCCTAAACTAAGTATCCCTATATCATCAAATAATGTTTTCTTTTCCATAAACAAACCTTTCTTAAATATCCTCTATTTAAGTCCATCTTGAATATCTCGCAATATCCTATACAAGTCCGAATCACCATCAAATTCAAAATTGCCTATACTCATTTTGTCTGAAAGAAATTTTTTCGTAATTGATATATGTTTATATTCACTCCAACTAATTACTTTTACAGAAACATCCGCATCCTTCATATAAACTCCACTGGAACATAATACAATACACGGACCCTCCATACCAAATAATGATGCATTATAAATCAAAAATACATCATCACTTTCTAAGAGCCCCATTTTTGTCTTAACTTTTGGATACTTCTTGTGTTTTAAAAGTGATTTTCCTACTGCCAAAAACATCATACTTTTATCTGCATTCAGAGTACAAACATTTCTAACAGTTTCCAAAATAGACTTGTCCTCTGATTGTTCTAACCCCCTTTCTCCTTTTTCAAATTCTTGTACCTTCATACTCAAAAAACGGGTGTCACTGTTACCTCTCACATAGGCAACAGCCCTATTTAAAAACTCTATATAACTGTCAGGAATTTTCCTTTCCCTTTCTTTTAAGCTGCCTGACGAAATCTGGCTGTATGTAGTATATTCTGTATGCTTTAACAAAAAATTGGCTACATTTCGTACTACCCCAGATATCTGGGAACAAATATCCGCATTCTCTAAAATTTTTATCCATAGAGTTGCACTATATACCATTGTATAAATGCTTCTCAGAAAAGTGGTATACTTCTCTTCGCTGATATAGCTATTATTTTTTTGTGCCGGATAATACAATGAAATTTCAAACTGATTTTTAATGCTTTCCAATATTTCTTCTTCAGAGGCGCATTGGTGATATTTATATCTCATTAACTCAACTATTTCCGCTATCCCGCTATCGTCATTTATCAAGTTAAAAGTCTGAATCAAAAACGGTGCTGTATTTATACTATACTCCTCTTTTATTTCTATCAGTTTATCAACTCCTTCAATAATTTTACAATTATTAGGATATCCATCATCAAACAAATGTACATACATCCTGGTTGCTTTAAGAATCCCCATCCCCTCATATTCTTTGACTGCATCACCAAAGCATTCTTTCAATTCTACATAGATTCTGTCTATCGCAGCAATATCTCCCCCACAAAAATTGTTTATTTTCAGCAACTGCTTTTCCATTTGACCTGGCGAAATTGAGGCATTATATTTCCTTTCCCATATTCTTTCTGCCTTTATCTTTGTCAAAAGATTCTGCCAGGTACTTTCATCCATGCTGTAAATTTTATTCAATTCAGTATTAATTGTCTCGTCGGATATCATACCGAAAGTAAGTGCTGCTTCTATCACTTCTGGATTTTCTCCATCTGTCTCTAAAAGACAATCATATATTTCCTTACAAAATGGATCAAAACGCAGGCATTGTACAATTACTTTTTTTAATTCCTCAATTGTGGGATTTTTAAACCTTAGCGTATTCTTTAATAGTGCCTTTGCTTTTCCCGTTTCCATCATAGGAGGAGGAACTGTACCGGTATTAACCAGTTCCTTCATCACACAATCTGCTATGTTGGTAAACTCTCTCTTCAATGCCTCAATAACCAAATTAACAGTACTCTCGGATTTAATAATGTTTTCGCATCGCCTTTCGTATTCACTTGACATCCTGTGCTCTTTCCGTGAATCTGATATACTACGAAAAGCATCTGTTCCCATATTGAGCATTTTAGCAGTGGCGGCACCTTTTATCGCTCCCTTTAGACCAAATCCGCCTCCAGTCCAATGGCTTCTACTTGCCTTTTCTATTTGAAATAAATCTTGTTTAAGGTCATATTCTTTATTCAAGTTATCACATTTCTCAGCAAAAGGTTTTAGCGCTTCCTGAAAACACTCAAACTCTAAATGGTAATCTTGATAAAAAATTTCTTCATCTGCATACTCCATTCCCTGCTCATAAAGTATTTTTACACTCTCTTCCATTGCAACCTGGATAAGTGAAGCATATAGCTCCGCTAGCATAGCAAAATATTGTTCAAAATCAATGACCTCTGTATTTCTTAAATTCTCTTTTAATTCTTCAACTCCTGAATTTAAAGTTCTAAATTTAGAGCGAATAAAACAATAGACTTCTATGGAATGGCTATATTCCAATTCCTCACCATATAAGTATAGTTTCAACATATTATCTCCCTCTTATACTCATCACGATTCATTTTAATCTCATCTTCCCAATAACATGGCTATTAATGCCCATGGAATTAATAGCCATCCTCCTAACATGCCCCATATCATCCTTTTTAAAACAAACGATTTTCTATCATATACCAAAAATACATTTTTATAGATTGTTTTTCCTGTAGCCCAATAACCTAATGCCCAATAAATAAGAATTATAACCATGAACTTTTCCTCCATTCTCCAGCAAAAAATTCCGAGAGCCTATAGATTTATCAATATCTCTCAATACGTGTAAATAATATATTTATATCAAATAATTTTACTGCCAATGTATCTTTCCCGTTGATAACAGCAGACCCTATTACATTTCCATACATATCCATAATAATCAATTCACCAGAACTATTATAAAAAATATTAGCCCATTCATGCTCATTGTCTACAATAATCTCAAAATCTCCTAAATTTGTCATCCCTCCTTCTTTTATAAATTCAGAATATAGGCTTATTGAAATCTGTATTTTATTTCCTTCAATATCTCCTTCATAAAGACCGCTAACCAGGGTAGTATTTTTATCTCCTGCATTATCCTCCCCCTCTTTCGATTTTATCAATTCCAGGTTAGCCTTCTCATATTCATTTAAAACCGAATCATCAAAGTTTTCCATTGGAATATAACCGTCATACCAGGACTTTGAGTTAAAATAATTATTCAAATCTGGTGTTTGAAATGATCGTCCATGACGGGCAAAGATCTCATTTCTGGCAAACCGCAACTGTGATTCATCCATCCCCTGTAAATCTTCATCTGTCAGATAGCGTTTGTCACTGTCCGGAATGATATATTCCTCGCGTTCCCAATCTCGCTCTTCAATTATTCCCTCCTCCCATTCTTTTACCAGTTCCCCTTCCTCTATCATTCTCCAGTATTCCTGCATTTCCCGAACATCCTCAGCCTCCATATCATACAATTCACTTAATAAATTTATCTCATCCTCTTCTGTCAATTCACTATTGTCATAATAAATCTCATTGAAATCAGTAATACCACAGATCCCGTTTTTCCATGTTCCTTTTTCGACTATGTTGCCATCCGGAAAATACAAAGTTCCTTCTACTATTTCGTTTTTCTTAAACTCCCCTTCAAACGCTAAAGCTTCCGAATTAAGGTAATACAATCGTCCCTCGCCATTCCTATTCCCTTTATCATACTCCCCTTCATATAAGAGATGGCCTAAGAAATAGCTTTTCCCCTTTACAATCGCATTTTTCTTAAATTCCCCAGTATCAATATCTATATCTCTTAAAGAATATTTTCCTAAAAGATATTCTCCTCTTTCATCTTCCGGATAAGAGAACCAAGCACCAATACCTTTCCTCTCCCCCTTATCATAATCTCCTATGTATTCAATAGGTGTATAGTACAAATGTACATATTTATCAAATTCACTGTTATAATTACGTACTATCTCCTCCATCACATATCCTATATTATCATCTAGCGCTGAAGCATATGATATTCCAAAACCATCACATCGGCCTTTATCAAAATAACCCTCATATACAATTACAGAAATATCCCCAAATCTGTCTCTTAAAGTCCAAGCCTCAGAGCCATATGTATGTACAACCTTTCCTATTCCATGAGGCTGTCCATCCTTCACCTCTCCAACATATATGTACTCTGTTTTATCTGGTGCGTGCTTAAAACCTGTATCGCCGCCAAATCCACTCTCATAAACATACATTTTTTCTGTGTCCGCTGTCTGCAAATCTCTTTCCAGCTTAGCTATTCGATCTGAAAAATCCGGAAAGTCATAAATATCACTATTTAACAGATAATAGGTAAATTCTTTTGAATATATTGGATAATCTTTATATTCCTCGTATAAATTAGCTTTTTCCACTCTATCTTCACTATACTGATTATTCTTATTGGCTGAGCTGCTTTCGCTAATATCAGAAGTTTGAGCATATGTTACATCTTGAGCTTCTTCCCCCATATCGTTTTTTGCCGAACAAGAAGTAGTAACCCCTGCAACTAATATAACCAAAAAACTTTTTATAATCTCCCTTTTCATTTTGTACCTCTTTTCAATCTCAACTCTTTTTAAATCCTCTAACCATCCATCTTTTGAATTAACCGTGTCATGCCTCTTTTCCCCATCATTCATCCCCCTTCTGACCTTTTCCATATTCTCTCTTATCCAGCACATCGTTTCTTAAATAGCTGGACCAAGTATGCGGAATGTTTTTTCGAGTGTGCAGGTCAAAAACGCAGGCGCAGCGGGGCTGCGCTGAGGCTTTTTGATCTGTGCAGCCGGGAAAACAGGCAAGGAATTGGTCCAGCTACTTTTCGGACGATATACTAGCTGCCACCAGCATTTTTCTTAACAACTACTTTTTATTCCTGCGCTCTCAATTATATCATACATTTGCTCATTTGAATACTATTTTTATTACAACTGAACCTTTTATCTTCCCTTCCCCCCTTGTACAATACATTAAAAGGGGAAGGGAGTCATTATATGGACGTAATCAAGCGAATCACAGAACTGACTAAAGAGCGGGGATGGAGTACTTACCGCCTCTCTTGTGAGTCCGGCCTGTCTTCCTCCACCATTGCAAACATCTACCGCAGGAACACCGTTCCATCCCTTGCCACACTGGAAAGCATCTGTTCTGCTTTTGGTATCACCCTCAGCCAGTTTTTCGCCGAAGACATGGATACCGTTCCTCTTACTAAAGAACAAAAACACTTGTTTGATATGTGGGCTGACCTAACCCCGTCACAGAAACGCCTGATCGAGGGCCTGATTAAAGAGTTCAAATAGTACCTAAAGCTACTATTGCTTCCCTCACTGATAGCAGTTATGCAAATAGCTTACAACATAAAACACCCTGAAGACGGAAATTTCTCCAAGGCGTTTATATTGTGCATGCACTTACGTGCATAACTATAATATATAACCATCCGAACCCGCCTTTTCATCCACTCCGCTTTCCCTGTTTCCATATGTCTGATTCTCGTCCTTTCTGTAAAGCTTCTTTTTTCTTATAGCATAATCATAGACATTGACAACAGCTGTCATTCTGACAAAAACTTTTTAATTTTGGAGAAATCCTTTTTTCCTGTCTCCTTTTTCGATTTCAGAAGGCGCCATTACCTGCCTACATTTCTTCTGCAGAAAAAACAAACGGATTGAATAAAATAAAAAGGCTCTAAGGTTCAACGCCTTAGAGCCAAACACATGTTTATTATTCTGCTGTCTGCAATAACTCTGCATAAATCTTGTTTCATTTGGTACAAAATTGGTACAACACCAATTTTCCACGTCTCTTTTTTCGGAAAAAGAGTACATCCTAATACAGCTTCGCTCCCGCAGGAATCCGGTCATCTACCATCAGAAGATTTAATCCTTCACGGCCATCTTCCTCATGCACAGCGGAAATCAGCATACCTTCAGAATCAATTCCCATCATCTTTCTCGGCGGCAGATTTACGATAGCGATACAGGTTTTTCCAACCAGTTCTTCCGGCTCGTAATACTCGTGAATTCCGCTTAAAATCACACGATCCTTACGTTCTCCGTCATCCATCGTAAACTTCAGAAGCTTCTTGGACTTGGGAACCGCCTCGCAGGCTAAGATCTTCACAGCCCGGAAATCAGACTTTGCAAAGGTATCAAAATCCACCATTTCTTCGAAAATCGGTTCGATCTTTACCTTAGAAAAGTCTATCTTTTCTGCTGCTTTTTCGCTCCCGTTCTGTACCACTTGGGCGGCTTTTTCAGCTTTCTTCGAGCCTTCTGTACCACTGATGCTCTTCATTGTCGGGAACAGCAAAACATCCCTTATCGCTGCTGAATCGGTCAGCAGCATTACCATTCTGTCAATACCGAATCCGATGCCTCCGGTAGGCGGCATGCCCACCATCAGGGCATTGATAAAGTCCTCGTCAGTGTGGTTGGCCTCCTCATCCCCGGCTGCAAGCATTTCCTCCTGAGCGGCAAAGCGCTCTCTCTGATCAATGGGATCATTTAGCTCAGAGTAGGCGTTAGCCATCTCCCAGCCGTTCATAAAGAACTCAAAGCGCTCAACATGCTGGGGATTCTCCGGTTTTTTCTTCGTTAAAGGCGATACCTCAATGGGATGATCCATTACAAAAGTGGGCTGAATTAAATGTTCCTCTGCAAATTCCTCGAAGAACAGATTTAAAATATCCCCTCTCTTATGGCGCTCTTCATATTCCACATGATGTTCCCTGGCAGCAGCTCTGGCTTCCTCCAAGGTGTGGATCTGGTCAAAGTCCACGCCGGAATATTTTTTAACCGCCTCCGCCATGGTAATCCGTTCAAAAGGCCTTCCCAGATCCATCTGGATGCCGTTATAGGTGATGGTGGTGGAACCCAGGACCTCCTGGGCCAGATAACGATATAAATTCTCAGTTAAATCCATCATACCGTGGTAATCGGTATAGGCCTGATACAATTCCATCAAGGTAAATTCCGGGTTATGCCTGGTGTCTACACCCTCATTGCGGAATACCCGGCCGATCTCATATACCCGCTCCAGGCCGCCTACAATCAGCCTCTTTAAATAAAGCTCCAAGGAAATGCGAAGCTTTACATCCTCATCCAGGGCATTAAAATGGGTTTCAAAAGGCCTTGCGGCCGCGCCGCCGGCATTGGATACCAGCATAGGGGTCTCTACCTCCATAAAGCCCTGGCCGTCTAAGTATTTGCGGATTGCAGAGATAATCTTAGAGCGCTTGATAAAGGTATCCTTTACCTCTTCGTTCATAATTAAGTCCACATATCTCTGGCGATAGCGCATATCCGTGTCCGTCAGGCCGTGGAACTTCTCCGGCAGCACCTGAAGGCTCTTGGAAAGAAGCTGTACATCTGTTGCATGGATAGAAATCTCGCCGGTTTTGGTCGTAAATACGGTTCCTTTCACTCCGATAATGTCGCCGATATCCAACTTTTTAAAGTCCTTATATTCTTCTTCGCCTACGCTGTCCCTTGCTACGTAAATCTGGATTCTTCCCTGTAGATCCTGAATGTTGCAGAAGGACGCCTTGCCCATGACACGTTTAAACATCATACGGCCGGCAACGGATACCTCCTTGCCTTCCAGCTCCTGGTAGTGTTCTTTTATCTCTGCGCTGTGATGAGTCTGATCGTATTTGGTAATCCGAAACGGATCCTTACCGGACTCCTGAAGCTCTGCCAGTTTATCCCGACGGGCCTGAAGCACATGATTTAAATCTTCCTGGGGTCTTGCCTGATTCTGATCTCCTGCCACCTTAGTACACTCCTCTTTATGGTCTGTCTTATACTCTCTGGATTGCCAGCACTTTGTACTGGATAACCCCCATCTGGGTTTCTACGTTCACCACATCGCCTACTTTCTTGCCGATTAAAGCATGGCCTACGGGAGATTCGTTGGAAATCTTGTTCTGAAGGCTATTGGCCTCTGTAGAACCAACAATGCTGAACTCCATTTCCTCTGCATACTCCAAGTCGTATACCCGAACTACGCAGCCGATGTTGATTTTTTCTAAATCTACATCCTCTTCTACTACAACCTCTGCATTTTTCAGAAGCTTCTCCAGCTCTTCGATACGCAGCTCAATATCTCTCTGCTCATCTTTTGCGGCATCATATTCTGCATTCTCGGATAAGTCGCCCTGCTCCCTTGCTTCCTTAATCTTCTGGGCAACTTCCTTTCTGCGGTTTACTTTTAAATCATGGAGTTCATCCTCGTACTTTTTTAATCCCGCATAGGTCAGAATATTTTTCTTTTCTTCCATAATACACTGCTTCCTTCCTGACTAAATTGATTTGCCTTCTCACATTCGGAATATTATAGCTTAATTCCCTGGTATTGTCAAGACCAACTGAAGCGGCTTTACCGGCTCTGACAGCGTTTTGAAGAAAAACCGGCGAAAGGTCAGAATCCACTGGTTCTGTTTTCCTTCCGCCGGCCCTCTTTTGTTTTAACTGCCGATAATTTCTAACTCTTTGGAGTCTTTATTCAGGCTGACCGCCCCGTCTCTGGTAATCAACATTAAATCTTCAATCCTGACTCCCAGCTCCCCGGGAAGGTAAATCCCCGGCTCGCAGGAAAAAATCATGCCTTCCTTTATGTAATCGGTATTAGCCGCCGACACATCACCCGCATCATGAACCTCAATTCCGATACAATGGCCCAAGCGATGGGTAAAGTAAGGGCCATAACCGGCTTCCTCAATAATACTCCTGGCAATTTGGTCAACCTGGCAGAACTTCATTCCCGGCTTCATAGCCGCCTGAGCAGCCAAGTTTGCCTTTTTCACGATCTCATAAACTTCCCGTCCTTTTTTGCTTGCATATTTATAAAAGAAGGTTCTGGTCATATCCGAGCAGTAATTGTCCTTCTTACAGCCTACATCAAAGAGAACACAGTCTCCTTCCTTTAGAACCGTACTGTCGGGCTTGTGATGGCCGATAGCCGCGTTGGCCCCAAAACTTACCAGAGGGCCAAAGGACGGGCCCTCTGTCCCCAATTCCTTATAGATGCGGTTCATTCCGGCAGCTACCTCCAGCTCCGTTACCCCTTCCCTTATCAAGCTTCGAAACTGAGCCATGGCAGCATCATTCAGCTTAGAAGCCCGGATCATTTTCTCCTGCTCATCCGGATCTTTTACCTGTCTGGCAGCGTCTACACACCAGGATGCATTTTTGTATCCGGTTCCTGCTCCCAATTCCATAAGCTCCAATAAAAATCTGGCCGCCATTTTTTTATCGATTCCCAAAGGTTTTGTATGATCCGTACAGTCTGAAATCATCCTGCATCCGGGATCCGTATCGGAAAACCATACTTTTTCTATCCCAATATCTCCGTCTACCGTAAACAGTTTATTCACGAACAGCTTATGACTTCCGTTCTTATTCAGGTACAGAGCCAGAAGGCGCTCGTTGGGAAGAATCCACCTGCCGGTCAGGTAAAAAATAGAAGGCGGGTCGCTTATCAGCATCTGCTCCAGTCCCATATCTTCCATATTGGCAAGAACCCTTGCCACTCTCTCATCAAACATATCTTTCCTCCTATCCCATTGTATAGAATACCGGAGCGCCAGGACCCAAAGGAAGATTCAGTACCATCCACAGAGCCAGCATTACGGACCAGCTGACAAGAAATGCCAGGGAATAAGGAAGCATAGAGGATACCAGGGTTCCCCACCCGGTGTCCTTGTCATATTTTTTCATAATGGTCAGAATGTACGGAATCCAGGCGATAACCGGCGCAATAATGTTGGTGGTGCTGTCTCCGATACGGTAAGCCACCTGAGTCAGCTCCGGAGATAAGCCCAGCTTCATAAACATGGGAACAAATACCGGCGCGAAAATCGCATATTTTGCTGAAGCAGATGCCATAAACAAGTTTACAAAGCCTGCTACTAAAATAAAGCACATCATCAGGCCTACAGAATTGACATTCAGGCTCTGAAGCAGCTCTGCCCCCTTAAAGGACAGGAGCCGCCCAATATTGGTTTTCCCGAAATAGCTGGTAAACTGAGCCGCTACGAAAGCCATGGCCACAAAACCGGAAACGGAAGCAATGGCTTTATTAAAGGAAGCAACCACATCTTTATCCGTTTTAAAGGTTCCGCATAGTTTGCCGTAAACGAAGGAGGGGATAAAGAACAGCAGGGTAAACAGCGGAATAATAGCATTCATCAAGGTGGAATTGTTAATCAGACTTCCGGTTTCCGGATTTCTCATAAAGGAATTTTTCGGAATGCAGCATACTACGAAAAATACTACGATTGCCACAAATACCCAGTTGGATATACTTAATGCCTTTTCCTCCTTTTGGGTCATTTCTCCGGTAGGCTCCACCAGGGTTCCGTCTCCGTTTTCCTTATAAGGGCCTAGGCGGGGAATTACCACCAGCTCTGTAATCAATGTCCCCACAACGGTAATCAGGATGGTGGAAGCAATCATGAAAAACCAGTTGGACAGAGGGCTTACCGAATAGCCCGGATCAATAGTCTGGGCCGCCGCGGTGGAAAAGCCGGAAAGGGTAGCATCGGCGGATCCAATAAGAAGGTTTGCGGAAAACCCGCCGGAAACTCCGGCAAAGCCTGCCGCAATTCCCGCTAAGGGATGCTTGTTGTATGCCTTGAAAATCATGGCGGCCAGGGGGATAAACACTACATACCCGGCATTTTCCGCTACATTGGTCATAACGCCGATAAATACTACCATAGGAGTCACCAGCATGGCAGGAGTAATCTTTACTACCTTCTTAATCAAGCCGTTTAAGTAGCCTGAGCTCTCTGCAACGCCGATTCCCAGCATAATTACAATGGTGAATCCCAAAGGTGCATAACCGGTAAAATTACTTACCGCGGAAGTCAGCATATACTGAAGTCCGGAAATGCTGAACAGGCTGACTACTTGAATAGTGGTTTCCTCTACGGCCCCGCTAGAGGAATTGTACATCTCGCCGGTAGCGCTCCATCCCATAGCTGCACCGATTCCGGATATAATGACCACCAGGACTGCCAGATAGAAGAAAATGGTTAAAGGCGTGGGAAGTTTATTCCCCACTGTCTCGATTCCGTCCAGAAACTTAAGGAACCAGGACCGTTTTTTTGTTTCAGTGTTTCCTTTCATACTCATTCTCCTTTTTTCTTATTTTATTTAGCCGTATTGGAAGCAATAAGCGCTGCATCCCAGACGCCGGAAAACGGCGGGGAATAGCACAGATCCATAAATCCCATCTCATCCACCGTAAGCCCGGAGTAGATGGCAATGGCATAGTAATTGACTCTGGGCACCACAATTCCCTGACCATAGGCCTGAGCCCCCAGAAGCTTTCTGGTCTCGGCATCATAAATCACCTTGATATTCAGCTTTTCACTTCCGTAATAGGAAGCGTAGCTGTTTCCTGTAATGGTGTGGGCTTTATAGGAAAGCCCCAGGGTTTTGGCCTCTTTCTCGGAAATCCCGGTCTTGGCGGCATCCATGCCAAAGAGGCGGAGAGCGGAGCTTCCTATCAGCTTGAAGGGTTTGGGTTCTGCTCCGCCTAAAATGTCTCCGATAATCCTTCCCTGCTTGTTGGCATTGGTCCCCAGTGGCGCATAGGTATATTCTCCGGTTACAGCAGATCTCATTATGCTGCAGTCCCCTGCCGCATAGACATCCGGAATACTGGTTTCCATTCGCTCATTGACATAGATGGCTCCGTTTTTTGCCTTTTCAATATTTTGAATAAAAGATGTAGCCGGTGCAATTCCTGCGCTGTTAATAACAATATCCGCCGGAAGCTCTTCCCTGACGCCGTCCTTCTCTACGACTACCTTTTCAATCCGGTTATTCCTGGAAATCAGCTCACTTACTCTTGTTCCCGTTCTCACGATCACTCCGCCCCGCTCCAGCTCTTCTTCCAATGCCTGACTAACCTCCGGATCGAAGGCGGAAAGGACATGATCCGCCAGTTCAATAACCGTTACATTCTTTCCATACTTTTTACAGCTTTCCGAAACCTCCAGGCCGATGAATCCGGCGCCTGTAATAACTACATTTCTCTGTCCTTCATCCTGCAGGGATTGCTTGATCCGGGTTCCGTCCGCCACATCCCGAATCTCAAAAAGGTTCTCATAGGTCTGATCAAAGGGCGGAAAATGCCTTACGCCTGCCCCGCTTCCGATTACCAGCTTATCGTAAGTGTCCTCAAAGACCCTCCCTGTATTCAAATCCTTTACGGTTACCGTCTTTTTATCCGTATCTACAGCCGTCACCTCATGAAAGGTCTTAACCGGAATCCCGCTCCGGGCAAATTCCTCTGCAGTCCTGGCGATTAAATCCCTCCCCTGTTTAATGTGATCCGAAATATAAAACGGGATCCCGCAGGCTCCATAGGAAACCTCGCCGCCTTTTTCATAAACCACAATCTCCGCTTCTTCCTTTCGCAGACGCTTCAGCTTAGAGGCGGCGGACATGCCGGCGGCTACTCCGCCGATAATCACTGTTTTCATTCTCTCACCCTTCTTTCTACAATAATGGCATTTGTCATACAGCCGGTTACATTAATTAACGTCCTGGGAACATCTCCGATGGGGTCAATGGCAACCATAGGGCCAAGGCCGGAAAACGCCCTTCCAAGTCCCGACCCCATCACTGCGGAAAACTCCGCCATTGTAGCCGTGCCGGGAACTCCGGTTATGCCGTAGGAAGTCAGGACAATAACCACTACCAGGGAAAGTACCAAACCGGGAGTCATGGAAATTTCAAAAAGGCCTGCGGCAAAAACAGCCGCCATTGCCGGAAACAGGGCGCCGCAGCCCTGCATGCCGGATTGGATGGCATAGGAAGACACCGAATCCGTGATCTCCTGCTGCAGACCCAGCCCTTCTGCCAAAGCCTCCTGGGCATCCTTTAGGCAGGCGGAACCGGAACGGGTCTTTAAAGCTTTTGCCATGACTTTTCTTCCTGCCTTAAAAAAAGCTGCCGGCCCTACTCCTGACAGAGCGCACAGGAAAAGCTGAAGCAGCAGCACTACTGCCGATGCCAGACACAAAACAGCCAGAAGCTTTAACAGCATAACCAAAGCTTTCGGGCCGTAAGCAACGGTAAATCCTGCCATAATCGCGCAGGCCCCTGCCGGTTTATACGCAATAATGGCTTTGCAGACGCTGGTTCCGGTCATGAAGCAAGCTTCTGTAACATCTAAAAACGGCTTTATGGTATCCGCATATTTTACTGACATCCTTCGGGCCGCAATACCGATAAAGGCGGCAAATACAAAGATCCCTACCGAATTTCCCAAAACCAGGTCCGCCCCGATTCCCGAAGGAATCAGCCAGGAAACCGCCTCCGTAAATCCCGTTCCGCCTTCGACGCTCCAGGAGAATATTTCCTGTTGGCTTCCGGGCACAGCTCCCACCCGGAATATAAGCCCCAGCACAATTGACACCAAAGCGCTGGCCGCCAGCATCAGGGTGTTAACCCACTTCTTCCACCGGTCCAGAGAAGATTCCGTTTTGTTCAGGGGGGTTTTTATTACCAGCCGGATACCGGCAATCAGGATCATGGGAAGAACCAGGCACTTAAGCAGAGAAACGTATCCGTGCCCTACCAGTTCAAACCAGGCCTTCAGCTCCTCTGCAGCAGGTGAACTTTTCTCCCCCCCGCCGGAGAAAAACCAGGCTGCCAGGCCGTAGGCAGCCCCGGCAGCCCCGCCTATTAAAACTCTCACGGCAAATTCAAATTTCTTTTTAGGCAGACGGCTGATTCCGTAAAGCAAAACGAAAAATAAGACGGCCGCCCCCAGAGTACCCCAGCCGGATACTCCGAAAAACTCCAAGATCTTCATAATCGATTCCTTTCTGTCAGCAGCCGGTCATAATTCGGATGATTTCCTTATCGGTCTCCTTCATTCCTTCTTTTCCCAGACGGCCGATGTTGATAATGGTGTTTTCCACACCTTTGGAAATAATCCCGTCTCCACCCTTAAACTGCTGTCCGTTTTGGTACATATCATACCCCAGAATCCCTGCGTCTACCGCTGCCGCAATCTTTCCCGCACAGGAAGGCTTTGCACCGTCGCAGATAATGCCGGAAACAATGGCAAGGGCGTTAACCAGGGTATGGGCAATGGCTTTAAAATCCCCGCCCAGCAGAAACGCAATGCCGCAGCCTGCTCCGCACCCTGCGCTGACTGCGCCGCAATAAGCGGACAGACGGCCGATTCCGGTCTTTTGATGGATGGTAATCAGATTGGAAAGAATCAGGGCCCGGTACAGCATTTCCTCGCCGGATCCCAGCTCTCTGGCATATTCGATTACCGGAAGGGAAGCTGTCATCCCCTGGTTTCCGCTTCCGGAATTAATAATAACCGGCATCTCACAGCCGCTCATTCTGGCGTCCGAACCGGCTGCGGCTGCGGCCCTGGCTCTTGTGCGGACATCATTTCCACAAGACTTTAAAAGAGTACTTCCAATATTCGCTCCCCAGTTACCGCTTAAACCCTCCTGAGAAATAGCACTGTTACAGGCAATCTGCCTGGAAATAATCTCCTGTACATCCTCTAAACAGACACTTTTTGCAAAGTCATAGATCCCTTCAATACTGAGAAGGCTTCTGTCCGCCATGGAAACCTCTTTATCCGCCGTAATCCCTTTTTCATAGAGAATTCTGCCGTCCTTTTCAATCAGGACAATATTGGTATGATAACCGGCAATCCGGACTCTGGCCCAGGAATCCTCATAAAAGAGGGTTACCACCATATCCAGAATCTCCTCCGTTTCAAGAGGTTCTACCTGGATGGGAACCCTGTTTAAAAATTCCCGGATACCCTGCTTTTGTTCTTCTGTCACTCCTGCGATCACTTCCAGCACACGACCGGCATCTCCGGCTGCCGCACCTGCGGCGCAGGCCGCCTCAATTCCTTTTAAACCGCCGGTGTTGGGAACAATCACGCTCTTCACATTTTTCACAATATTGCCGCTGGCCCTTACCTGACATCTGTCCGGAAGGTGTCCCAGCACCTCCCTGGCTTTCGCTGCACAGTAAGCCAGGGCAATAGGCTCCGTACATCCCATGGCCGGAACCAGCTCTTCCTTTAAAATCTGTACATAGGCCTGGTAAACCGTCTCTGTCCGCTCCATAGTATCCTCCAGTTTTTATAAAAATATAACGTAACAGTTCAGACGGCGGGGAATTTGACAGGAATTTCGTAAGTCAAGCTTGCTTGTAAGTCAAAATTCCTGTCAAATTCCACATCGGATGGACATCCGATGCTTCTTGTCCGGATAGCCGGGCAAGAAGATACCCGTCTGAACTGTTACAATATAACAATGAAACCAATCTAATTTTAATACAGGTTGTCTAATTTGTCAATCATTACAATAATAATTTTTTATTATGATAATAATTATTGCTAAAGGTTGAAATGATGAGGAATCTAATAGGAATTTTGTACGTCAAAATGCAGAAAGATGCTTCAAACTCCAGCGCATTCCGCCGGCTATGAAGCATCTTTTCCCTGTCTGCATGATTCTTCTATTTCTTCTGAAGCTTGGACTGATATCGGTACACGCTGGCTTCCGAGCAGTACAAATACTCTGCTACCGCTCCTACAGCCCCCTTTAGGTGAAACAGCCCGGCATCGTTTAACTCACTGATAATTTGAAGGCGATCCTGCTGGGTTAAACGTTCCCGTACAATGGAATCACAAGAACCTACCGTCTGGATCACAGCCTTTCGGATCATATCCCCCATTACATCTTCGGAAAAGTTTTCGACAGGTCCCGGTGCCTGGCCGGCCTTTACGCTGTGAATTAAATCCAAACCGCTCAAAGCCCTTACCTGATCTAAAACCTTTTCATAAGGCCCCATATCAATGTTAATGCACAGCTGCCCAATCAGCTCTCCCTCCTCCCGAATAAAATAAGTGGAGGAACGCAGACGCTTGTTGGCCGATGCCTTTCCCTCATAATTAACTACATAATCCCGTTCTTTCCATTCCTCATTGGCCAGGACGGAAAGAGTAAAGTCCGTAATGGGCGCTCCTATTGTCCGGCCGCTGACGTGGCCGTTGGCAATAGCGATAATATCATGGTCCGGCTTGCGGCAGTCCCGCAGCACTACCTCTGTATTTTCTCCCATAATCTCCCCTAAAAAGTCTACCAACTTTTTATAACGCTCTAACGTGTCCACTTTTATATCTCCTCTACTTCTATAATCGTTCTTTCAGCAATTTTTCCATATCCTCATAAGTTTCTGCCTGATTCATGTCATTCCGCAAAGAGGCCGAATTCGGAAGGCCGCTGGTATACCAGGCCATATGGCTCCGCATTTCCCGGATACCGGCCTTCTCCCCCTTATATTCAGAAAGCATCCGGCCATGGCGCAAAATCATCGCCCGAATTTCCTCTGCGGAAGGCCTTGGGGGAGTAACGCCGGTTTCCATAAGAACCCTGGTTCGCCCGAAAATCCAGGGATTTCCTTTCGCGCCTCTGGCAATCATCACACCGTCACAGCCGGTTGCTTCCATCATTCTCACCGCGTCCTCCGGCTCAAAAATATCCCCGTTTCCTATAACCGGGATAGAGACAGCCCTCTTCACCTGGCGAATAATATCCCAATCCGCTTTTCCTGAATAATACTGTTCCCTGGTTCTTCCGTGAACCGCTACCGCTGCCACGCCGCTGGCCTCCGCCATTTTAGCAAATTCCACCGCAGTAGAATCTCCGTTTTTAAAGCCTTTGCGGAATTTTACTGTCACCGGCTTTTTCACGGCCTTTACCATAGCAGTCAGAATTTCTTCCGCAAGTGCAGGGTTTTCCATCAAGGCCGAACCTTCTCCGTTTTTCACAATTTTCGGCACCGGACAGCCCATATTCACATCTATAATCTCATAGGGCCCTTCCTCTACCTGAGCGGCAATTTCCGCCATGACAGCCGGATCCGATCCGAAAAGCTGGACTGCCGCCGGATGCTCTTCTTTTCCCACCTGCAGCAGCCCCAGGGTATTTTTATTTCTATACAAAATAGCCTTGGCGCTTACCATCTCCGTATACGCCAGGCTGCAGCCCTGCTCCTTACATAAAAGCCGGAAAGGCAGATCTGTGACTCCTGCCATAGGAGCCAGAATCAAAGGACCGTCCAGAGCTACGCCGCCGATGACAGGACCTGCTTTAATCATCCTCTTTCCTCCCGGACTTTGAAATCTCTTCCAGGGGAATTCCTAAAAATTTCACCTTATAGTAAAGTTCCAAGGCCTCCAAAAGCTCTCTTTTCTCTTTCTGGTATCTGCGGATTTTTAGTTCACTGCCGATTTCGTCAAATAAATAGTCCTGATCCTCTGCCGCCACTTTAAACTCCAGGCTTCCTGCCGCATCATACTCTACAGTCAGTACTCCTCCGACATCCTCGGTAAACAAAACGCACATTACCTGCAGTTCTTTCTGTATATCCTCCGGAAGGGAAGAAAAATCCTGATTAAAATAATATTTCTGCTCATAAGAATTAGCTCCGCAAAGCACAATGTTTTTTTGTTGTTTCATGGGTTACAAGTTCTCCTATTTTTCTCTCTAAACGCCAAGGGCAAGGAAAAAGGGGGTTGTCACAGAATAAGTTCTCTGGGGCAACTCCCTACTGGTTGCAAAAATCCAGCAAAACACACCCGCGACACGTTTTGTCGGATTTCTTAATCAAATGTTCTTTGAGCGCAATCTCCGCCACATTTTCCGCTCTGCCGTAAAACTATCTCACCAGCATCTTGCAGATCTCATACTGATCTTCCGGAATATCTTTCTTCATGTTCAGGGCATCCTGAATGTCCACATCTACATACTGGCCATTCTGATATGCCACAACCCGGTTGCTTTTGCCCTCTGCCAAAAGAAGAGCCGCCTTAGCACCCATAATAGAGGCGTACACTCTGTCCTTACAAGTAGGGCTGCCGCCCCGCTGCATATGTCCTAAAATAGTGGCTCGGGTCTCAATGCCGGTAGCCGCCTCGATCCGGCGGGCCATAGATGCGGAATGGCCAATGCCCTCTGCGTTAATGATAATATTGTGCTTCTTGCCTCTCTTACGGTTATCGATAATCCGGTTGATAATAGCCTGCTCGTCGCCGTCGTAGCGCTCGGGAAGGAGAATTTCCTCCGCGCCGTTAGCATAGCCGCACCACAAAGCAATATAACCGGCCCGGCGGCCCATAACTTCAATAATACTGCATCGCTCATGAGAGGTAGAAGTATCTCTTACTTTATCAATTGCTATCATCGCGGTATTTACCGCAGTATCAAAGCCAATGGTATAATCGGAGCTGGAGATATCCAAATCAATGGTTCCCGGCACGCCTACGGTATTAATGCCTAATGCCGCCAGCTTTCCGGCGCCTCTGTAGGAACCGTCCCCGCCGATAACCACAATGCCGTCAATCCCATGTCTGCGGCAAATCTCGGCCCCCAGCTCCTGGCCCTCCAGGGTAGTAAACTCCTGACATCTTGCTGTATATAAAATCGTACCGCCTCTGTGGATAATATCGGAAACGCTGGTACTGTCCATATCTACGATTTCTTCCTGAAGAAGGCCTGCATATCCTCTCATAATTCCCTTTACTTTTAAGCCCTCATGGATAGCGGTTCTTACTACTGCACGAATAGCCGCATTCATTCCCGGCGCATCTCCTCCGCTGGTTAATACGCCAATCGTTTTTACTTTCTTAGCCATAGAAAATATGCCTCCCTCTCTGCGAGATTCGTTCTTTTGAAAATTCAAACACTACTAAATATTTTAAAGCATTTTTCATAGATTAGCAATACCCATAATTGCCAAATTTTTTCAAAACCACGTTAATTTCTTTTCTGCAGTCCTGACATTCTCTTTTCCAAAATCTTCCGATAATCCGTCTATCAATTCCCGGGTAATTTCTACTTTCCAGTTTGCGGGAAGAATCTTTTTGGCCCGCTCTTTTTCCAGGTAAATCACCACAGAATCATCGCCTTCCGCCTGACTTAAGGCGCCTAAAAGCCCTTGTTCTTTTTTCTTATAAGCCTCCATATCCGGAAATTTGATCCACAACTCTCTGGGGAGCCGTGAGAATGGCACCGCCTTTTCCAGTATCAGCTTTCCCGCCGGTTCCTCCCCTAAAGACACTCTTCCCCGGATAAACAGGCGTGCGTCCTCGGTGAAAAGTTCCCTCTGGTCCTCATAATTTTTCGGGAATACCAGAACCTCTATAGACCCGGTTAAATCTTCTACTGTAAGAAACGCCATCAGCTTGTTGGTTTTGGTTGTCTTTACGGTTTTATCCGTAATCATGCCTCCGATTACCACATACTGGCCGTCAGAAACTTTTGCAAGGTTTGTTTCTTCATCTACCGTAAAGTCCATGGCAAAGGCCGTGGCATTGTCCTTAAGGCTCTTCTCATATGCCTCCAAAGGATGGCCGCTGATGTAGATACCCAGGGTCTCTTTTTCTCCTGCTAAAATATCCTCCCTGGTAAATTCTTCTATATCCGGAAAACGAATCTGAAAGGCGGACTTTTCCTCTTCCATGGCAAAGTCAAAAAGGCTCATCTGACCAGCCATAGAATTCTTCCTTTCCCGATTTTTACTGTCCAAAATCTCCGGAGCTACCAGAATTTTCTGGCGGCGGTTCCCCGGCAGGCAGTCCAGAGCCCCTGAGCGGATAAAGTTTTCCAAAGTTCTCCGGTTTACTTCCTTATTGGTCATCCTTTCCACGAAATCCTCCAGGGTTCGGAAAAGTCCGTTTTCTTTCCTCTCCTCTACAATGGAATCCACCACTGATTTTCCAATACTTTTAATAGCCGACAAGCCGTAACGGATGCCGGAACCATCCACGGAAAATCCGCTCTCTCCCACATTAATATCCGGCGGCAGAATCGGAATCCCCATCTGGCGGCAGGTAACAATGTACTCAGAAAGCTTGGGCAGATTATCCATTACCGAGGTCATAAGGGCTGCCATAAATTCTGACGGATAATAATATTTTAAATAGGCTGTCTGGTAAGACACTACCGCATAGGCGGCGGCGTGGGACTTATTAAAGGCATACTTTGCAAAATCAATCATCTCATCATAAATCTGATTGGCAGTCTTTTCGTCAATGCCGTTTGCAATGCACCCCTTTACTCCTTCCTCCGGATTTCCGTAAACAAAATTTTGGCGTTCCTTTTCCATAACAGAAGCCTTTTTCTTGGACATAGCCCGGCGCACCAGATCGCTCCGGCCCAAGGTGTACCCGGCTAAATCCCTTACGATCTGCATAACCTGCTCCTGGTAAACGATACAGCCGTAGGTAGGACTTAATATATGCTCCAGCTGAGGGCAGTCATAGGTAATATCCCGGGGATTATTTTTCCCTTTTAAATATTTGGGAATAAAATCCATGGGGCCGGGACGGTACAGAGAAATGCCCGCAATAATGTCTTCCAGGCTGCCCGGCTTTAATTCCTTCATGAAGCTTTTCATTCCGGAACTTTCCACCTGAAACACGCCTTCTGTGCGTCCGGTGCCGATGGATTCCAACACCTGCTTATCGTCGTAATCAATGTTATCCATATCCAGATGAATCCCTTTGTTTTTCTCCACCTGATGGCAGGCGTTCTGGATAACCGTCAGGGTTCTCAGGCCCAAAAAGTCCATTTTTAAAAGTCCCAGTTCTTCCAAAGTAGTCATGGTAAACTGAGTGGTAATGGTTCCGTCCGCCGCTCTGGATAAAGGCACGTACTCATCCACATTGGTCCGGCTGATTACTACGCCTGCGGCGTGCATAGAGGTATGACGGGGAAGTCCCTCTAATCGCATGGCCATGTCGATTAGATATTTAACCCTATCGTCTCCGTTATAGGCATCCCGCAAATCCGGGCTGGATTTCAGCGCCTTTTCCAAAGTCATCCCCAGGTCTCCGGGAATCATTTTCGCAATGGCATCGCACTGAGCATAGGGCAGATCCAAAACCCTTCCCACATCCCGAACCACACCTTTGGCGGCCAGGGTACCGAAAGTTACAATCTGCACCACCTGATCCTTTCCGTATTTACGTACTACATAGTCGATAACCTCCTGGCGCCTTTCATAGCAGAAGTCAATGTCAATATCCGGCATGGAAACGCGCTCCGGGTTTAAAAAACGTTCAAACAGCAGATTATAGCGGATGGGATCGATATTCGTAATCCCTAGTGCGTAAGATACGATGCTTCCCGCTGCGGATCCACGGCCCGGCCCTACACTGATGCCATTTTCTCTGGCAAAGTGGATAAAGTCCCACACAATCAAAAAGTAATCTACATACCCCATAGTGTGGATTGTATCAAGCTCATAGGCCATCCTGTCATGGAGAGTTCCGTCATCCTCCGGATAATGCTTTAAAAAGCCCTCTTCGCACAGATGA
This sequence comes from Enterocloster bolteae, assembly GCA_021772025.1. Classification (GTDB taxonomy): domain Bacteria; phylum Bacillota; class Clostridia; order Lachnospirales; family Lachnospiraceae; genus UMGS1370. Next base: position 74,399 of record JAETNT010000006.1, on the reverse strand, counting down.
TTCAAATAAGACCAGGAGTCGTACCCTTCCGGCACTTCATATTTAGGCAGCTTGGTAACGCCGAACTCGATTTCCACATTACACCGTGCGGCAATTTTTCCGGTATTGTCCAGGGCTTCCGGCGCATAGGGGAACAAAGCAGCCATCTCTTCTTCAGACTTTAAATAGAACTTCTCTGCCTCGTAGCGCATCCGGTTCTCATCCGCCACTTTTTTGCCTGTCTGAATGCACAGGAGAATATCGTGGGCTTTCCAGTCCTCCTTAAATGTGTAATGGCTGTCATTGGTAGCCACCATGTCTATATCCAAATCTTTAGACAGCCGAAGAATCCCCTGATTGACCTGCCTCTGGGAAGGAATCCCGTGATCCTGAAGTTCTAAGAAAAAGTTCCCTTTTCCAAAAATGTTTTGGTAATGAAGAGCTGACTTTTGGGCTTCCTCATACATTCCCCGCATCAAATATCTGGGAATCTCCCCGGCCAGGCAGGCGCTTAAAGCAATAAGGCCCTCATGATACTCCTCCAGAATCTCATAGTCCACCCTGGGCTTATAATAAAAACCTTCTACAAACCCTTTAGACACAATTTTCATCAGGTTTTGGTACCCTTGGTTATTCTCCGCCAAAAGGACAAGATGGTAATACCGATCCTCCCCGCTTACCGTCTCCCTGTCAAACCGGGAACCGGGAGCTACATAAACCTCACAGCCGATAATAGGCTTTATTCCCACTTCCCTGCAGGCCCGATAAAAATCAATAACACCGTACATGACCCCATGATCCGTAATCGCCAAGCTGTCCATCCCCAGCTCTTTTGCTCTGGCAGCCAGTTCTTTTATCTTGCTTGAGCCGTCCAGGAGGCTGTATTCTGTATGGACATGCAAATGTGTAAAAGCCATGCTCTTCTCCTTCATAAAAATCACGGCCAGCAAAATGCCGGCCGTGAATCACAATCGATTAACTCTGAACGCTGTTAGTTGTTGCTTAAATATGATTCAATTTCGGCGATAGCTTTCTCTTCGTCCGTTCCATCAGCAGATACAGTAACTTCCTCGCCGCCGGATATACCCAAAGTCATCATCCCCATAATGCTTTTTGCGTTCACCCGCTTGCTTCCTGTTTCCACATAAATCTTACTGTCATACTGACTTGCTACCTGTACAAGCATTGCAATAGGCCTGGCTTCCAAACCGGCAGTAAGCTGAACCGTCATTGTCTTTCTTACCATAATCTTCCTCCTCATTTCCTGGGAACCTGCTTTTCTTAAGTCCCCGTTCCAGCGTTTTCCCTCAGATCTCTGGCGATGGCACTCAGCTTTCTCAGCCGGTGATTGACGCCGGATTTCCCTACAGGAGTCTCCAGAGCTTCTCCAAGCTCTTTTAAACTTGCATCGGGTATTGCCAGACGAAGCTGTGCAATCTCCTCCAAATTTTCCGGGAGGCAGCAAAGCCCTATGGTATCCCGGATATACTTGATGTCCTCTATCTGCCGCACTGCGGCGGACACCGTCTTGTTAATGTTGGCTGTCTCACAGTTTACCTGACGGTTAACTTGTCCTCTCATCTCCCGGACTATCCGGATATTTTCCAGCTCCATTAAAGCCAGAGGGGCCTCCATCACATTTAAAATATCTACAATCTGGCTGCCTTCTTTTATATATACCACAAAATATTTCTTGCGAATCACCATTTTGGCATCTATTCCAAAGGTTCTTATGATGCTTTGAACCTGCTCCGCCCTATCCCGGCTTGGACAAGCAATCTCAAAATGGTAAAATTTCTCCGGATCACTGATGGATCCGGCTGCAAGAAAAGCGCCTCTGATAAAGCTCCTGCGGCAGCAGGACCTCTGAAGCACCACGCTGTTTACCAGAGAAAGAGTTTCCCCAATCTCATTGTTCTCCTGTAAAATCTTGGAAGCTTGAAGCACTTTTAAGGCTTCCTCATGGTCCTGGACTGCCACTGTGTAAGTAAGGCCTTTCTTCAAGAAAGCATTTCTCCGAATTAAGACATCCGCTCCTATATTAAATGTTTTTTTCAATAATGTAAAGCATTTTCTTGCAACTGCTCCATTTTCTGTATGAATTTTAATTCGGTAGCGGCTATTTTCCGAAATTTGGATCCTGCCGCAGAAGCTTAAGAGCGCCGCCAGTTCACTGATCTGGCAGTGACGGGCAAGACTTATCTGCCTTGCCAGCTCGTCCTTTACCGTAGAGGAAAATGACATCTTCTATCCCTTCCTTTTGCTGTCCTGTTCGATATCCCGGTGTTCCAGCTTAACCCCCAATTCTTCATGAGCGGCAAGGCGGGTGTAAATCTCCCTGGCAATGGTAACAGATCGATGTTTTCCTCCGGTACAGCCTACCGCCACCACCAGCTGATTTTTTCCTTCCGATACATAGTTAGGAATTAAAAATTCCAGCATATCGTAAACCTTTGTCAAAAACTTTTCTGCCGTGCCGCCCCTTTTTACATACTCCTGAACCGGCTTTTCCTCACCGGTATGCCGGCGCAGCTCCTCTACATAATAAGGATTTGGAAGGAATCGGACATCAAATACCAGATCCGCATCCGCAGGAATACCGTATTTAAAACCAAAAGACAGAACCGTAACAAACAGGTTCCGGTAGCCCTGATTCTGGACAAATATTTTCTCCAGTTCCCGGCGCAGCTCCTTTGTCAATAATTGACTGGTATCAATAATGTAGTCCGCAGCTTCCTTTAAAAATGCCAGACGTTCCCGCTCTTTTGCAATGCCTTCGTCAATCCGTCCCGCGCCGGCCAAGGGATGCTTTCTGCGGGTTTCTTTGTAACGCTTAATTAAAATCCTGTCCCCGGCATCCAAAAACAAAATTTCAAATGCCGTCTTATTTTCCCGCCATTTTTTCAGAATATTTCCAAGAGCAGACAGTTCTTCCCCGCTTCGGATGTCGATACCCAAAGCGATATTCTGAATATCTCCGGGACTTTCCAGCACCAACTCTGTAAAACGGTCTATCAATGAAATCGGCAGGTTATCCACACAGTAAAACCCCAAATCCTCCAGTATTTTCAGAGCAATGGTTTTTCCGGCTCCGGACATTCCCGTCACAATTACCAGTTTCATGTCAAGTTTCCTCCAAATGTAAGTTACTTTTAAAACTCTCCCAGACGCTTTATTTCCATTTCCAGTTCTACACCAAACCGTGCTTTTACCTTCTCGCTTACCTGGCGACACAACTCTATAATATCAGACGATGTCGCATTCTCCCGATTAATAACAAAACCGCAGTGCTTTTCTGATACCTGTGCTCCTCCTACGGAAAATCCCTTAAGTCCGGCATCCTCAATCAGCTTTCCGGCAAACCATCCCTCAGGCCGCTTAAAGGTGCTTCCGGCACTGGGATATTCTAAGGGCTGCTTTTCCTTCCGCTTTTCCGTCAGTTCCTCCATCCGGGCCTGGATGCATGCTCTATCCCCTTGCTCCAGCTGAAGAAGACCAGAGAGAACGATATACTCTTTTTTCTGGATGCAGCTGGTTCTGTAGCCCAGCTCCAGATCTTTTGCCGGAATGGTTCTGATCTCTCCATTCCTGTCAAGAATTTGGACAGAAACCAGCACATGCCTTATCTCCCCTCCGTAAGCTCCGGCATTCATCACTGTCGCCCCTCCCAGAGTTCCCGGGATTCCTGCGGCAAATTCAAAACCGGTTAAAGAGCAGTCAAGGGCCTGTTTGGCAATTCGGGACAGTAAGGCTCCGGCGCCCGCCCGGATTTTGGCGCCTTCATTTTGGATCTGGAAAAACCCTTCTTTCATGGAGATCATAACCCCTTTATATCCTTTATCACTGATCAAAAGGTTACTCCCATTTCCCAATATATAATAGGGCATATGCTCCTGCCTGCAAAGCTCTATAACAGCAGAAAGCTCTTCTGCACAGGAAGGGGAGACAAAAAATGCCGCCGGTCCTCCTGTCCGAAATGTAGTATGCTGCTTCATAGGCTCTCCGGTTTTGATCCGTTCCGGATCCCCTGCCGCTTTTGTAAGCCTTAGTAAGAAATCAGACATTGCTTCTCCTCTCCAATCAGATCCCCTGTCTGGTCAGGTTAGCCTGAACACGGTTATAAAGCTCTTTGGCTGCATTGTAGCCCATCTTTTTCTGTCTGTGGTTTACGGCAGCAGATTCTACGATAATCGCCAGATTCCGTCCGGGCCGGATGGGAATCGAGTGACAGACTACCCGATTTCCCAAAAACTCGGTATACTGATCCTCCAGGCCCAGCCTGTCATACTCTTTATCTTTATTCCAATCTTCTAATTTAATAACCATGTCAATAGACTGGGTATCTTTTACGCTCTCAACGCCGAACAGCGTCTTTACATCGATAATGCCGATGCCTCTCAGCTCGATAAAATGCCTGGTAATGTCCGGCGCGCTTCCGATCAGGGTGTCGTCGCTGACCTTGCGAAGCTCTACCACATCGTCGGTAACCAGACGGTGTCCCCTTTTAATCAGCTCCAGGGCCGCCTCGCTTTTTCCTATGCCGCTCTCGCCCATAATCAATACTCCCTCGCCAAATACGTCTACCAGCACGCCGTGAATACTGATGCAGGGAGCCAGCTTTACATTAAGCCAGCGAATTACCTCTGCCATCAAATCCGAGGTGGATTTATTGGAAACCAGACAGGGAACGCCGTAATGGTTCGCCATATCCAGCATATCCTCATCCGGCCCCATATTCCGGCTGTAAATCAAACAAGGAATCTGGCAGGCCAGCAGCTTATCGTAAATTTCTCTTTTACGCTCTGAGGTTAAATTATTTAAATATGCCTGCTCCACAAATCCGATAATTTGAACCCGTTCATTGTCAAAATGCTCAAAAAATCCGGTTAGCTGGAGGGCCGGACGGTTGACGTCCGGATGAGATACCACAATTTTATCTGTATCAATCTCAGGGGTCATATTTTCCAATTGGAGCTTATTGATAATTTCGGTAATCGTTACGCCGTACATAGAGCATTCTCCTTTGCTTCACATTGATGTTAGTCTTTACATAAGTATACAAGCTTTCTATGGGGTTTGACAAGCAGGTTTTCGGAAAAATCCCCACACCGCTTCCGCTGCCTGCCGGTTCATTCCCGGAACCTTTAAGAGCTCTTCCACCGAGGCCTGCTGAATCTTTTCAATTTCTTTAAAATGCCGCATCAGCGCCTTTCTCCTGGAAGGACCGATGCCGCTGATGTCGTCTAAAATAGACTTAACCTGAGTCTTGCTTCTTAAACTTCTGTGATACTCGATGGCAAACCGGTGGGCCTCGTCCTGAATTCGGGTAATGAGACGGAAGCCTTCTGAATGGCGGTCTATGGGGATTTCCACGTTATCGTAGTAAAGCCCCCTGGTCCGGTGGCTGTCATCCTTTACCATACCGCAGACCGGAATGTTAAGTCCCAGCTCGGTAAGTACTTTAAGAGCGATGTTCACCTGGCCTCTTCCCCCGTCCATCATAATCAAATCCGGAAACCGGGTAAAGCTTCCATAAGAAATATCCATGCCCTTTTCCTCAAGCTCCCTGACTTCCTCAAGCCCGTGAGAGAACCGCCTTTTTAGTACTTCCTCCATGGAGGCGTAATCATTAGGACCCTGAACAGTACGAATGCGGAATTTACGGTAATCACTCCGTTTCGGCTTCCCATCCTCATAGACAATCATAGAGCCGACCGACTCCACACCGCTGATATTGGAAATATCAAAAGCCTCAATGCGGCTTACTTTAGGCAGATTAATCCAGGAGCCCACCTGGTTCATAGCCCCGATGGTCCGGAGTTCTTCTCTCTTAATTTTTTCCGAATCCTGTATCAGCACCATAGACGCGTTTTTAGCCGCCAATTCCACCAAACGCTCCTTATCCCCTTTTTGAGGCACGCTAATGTGTACCTTCTGTCCTCTCTTTGCGCTTAGCCACCGGGTAATAATTTCTTCGTCCTCCAGGGGGGCCTGAACCCACAGTTCCCTGGGAATAAAGGGAGTTCCTGCATAAAACTGCTTAACAAAGCTGGTTAACACCGCTCCCTTTTCCTCGTCCACCGCAACAGACAGACGGAAATGATCCCTTCCGATCAGTTTTCCTTCCCGGACGAAAAATACCTGAACCACCGCGTCTTCTCCCGCCTTTGCCATAGCGATAATGTCCCGGTCTTCCATGCTTTGGCTGGTGATTTTCTGTTTTTGGGCTATGTGTTTGACGCTGGTAAGCAGATCCCGGTACTCAATCGCTTTCTCAAAATCCATATTGTCTGAGGCTTCCAGCATTTTTGCCTCCAGAGATTTCATCACCGGTTCGAAATTCCCGTTTAAGAATTCCAGTGCCTGGTTAAAACCGGCCCGGTAGTCCTCCTTGCTGATATATCCCTGACAAGGGGCTTGACACTGCTTAATATGATAATTAAGGCAAGGCCGTTCCTTTCCCTCATCCCGCGGCAGCACCCTCTGACAAGTACGGATTTGGTAGAGCTTGCAGACCAAATCCAAGGTGTCTTTTACCGCTCCTGCGCTGGTATAAGGGCCGAAATACCGGCTTTTGTCCCGCTTCATGGTACGGGCAAACTGAAGTCTGGGATAATCCTCATATACAGTGGCCCTGATATAAGGATATCCTTTGTCGTCCTTTAACATGGTATTGTATCTGGGCCGGTATTCCTTGATCAGGTTACATTCCAACACCAGGGCCTCCATCTCCGAATCCGTGATAATGTATTCAAACCTGGCAATTTTGGAAACCATCTGCTGGATCTTGGCCGTCTTATTTCTGCTGCTCTGAAAATACTGGCGCACCCGGTTTTTCAGGCTTACGGCCTTACCTACATATATGATCTCGTCCTTCCCATCATGCATCAAATAGACTCCCGGCTGGGCCGGAAGCTTTTTTAATTCTTCTTCGATATCAAAAACCATTTACTCCTCCTAAACGTTTCTGCCTCGGCTGCGGATATTTGCTAACAGTACGATTAAAAGCCGGCTTCATCAGCGCAGCCGGCTTCCATCGTATCTTTTTCTTGTCTCCAGAATCTTTACCAGCTGGTTTAGCTGACCGTCTTCATCCCCGGATAAGGGGGACATATCCAGCACCACATAAATGCTGTCCAACTCCTTCTGGGAAATTTTTCCCTTCATTGTCTTTAAAATCCCAATCCGCTGCCCCAGATCTCCTGCATCCAGGAACTCCATGAGAAGAGGATTTGGGCCATGGGCATCATCGTTGCCGCAGATATCGCCGTCCCTATGGCAGGCATCCTGCCCTTCTGCCTCACAAGGCCGGACACAGTCCTCTGCCCGGACAGACTCTATCTTTTCAAACCTCAGCTCCTGGCCGGCATCCGGATATTTTTCTTTGTCTACCGGACTGTTAAATGCGGAAAGAGGCCTGGCATACACTCCAAATTCCCCGTAAAGAGCCTGATAAACCACCAGCTTTTCTCCGGTTTCCGTATGAGAAGCCACGGCAATCACCTGATATAAATGGTTTTTAAAATGACGGTAAAATTCACCTGGTCTGGGAATCCTGTCCATATCTCCACCTTGTCCTTTCTAGAGCTAAGGAGCTGACAAAAGGGCTGATCTGGATTCCTCCATAGCCGCCTCCTCAGCCTCTGCCTCTTCAGGGGTTAAAAGGGCGCTGTAATGATAGCGGTTGGCAGCGCTCCACAAAATCCATTCATCATAACCGGCATCGTAAACTGCCTGGATCTGAGCCCGAACTTCCGCATCTCCGTATTCAATATAATGTTCCAGATAAGAAGCAGTAAAATCCTGCAGCCAGGGTCTGACTGTAGCCAGTTTCCGCCCCTCTGTCTCAAATTTTTTCAGTTCCTTCCTGGATCCTTCCAAAGCTCCCAAAATTGTTTCGTAAGGTTTTGTGTCCGGGTAATCCACTCCGAAATTTCCATTGCCATAATGGGAAGGATAAATCATCGGACAGATGAAATCCAGATTTGCCGCCATCTCTCCATAGATTTGCCCTACTGTCTGGGCATCTGTGGGACTGCTGATAATCGTTCCGAATACATCCGCGGATACAAACAGCCCTTCTCCCGCCAGCTCATTATAGGCATACTGAATAAACTCGGTAATAATCCGGGGCTTATCCATCCCTTTGGTGTCGGCATCATCGAAAACCACGTCATCCATACCCCGTTCCGTGCAGAACCGCACATAGTCAAACTGGATCTCGTCAAATCCTACTTCTCCGGCCTTCTTACCGATCTCCACCAGATAGTCCCAGACTTCTCTCTTATATGGATCTACCCATGCCTGGCCTTTATTATCCTTGTAAATACTGCCATCTGAGCGTTTCAGACACCACTCCGGCTTTTTCTCTGCCAGATAAGGATCCCGGAAGGCAGGAATCCGGGCAATCATATAGATGTTGTGCTCTTTCAGCTTCTTCGCCAGAGCCTCCATATCACCGATATAAGTCTTTACCGCGTCAATCTCGTTAACCACCGGGCTGTCCATCTTAAAGGTGACGTTGCCGAAGTCGTCCTTTACATCAATTACTACTGTATTCAGCTCTGTGGCGTCAATATACCGGATAATCTCATCCATTCTGGCGGAAGAGCCTGCAGTGTTGGCGCTCAGGTAAATTCCCTTGACTTTAACCGGATTTCGGCCCGGTTTGCTGGAAATGCGAATAATCCCGTCCTCTCCTATTGATTCTGGCTCGTCTTTTGTTCGGCCTGCTTCTAATGCTTCTCCTTCTGTCAAAGCTTCGCCAGATGCTTCTGAGGATCGGTTCGCCGGCCTGTCCCCATTCTCTCTCCTGTCCTCTTCCGTTAAATCCATAATGGGTTCATACCGTTTACAGCCTGTCAGGCTGAACATGCAGAACAGAAGGAAAAGCAGGAGCGCTGTCTTTTTCTTCATAAAAGCATCCTCTTTTTCTTTCTAATCGTCATAGAGTAATTGTCATGCAATCATTGATAATGGTTATTTTACCACATTTTTTGGGATTAGCCAAGCATTTTGGCATATTATAGGCAAAGGCTTCCCCACATTATCAGCATTTTCAAAAATACCTTTTGACCCTGCCTTTTTATTATGATATAATCCTAAATTGTATTGTTTTATTGAAATCTTACTTCAAAGAAAAGGAGAGGCCACCCTGTATGAAAATCGGATTTGACAACAATCAGTATCTTACTATGCAGTCCCAGCATATCCGGGAACGGATTGGGCAGTTCGGGGACAAGCTTTATCTGGAGTTTGGCGGCAAGCTCTTTGACGATTATCATGCCTCCCGGGTCCTTCCCGGCTTTGCCCCGGACAGCAAGCTGCGGATGCTTCTTCAGTTAGCGGATCAGGCCGAGATTCTGATTGCCATCAGCGCCTCTGATATTGAAAAAAATAAGGTCCGCGGCGATTTGGGCATTACCTATGACGTGGATGTCCTCCGTCTCATCCAGGAATACACGGATAAGGGCCTGTATGTGGGAAGCGTTGTCATCACCCAGTATTCCGGCCAGTCCAGCGCGGATCAGTTTAAAGCCAAGCTGGAGCACATGGGAATCCGGGTATACCGCCATTATATCATTGAAGGTTATCCCAGCAATGTCCCTCTTATTGTCAGCGATGCAGGTTACGGAAAGAATGATTATATCGAGACATCAAAGCCCCTTGTCATCATCACCGCCCCCGGGCCGGGAAGCGGCAAGATGGCCACCTGCCTTTCTCAGCTCTATCACGAGAATAAACGCGGCATTAAAGCCGGATATGCCAAGTTTGAGACCTTTCCCATCTGGAATCTGCCTTTAAAGCATCCTATAAACCTGGCGTATGAAGCGGCTACGGCTGATCTAAATGATGTAAATATGATTGACCCCTTTCATCTGGAGGCCTATGGAGAAAGAGCAGTGAACTACAATCGGGATGTGGAAATTTTCCCGGTGCTCAATGCCATTTTTGAAGGAATTTATGGGGAAAGCCCTTATAAATCCCCGACTGATATGGGAGTGAATATGGCAGGCAACTGCATTGTAGATGACAGCGTATGCTGCAGCGCTTCCTGTCAGGAGATTATCCGTCGGTATTACGAAGCTCTGGTCCGCCTGGTTCATGAGGAAGCCACCCAGGAGGAAGTCTACAAAATCGAAATCTTGATGAATCAGGCCCGTACGAATCCGGGTATGCGTACCGTAATAAAGCCCTGTAAAGAACTGGCGGAGTCTATCAAAGCGCCGGCGGCTGCCATGGAGCTGGAAGACGGAACCATTGTCACAGGCAAAACCAGCAACCTGCTGGGAGCTTCCGCCGCCCTTTTGTTAAACGCGGTAAAGGTTCTGGGGAATATTCCCCACGACATCCATCTGATTGCCCCCTCTGCCATAGAGCCTATTCAGACTCTGAAGACCAATTACCTGGGCAGCAAAAATCCCCGGCTTCACACAGATGAAGTTCTTATTGCTCTATCCATGTGCGCCGCCACTGACCGCAACGCACAGGTTGCTTTGGAGCAGCTTCCCAAGCTTCGGGGATGTCAGGTTCATACTTCGGTTATGCTCTCTTCCGTGGATATTACCATGTTTAAGAAATTGGGAGTTCAGTTGACTTCTGAGCCTATTTATGAGCACAAGAAAATTTATCACTAGCAAAAATTTCGGCGGTTCATATTGATGATATGAACCGCCATAGATTATTATCTTTATTCTCTGAAAATTCTATTCTTTTATCAAGATCTCTTCCAGACTTCTCTTGGGAACGTAATGGGTCTGGTTTTCATCCCGATAATACTTAACGCTTCCGTCCTGCCCTGCCGGAACTACCACCACTTTCTCCTTAGGCTTTCCAAGAGCAAGAACCAGGCTGACAGCATAGCGATCTGTGTCCAGCTCCAGCGCTTTTGCCAGCTCCTGACGGTTAAGGCTTCCTATCATACAGCCTCCCAGGCCTTTTTCCGCTGCTCCCAGCATAATGGTCTGAGCAACAATCCCCTCATCCCACATTCTATTTTTACCGATGGTCTGATCACACAAAATGATAATATACGCGGAAGGACGTTCTCCCTCTTCCGGCCCGTCCCAGTCAGGTAAATCCCTGGCCCAGAGCAGGGTGGGATATATCCGCTTACAAAGTTCCTCGTCAACAGCCAAGCAGTATTTAAGAGGCTGATGATTACCGGCGCTGCCTGTCATTCTGGCTAAATCCACCAGCTCTCTTAAGGTTTCCCTGCTGATTTTCTCATTCTGGTAAAAACGGCGGTAAGAACGGTTTACTGCTACTAAATCCTTTAACACTTTTTACTCTCCCTTCTCTTCTTCCTGAACCTTGCGGAAAATTTCCATAAATTCTTTTCCGGTAATCGTCTCTTTCTCAATAAGGAAGGCTGCGATCTTATCCAAAGCCGCCCTGTTTTCAGAAAGAAGGCGTTTGGATTCTTCATAGGACTGCTTTAAGATCAGCATAACTTCCTGATCAATCTCGGCAGCAGTGGCATCGCCGCAGTTTAATACGGTACGGCCGCTTAAATACATATCCTCTTTGCTGGCAAGGCCCATAAGGCCGAAACGCTCTGACATACCGTACTGGGTCACCATGGCTCTGGCAAGTTTGGTGGCCTGCTCAATATCATTGGCAGCGCCGGTAGTAACGGTATCAAACACCAGTTCCTCTGCAGCCCGGCCGGCCAGATATCCCACCAGCATGGCATTAATTTCTTTTTTCGTGTTTAAATATTTCTCTTCCTCGGGAACCTGCATCACATAACCTAAAGCCCCCATAGTTCTGGGCACAATGGTAATCTTCTGAACCGGCTCCGCATCCTTTTGAAGGGCGCTGACCAGGGCGTGGCCCACCTCATGGTAAGAAACAATCCGGCGTTCTTCCTTGCTCAAGATTCGATCTTTCTTTTCTTTACCTACCAGCACTACCTCTACCGCCTCAAACAGATCCTTCTGGGAAACCGCCTGCCGGCCGCCTTTCACTGCGTTAATAGCCGCCTCGTTCATCATATTGGCAAGGTCTGCTCCAACCGCACCGGAGGTTGCCAGGGCAATTTCTTCAAAATCCACACTGTCATCTAACAGAACGTCCTTGGAGTGAACCTTTAAAATATTTACTCTCCCTTTTAAATCCGGTTTATCTACAATAATCCGCCTGTCAAAACGGCCGGGACGAAGAAGGGCGGGATCCAGAATCTCAGGCCGGTTGGTAGCTCCTAAAACCAAAAGTCCTTTAGAAGAATCAAAGCCGTCCATCTCAGAAAGAAGCTGGTTTAATGTCTGTTCCCGCTCGTCATTTCCTCCTCCAAAACGGGTGTCCCGGCTCTTGCCGATGGCATCAATCTCATCAATAAAAATAATACAGGGGGCAGACTGCTGGGCCTGCTTAAACAAGTCTCTTACCCGGGACGCTCCCACGCCTACAAACATTTCCACAAAGTCGGAACCGGACAAAGAGTAAAAAGGCACCTGGGCTTCTCCGGCCACTGCTTTCGCAAGAAGAGTTTTACCGGTACCTGGAGGTCCTACCAGCAAAGCGCCTTTGGGAAGCTTTGCTCCAATCTGAGTGTATTTAGCCGGATTGTGGAGAAAGTCTACTATCTCCGTCAGCGACTCTTTTGCCTCATCCTCGCCGGCCACATCTTTAAAGGTAATTCCTGTTTCCTTTTGTACATAGACCTTAGCATTGCTTTTTCCAACGCCCATGATCCCGCCGCCTCCCATGCGGCGCATCATAAAGTTCATAAAAACTACAATAAGAATAAACGGAATGACAAAACTGATAATGGATTCTAATATAATGCTGGAATCTGTTTTCTGCTCCCTGATATCCACACCGTTTTTCAAAAGTCTCTCGGTATTATTATAATCCGACGGTACCCGCACCGTATAATACCGGATAAGCTGAGAATATTCATCTGCTTCTTTCCTGGGATAAACCGTAATCTCCGAGTTGCTGATGAGAACCGCTTCTACTTTTCCCGCTTCCACCATATCTACATACTCCGTATAAGAAAGCTCCTCTGTAGAATTTCTCGTGACCATATCCCGCATCAGCGTAATGACCATCAGCGTAATGAGCGCCGCAACCACCAGTACCAAGATTGTCTGGCCGTTGGGCGACATTTTGCCGTTGTTCTTATCCTGATTGTTGTTATTATCCATACGTACTTACTCTCCTTCTGAATAAACGACCTCTTCCGCCTATTCTATCCCATTATAATGTTAGTCTTTCCATAAATCAAGGAAAACCACTTTAAAAAGTATGAAAATTTCCTAAATTCTTCCACTTATTTCCCGATTTTCTTTGGAGATACTAAAAGGGACTGTCAATAACAAAGGAGGATTGCCGCTATGAAAAATCAAAAAAAAGAAGCCGTTTCCTATCATGAGCATGACGACACCGGACTTATCCAGGCCTGTTCCGCCATGGACTGTACCGGGCTTATCCCTGCCCTTCCGGAAAACGAGGATCAGCTTGAATCCTATGAAGACCTGTATCCTTTCATGGCCAAGGCGAAAAAGGATAAGCAGAAGATCCGATAAAATGCAGAACGCTCTGTAATGAATGAAAGGTGGTGCTGCAAATCTAAAAGACCGCCGGTTTCCTCTTACAGCATCACCTTTACTTTTTATCTTCCTGTCTTCTTTCCTTCTTCTGCAATCCTTGCCACAATATCCATATAGTCAGAGCAGAACTTTTCATACAAAGGCTCTACTGCCTGACGAAACCGAAGCCGTTCCTCTGCAGGCATGGTCACTACCTCCACCTTGTTCCCCTGATTTCGTATCTTTCTCTCCGCCTCTTTTTGATATTTTTCCCACTCCTCCCTTTCATATTTGGCGGATTCCCGGGCACATTCCCGGATAATGTTCTGATATTCCTCCGGCAGCTTATCCCAGGTAATTTCCGATACAATCTGAACTTCCGGTACACGGGTGTGCTCGTCAACGGTATAATAAGGGGCAACCTCATAATGCCCTGTAGATTCATAAGAGGACCAGTTATTTTCCGCCGCCTCAATCTCCCCTGTCTGAAAAGCGGAATACACCTCTTCGTATTTGGTGGATACGGCATTTGCCCCTAAAGCCGCTATCATCTCCCGCATCAGGCCGGACTCCTGAACCCGAATCCGCATCCCCTGTATATCTTCAAGAGTCCGGATAGGTTTTTTAGAGCTGTAAAAACTTCTGGCTCCGGCATCATACCAGGATAAGGCCACCAGATTGCTTCCTTCAAAGGAGTTTAAAAACTCATGGCCAATATCCCCCTCCAGCACGCTCCACATATGTTCTGAGCTGTTGTATAAATAGGGCATCTGCAAGACATTGAGCTTGGGGATAAATTCTGACAGAGGAGACAGAGAGACCCTGGCAAAGTCCACCCCGCCAAATTGCATCTGGCGGATAATTTCCCATTCGTCCCCCAGCACTCCTCCGGTATTGACTTGGATCTCCACAGCTCCATTTGTCCTCTCCCAGACAAGCTGGGAGAACCGATAAGCCCCTAAGCTGGTAGGGTAATCATCTGCCTGGTTTTCCGCATAGGTCAGTACAAAAGACGGAACAGAAGGCTTATTTTCATATCTCTTGGACAGACCGATCCCTACTACTCCTATAAACAAAAACAGACAAGCCATACCGGCCAGCCATTTTTTCATCACCTTCCATCCCTCCTAATATTTATTTCTCAACCTTTAACGACACAAATTGATAAAATTTTTCCCTCTCTGCCCCTAAAATCCGGTTAGGAAGAATGAATCCATGGGTAGTATCAGAAAAGATAACAATTAAGGTAGGCTTTTGAGATACCCGTTTAATGGATTTCCACTCTAAATCAGAATGTTCTTTCCCCACTGTTACATGAATCTCTCTCTCGTCAAAAACGATTCTGGTATCCTGGGTAATGCCCGCCGCCTGACGTCTGGCCTTTTGGTACACCACAAGCGGCTGAATTACAGGAAACAGCAGGCATCCAAACACCAGCGCCGCCCGCATCCAAGCTCCGGCCTCTTCCCAACGGATCCCCGTCAGAATCCAGACTGCCGCCGTAAAGATGATGTTGCAGGCTCCCACCATGGAACCGTAGGTATAGTATATGGAAAGCTGCCAAAGATCAACCGCTGTGTTCCGATAAGTATACTCAAATCTCATTTTACATAACTCCATAAAAGAAGGGATACTGCAAAATGAAACCATCTGTCTTTCTATTTCATTTTGCAGCATCCCCTGTGTAATTTGTCTGAAATTATTTTGCCAATACTGCCGGCAGCCACAGGCTGATACCCGGAATAAAGGTAATCAAAAGCAAGGTAATAATCATGCACACATAGAAAGGCAGAGTCGCTTTTACTACCTTTTCCATGGGCACCTTGGCAATAGCCGAACCGATAAACAATACGGCTCCTACCGGAGGGGTCAGAAGGCCGATACCGCAGTTTAAGACTACCATAATGCCGAACTGAATCGGATCCAATCCGATAGAGGTTGCAATAGGCAGAAGGATAGGGGTTGCAATCAGAATGATGGGAGCCATATCCATGATGCAGCCTAATATCAGCAGGATCAGATTTAACAGCAGGGCCAGCAAAATAGGATTGGTAGTCAGTCCCGTAATGGCATTAGCCGCCAGCTCCGGAACGTGGAGGCGGGTTAAGCAGTCGCCGAAAATGCTGGAGGTTGCAATCAGGATCAATACGATTGCCAGTGTATCCACGCAGTCGCCCAGCACTCTCCAAACACCCTTCCAGTCTAAGCCCTTATAAATAAATACGCTGACCAAAAGGCTGTAGATAACTGCGATTGCCGCAGACTCCGTAGCGGTAAACACGCCGCCTACAACACCGAATACTACAATCAGAACTGCCGCCAGAGCCCAGAAGGAAACACTTAGCTGTTTCAGCAGATTCATCACGCTGAACTTTGCGCCCTTGGGATAATTCTTCTTAACAGAAATAATATAAGAGCCGATCATCAGGGAAAGAGCCAGCAGCGCTCCCGGAACATAACCGGCCAGGAATAAGCTTCCTACGGAAATACCGCCTGCAGTGGTTGCATAGATAACCATATTATGGCTGGGGGGAACTAAAAGGCCCTCACAGGATGAGGTAATGGTTACCGCGGTAGAGAAGTCGTCATCATATCCCTGATCCACCATCATAGGAATCAGAATAGAACCTAAAGACGCCGTATCAGCAGAGGCGGATCCGGAAATACCGCCGAAGAAATAGGAGGCTACAATGTTTACCATAGCCATTCCCCCTCGCATCCACCCTACGCAGGCATCCGCCAGGGCAATCAGCTTCTCGGAAATGCCGCCGGAGCCCATGAGACATCCCATGGTGATAAAGAAGGGAACCGCCATCAGGCTGAAAGAGCTGATACCCTTTACCATCAAACGACAGATAGCCGCCAGATCCTGGCCCTGGTACAGCAGGGAAAAGACAGAGGAAAGCGCAACCGCATAAGCAATGGGGAAACGCAAAAATACCATTAAAAAGAAGGAGCCTAAAAGGACCATAATTGCCATACTGTCTACGGCAATACCATTAATCATTATCATTTGCTGTCCTCCTCTACAAAAAAGCTTCTGATATGGTTGTAAATGGCTTCCAGCTCAAATACCAGCATGGCGATGCCGGCAAGCGGAACCGGAAAATACATCCAGAATCTGGAAACTTTCGGCATACTGACATAAGTGCCCTTAGAACCGATACCGGAGGCATACTTCCAACCTACGGTAATCATAATCACTGCCAATGCCAGCACGGCAATGTCAGAAATGATATCCAGAACCTTAACCAGCCGGACCGGAAGATAGCGGTCAAATGCGGTCATGCGGATATGGGCGCCTCTGCGGATCGCCAAAGCGGCGGAAAGAACCGCCATATAGGACATACAGGTTAACACCACTTCCTCGCTCCAGGCCGGATCCGGAATAAACGGAATATATCTTCCCGCAACCGCCATACTGGTAATCAGAATGTCCACAATCAGCAAAAGTTTGCAGATTGTCAGGGTAATCTTATATGTAATATCATATGCTGGCTTGATCTTATCGATTGTTTGAAAAATTGCTGGCATATTTTACTCTCCCTTCAGAAAAGAAAGGCGCAGAGGCTGTACTCTGCATTTCCCCTGCACCTTTTAAATGTTCTGTATTACTGCATATCCAAGATCTGCTGATACAGCTCTGCGTTGTCCTTGGTAGATTCTTCAATGATTCCCTTACAAGCTTCCTGCCAGGGAGTGATATCCGAAACCTCTACTACGTTAACGCCGCTTGCCTTTAACTCTTCCAAAACTTTATTCTCGGCATCGGCGGAAATCTTCTTGTTAAACTCGGAAGCATACTTGCCGGCCTCAACCATGATATCCTGCTGCTCGGGAGTTAACTTGTTCCATGCCTCGTCAGTAATTACTACCTGGATAGCGCCTAAGGTGTGGCCGTCCAGAATCAGATTGGGAGCAACCTCAGGAAATGCGTTAGACTGGTAGTTTGCAATCGGCTGCTCGGCGCCGTCTACAACGCCGGTCTGAAGTGCGGAATACAGCTCGCCGAAGGAAATAACGGTGGGGCTTGCGCCAAGGCCTTCTACCATACCGTTCATAATCGGATCATTGGACACACGCAGCTTCATGCCCTTTAAGTCTTCAATGCCGCTGATTTCTTTTACCGTAAAGAAATGACGGAAGCCTTCTTCCCCGTAGAATAAGCCTCTAACGCCGGAACCGCTCTCATAAGGCTCCATTAAGAACTCAGCAGCTAAGTCGCTCTCGGCAAAGTTCCAGAAATGCTCACGGCTTACAAAGGTAAAGGGAACCGATAATAATTTGGATTTTTCTCCGCCGTAGCTGGTTAATGCAAATGCGGAGATACGGGAAATATCGATTCCGCCGCCGCCGCCTAACATAGCGTCTAATACATCATTTTCAGAGCCAAGAACACCGCTGGCCTGAAGGTCAATGGTAATAGAACCGCCGGAAAGCTCTTCCACTTTCTCTTTAAATGCGGTATCTGTCTGGCCTACGATAGTATCCAGAGGGTTAACCTCTGCCATAACAAAAGTAATTGCAGGACCTACCGCTTCTCCTGCTGCAGGAGCTTCTGCCTCCCCGCCTGCATTTTCTGCGGGAGCTTCCGTTGCTGCAGGAGCCTCAGTTGCTGCAGGAGCTGCCGTAGTTGCCGGAGCTTCCGGAGATTTTAATCCGCAGCCTGCTACAGAACCGGCTGCCATTGCTGCACACAGCATTGCAGATAACCATCTTTTTTTCATATTTATTTTTCCTCCTTTTTACGCGTTATTAATAAAAATTTTACCTTTTTAACGCTATCTTAATTATAAAGGCCCGGGAGGATTTTTTATATGGTAAATTTTTGTGAATTCTAGTATTTTTTTAACTACTTCTTTTCTGTTTTTTGTACAAAAAGGCAATACTCCCGCATTAGCGCTGGATATTATCTTGAAAAACCGACAAACGGTATTCGGTAGGACTCATCCCCGTAATCCTGCGGAAAACTTTTGTAAAGTAGTTGGAATCGCTGTATCCCACCGCTTTTCCTACATCTTTTACATTTATAGTCGGCTGTCTCAGCTGGCGTTTGGCTTCCTCTACCCGGAATTCTGTCAGGTAGGAAGTGAAATTTTTCTGAAAGCACTGTTTAAACAATTTGCTGAAATAAGCCTCGGAATAGTTCATCGTCTGAGCTGCGTCCTGCATGGAAATGTCATACATATAATGGCTCTGTATATATTCTTCCAGCATCTGTATTACCTTTTGCTGGCGGCCAAAGCCCAGTTCCTCCCCTTCCTCCGGCTCCTCTTTCGGCTCCAGGAAAAGCTTTTCTCCGGCTTTAAAGTCTGCTTGAAGGCTTTCTGCCGTCCGTATCGCTTCCTCCATCACCAGCAGAAGCTCCTTCTCGTCAAAAGGCTTTAGCAGATAGTCCATAGCCCGCACGGTAATGGCCTTTCTGGCATAGGAAAATTCGTCAAAGGCAGTAAGGAAAATAATACAGCATTTTCTATCGCTTTCCCGAATCCGCTCCGCCGCCTGGATACCGCTGACTCCCGGCATTTCAATATCCAGAACTGCAATCCGAATATTTTTCTCCTCGTGGATTTCCAAGGCCTGCCTGCCGTTTTCCGCTTCAAAAATCTCACAACGCTCTCCAAAATTCTTCACCAAAGTCTTTTTTAAGGCTGCTCTTTCGATCTGCTCGTCATCTGCGATTAAAACCTGAACCTTATCCACTCTTATTTTCCTCCCTATATTCCTCTGCTTCCTCATCTTGAGGAATAAACATCTGCACCACAGTTCCGCAGCCTTTCCGGCTGTAAATCTGAAAATCTCCTTTTTGGTAAATGCTGTCAATCCGTTTGTAAATGTTTCCGAAACCGATCCCTACTTTTGAGGTACGGCCTTCTTTCAGGCCTTCCCGTACTTCCTCAAGACGGCTCTCCTCCATACCCACGCCGTTATCTGCTACCGAAACCAAAATGCCGCTGCCTTTTTTTACGGCCCGGACAAAAATCCTTCCTCCGGTTTCCTTTTTGGAAATTCCGTGAATGATAGCGTTTTCCACCACGGGCTGCATAGTAAAGGCCGGAATCCGCACCTTAGCCGCATCCAATTCGATGCTCGTCCCGTACTGGACACGGCTGCCAAACCGCATTTTCTGAATATAAATATAGTTTTCTACTACGTCCAGCTCCTGCTTTAGAAAGACAATCTGCTCTGAGGTCTTTAAATTATACCGGAACAAGCTGCTCATGCTGGTGATCATTTTCTCTGTAACCCGGGCATCCTCTAACTGGGCCATGCTGGTGATCATACTCAGGGTATTAAATAAAAAATGGGGGTTAATCTGGCTTTTTAGCAGCTCCATCCTGGCGGCTTCCAGGCGTTTCTCCGTTTCTATGCGCTCCACCTCTTCTCGGTGAAGGCGTTCTCTCATTTCATTTTTCTCCTGAAGAATGTGTATATACTCTTCCAATGCATGCTTCATCCTGTTGAAATCCTGAACCAGACGCCCCATCTCGTCCTGATTCTCGATCTCCAGGTCCGCTTCCGTAAAGTCTCCTGCTCCAATTCTGGAAGAACTGTCAGACAATTTTAAAATCGGCTCCACCATAGTATCGGACAGCATCTTAGTAAGCCACAAAATCACTCCCAGCATCAAAGCGAAACCAGCCAGCATACCATAGACAATCCGGGAAAAGCGCCCTGCTTTTTCTTCATAGCTTTCGTTTCCCTGATTTAGAGTCTCCTGAATCAGGCGGCTCCCGTACAGCTCCAGGTATTCCTGAATATCATAGACCCAATAAAGCTTATCCACAAAATCCGGAGATTCAGGGCTCATAGACAAAACCTCATCCCGCAAAGCGGTGTAGCTCTCGTATGCATTTTTAATGGACCAGGTTCTCGCATAGCGCCGGCTCCCCATTGCTCCATAAGAATAGGGAAGTCTGGAGACACTCCTTCTGGTATCCTGAGCCGCTTCCTCATAGATCCTTCTGGCCTCCCCGCTGTTCTCCCGAATCAGCTCCTCAAATGCCGTCCGTTCCGCCTTCATATTTTCCAAGAACTCTCCGCATCTTACATTGTCAGACAAAATAGTCCGGAATCCGTCTATGGAAAACTGGGTCAATTTAAAATTAAAAAAAGCAGAAACCGCCAGCACTACCGTAACGATACCGGCAAACAGCAGCAGCTTCTGCTGAAGGGATATAGAAAACCAAATCTTTCTTGACAGATTCAACATCGCTCACCTCTGCATCATTTACATTATTCTGCCTTAACAGATATAGGCATACTCGCCTTGTCCGCTTGAAGGTATTATACCCTGAAATATATACAGCCGGCAAGTCCGGATTTACATCCGGCTGCCGGCTGAAAGTTTATCAATAATTCTTGTTTACAAAAGCATAATGATGCGGTATATAAGAAACGAAGCCACCCAGGCCACCGCGCACTGACCGAAAGCCACTGCTGCCGCCCATTTTCCTCCCAGTTCTTGTTTCACCGCCGCAATAGCGGCAACGCAGGGAGTATACAAAAGACAGAAAACTAAAAGGGACGCGGCTCCTGCTGTCGTCAGTCCGGTTAAAAGGGCATCTGTAGTTCCAAATAATACCGTCAAAGTAGAAACCACGCTTTCCTTGGCCATAAATCCGGAGATCAAAGCTGTGGAAATCCTCCAGTCTCCAAAGCCCAGAGGGGCAAATAGCGGAGTAATTACTCCTGCCGCCATAGCCAGAATACTGTTATGGGAGTCCGCCACCATATTAAACTGCATATCAAAACTCTGAAGAAACCAGATAATAATCGTTGCGAGGAAAATTACCGTAAAAGCGCGTTCCAGAAAATCCTTTGCCTTGTCCCAGAGAAGCCGGGCCACGTTTTGAGCACCAGGCATCCGATAGTTAGGAAGTTCCATGACAAACGGCACCGCCTCTCCGGTAAACATGGTTTTCTTAAAAATAAGGGCCATAAGAATTCCTGTTACAATTCCCAGCACATACAGGCAAATCATTACCAAGGCTCCCTGCTCCGGGAAAAAGACCTCTGTAAAAAAAGCATAAATAGGAAGCTTTGCCGTACAGCTCATAAAAGGAGTGAGGAGGATTGTCATTTTTCTGTCCCGCTGTGACGGCAGAGTCCGGCTGGCCATAACTCCTGGCACCGTACAGCCAAAACCAACCAGCATAGGCACAATGCTGCGTCCTGACAGCCCCAGCTTTCTTAAAAGCTTGTCCATAATAAAAGCCACTCTTGCCATATAACCGCTGTCTTCCAAAATCGACAGGAAGAAGAACAGGGTTACAATAATCGGAAGGAAACTTAATACGCCTCCCACTCCGCTAAACACCCCGTCAACCAGCAGAGAGCGGAGCACCTCATTTACCCCTGCTGCCGTCAGGGCCTTGTCGGCCTGTTCCGTAAGCCAGGTAATGGCTGTTTCCAATATTCCCTGCAGGGCGGCCCCCACCACGTTAAAAGTGAGCCAGAATACCAGAGCCATAATGCCGATAAAGGCAGGGATTCCCGTATACTTCCCCGTAAGAATCTGATCCAGATGTTTGCTTCTGGTTCGCTCCTTGCTCTCCCTGGGCCTGATCACCGTATTGCTGCAGATTCTCCCTATAAATTCAAACCGCATCCCGGCAATGGCGGAAGCCCGATCCATGCCGGTTTCTTCCTCGGTCTGACAGGCAATGTGTTCCAGCATCTCCAACTCATTTTTGGAAAGAGACAGCTTTTCCAAAATCTTTTGATCCCCTTCTAAAATTTTGCTGGCGGCAAACCGGACAGGAATGCCGGCTTTCCCGGCATGATCCTCAATTAAATGCATAACCGCATGGATTCCTCTGTGAACCCCGCTCTCTGTATCACCGCATAGATCTGCTTTTTCCGGAGCCTCCTGATACTTTGCAATATGTACGGCATGCCTTACCAGCTCATCGATGCCTTCGCTTTTGGCGGCAGAGATAGGAACCACCGGAACCCCCAGATAAGCTTCCATCTCATTTACCAAAACGGCTCCGCCGTTTTCCCTCAGCTCGTCCATCATGTTCAGGGCTACCACCATAGGCATCTGCAGCTCTAACAGCTGCATTGTCAGATACAGATTCCTCTCAATATTGGTGGCATCCACAATATTGATAATCCCTTTCGGCTTTTCCTCCAGCAAAAACTCTCTGGTTACGATCTCTTCGCTGCTGTAAGGAGACATGGAATAAATTCCCGGGAGATCCGTAATCAGGGTATTGGCATACCCTTTTATAACGCCGTCTTTTCGATCCACCGTAACGCCGGGAAAATTTCCCACATGCTGATTTGCACCGGTAAGCTGATTAAACAGGGTGGTTTTTCCGCAATTTTGGTTTCCCACCAGGGCAAAGGTCAGAGTTTCTTTATCCGGCAGCGGATTTTCTGTCCTTTTCTCATGATACTTTCCACTCTCCCCATAACCGGGGTGTTCGGCCCGCTTCCGCTTGCCTGCCGCTTCTCTGCTTTCTGTCTGCCCCCTTTCATTTTCCGCCTGAGTCTTATCCGCTTCGCCGCGGGCGCTGCTGATTTCAATTTTGGCCGCGTCATCCAGTCGGATAGTCAGCTCATATCCATGTATTTTCAGCTCTATGGGATCTCCCATAGGCGCATATTTTACAACCGTTACTTCAGCCCCCTGTATCAGCCCCATATCCAGCAGATGCTGGCGGAGGGCGCCGCTTCCTCCCACTGATAAAATTGTAGCGGTTTTTCCAATTGGCAGTTCCTTTAATGTCATGTTCATTATCCCTTTCGTCATTAGTTCAGGCTAACTTAGTTATACCTAGCTTCTTGCGAGTTGTCAAGACTGTTACATACAAAAGTGCTGCCAAACAGCCTGAAATGCCAATAAATTCCAGGCTGTTTGACAGCACTCTATAAAAAATGGCGCTTTTAATTTTTCAAAGAAACCTTACTCTTTTGCAAGGGTAAACTGATCTACCAGATTCTTCAGACTGGCTGCTTCCGCCGAAAGCTGCTCACTGACAGCGGCGCTCTCCTCTGAAGTGGCGCTGTTTGCCTGTACCACAGAAGAAATTTGCTCTACGCCCTCGTTTACCTGTCCGATAGCGGTAGTCTGCCTCTCTATTGCCTCCACCACAATATTCATTTGTGCAGATACATTTCCTGCTAAAGTGCTGGTACGTTCCAGAGACTCTGTGACTCTGGATACAGCCTCGCCGCCCTCATTGGCAGCTTCAATGGAATGTTCGATTAATTCCTTGGTAGCTTTGGCGGCCTCATCGGATTTAGAGGCCAAGTTCCGCACTTCATTGGCAACCACGGCAAAGCCTTTGCCTGAGGTACCTGCACGGGCAGCCTCTACAGCGGCATTTAGAGCCAGTATATTGGTCTGAAAAGCAATGCTCTCTATAGTGCCGATAATGGCAGAAATTTCCTTGGAAGAGCTAAAGATTTTTTCCATGGCGCTGTTCAGCTCACCCACATGACTCACGCTTGCATTCAGCTGTGCACCGGCCTGCTCCACAAAATGACCTGCTTCTTCTGCAGCAGAGCTGGTTTGCTTGGCACTGGTGGAAATTTCATTGATAGTAGCGGCCAGCTCCTCCACCGAGCTGGCCTGGGTTATGGCCCCTTGGCTCAGAGTCTGAGCCCCGCTGGAAACATGGTCACTGGCGGCGGCAACTTCTTTAGCAAACGAGTTTATCTGCCTCATAGTGCCGCTTAGCTGAACTTTTAGAGTCCGCATGGACTCCAGGATTCCCCGAAAGCTGCCTACATAAGCTTCCCGATGGGCAGATTGTATATCAAAATTCTTTCCTGCCATCTCTGTCAGCAAGTAAGAAATGTCATGAATAATCGTGTTCAGGCCGGTTACCAAATCCGCTGTGGACTTGATTAATTCGGCCGTTTCATCCTGTCCGTGGCTCTCGGGCACAGGAGACGTTAAATCTCCCTCTACCAGCAGCTTCATCCGTCTGGCACAGGCCTGCATAGGCACGCTGATATTATTGGACAGCTTCAGCGCCACAAAAACAGATGCCAGGATAGAAACAAGCATAACCGCCACATTAGCAAACATGCCGAAGTATGTATCAGCCAAGTAATCCTTTTTCATCGCAGTGACTGCCACGCTCCAGCCGTCTGTACCGCCCACCGGGGCATAAGCTGCAAACCGGGGGCCGTCAGAATCATGAAAACTGTCAAACCCTTCGCTCCCCTGGCGCATGGCCTTATGTATTGCGGCCAGCTCCTTCAAATCTCCGTTGCTTTCCGCTTCCCGCTCAATATTCTGGGTGGTAATGGTCTCCAAAGTAGTATCGGCGATGGTATCACCGGATTTATTGATCATATAGGCATGGCTGCTCTCGCTTACCTTGATAGAAGAAACAATATCGTTCAAAAATGTCTCCGGGGGAACAAAATAAATCACACCTACAATCTCAGCACCCTGCTTCCCGTCGGCATACAGCGGAGCCGCCACCATAATGGAAAGCTCCCCTGTGACTTTACTTACCAGCGGCTCAGATACATATACATTTCCCTTCATAGCCTGCCGCACATATTCCCGGTCAGAATAATCATTTCCGTCAAAAACACTAATTCCGTCCGCGCCAACAATATTGCCCCGCTGGAAGCCGTGCATACGCACCCTCTCGTCTATAATGGCCCGCTTTTCTTCCTTCGACACGTTTTCGTCGGATAGCTGGGGGATACAGCCGGTGTCCATAGCTACATTTCTATATGCGCCTAATTCCTGCTCAATGCGCTCTCCGGCCAGTACAGCCGTTTCTCTCATCATCTGTTCCACTGTAGACAAGGTACTCCTGTAGTTCAGCGCCATGCTGGAAATTCCCACCACAAGCAAAGCGATAAAAACTGTAGTGATTAGACAGATTGTAATTTTTTTCGGATACTGTTCATCTCAATGCTCTCCCCTTTTGCCATTTATTCTTTGTAATCCCTACTTAATTTCATTATAAAATATCAGGCGGCGAGTTGTCAATAATACCTGGCAAATCAGCTGCGGCAAACTCAAAGGTATTGATTTGTAACTAGTATCTTAAAAACAGCAGCTTCTCTTCAGGGAATTGCAGATAATCCGGCAGTCCTTTTTCGGAAAGCTCCTGCCATTTATCTTTCTGTACAAACCAGCAGAGAAGCTCCCTCTCCCTGTTTCCTTCTTCCTCCGTTTCCGGCCTAAGATAATACTTCCATTCAAAAGGAACCTCGGCCCGGCTTTCTATCTGTACCCTGATGCAGTTCTTCCTTCTCTTCCCCCACACAGGGACAAATTCATGTGCCCGGAAGCCTACAGCCGATGTATCCTTGGGGATCTCCCTCTCTGTATGCAGCATGACGCCGAAGTCCAGCGCCCGCATGGAATGTCTGTCCAAAATTTCTACTCTTGAAATATTCTTACAGCCAGTTAGTCTTGCGGCAGCAATTTTTTGGGGATTTTCAAAAATATCCCTGCTTTTTCCAAAAATTGCCGCTTTCCCTTCCTCCATAATAATCAGATCCTCACTGAACCGATAGATTTCGTCCCGGTTATGAGAAACTAAAATAGCCGTTCCCCTATAATTCTCCAGCATGGCAAGAAGTTCCTGTTCCAGCCTGTCACGAAGAAACAGGTCCAGAGCGGCATAGGGCTCGTCCAGGAGAATCACCTCCGGTTCATATGCCATAATTCTTGCCAAGGCCGTCCTCTGCTGCTGTCCTCCGGAAAGTTCCCCGGGAAGGCGTTTTTCCAGTCCTTCAAGGCGGAACCTTTCTGTCATTTCTTTAACCCTTCTTTTCTTCTCCTCTTTATTTCCTTTTACCCCTGCGGCAATATTTTCCTCTACTGTCATGGCTGGAAAGAGCGCATAGTTCTGAAAAAGATAGCCCACATTTCTTTTCTGCGGCTTTACATTGATCTTATTTCGCGAATCAAACAGAACCCGGGAGCCAATCTGAATTTTTCCCTCCTCAGGCGTCTCAATTCCGGCAATCATTTTCAGAGTCATGCTTTTCCCGCAGCCGGAAGCTCCCAGGATCCCAATTCGTCCTGCACTGCTTTGTACCTGCAATTCTATGGAAAACTCTTCTAATTTTCTTTTAATATCCACACATACCGCCATCTTTCACCTCTGCCATTGCCTATTCCTCTTCATTCTCTTTCCCGCAGCCAGATTCATAAAGAAAACAGCCGCAAAGGCAATAATCAGAACGGCGGCAACCCATATGCCTGCCGTACCATAATCGCCGTCTTGGATCACCATTGCGATTTTCTGGGATATGGTTCCTGTTTTTCCCGGAATGTTTCCCGCCAGCATGGAGGTAGCGCCGTACTCCCCCAGCGCCCGTGCAAAGGTCAGGACGGTTCCTGAAACAATGCCTGGTCCTGCCTCCGGAAGAATGATTTTCCAAAAAATCTGAACTTCCGACATTCCCAGAGTCCTTCCTGCATATATCAGATTCACATCCACCTGTTCAAATGCTCCCCGGGCATTTCTGTACATCAGCGGAAAAGCAATGACACTTGCCGCAATGATACATCCCAGCCAGGTCTGTACCACCTTGATTCCAAAATTTTGAAACAGGAAAATCCCAAGAGGCCTTCTCCTGCTGAACAGAAGCAGCAGGAAAAATCCCGCTGCCGTCGGAGGGAGTACCAGCGGCATTGTCAGAATTCCATCAACAACTGCTTTTCTCCCCGGCGGCAGCCTCATTACTCTCTCCGCCGCAAATAAACCGGAGAAAAAACAGATTACGGTAGCCGCTGCTCCTGTTTTCAAAGAAATATATAAAGGACTCCAGTCCAGATTTTTCCAAACATCCACGATCCTTTACCTCACATCCGTATCGAAATAATATTTCTTAAACACTGCCTTTGCCTCATCTGACAAAATAAATTCCAAGAACTCGTCTGCTGCCCTGCTCTGCTCCTGGTCCGCCTCTTTATTTGTCACCCGGGCAATCGGATAAATCACATCTCCTGTCAGCTCATAGCTTACGGTCTCCAAAATATCAAGCTCATCTTCGTAGCCATAAGTATCCGAGTAATAAGTGGTCCCGACTTGGCAAGAGCCTTCCGCCACAGCGGACAATACCTTGCTTACATTATCCTGCTCGCTGATTTCCACGCCGCCAAGCGCGTCTGATATCTGGCGTGTTGTAATTGCCGATACCTCCTCTGCTTCCTCTAAAATTCCGGACCTTACCAGCGCCTGTCTCGTATACTTTCCCACAGGCACGCTTCCGCCTGCCATTGCAATGCTTTCTGCATCCTTTAAGGTTTTAAGCCCCTTTACCTTTGTACCGCTGTCCTTTCGTGTCACCACAACTACCTGATTATTGACTACGTTAGCCCGCGTTCCTTCTTTCACAAATCCGTCTGCTTCCAGCTGATCCATCTGCTTCTGTGCCGCTGAAAAGAAAATATCACATTCATACCCTTCCTCAATCTGTGTAAGAAGCGTACCTGAACTGTCCGCATTGTATGTAATTTTTATCTCCGGGTGCTCCTGGTGATACATTTCTCCCAGCTCTGTCATAACCGTGTTAAGACTTGCTGCAATAAATACCTGAATCTCCACCTCTTCCTCATTCCTTTTGTTTCCTGTACAGCCGTCTGCTGCAAGAATCACTCCCATCGCCAAGAGCATTGTCAGAATTCTTTTTTTCATTTTGTCCCGCATTCTCCTTCCGTTCCTCGTAAAATTCCCAGTCCATGCGCCAGTGACGGAAGGATATATTCCAAACCTTCCCTGACTGCTTTCGGGCTCCCCGGAAGATTTACAATCAAGGTTTTTCCCCGTATTCCCGATACCGCCCGGCTTAACATAGCCCTGTCTGTAATAGTCATAGAATGTATCCGAATTGCGTCTGCTATTCCCATAGCCATCCTGTCGCAGACCGCCTTTGTTGCCTCCGGCGTTACGTCACGCTGGGAAAAACCGGTTCCGCCTGTAGTGAAAATAACATTTACCTGCCGCTGGTCAGATAAACGGATCAGTTCCTTTTTTAGTCTTTCCTCCCCGTCCGGCAGAAGAAGGCTTTCCGTTATCTCATAACCCGCTTCCGTCAGCATGCCACAGGCGGCAGGACCGCTTTTGTCCTCCCGTTCTCCTCTATAGCCTTTGTCGCTAAGAGTGATCACTGCCGCGGTAAATGGCTTCTCTCTGTCAAAAGCCATCATTCTTATTTCATCCCCCGGGTGAATCTCCCCACCCTTTATTACCCTTGCAAATACACCCTCCCGGGGCATAATGCAATCTCCTACTGCCTTATAAATGGCGCAATGGCTGTGACACTCCTTTCCGATTTGAGTAAGTTCTAAAACCGCCTCCCCAATTTCAAACCGGGTGCCTACCGGAATCTTTCCCAGTTCAAAGCCTTCTACAACCAGATTTTCCCCAAATGCGCCGAACTCCACATCGGCTCCCCTTGCTCTAAATTCCTCAATTTTTTCCCGTGAAAGAAGGCTTACCTGGCGGTGCCAGTCCCCTGCATGGGCATCTTTCCGAATCCCCCAGTTTTCTTTAAGAACTGCATAGGGAACCTCCGTTTTTTGAGTGCCTTTTTTCTCGCTTATGCAGATTGCGATTATTTTGCCCGTATCGTTTTTTCGTTTCTTTTCCACTTTTTTATCCTCCAATCTGGGCCATCTGCCTTCCTTCCGTAATCTGCCCCTCTTCCTCAAAGCAGTGCATTTCCGGTTTCTGACTTATTGCCTGCTTCACGGCATTTTTTAATGCTTCTTTTCTTTCTTCCAAGTCCGCATATACCGGACTTCGGAGTATCTTCTTTACATCTATTGAGTTTCCATAGCAAAGACAGGGCTTTAGCTCCCCCCTTGCCGTCAGGCGAATGCGGTTGCAGCTTTCACAGAACCGCCCATGCACCGCGCTGATAAAACCAATACTTCCGGCAAAGCCAGGAATCCGGTAATATGCAGCCGGACCGTTTCCATGAAAGGTACTGTCCGGCTTTATCCCAGGATACTTTTTCTTCAAGTTTAATAACACTTCTTTTCCGGAAACCCCTTCACATTTCTTTCCCAGACCTATAGGCATCATCTCAATGAAACGGACATCTATCGCCCTTTCTTTTGCAAGCTCTGCAAGGCGCATCCATTCCCGGTCATTGATCCCTTTCTGGAGCACGCTGTTTATCTTTACCTTCAGCCCCTTTTCCACTGCCTTATCTATTCCGGCTCTCACTGCCGGAAGCTGGTCAAAGCCGGTAATCTGTCCGTAAACCTTCCTGTCTAATGTATCCAGGCTAATATTTACCGCATCCAATCCATTTTCTAAAAGCCCGTTAAGATGCGAGCCCAAAAGAACGCCGTTTGTAGTAAGAGTGACCTGGCGGACACCGGGAAGCTTCTTAATCATCCCCACAAGCTTTTGGCAGCCGGGCCGGACTAAAGGCTCGCCTCCTGTAATCTTAAATTTCCTGATTCCAAGATCCGCAGCGGCCTGACCGATTCGGACAATCTCCTCAAAAGTCAGAATCTCCTCAGCCGGAGCCAATTCGATTCCTTCTCCGGGCATACAGTAACTGCATCTTAAATTGCATCTATCGGTAACAGAGATTCGAATGTAATCAATTTCCCTCCCAAAGCTATCTTTCATAAGCCTTTCCCCCTGTTTGCAATATCCTGTCTACAATCCTGCCTACCTCCTCAAAGCCGGCTGTCTCCTCCTTGTAGTCTGCCGGATCTCTGTCCGTCACAATCAGAAATCTCCCTTCCGGATTAGAAACAGGATGTACGGAAATTTCCTTTCGGATTACTTCTATTTTGGGAAAGCTTTTCTCCTTCATGCCTTCAATAAAAATAACATCCGCTTCGGGAAACATTCCGATCAGTTCTTTTTCCCTTTCTCCGGTTCCTGTTTTGTGTATAAATATCCGGGAATCGGAAAAAACTGCTGTTCCGTATGCCCCGGCCTCTTTTAACAGATAGCTGTCCGTTCCCGGGATATCGCAGGAAAAGTCGTGGCCGTCGTGCTTAATTACGGCAGCCCTCTTCCCCCGCGCCGCAAGCTCTTTTATGAGCTCTGCAAGCAAAGCGGTTTTTCCGGAATTCTTCACACCGCAGACCGCCACAATTTTCTGTCCTGCTTTTTCCACAGATTTTCCTCCAATTTTTGCCTTCTATAATAGAATAATCCACGCCTCGTCTCCCTTTTTAAGCGCCGGCGTTCCTGCCGGAATTTCAATCAGGCAGTTGCAGCCGCACATGGAGCTTAAAATTCCCGACGCATTGGAACCCTCCGGAATCCTTACTTTCCCATCTTCATAAAAGCCACGGACATACCTGGTTACGCCGCTTCGTTTGGGAAATTCACTTTCCGCCTCTGCGCGAAGCCTTTTGGGTTCCAGCTCCTTCCGTCCCGCCATTTTTGCCAGAACAGGCCGCACTAAAAGCTCAAGATTTGCGGCTGCGCCAAACGGATTCCCGGATAAACATATGAGAAGCTTCCTTTCATACTGTGCACACAAAGTCGGCATTCCCGGTTTTACGGCAATTTTCCAGAAAATCCTCTGGCAATTTAAAAGCTTCAATACATCATGCATGATGTCCTTTTTTCCGACTGACACTCCGCCAGTTGTAAGAATGATATCTGCTTCCTTGGCTGCCTCTCTGATCCATGCTGCCGCTTCCTTTGGGTTGTCCCCTGTCCGTCCTTTCCGAACTGCCTCCACTCCAAGGGCCGTCAGCCTGGTAACCAGCATATATAGGTTCGAATCGTAAATTTTTCCCGGCTTCAGTTCCTCTCCCGGAAGCGCAAGCTCATCTCCCGTTGTAAGTACTGCCGCCCGTACTTTTCGAAAAACCTGTGCTTTCTCCACACCAAGGCTTGCAATCGTCCCGATTTCTATTGCCCCAAGCCTTGCTCCCTTTTCTAATATTTTTGATCCTGCTTTATAATCCTCCCCGGCAAAGCAATAATTTTCATAGGCTCCTGTTTCTTTATAAATTTCCACAGTCTCTTCCCCATAATCGGTATCTTCCTGCCTGACGATACAGTCCGCTCCTTCTGGTATAGGCGCGCCTGTCATAATCCTTATAGCCGTTCCTTTCTCCGCCCGCAGGCTGCTCACATAGCCGGCATCCACCTCATCAATTACCGCAAGCCGTACCGGCCGTTCCTTTGACGCTCCCTCTATATCCCTGCTTCTTACCGCATATCCGTCAAGAGGAGAACGTGGAAACGGCGGCTGATCATGCCTTGCCAGAATATCCTCTGCCAGCGTCCTGCCCACGCCTTCCCATAGTGGAATTATCTCTGTTTCTTCAATTCTTTCCGTCCGTTCAAGAAGCAGCTTCTGCGCTTGCTCCAATGTCAATTCACTCATGTTTACCAGCCTTTCATATTCTTCTGCTGTATTGATATTCTGAAGCATTTCTTCAAATAATTTCCGGCCTGCCAGGTCTACATATAAAATATTCAGCCGTTTCAGGGCATCTCTGAGCCGGTAATTTCCCTTCCTGATCTGCTCTTCAAATATCTCCGCCGCACCTGTTTGATAGATTGCCGCCAATGGATGTATCCTGCCGCCCAATACAGGCACTGCTCCGTCATAAGAAATCCCCTCCCTTTCCGTCTCAGAAAGCCTTTTTGTCAGAAGACAGAATAATTCTGTTTTTAAAAGGGGCATGTCGCAGGCCGCCACCGCCAGCCACCTGCTTTTACAGGACTTAAGTCCCGCGTGAATTCCCCCGATTGGGCCGCAGCCCGGATAAATATCCATAACGACCGGGCAGGCGCCGCAGTCTTCTCTTATCTCGCTTCCATAGGATATACGCACACAGTCGATTTCCTTTTTCAGTTCTTTTATCAGAATCTGCGTAAACGTCTCCTCTTTATATATAAGAATTCCTTTATGGATGCCTCCCATCCTTCTGCTCCTGCCTCCTGCAAGAATCAGCCCTTCCGCCTGCATGGACTCCTCCCGGTATTATAGTCTGGCCGTTCCCTGTATAACAGAACAGTAGGGGGACACAAAGTCCCCCTACTGTTCTGTAAAAACAATACGGCTGCTTCGTGTTCTTTTTTTCATACGAATGCCCTGCCGCAAACGGCAGGGTGTTCGATCCCCGCAGCAGACGCCAGATGTGCATGCACGCATGCCTGGCTGCGGGAATAAGGAAGGCTCAGGCGTTTCCGCATAAACCCCGGGGATAAAAGTATGCTTTTATCCCGGCTCAGTATCCTATCTTTACGACTTAGATACTTTCGCTCAAAGAACCGATATGATATTATTGTTTCTCTACCTTAAGCGCCATTATCAAAAAATTCAAAAGCACAAAACCTACGATCATTGTCGTCAGATAAATCTGAATGCCCCCAAGCTGGGACACTGCCGCTCCCAAGGCTTCTTTTCCCGTTCCTGCAAGATAACCGCTCATCTTATTTGTCGCCACGATTCCGATACACATGGGGAACGTCATTCCTGCAAAGCCCGGAGTAAAGGAAAAGGCAAAGAATTTCGGCAGCTTAAGGATTATAAATGTCAGGGAAGCCAGTACGCAGATATACAGCAAATATACCAGAATCTGGTTCGGCGCCTCTGAAAGATTCAGATAACTCACCAGACACAGACTGCAGGGCGCCAAAAGGACAGCCATTGTGTGGTATACCGGCGGCTTTACCTCTACAGTGATAAGCCTTCTGAGCATAAAAGGCAGTATTACAAAATAAACCGCAATTCCATAATACAGTACGCACTTGAGAAGAGGCTTGATTCCCATCGCTCCTCCCACCACGCTGCTTACCATAATTCCGTTATAGGTCACAAACCAGCTGGGAACGAAGGTATTAATATCTCTTTTCACTATGACATTTCTGTAAGTAAACACCAGGATATGTACGGCATGCAGACAAACCGCAGCGATTAACATTCCCTTTCCCAAAGCCGGTATATACTCAAAATAATAGCTTCCCAGAAGCATAAGCACCATGGTAAATCCCGCATAGAGACTGCAGGGTACCACCGCCTCATATTCCTTTTTGCATACTTTCGGATATTTTACAATCTTTACGATATATAACAAAATAATTACCGTAGCCGCCCACATACTCATATGCCGGATCCACGGATATCCCATTCCGGAATACACATTTCCAAGGGTCAGAGCCCCTACAAAAGTGGGGAGAACCGGTACGGGCATTCTCTCTAATCTCTCCATATCCTCACTCCTCATTATCATTCGTCATAATAGAATTCAAAATTGTCTTTCATGTGGAAGAAATCGGAATAATCAATATCAAACACCGGCTTTTTCACTTTCGAAATATCAATTTTTCTTGCAATCAACTGCTGCAGGATACCGCCGTATGCCAAATCTCCCTGTAAAACCGCGCCGATTATCCTTCCGTTCTTATGGATTATTTTTTTGTAGGACTCCTTTGTTTCCATAATCTCTGTCTTTGCTTCCGGATCCTCTGCATTGACATCCCCCAGCGACATACTGGGAATTCCAAGGAAGTTCATCGTAGCTTTACTTGCAAAGAAATCGGTCATCGCTCTTTTTTCTCCTGCCATGCTGCCTGCCGCAATAATACCTTCTTTCACTGCCACCGGCCAGATTGGGCTGGTTCCCGACACATCTCCTGCTCCGTAAATATATTCGTCGCTGGTCTTTCCGGTCTCATCATAGACAAGCCCAAAACGGCTGAGCTCTATTCCGGAATCCTCAAGAAATTCCACATTCGAGCGTACACCGGCAGTCACCACCACAAAATCACAAGGAAGCCTCTTTCCGTCTGTTAAGATAATTTCCGTAATTTGATGGTTCTCATCCAGCACCGCTTCCGCGATACCCACGCCGTAATACTGGCTGACCCCTCTCTTTTCAAATGCCTCCTGATAAGTCTTTGCCGCACGCTTATCCAGCTGCTTGGACAGAAGCCATCCGGCCATTTCCACCAGCGTTACGGAAACCCCCAGCTCTAAAAAACCGCTGGCGCAGTCCAGCCCTACGAGTCCCGCTCCCATAACCACGA
This sequence comes from Enterocloster bolteae, assembly GCA_021772025.1. Taxonomy (GTDB): domain Bacteria; phylum Bacillota; class Clostridia; order Lachnospirales; family Lachnospiraceae; genus UMGS1370. Next base: position 39,922 of record JAETNT010000006.1, on the reverse strand, counting down.
TATGCTTTGCCGTCTTTGCTGCTTTTTTGAGAACCTCTATATCTTCAATGTTGCGGAAGCCTGCAACATTTCCTGCCTCCTTCAGATTTTTCACAGGCGGAATAAAGGTATGAGAACCGGTTGCGATAAGAAGCTTATCATAAGAAACCTCTTCTCCTCCGTCTAAAAGAACTTTCTTTTCTTCTTTTTTTAATCCGATGCAGCTCCTTCCCTTCATCCATAAAACCCGATAAAGTTTTTCAAAGTCCTTTTCTGCAAAGCAAAGCCTCTCCCTATCCCGCTCTCCTCCGAGATAGTGATGGAGAATGCAGCGGGAATAAATCGTCTCGTCTTTGGAAATCAGGACAATCTCTGCCTCCTTATCAAGCCTTCGAAGTTCTCTTATCCCATTAATACCTGCCGCCGAGGAGCCTAACACTACATACTTCATCCCCTACACCTCCTCTACTGTGATTGCCTTCATCGGACATTTTTCCACACACATGGGCCTTGCGCTTCCGTCCTCACTCCGGTGCACGCACATATTGCATTTCATGATCTCTGTCTTCTTCACACTGTCATGCTTTAAAATCCCGTAAGGGCAGGACATAATACACATATAGCAGCTTGCACACTGCTCCTTGTCGTACTCTACATACCCGGTCACAGGATCCTTTTTCATAGCGCCGGTCATGCATGTATATACACATTCCGGCCTTTCGCAGTGGCGGCAGAAGATTGGCGCAGGGCGCGTCTCGCTGTCAATAGTTACACGGTTTCTGGCATCTCCGCTCTGGGTTTCATGGCTCACCACACACGCCGTCACGCAGGTAAGACACCCGATACACCGTTCACGGTCTATTTTAATCCGATACATAATTCCCCTCCTGAATCATTTTCCTGTCGTTACTGTAAAAGCTCAGCGCTCCGGTATTAAGCAGAAGCTATTGTGATACCTTCTCAAACCGGATCGGTGTTGCCTTATAGGACGGTTCCTTGGAATAGGTATCATACAATGACGGAGTAAGCTTATTGCATTCTATATAATGAATAGGCGCGAACAACTCGCCATAGCTTACATTTTCTGTAAGCTTTACCAGGAAAACAGCCTCCTGCCCGTTAACGGAAAATACCCGTATTCTATCATTTTCCGCAATTTTATTCTCGCAGGCAAGCTTGGGGTTCATATAGAGATAGGCCTTTTTTACCGAAACATCCTCAACAAATTTTACTTCCTTTGTACGGCTCTGGGTATGCCACTGTCCCACGCTTCCTCGTCCGGTATTAAGTACATAGGGATATTCCTCATTTACCGGAAGGGGGTTTTCCCTGACTTCTTCAAACATAAACTGTGCTTTTTTCGACGGAGTAAAGAAATTGCCGTCCCCGTATAGGCGGCGCTCCTCCTCCTTGTTCTCCTCTTCTTTTCCTTCCGGGTAGGGCCACTGAATCCCATGGGAATTCTCCAAAGCTTCCCAGGTAATCCCTGTAATATCGCAGGGCATATTTCTGGAACATTCCCGCATCAGATTGAAGCAGTCTTTCGGTGTCTCCCAGCCTTTTAAAGCATCCCCCATGCCAAGAGCCTTACCTACTCCCAGGATCGCCTCATAATCCGATATTTCATTTTCGCCTCGGGCCAGTACCGGGCGCATTGCCGAAAGCCTGCGTTCCAAATTAATGTAGGTTCCCTCTTTCTTGATCCCCGGAACAACCGGGAAAAATACGGTGCAGTCCTCTGCGCTTTCTATTGTATCATAAATATCCTGTACAACAAAAAGCTCCAGCTTCTTCGTCGCCTCGGCAAAAGTTTCATTATTTGTCCAGCTGTGTCTCGGATTCGTACACAAAATCCAAAGCCCTTTAATCTCTCCGGCATTGATTCCTTCTATAATCTGATTGTATGTTTTTGTAGGCTTTTCCGCCAGCATGTTTTCCGGGACCCCCAAGACCTGTGCGATCCGTTCTCTTCTTGCAGGATTGGCAAAATCACCGCCTCCGAAAAATACAGCCGTATTGCTGTAAGCGCGGGAGCCCATGGCGTTGCACTGTCCGGTGATGGAATTAGCTCCGGTTCCCGGCTTTCCGATATTGCCGGTCATAAGCGCCAGATTGATAATCGCCTGGGCTGTGCGGACTGCCTCATACCCCTGGTTTACCCCCATTGTCCACCAGAAGGATACACGTTTTCCGCTGTGTATCAATTCTACCAGTTCCAGAATCTGCTCTCTGGAAAGCCCTGTGCCTTCTGCGCCCCTTTCCAAGGTATAGGGCTTTACAAATTCCTGAAACTCCCGGAATTTCTCTGTGTGCTCTTCTATAAACTTATGATCCAGATAATCCTTTTCAATCAGCTGGCCTGCAATGGTATATAAAAGCAGCAGATCGCTTTTCCATTTTAATCCGTACCAGTAATCTGCATTCATAGCGGTTTCAGATTTTCTTGGGTCAATCACAATAACCTTATGCCCTTCCACCTGATTGTTCCGCACCCTGCCCCACAAAATCGGATGTGCCACAACAGGGTTTGCCCCGATAAAAATAATCCGGTCCGACAATTCCAAATCTTTCAGGGTAAAACCCGGCGCATCAAAGCCATAGCTCTGTTTGTGGGCCACAACTGCCGTTGCCATGCAGAGCCTTGTATTTCCGTCTACGTTTGCCTTCAGATAGTTCCTCATTACATGCCCGAAAAGGGCAAATTCCTCTAAAGTAAGCTGTCCCGTACTGATACCCGCCACGCTTTCACGGCCGTACCGATCCTGCAGCTCTTTTAGTTTATCCGCCACATATGAAAACCCTTCATCCCAGGAAACCTCCTGGAAGCTTCCGTCTGCTTTTCGGATCCTCGGGAGGCTGTTTGGCTTTACAGTCTTCTGCTGCTTATCAAGAGACAAGCCCTTAATGCAGCAGAATCCGTCATTTACCGGATACCCTTTCGTCGGGACTGTCTTAACAATCTGGCCGCCTTCCGTATAAAAGTCCAGATTACAGTCCAGGGCACAGTAATTACAGGTTGATTGTATCTTTTTCATCGCTCCTCCTATCTGTCAAAATAACTCCCGTTCCAGTAGACACATTTTAATGACAATATTTTACCAATAAATACAAAAAAATTCCGTGATGTAAGTCACGAAATCTTCTTGAAATTGCAGATATTATTTTATTTCTCCTGTCCTGTAAAATGCAGATATTTTCTGCGGATTTAAAATGATGATCCGTTTTCCCCTCATCTGAATCAGCCTGTAATCCACAAGGGTTCGGCAAAGCCTTGACGCAGTCTCTCTGGATGTCCCCAGCATATCCGCAAGAAGCGTAACGGAAAGGTTAATATTAATTTCAATCCCTTCCGGCGCTCTGATGCCGAAGTCCCTGGCAAGCTTCCAAAGCTTTGCCGCAAGCTTGCGCTCCATGTAGATACTTCCCATAGTATTTTTAAGCTGATGGCCAAGCCTCCAAACCTTCCTCTCCTGAGCTGCAATCACTGCCCGGGCCAGGGCAAAATCCTGTTCCATGCAGCGCACAAAGCTGCTGGCAGGAATAACAAAAATGCGGCTTTTCTCAATGGTCTCGCAGTACGTGGCCGAATGATGCTCATTCAGCACATGCTCATTGAGCAATGCGCCATTGCCGAAGATAAATAATATTTTTCGTTTTCCGGTGTGGGTCAGATTATAGACAATCGACTTTCCCTCTAATTGTATGTAAACATATTCCAACGGTTCCTTTGCGCGGATAACCAGACTTCCTTTAGGAAACTCCTGCATTTTTCCGTATTCCCTGATCCTCTCCAGCGTATCAGGCTCCGCTTCTTTTAAAAGTGATAATCCCTCAATCATTTGCGCCTGAAATTTATCTTTCATATGTCCCACTCTTTCCGCCGCTTTTTCTTTCCAGACAGATCCCTTGGATCACCATACCCTTATCGATAGCTTTACACATATCATAGACCGTAAGAAGCGCCACCGACACACCGGTGAGAGCCTCCATTTCCACCCCGGTCCTTCCTACCGTTTTTACCGTACAGACCGCCTCAATCTCGCAGCTGTCCTCCAGCATCTGAAAAGTTACAGACGCTTTTGTTAAGGGCAGTACATGACACAGCGGAATCAGATCAGAAGTCTGTTTTACCGCCATAATTCCTGCCACCCTGGCGACTCCCAGTACATCGCCCTTTGCGGCCGTACCATTTTTTACTGTTTCATAGACTTCTCTGCTTACCTGAATTCTGCCTCTCGCAGATGCCTCCCGCTCTGTGATCTCCTTTTTCGTCACGTCAACCATAACCGCATTTCCTTCCTGGTCAAAATGTGTCAGTCCCATCTAGCAGTCCCCTCCCTTCCCAAATCCGCAGTTTGGAAATGTACATATCGGACAGGACAGGCACAGTCCCCCTTCTCCCAGTATAGAGAGATCCTTTTCCTCAAGTTTTTCTCCCGCCATAATCCGCGGCAGCACCAAGTCAAAAATCGTTCTTTTCGCATACATTACACAGCCCGGAAGCCCCATAATCGGGATATCTCCCTCATAATAAGCCAAAAGGAACATTGCTCCGGGAAGCACCGGCGCCCCATAGGTTACGATTTCAGCCCCTGTATTCTTAATCGCCAGCGGCGTGCGGTCATCCGGATCTACGCTCATCCCGCCGGTGCAGAGAATCAGATCTGCTCCCTGATCCAGTAATTTCCGGATACAGGCAGTAATTCTCTCATGGTTATCGTCGCTTACCTCATGGCCGATAATTTCCACATGATATTCCGCCAGTTTCTCTTCAATAACCGGAGTAAACGTGTCCTGGATCCTTCCATAATACACTTCATTTCCCGTCGTCACAATGCCGGCCTTTTTCTGTAAAAAGGGCATAAGCTTAAAAATCGGTCTGTCTTTGCATATCTCTTTTGCACGTGCCATTTTTTCTTTCTCAATGACCAGAGGGATAATTCTTGTCCCTGCAATTTTTTCCCCTGCTTTTACCGGAAAATTTCCATGCCTGGAGGCAATCATCATCTCTCCCAGTCCGTTAATGCGGTTTAATCGCTCCTTATCTACTTTCAGCAGACCGTCGCGTTCTGCAATGACTTCGATTTTTCCCTCTTTTATCTCCGACGGCCGCATGTATGCATTTTTACAGAGAGAATACAGAATTTCTGCCGCTTCATTTTCATGAAGCATATTCTCATTCTTCTCCCACACATATAGATGGTCCTTTCCCACACTTAGCAATACCGGGATGTCCTCTTCTGTAATTACGTGCCCTTTGCAAAAAACCACATCCTTTGTCACTCCCTTAATAATCCGGGTAATGTCATGGCAAAGCACATGTCCTGCCGCATCTCTTGTGTTGATTTCCTTCATCCTTTTCCGCCTTTTCTCTAATAATTATCGTCAATGAAATTTTATAAACAATATTATATCCTCTTTCGACAAAAAATGCTATAAATACTATATATATATTATAAATACCTATTAAGGGCTAAATTGTACATACCATTATTTTTTCAAAAAATAGACAAAAAAACGGAAAGCATTATAATTGAAGATAAGGTAAAATCGGAAAAGCGAAAGAACAGAAAAGGGAGAGAGGGAGATTGATGTGGATAAAGTAATATGGAATGAACGGCTGAATATAGGCGTTGAGGTGATTGACACGGCTCATGCAAATCTGTTTCGGGTAGTGGGGAAATTAATGCATCTGGTGGAAAATGAGGCAAATTATAAAAATTCCTGCAAAGAAGGAATCCGGTATCTGGAAGATTACACGGTAAAGCATTTTTCAGAAGAAGAGACGTATATGCGCTCGATTCATTATCCGGGTTATGTAAAGCATAAGGAAATCCATGATACGTTCCGGGATCAGACATTGGTTTCCCTGAAAAAGGCCTTGGAACTGTCCCATTATTCTCAAAGTGCCGCGGAACATTTCCTGAGTATTCTTCTGGGGTGGCTGACAGGCCATATTATGACCGAAGATCAGGACATTACAGGGGAACGGCTGATGAAGGAACTTTATTACGATCCTTCGGACGTAACGGTTGCTGCAGAAATGGTTAGCCAGGCGATGCAGAATGTATTTCGAATTAAAACAACCTTGGCAGACAGTCATTATGATGGCCGGAGCATCGGCACAGCGTATTATTACCGTCTTTGCTACGATATCGATGACGGCGGAAAAGTACAGATCCTTATGGGTGCCGAGGAGCAGCTGATCCAGCGGGGAGTGGGCTTGCTGTGTGGTTTTTCTGCCATGCAGAATACGAAGGTGGTAAAGGAAGTTTCTTTGCAGATTCTGGAACAATTCCTTCAATATATGAGCCGGTTGGTAAAGTCGGATCTCCAATACAAAATCAGTAAAAAAGAACTGCTTACCCGGGATGAGTTCCGGGCGGATTATATGACTCGGTATCCCTATAGTATGTTGTTTGAAACACGGTTGGGGTACTTTGCCTTCTGTTCCCGGGTATGGAAAGCGAAAAAAAAGAAGGTTGGTTCGGAATAAGACTGATTATTTACCATATACTGAAAATTAATAAACGTATAATAAGCACTTTATTCGACATCGTATGTCATAAAATAAAGTGCTTACTATCCCAAAAACCTACTATACTCTACCTCGGCAGACTATCCGCCACACAAAGCGTCCCCCATCCCAACTGCGGATTGGGCCAGAAATCATATCCCGGAAGCTGTCTGGCGCCGCGGATAAAAAATGCTTTGATTTTCTCCCCGTATAAAAACGGATCTTCCCCTTCTACCACTCCCCACTGAGCCAAAAGTGCCGCACTGCCGGAGACAAAAGGCGCTGCAAAAGAAGTACCCGTAACCGGTTCATAACCTCCCTGACGGTTTGGAGCCATAATTCCTACTCCGGGAGCCGCCAGATCCGGTTTCACCAGGCCGTTGCGGTTAAATCCTCTTCCGGAAAAGTCCGCGTAAGCCTGATAGGAGTCGTCATAGGCCCCTACTGTAATTACTCTGGCTGCAGTAGAAGGAATCGTAAGCGTAGTGTCCGGATCTCCGTAAAGAAAACGGGTAGCCGGATTTAAAATATTACGGGAAGGCAGCCACAGATCATAGCGGCCGGTAACCACCTTTTCCGGAGTCAGACGGATCCGCCAGATTCCGCTGTCTAAATAATCCCTCCGCGGAAGAAAGTCAAAGTAAATCTCCTGGGCCGTGCTGAAGGGGCTGGGCTTTCCATAGTACAAGAGTACCCGGGTATCCCGATAACGCAGGGTCTGCGGCCCCAAGCGGCTGTCAATGGGGCCGCTTTCTTCCCCGTTAGGAGTGATAAGATTAATAGTAAAAATATCTGCATAATTTTTCCATAACTGAAGGCCCATCCCGGTCTCATAGGGTGCCACAGAAAGCTCCACCTCTGCTGTCAGACCGAGCTCCACCCGGCCTGAGGTATGGCCGGCGCTGCTTCCTTCATTGCCTGTGCCCACCACAACCGTGGTCTTTCCATATCCGGAAATGTCACTTAAAAAGGTTTCTAAAAGACTGGTCCCGTCGTGGGAACCGTAGGTATTGCCAAAGCTTAAATTAATCACAATAGGAGCTGAAAGCTCCACTCCTTTTTTCACCGCATAGTTAAGAGCCCGCATCAATTCCGTGGTTCTGGGAAATCCTTCCCTGGCCGGTGTCCCAAGCTTTACAATCAAAAGCCTGCTCTCATAAGCTACCCCCCGGTACTGTCCCTCTCCTGCTCTGCCGTTTCCCGCTGCTATTCCGGCTACCGCCGTTCCGTGTCCGCTTAAATCGGATGAGGGCACGATAGCTCTGGCCGCCGCTCTTCCTGAAATCCGGTAAGCCTCTAAAGCCTCATTAATTTCTTCTTCCGAAAATACCCGGTTTAAATCCTGGTCCCAGAGCTCCAGAATCCGGGTAGTTCCGTCAGGTTTTATAAAATCCGGATGGAGATAATCAATGCCGGAATCAATTACCGCCACAATCACTCCCCTTCCGGTAAGATTTAAAAGGCCGGAACGAAACGCCTGCCCTCCGGGCCCTCCGGTCTGAACCGCTCCCAGGCAGGAGGCGCTTTTCCCCTGATTCAGGGCAAAAAATAAACGCTTGGGCTTTTCCACATATTCAATCTGCGTCAGGCTGCTGACCGCTTCCACCTGTTCTTCCGGAACCGTTAAAATTGCATACCCGTTCAGCAGTTCTTCCCTCTTTACCCCCATAGAGTCAAGGGGAGTTAAATCCCCGCTGTACCGAACAATCAATTCCCAGGTTTTTTGTACAAAATTGTATCCCACCTGAAGAGATTGAGATTGTTCAAAATCTTCCGGCGGCGCATCCAGAGCCAGATTTAAAAGATTTTCCAGTTTTTGATCCTGCATAATATTTCTGCCACAGCTTTTTGCCAGTTTATGCGCCGGACAGGAAGGTTATGTAAAATCGTGCGGGAGAATTCTTCAATAATATAATTATAACAAAATCCGGTGCATTTTTTCAAAAGTGATTTTTCCCAAAAATTCGGCGCATCCCTTTTATGCAAAATACACAATAATCTTGCTCGCGTATTGCGGACAAGAAGCGCCGGGCGTCCGCCCTATGAAGATTCAGAGTGAAAAATGCTTATGAAAACAAGTTTTCAACGCTTTTTTCGCTCTAAATCTTCGCATGGCTGAACTGTTACTTTTATATAATAGTTATTTTAAGAAACCATTGACAATCTGAGCTTCCGCCTCTTCTTCCGTAAGGCCCAGGGTCATCAGCTTAATTATCTGCTCACCTGCAATCTTTCCGATAGCCGCCTCGTGGATCAGAGCGGCATCCACATTGTTGGCAGTCAATTCGGGAACCGCTTCGATTCTGGCGTGATCCATAATGATGGCATCACACTCCGTATGACCGGCGCATCGGGTATTTCCGTTAATCCGCGAAATGAAGATCTGGTGGGATTCTTCCTTGGCAACGGATCGGGAAATCACGTTGGCGCTGGAATCCTCGCCGTTTAAATCCACCACAAAGGTACTCTTTGCCTCCTGAGTTCCATGGGTCAAAAGGCGCTCTTTAATCACTAGTTTGGCATTCTTCTCCAGAGTAGCAGAGGTTTTTCTGTCCGTAGAGTCTACTCCTTTAATCTGAACCGACTCCATTTCCAGGTAGCTGCCTTCCTCCATGGTAATCTCCGTGGTAGGGTTTAAAATCCGCTCTCCCCGGCCGTCTCCGCTGCCATAGTGTTTCTCCACATATTTTACTTTGGCGTTTTTGCCGATAAAGAAACGATGAATGCCATCGTGCTCAGACTTCTGATCTCCGCTGTTGTGGATACCGCAGCCGGCTACAATGACTACATCCGCCCCTTCTCCCACATAAAAATCGTTGTACACCATCTCCGTAAGTCCGCTCTGGCTCAGCACCACCGGAATGTGTACGCTCTCATGAACGGTATGAGGCTTGATCTTAATGTCAATACCGGTTCCGTCCTCTTTGGAAACAATATCAATATTGGCAGTAGTCGTTCTCTGTGCCGTCTGTCCGTTAGAACGCAGGTTAAAGGCCCCCGCCGGAACCTGGTGAAGGTCTGCCACCTCCGCCAAGAGACGCATCTGAATCTCGTCTATCTTCTGATCAAACTGTGCCATATTCTCTTATCCTCCCCATTACCGACTTAACACGCTGCAGGCATCTACTGCCGCCGCCGTCCCCAAAATCTGAGGCAGAATTTCCTCTTTGGAGCCCTGTTTGGAGATCCGGCCCTCTGTGATGACCACAATCTCGTCCGCAATATTTAGAATCCGCTCCTGGTGGGAGATAATGAGGATAGACCCCTGAGTATTCTCCCTCATCCGCTCAAACACCTGGATTAAATTCTGGAAACTCCACAAGTCAATGCCTGCCTCCGGCTCGTCAAATACGGAAAGCCGGGTCTTTCTGGCAATTACCGTTGCTATCTCAATGCGCTTTAGCTCGCCGCCGGAAAGGCTTGCGTTAACTTCCCGGTTAATATAATCCTTGGCGCATAAGCCTACCTCAGAGAGATACTTACAGGCATCCGCCGCAGACAGCTTTTCCTTTGCCGCCAGACGGATTAAATCCAGCACCTGAACTCCTTTAAACCGCACCGGCTGTTGAAATGCAAAGCTGATCCCCATATTCGCTCTCTCGGTAATAGATGCTTCTGTAATATCCCGGCCGTTAAAATAAATTTTACCGGCGGAAGGCGTATAGATTCCGGCAATCAGTTTCGCCAGAGTAGACTTGCCGCCGCCGTTTGGGCCGGTAATGACCACAAATTTGTTGTCGTCTATGGTAAGACTTAAATCTTTAATAATATCCTTTTCTCCTTTTTCGTCTTTTACGTCAAAGGATACATTCTCTAATGTAAGCATGCGTTCCTCCTGAATTGAAAAAAATAGCCTGTAAGGGCTATTATACACGATTGTCCCACTCTTTACTAGGGCAATATTTAAAAAATCCGAATCTGTTTCTTTTTTGAGACAGATTCGGATTCTCTTTAGACAATGCAGAAGAAGAGACTTGAACTCTCACGGTATTGCTACCACACGGACCTGAACCGTGCGCGTCTGCCAATTCCGCCACTTCTGCAGCAGGTCGCTCTACTTCTCAGCGACTAAATCAGTATATCCCAAACTCTTCCATTTGTCAACGATTAATTTCGTCTATACTTTGCATTTTCTATTAAAAGCAGAAATCATATTGTCCTTTTGCCTGACTTTTGATATTCTAGAGAAGGTGATGACAATGATAAAATTTGCAGTCTGTGATGATGAGCCATTTATGGCAGAAGAGATCTCCCAATGCCTTACAAGGTACATGGAAGAAAAAAACATGGTTTCGTATTGTGTCAACAGCTTTTCAAATGGCCGCCTGCTTTTGGAAAGTGATTGTGATTTTGATTTGATTTTTCTGGATATTCAGATGGAACAGCCGGACGGGATGGAAACCGCTAAAATGCTGCGGCGGCGAAAAAACCGCAGCCTGCTGGTTTTTGTAACGGTAATGAAAGAATGTGTATTTGACGCATTTCAGGTTCATGCCTATGACTATTTGGTCAAACCCCTGGATTATCAGCGTTTCAGAAAAACTATGGATCGGGCCCTGAAAGATTTAAGGCAGGAGGCGGCCGGACATCTTGTCATTCGAAAAAATAATTCCTGCCAGGTTATCCCTCTGTCCCAAATCATGTACTGTGAGGTGCTGGGCCGGAAAATCTATATCCATCAGACTGACGGGAAAGTAATTGACTACTATGACAGGCTGGAGGATTTTCAGCGGCGTGTTGACGGGCGTTTTTTTCGATGCCACAGAAGCTATCTGGTAAATCTCGATTACATTCGCGGGTGTGCTGCCGGGCTGGCTACGTTGTCATGCGGGAGTGAAGTTCCTGTTTCCAGATTGAGAGAACGGGAATTAACCGAGGCGCTGCTGCGCCATATGAAAGAAAGAGAATATTAATATGGACTATTTCAGTATATTTTTAGATATTTTTAATCTTGCGGCACAGAGCGTAATGCATATCCTTTTTACAGGCCGTTTTACCGGAAAGGTTCAAAAGCCGCGGCACGTTTTGGGCTATTTTTTTCTTCTGTGCATTCTGCAGCGGATCTCCGTCCGTACTGCCCTTCCCGGAATATGGACCATTATTTTGCAGCTTTTTGTGCTATATGGCATAAACCGCTTATGGCTGGGAAACGGGCGCTCTGTGTCCGGAACCGCCGCAGTCCTCTCCGTCTACATCTCCCAGCTTTCTTTTGGATTTGTCAATCCTGTGGAGGCCATACTTTTTCCCCGCTTTATCGGAAAACCCGTTCTGTATCTCCTGGTCTTTTTGGCTGCCCTTGCCTCTGCTGTGTTATGCATCTTTTGCTATAGAGCCGTCTTAAAACTTTTATCCTTAGAACATAATAGCCGGTTCCCTTATATAGGGCTTCTGTTGTTTCCCGGTCTGTTTTTCTTTATTGCGGAATTATATATTCTCCACACCGCTTACAGCGTTTTACCGTCTTCCTATTCTCTGGCTGAAGCGGGAAAACACGTTGCGTTACTGTTCCTGCAGGCCCTGGGGTTGGGAACGCTTTTCTGTACCCTGTACGCCTACCGGCATATTTGCCGCAGTTTTCAAACGCAGGCGGCCCTGGCCTTTCTTACCCAAGCCGCTAAGGCCCAAAAAGTATATATTGCTGAAGCACAGATGCGCTATGAACAGACAAGGGTATTCCGCCATGATATCAAAAATCACTTATCCGTCCTGGATGGCCTGCTCAGGGACGGAAAAACGGAAGAAGGCAGAAGGTATCTTAAAAAGCTGGAGGCCGCTTCCGTCTCCCTGTCCTTTCCCTATCAGACCGGCAATTCTATAGTGGATATTTTGTTAAGTGAAAAACTGGGGCTGGCAGGGACAAAGGGAATCACCGCTGAAGTCTCCTTAGTTTTGCCAAAATTTTTCGGAGTAGATGATTTTGATCTGTGCGTAATTTTCGCCAACGCTCTGGACAATGCCATCCATGCCTGCCAATCCGTCTCGGAAAACAAATTCATTCGTATTTCCGGCCGGCAGCAGGGAGATTTCTATATGCTGGAATTTGAAAACTCTTGTTCAGATGGACCTCTCCCTCCGGCAGGAACCGGACTTTCCAGCATTAAGGCAGCGGCGGAAAAATATCATGGCGCAATTCTGACAGAGAAAGAGGCACAGCACTTTTCTCTAAATGTGCTGCTAAACATTTCATCGCGTCCAGAAGTACTCTGACCGTATCCAGGGAAGTGAACATTGTTACATTATTCTCTATCGCCGCCCTTCTGATCGCCAGGCCGTCCTGATAATGGATTCCTGATAATACGGCACGGGTATTAATTACATAGCTTACACATCCGGATCGTATCGCTTCCAAAATTTCTGTACTATTTTCACTAAGCTTCTTTCGGATACGGGCAGGAATTCCATGGGCATTTAAAAATTCGCCGGTTCCCGCAGTTGCTTCTATACAAAAGCCCCTATCATAAAATCTTTTTATTAGCGGCAATGCCTCCTCTTTGTCTTCATCTGCCAAAGTAACGATTACGGTTCCCTGATTCTGCATTTTAACGCCGGAAGCAATCAAAGCTTTATACATAGCCCGGGGAAGATTTTCATCATATCCAATGGCTTCTCCCGTGGATTTCATTTCCGGTGAAAGGCAGGCATCCATTCCTTTTAGCTTTACAAAGGAAAAGGCAGGCGCTTTTACATACCATTGGGTTTTCTTCTCCGGGTACATTTTATTGATTCCCTGTTCCCTTAAACTTTTTCCAAGGATCACTTTTGTCCCAATATCCGCAAGAGGATATCCGGTTGCTTTTGATAAAAACGGTACGGTTCGGGATGAGCGGGGATTTACCTCAATAATATACACTCGGTTTTCCTTATCTACGATAAACTGTATGTTAAACAGCCCTACAATACCAATTCCGATCCCCAGTTTTCCGGCATATTCCAATATGGTTTCTTTCACCTGCTCTGAAATACTAAAGCTTGGATATACACTGATAGAATCTCCGGAATGAACGCCCGTCCGTTCTACCAGTTCCATAATCCCCGGAACAAATACCTCCTTTCCATCGCAGATTCCGTCTATTTCCACTTCCTTACCGCAAATATATTTATCTACCAGCACCGGCTTATCTTCATCTATCTCTACTGCTGTTTTTAAATAGAGGCGCAGATCCTCCTTTTTTGCCACCACCTGCATAGCTCTTCCCCCCAATACAAAGCTTGGACGCACAAGTACGGGATAACCAATCTTTTCCGCCGCTTTCAGGCCGTCTTCTATGTTGGTAACCGCAAACCCTTTAGGCTGCGGAATCCTAAGCTCCGACAGCAGGTTTTCAAATGCACCTCTGTTTTCTGCCTTTTCAATAGCAGCACAATCCGTGCCGATAATTTTCACTCCCCGTTCCTCCAGCGGCTTCGCAAGATTAACTGCCGTCTGGCCGCCTAGTGATGCAATAACTCCGTCCGGTCTCTCCAATTCTATAACATTCATCACATCCTCTACGCAAAGAGGTTCAAAGTACAGTTTATCCGATGTGGTATAATCCGTAGAAACCGTTTCCGGATTATTATTGATGATAATCGCCTCATAGCCGGATTCCTTAATGGTCTTTACCGCATGTACGGCAGAGTAATCGAATTCTATCCCCTGCCCGATTCGGATTGGTCCGGAGCCAAGAACAATAATCTTTTTTCTGTCCTCTGCTATGGATTCATTTTCATCCTCATAAGTAGAATAAAAGTACGGAACATAGCTCTCAAATTCTGATGCACAGGTATCAATCATCTTGTAAACAGGAAAAATCCCATATTTTTTACGCATTTCAAATATATCTATTTCTTTCTGTTTCCACAGCCACGCAATGGCTCTGTCCGAAAAACCGGATTTTTTTGCCTGATACAGAAGCTCCCGGCTGCCTATCGCCTGCTCCAGCTCTCTTTCCATATCAACAATCTTTTTCATTTTATATAGGAAAAAGCGGTCAATCCTCGTTTCCCGTGCAATGGCGGAAATCTCCCATCCAAGGCGCAGCAGCTGTGCAATGGCATAAATGCGGTCATCTGTCCCTATTTTAATGTAGTCCATCAGATTTTCCGGCTTTTCTTTCTCAAATTTCGGCATATATAAATGATCCAAGCCTGTTTCAAGGGAACGGATTGCTTTTAACAGGCTCTCCTCAAAGGTCCTGCCTACGCTCATGACTTCCCCTGTTGCTTTCATCTGTGTGCCTAATTTTTGATTTGCATCCGTAAACTTATCAAAAGGGAAACGCGGCATCTTCGTTACTACATAATCTAAGGCCGGTTCAAAAGACGCCGGAGTATTTACCAGCATGATCTCATCTAATGTCATTCCCACGCTGATTTTGGCGGACACCCTGGCAATCGGGTATCCGCTTGCTTTGGATGCCAGCGCAGACGAGCGGGATACTCTTGGATTTACTTCAATCAAATAGTACCGGAATGAATCCGGATCCAATGCAAACTGCACATTGCACCCGCCTTCTACTTTAAGCGCCCGGATAATTTTCAGCGCGCTGTCCCGCAGCATCTGGTATTCCTTATTTGTAAGGGTTTGGGACGGACATACAACAATGGAATCTCCTGTATGGATGCCAACGGGGTCCAAATTCTCCATATTGCAGACCGTGATTGCCGTATCATTAGCATCTCTTATCACTTCGTATTCAATTTCCTTAAATCCTTTGATGCTCTTTTCAATCAGCACCTGATGAACCGGAGATAATGCCAGAGCATTTTTAATTAGTGCCATAAACTCCTGTTCATCATCAGCAAAGCCGCCGCCGGTCCCTCCAAGGGTAAAAGCAGGTCTAAGCACTACCGGATAACCGATTTTTTCGGCAGCCTTTTCTGCTTCTTCCACGGTATTTGCAATTGCGGAAGGCAAAACAGGTTCTCCCAATTCTTCACAAAGTTCCTTAAATCGCTGACGATCTTCCGCACATTCAATACTTTCACTTCCGGTTCCCAGAAGTTCAACCTGATATTCTTTCAATATTCCTTTCTTTTCCAGCTGCATGGCCAGATTCAGCCCTGTCTGTCCTCCAATATTCGGTACAATGGCATCCGGACGCTCGCAGGAAATGATTTTGGTCATGTATTCACAGGTCAGCGGCTCCATATATACCTTATCCGCCATGGCCGTATCCGTCATGATTGTGGCCGGATTAGAATTGCAGAGAATCACCTCATATCCTTCTTCTTTCAGAGCAAGGCAGGCCTGTGTGCCGGCATAGTCAAATTCTGCGGCCTGGCCAATCACAATCGGTCCGGAACCAATGACAAGTATCTTCTTTAAATCAGTTCTTTTTGCCATTTTTTGTTCCTTTCATCATTTCAATAAACTGGTCAAATAAGTATTCACTGTCCCGGGGCCCCGGGGCGCTTTCCGGGTGATACTGCACGCAAAGCACTCTGTCCTCTCTGCACGCGGCTCCTTCAACAGTATGATCCAACAAGTTCAGATGTGTGATCTCAAGCCCTGTATGTCGAACACTTTCCATATCCACCGCATAAGAATGATTTTGTGACGTAATTTCAACCTTTCCTGTCAAAAGATTTTTTACCGGATGATTCCCTCCTCTGTGACCAAATTTCAGCTTATAAATTTTGGCTCCATACGCCAGTGAAATAATCTGATGTCCCAAACAAATGCCAAAAACCGGATACTTTCCGCGCAAATCTCTCATCAGATTAATGGCAGGCTCCACATTCGCCGGATCTCCCGGCCCATTTGAAAAGAAAATCCCGTCCGGTTTCAGCTTTTCCACATCCTTCAGGGACGAATCCCATGGCAGAGCGGTTACATTGCATCCCTTCTTATTTAAACTGCATACGATATTCTTCTTCATCCCGCAGTCTATAGCCGCTACATGGTATTTTCCGTGGGGAATAAAATATTGCCGTGCTTCTCTGCTTACTTTTGACACTGCGTCTTTGGGCAGTTCATACTCTTCAATCCTGCTTAACCCTTCCCGGATTGTTGTGTCCGCATTGGTAATTAAGGCTTTACGACTTCCCAGATTCCTTATAGAACGTACAAGCTTTCTCGTATCAATTCCGTAGATTCCCGGAATATGGTATTGCTCCATCACCTCCGACAAGGTGTGCCTGCTGCGGAAGTTGGAAGGGGTATCGTTATAATCCCTTACCGCCAAACCGCCGGTTGTAGGTATTTCTGTTTCAAAATCATCTTCTGCAATTCCGTAATTTCCAATAAGCGGATATGCCATCACAACAGTCTGGTAAGTATAGGACGGATCCGAAATAATTTCCTGATATCCTACCGGTGAGGTATTAAATACGATTTCCGTGATTCTATCTTCCATGGAGCCGAAGCCGTATCCATAATACTCGCTGCCGTCCTCCAGTATAAGTTTCCTATTAAATTTTTTCATAATAGCAGTCCCCTATATGTATTAGACTTTTTCAGACAGTTTTCTTTCAAACCGATCTTTACGAAGATCCGACGGAATTTTCGTTGGATAATCCCCATTAAAGCACGCCGCGCAATAGTCTTGATTTTTCACAAGCTCGTCCAGTTTTTCAATGGGGAAATAGGCCAGAGTATCCGCCCCGATTATTTTTGCAATTTCCTCCAGATTATGATGGCATGCAATCAAATTTTCCTCTGAATCAATATCTGTTCCGTAATAACAAGGATGCAAAAACGGCGGAGCTGAAATTCTCATGTGTATCGCTCGCGCGCCTGCGTCACGCAAAAGTTTCACAATGCGTCTGCTGGTGGTTCCTCTGACAATGGAATCGTCAATCAGCACCACCTTTTTCCCCTCTATCACATTTTTTACAGGACTTAATTTAATCCTTACCTGATCCAGCCGTTCATCCTGCCCTGGGGAAATAAATGTCCTTCCTATGTATTTGTTTTTAATTAATCCGATTCCGTATGGAATTCCTGAAGCCTTTGAAAATCCCAGAGCCGCCTCCAGACCGCTGTCCGGAACTCCAATGACAATGTCCGCGTCCGCCGGATAGTTTTCCGCCAGCAATTCCCCTGCCCGCGTCCGGGACTCAGCCACTGAAATACTATCAATAACCGAATCCGGCCTTGCGAAATAGATGTATTCAAAAATGCAGATTTTTCTCCTCTGTTTTTCGCAGTGTTCCCTGCGGGCCTCCACTCCACTGTCACTGAACACCAGGATCTCTCCCGGCAATACGTCTCTGATAAACTCCGCGCCTACTGCTGACAGCGCACAACTCTCAGATGCAATTGCATACCCTCCGGCCGGCATCTGTCCATAGCACAAAGGCCGGAAGCCATAAGGATCCCTCGCCGCAATCAGTTTCGTGGAAGACATTAAAATCAGGGAATATGCTCCTTCAAGAGAATTCATTGCCCTGCTTACTGCTTCCTCAATGCTGGGGGCTGCAAGTCTTTCTCTGGTAACCACATATGCTATTGTCTCTGTATCGCTGGTTGTATGGAAAATAGCCCCTGACAGCTCCAGTTTATCCCGCAGCTCCAAAGCATTGCTCAAATTACCGTTATGAGCCAGGGCCATCTTTCCTTTCTGGTGGTTTACTTCCATTGGCTGGCAGTTATTTCTTGTGTTTCCTCCTGTAGTTCCGTATCGGACATGGCCTACCGCCATCTTTCCGGCAGGCAAAGCAGATAACGTATCTTTTAAAAACACTTCGCTGACAATCCCCAAATCTTTATAGGAAGAAAATACGCCATCGTCATTTACCACAATCCCGCAGCTCTCCTGTCCTCTATGCTGCAATGCATATAAGCCATAATAGGCAATATCCGCAATATTTTCCTTTTTTGGGCTTATCACCCCAAATACGCCACATTCCTCATGAATCGCCATAAACTTATTTCCTCTTTTGTCTTACTCTACCGTAACCGACTTTGCCAGATTTCTTGGTTTATCAATATCACATCCCCGATTCAGCGCCACATAGTATGCGAAAAGCTGTAATGGTATCACCCCTAATACAGGCTGCAAAACCGGATGCACCTGAGGAATCACAAACAGCTCCGATGCCTGACGGCTTATGATATCTGCTGTTTTTTCCGTAGTCATTCCTATGACTTCTGCACCTCTGGACTTTACCTCTGCAATGTTTGATAATGATTTTTCTACTAGGGGCGCATAAGTTGCCAAGGCAATTACCAAGGTTCCCGGCTCTATAAGAGAAATGGTTCCATGCTTTAGTTCCCCGGCGGCATAGGATTCTGAGTGAATGTAGGAAATCTCTTTCAGCTTCAGGGAACCTTCCAGCCCTAATGCGTAATCCAGATTTCTCCCGATATAAAATACTTGGTTATGGTTAAAATATCTGGACGCTGCTTTTTGATAGTTATTAAGGTCTTTTAAGACTTCTTTTATTTTTTCCGGAAGGAGAATAAGGTCTTCTACAATCCTGTCATACTCATCCTGTCCAATCAGTTTTAATTGCCCGGCAAACCAGACTCCCAGCATAATCAGCAGCACCATCTGTGTGGTATATGCTTTTGTAGTGGCCACCGCGATCTCCGGGCCTGCCCATGTGTAAAGGACAAAATCCGATTCCCTTGCAATGGAGCTTCCCATAACATTTACAATAGAAAGGACTTTTGAGCCTCTTCTTTTTGCTTCGCGAAGCGCTGCCATAGAATCCAAAGTTTCTCCTGACTGGCTGATTACAATCACCAATGCGTCTTCTCCAAGCAGCGGTTCGCTGTATCGGAATTCTGATGCAAGACATGCCTCCACCGGAATACGCAGCAATTTTTCCAATATATATTTCCCAATCATTCCTACATGATAGGCGGAACCGCATGCGGCAATATAGATTCTGGAAATATTTCGTATTATGTCTCCTGCGTTCTTTAATTCATTGAACAGGATTTTTCCATTTTCCAATCGGGGAGAGACTGTTTTTCGGACCGCCTCTGGCTGTTCCATAATTTCCTTAAGCATAAAATGGGCATATCCACCTTTTTCTGCTGCAGCTGCATCCCATTCAATAACATGCTTTTCTTTTTCCACAGGGCATCTGTCGCTGTCGTATACTTTCACAGTATTCGCCGTAATTACCGCCACTTCATCATCTTCCAGATAAGTCACGGTTCTGGTATGTGAAAGAAGAGCCGTAACGTCCGATGCCATATAATTGCCGTCATTGCCAAATCCGATTAGCAGAGGAGCATCCTTTTTCGCCGCTACCATCTGTTCCGGATAATCCGAGCAGAGGATTCCCATAGCATATGCGCCTTTAATCCGATTTAACACTCTGTATACCGCATCCATCAAGTTAGAATCCTTTTTGTAATAATATTCCAACAGCTGTACGATTACTTCCGTGTCTGTGTCAGAAGAAAACCGAATCCCTTTGCGTATCAGAGAATTCTTGATCTCAAGATAATTTTCGATAATTCCGTTGTGGACAACCGCGATTTTTTTCTCTTGGCCAACATGAGGATGTGCATTGACGTCATTGGGTTCTCCATGGGTAGCCCATCTGGTATGTCCGATTCCGATGCTTCCTGGCAAGGATTTCTCTTCCTTCAGCATTGCCTTCAAAACAGCCAGGCGGCCCCTGCTCTTTTTCACCTGCAGTTTTCCGTCCGGCGATACAACAGCCACTCCTGTTGAATCATATCCTCTGTATTCCAGCCTCTCCAGACCGTCCAGTAAAATCGGAACAGCCGCTGTTTTTCCGGAAAATCCTATTATCCCGCACATAATCCTACTCCTTTTTGTTCGTTGAAATTTCTAATGCAGCCGAAATAAATCCTCTGAATAGCGGATGGGGCTGATTGGGACGGCTCTTAAATTCAGGATGAAATTGTACCCCTACATAAAAGGGATGTTTCTTTATCTCTACAGTTTCTACCAGTCTGTTATCCGGCGATGTTCCGCTGATAACCAGTCCGGCTTCTGAAAAACGTTCTCTATACTCATGATTAAATTCATAACGATGGCGATGGCGCTCCCAAATCTGCTCTGTTTTGTAGCACTCCGCCATTTTTGTTCCCGGCTTAATCCTGCATGGGTAACTTCCAAGGCGCAAAGTTCCGCCTTTGTCAATTTCATCGCTCTGTCCCGGCATAAAATCAATGACCTTATGAGGGCTTTGTTCATCGAATTCTCCCGAATTGGCATCTCTCAGCCCCAAAACACTCCTTGCAAATTCAATTACCGCAATCTGCATTCCAAGACAAATACCCAAGTACGGAATTTGATTTTCCCGGGCATACTTTGCCGCCAAAATCATACCTTCAATTCCGCGGTTCCCAAAGCCGCCCGGAACGATGATTCCATGGAGTCCCGTAAAAATCTCTTCCACATTTTCCTTTTCAATGCTTTCCGAATCAATCCATTGAATTTTTACAAAGGTCCTCCACTCATAACCGGCGTGACTCATGGCTTCCGCCACTGACAGATAGGCGTCATGAAGTTTTACGTACTTTCCCACCAATCCTATACGGACTTCTTCTGACCGGCTTTTGATTCGCTCTACCATCTGTTCCCATTCTCTTAAATCCGGCTTTGGCGCATCAATCTTCAATTCTCTGCATACAACGGAGGAAAAGCCGGATTTTTCCAGCATAAGAGGAGCCTGGTATAGATTAGGCAGCGTTCTGTTTTCAATGACGCAATCCGGCTTCACATTACAAAACAAGGCAATTTTCTGAAATATAGACTCCTCTAATGGCTTATCTGAACGGAGGACAATAATATCCGGATTAATCCCCATTCCCCGCAGCTCTTTTACCGAATGCTGGGTTGGTTTTGATTTGTGTTCCTCCGATCCTTTTAAATACGGAACCAGGGTAACATGAATAAACAGGCTGTTTTCCCTGCCTGTTTCCAGAGAAATCTGCCGTACCGCTTCCAGGAATGGCTGAGATTCAATATCTCCGATAGTGCCTCCGATTTCCGTAATCACAACATCCGCGTCTGTCTGTTTTCCCACCCGGTAAACAAATTCTTTGATTTCATTGGTAATATGGGGAATCACCTGTACGGTAGAGCCAAGATATTCTCCTCTGCGTTCCTTATTCAGTACATTCCAATAAACCTTTCCTGTCGTTAAATTAGAATATTTATTCAAATCCTCATCAATAAATCTTTCATAATGTCCCAAATCCAGATCCGTCTCAGCCCCGTCCTCGGTTACATACACCTCTCCATGCTGATAAGGACTCATGGTGCCGGGGTCTACATTAATATATGGATCCAGCTTCTGCGCTGCTACCTTTAAACCTCTTGATTTTAAAAGACGTCCCAGTGAAGCTGCTGTGATTCCTTTTCCCAAGCCGGATACAACGCCTCCTGTCACAAATATATACTTGGTCATATGGTTTCCCTTTCTTACTCAAATTCCACAGTTGCAGGAGGTTTGCTGGTAATATCGTAGAGAACCCGGTTGACATGGGCAACTTCGTTTACAATGCGGTTTGATATCTTGTCCAGTACATCATAGGGGATTCTCGACCAGTCTGCTGTCATAAAATCCTCTGTTGTTACGCTCCGAAGCGCGACAGCCCAGTCATACGTGCGTCCGTCTCCCATCACACCAACTGATTTCATATTGGTAAGCACTGCAAAATACTGATTCATCTGCGTGTCCAGTTTTGCTTTTGCAATTTCCTCTCTGAAAATAAAATCGGCTTCCCGCAGAATGTCCAGCTTTTCCTCTGTAATCTCTCCAATAACACGAATTGCCAGCCCGGGGCCGGGAAAGGGCTGCCGCATAACCATATACTCCGGCAGGCCCAGCTGCCTGCCCAGTTCTCTTACCTCATCCTTAAACAGCAGGCGCAATGGTTCTATAATTTCCTTAAAATCAACAAAATCCGGCAGGCCTCCTACATTGTGATGGCTTTTTATGGTTTCCGCATTTCCCTTTCCCGACTCGATTACATCCGGATAAATGGTTCCCTGGGCAAGAAAGTCCGTTTTGCCGATTTTCTTTCCTTCTTCTTCAAACACACGAATAAATTCTTCCCCGATAATTTTGCGTTTCTTCTCCGGTTCCGTAATCCCTGCCAGCTTGTTCAGAAACCGCTGTCCGGCATTAATGCGGATCAGATTGATGTCCCACTTTTTAAACGCGTCCTCCACTTCATCACCTTCTCTTTTTCGGAGCAATCCATGGTCTACAAACACACAGGTAAGTTTCGATCCTACTGCTTCCGCAAACAGCGCAGCGCATACCGATGAGTCCACACCTCCTGACAAAGCTAACAGCACCTGTCCGGAACCCACTTTGCCGCGGATCTCGTTTATGCAGCGATGCATATAATCTTCCATTGTCCAGTCTCCCGCAGCACCGCAAATTTTATATAAAAAATTGTGAATCATGGCTGTGCCGTTTTCTGTATGGTTTACTTCCGGATGAAATTGAACTCCATAGAGTTTTCTGCCCTCATGGCAAATTGCCACATTGGGACACCTTTCGCTATGTGCAGTAAGACGAAATCCGTCCGGCACCTTTTCCATATAATCGCCATGGCTCATCCATGAAATTCCTTCCTCTGCCAGGCCGTCAAACAACGGGCTGGAGGTATCGTAGAAGGTAAGAGTCTTGCCGTACTCTCTGACATTTTCTTCTTTTGCCTCTGTAACAGATCCTCCCAGATGATAGGCAAGGAGCTGGCAGCCATAGCAAATTCCCAGAATCGGAATCCCTAATTCAAATATTCCTTCAGCAGGGTGATGGGAATTCTCCTTATATACGCTGTCGGGTCCGCCGGTAAAGATAATGCCAATAGGATTAAACTTTTGAATTTCCTCAATTGTCATATTATAGGGCCTGACCTCGCAATACACTTTGCACTCTCTCACCCTTCTCGCAATGAGCTGATCATACTGCCCGCCAAAATTTAAAATAAGTATCTTTTGATTTTCCATCCTGTACCTCTTAAAACATTGTAATATACGCATCCCGCTCTGCGCCGACGGATACATATTTAATCGGACACTCTATCGCCTCTTCAATATACCGGATATACCCCAGCGCTTCTTTCGGCAAATCCTCTGCCGTCCGGCAGCCGCTGATGTCACGCTTAAACCCCGGAAGGAATTCATAAATGGGCTTTGCGGAATTTAATTCTTCTATGCCGGAAGGGAATCTGTCTTCCCTGTGTCCATTGATTTCATAAGCAACACATACCGGAATCTTATCCATATAAGAAAGCACATCCAGTTTCGTAAGGGCCACATAAGTGCAGCCCTGCATTTTCGTACCGTATCGGGAAGCAACTGCATCAAAGCCGCCTACTCTCCTGGGCCTTCCTGTTGCAGCTCCATACTCGCCGCCTGCTTCCCGGAGTCTTTCCGCCGCCTCGCCAAACAGTTCGCAGGTAAAGGGGCCTTCTCCCACGCAGCTGGAATACGCTTTCATGATCCCAATACTCTCATCCAGTCTGACAAAGGGAACTCCTGCTCCAATAGGAGCATAGGCTGCCAGTGTAGTCGATGCAGACGTATAGGGGTAAATGCCAAAATCAATGTCTCTTAGAGCTCCAAGCTGCGCTTCAAACATAACGGACTTTCCTGCTGAAATTGCATTTTCCAGATATTCTGTTGTATCACAAATAAAGGGAAGGAAGAATTCTCCATAGGTTTTCAGCCAAGTAAGCATCTCTTCTGAAGACACAGGCGCATGTCCATATCCCTTTTCCACGGTCAGGTTCTTCCATTCTACAAGCTCAGAAAGTCTTTTTCCCAAACAATCCATATGGAACAGGTCTCCCATCCGCAAAGCTTTTTTCATATATTTATCTGCATATACCGGAGAAATTCCCCTGCGTGTGGAACCGAATTTTTTATCAAGAAGCCTGTCTTCTTCCAGGCAGTCCATCAGCTTGTGATAAGGCATGCAGATGGTTGCCCTGTCACTGATTTTTAAGTGTTCCTGCGTTACCTCCACTCCTTTTTCAGCCAGTTTCTGCACTTCGCCGTATAAATGCTCCAAATCAATGACAATACCCGGACCCAGAATATTTACGGTATTCTCCCTGCATATTCCGGAAGGCATCAAATTCATAACAAATTTACCTTTATCATTGATTACCGTATGGCCTGCATTGTTTCCGCCCTGATAGCGGACAACAATATCGTAATTTTCACTTAAAAGATCCACCATACGGCCTTTTCCCTCATCTCCCCAGTTTGTTCCGACGATTGATGTAAACATTCCTGTCCCTCTCTTTCAGACACTAATTTGTGCGGCAACGCTAACTCGCTGTTTGTTTCTCTCCAACAGTGGTTTTACGGTCTCTGTTATATATTTCTCACACTGGTATTCCGCCATTCCTGTAAATTTTACAGGATCCAGCAATAATTCTATTTCTTCAGATGTCAATCCCAGACTCTCATCGGCTTTAAGCCGGTCAAGCAAATCATTTTCCTTCCCATAAAGTTTTACCTGTTCTGCCGCTTTAACCGAATGCCTGCGTATAATCTCATGCAATTTCTGCCGATCTCCGCCTTTGTTTTTTACACAATACATCAGGATATTTTCTGTAGCCATAAACGGAAGCTCCTCGTCCAGATGTTTCTTTATTACAGCCGGATAAACCTTCAGCCCTCTGGCCACATTAATATACAAATTAAGAATTCCGTCTGCTGCCAGAAATGCTTCCGGTATCGATAACCGCCTGTTCGCCGAATCGTCCAGCGTTCTCTCCAGCCATTGGGCCGATGCGGTAATTGCTGTATTCTGCAGATCACAGATCACATAGCGGGACAGGGAAGCAATCCGTTCACTTCTCATGGGATTCCTTTTATATGCCATGGCAGAAGAACCAATCTGTTTTTCTTCAAAAGGTTCTTCCACCTCTTTTAAGTGGCTGAGCAGCCTGATATCGCCGGAGAATTTGGAACTGCTCTGAGCAATCCCGGACAAAACCTGTAATACTGCAAAATCAGCTTTCCTTGTATATGTCTGACCACTTACACTCTGACATTTAGAAAAGCCGATCTTATCTGCAATTTTCTGCTCCAGCTGCTCTACCTTCTTTTCATCGCCGTCAAACAGTTCTAAAAAGCTGGCGCCTGTCCCGGTAGTTCCTTTACAGCCAAGGAGTTTTAAATGATTTAATTGAAAATCAAGCTGTTCCAGATCAAACAACAAATCGTTGATCCAAAGGCACGCCCTCTTTCCTACAGTGGTTGGCTGTGCTGCCTGAAAATGCGTATATGCCAGGGTAGGAAGGGCTTTATACTCCATTGCAAACTTACTAAGCGCCTCTACTGCGTTTAAAAGCAGGTTCCTAATCTGCATCAGGGCGCTCTGCATAAGGATAATATCTGTGTTATCCCCCACATAGCATGAAGTAGCTCCTAAATGAATGATTCCGGCAGCCTTAGGACAGGCATCGCCGAAAGTATGGACATGGGCCATCACATCATGACGGAGCCGGCCTTCATATTCCTTTGCCTTTTCATAGTCTATACAGTTGATTTGAGACTTCATCTCCTGAATCTGTTCATCGGAAATAGGAAGTCCCAGCTCTTTCTCGCTTTCTGCAAGGGCAACCCACAGCTTTCTCCATGTTGAAAATTTCCTGTCATTGGAAAATATCTGTTTCATCTCATTGCTTGCATACCTCTCGCATAAAGGCGACTGGTAAATATCCGTTCTCATTAGCTGTCTACTCCTTCCCTGTTTCTAATCCCAGCCTTTCAGCTACCTGAAGATAGGCCTCTTCTACATTTCCCAAATCCCGCCGGAAACGGTCTTTATCCATTTTCTCTCCGGTTTTGGCATCCCATAAGCGGCATGTATCCGGTGAAATTTCATCCGCCAGAATAATCTTTCCATGAAAACGTCCGAATTCTATTTTAAAATCAATGAGCCGGAGTCCGGCTTTCAAAAATTCCTCTTTTAATATATCATTTACCATAAATGTATACTTTTTTATCTCTTCTATTTCATTTGAATCTGCAAGATTCAGGGCTCTTGCAAAATAGCTGTTAATGAGAGGATCTCCAAGCTCATCATTTTTATAAGAAAATTCAATGGTAGGTTCCGCCAGTTCTTTTCCTTCGGCGATGCCCAGACGTTTTGAGAAGCTCCCGGCCGCCACATTTCTCACAATTACTTCAAGCGGAACTATCTCCACTTTGCGGACTGCGGTTTCCCTATCATTTAATTCCTTAATATAATGAGTCGGTACTCCTGCTGCTTCCATTTTTTGCAGCAGCAGATTGGTGATACGATTATTGATTGCTCCTTTTCCCGCAATCGTTCCCTTTTTCAGTCCGTTAAAAGCGGTTGCATCATCTTTATAAGAAACAATGAGAACATCCGGATCCTCTGTTAAAAAAACTTTTTTTGCTTTTCCTTCATACAACTGTCCGCGTTTTTCCATCTTCCTCTGCCTCCTTCTAAGTAGTGTCTCCGGCTTATTTTCCGCTGTCCCCATAATTTGACAGGACTCTGGCGGAAGGATCATTTACATTACATCCTTCCCATTCCCTGTTGGGCATCCAAAAATCCACAATCATTTCCGCCTGACCCGGATAGTACTTTTCAAAAATCTCCCTGTATAACAGGGATTCCTTTGTAAAAGGCCTGGCGTGTGTATATTTCACGCGCAAAGTTTCAAACTCTTCATCTGTATAGGTTTCTTCTGCATATTCTTTTAAATAGTCCACCATAGAGTGGCCCACTGCATCGGAAAACGCCGCCTTTTCTCTCCATAAAATCTCTTCCGGCAAATAGCCGCCTTTTTCAAATGCGCGGCGGAGCAGATATTTTCCTTTTCCGTACCGGTTAAGTTTTAATTCGGGATCCACAGACATGACGTATTTTACAAAATCAATATCGCCAAAGGGAACTCTTGCCTCCAGCGAGTTTACTGAAATACAGCGGTCTGCACGAAGAACGTCATACATATGCAGCTCCCGGATTCTCTTCTTGGCTTCCTCTTGAAATGCAGCCGCATCGGGAGCAAAATCCGTATATTTATAACCAAATAGTTCATCGGATATCTCACCTGTCAGAAGCACTCGAATATCCGTCTGTTGATGGATTGCTTTGCACACCAGATACATTCCCATGGATGCGCGAATTGTAGTAATGTCATAGGTCCCCAAAAGCTCAATGACGGTTTCCAAGGATGTCAGCACGTCTTTTGGCGTCATGTAAATTTCCTTATGATCACTGCCGATATATTCTGCGGCCTGTTTTGCGTATTTTAAATCAATGGCGTCCTCACTCATTCCAATGGCAAAAGTCTTTATGGGTTCTTTGCTTTTCTTTGCAGCAATAGCGCATACCAGAGAAGAATCCAATCCTCCGGAAAGCAAAAATCCTACTTTTGCATCTGCAACAAGGCGCTTTTCTACACCGGCCACCAGTTTGCGGTGAATATTCCGGCAAACCGTTTCCAAATCGTCACGGCAAATCGTATCCGCCCCGGCGATGTCACAGTAGCAGTGAAACTCGCCTCCTCTATAGTAATGTCCCGGCGGAAAAGGCATAATGTTATCGGTCAGCTCAACCAGATTTTTTGCTTCACTGGCAAAAATAATGACACCGTTTTTATCATACCCATAATAGAGGGGACGAATTCCGATAGGATCCCTTGCCGCAATATATTCCCCTGTGCTGCCGTCATAAATAATACAGGCAAATTCCGCGTCCAGCATGGAAAACATCTCTGTTCCATATTCTTTATAGAGAGGCAAAAGGATCTCGCAGTCAGAATCGCTTTCAAATGTATATTTGGCGGAAAGTTCCTTTTTCAGCTTCTCAAATCCATAAATTTCACCGTTGCAAACCACATAATTTTTGTCAAGCTTAAAGGGCTGCATACCGGATGGAGTCAGTCCCATAATTGCTAACCGGTGAAAACCCAGAAGGCCGTTTCCGGTATCCACAATCCGGCTGTCGTCCGGACCTCTTGAAACCGTTCTCCGGAATCCTTTCTGAAACCTATCCAAGGCCGCGCCGGGGCCGCAATAACCCATAATCGAGCACATATCTTGTACCTCCGTATTTAATAAACACTAAAAAGCAAATCTCCGTATGTGGGGAAAGGCCAATACTTTTTAGCCGTCACTGTTTCCGCTTCATCGCAGGCCAGCCGCAGTTCTCCCATTTTTACCAGTACGGCGTCTCTGATCTGATTGGCTTCCTCCATAATATCTTCTGCATCATGAAGTTTTGCCAGCACATCCTCCAGCTCCTCGGTTTGAATGGAAATCCTGTCAATCAAAGCCGACAGCTTTTTGATTAAGCCGCTTTCATAACTGCAGGCCAGGGAAATGTCCACCGCCTTTTTTGCAGCAACTGCTTTGGCAAGTTCCATTGTGTAAGCTTCTACTGCCGGAGCGATTTGCGTCTTTGCCATTCCCGCCATGGTATTGGCCTCAATTGCAACGGTCTTACAGTAATTGTCCAGCATAATTTCACATCTGGATTTTAGCTCTGCTTCTGAAAATACTTTGTGGGAAGTCAGCATCTGTACATTTTTCTTATCCAGCAAGTGGGGCATACAATCCGGCGTGGTGCGGTAGTTCAGGAGGCCTCTCCTTTCAACCGCTTCTTTTATCCATGTATCATCATAGCCATTCCCGTTAAAAATAATGTTTTTATGATCTTTAATGGTCTTACGGATCATCTCATGTAAGGTATCTTCAAAATTTTCAGCTTTTTCCAGCCTGTCTGCATAGATCTTCAGGCTTTCCGCAACAGCGCTGTTTAACATAATATTGGCGCAGGCGATGCTGTTGGAGGATCCCAGCATACGGAACTCAAATTTATTTCCTGTAAATGCAAACGGCGATGTCCGATTGCGGTCCGTGGTATCCCGATTAAATTTCGGAAGAACATCCACTCCTAATTTCATCTGAGTTTTTTGGGCTCCTGCATAAGGCGTATTATTTTCGATTGCTTCCAAGACCCCGGTTAATTCATCCCCAAGGAAAATGGATACCACTGCGGGAGGCGCTTCATTGGCCCCAAGGCGGTGATCATTTCCGGCGGTTGCCACTGAAAGCCGAAGCAGATCCTGATAATCGTCTACTGCTTTTATTACCGCGCATAAGAACAGCAGAAATTGTGCATTTTCATAAGGCGTTTCTCCCGGCGAAAGTAAATTCACCCCTGCGTCTGTGGCAATCGACCAGTTGTTGTGTTTCCCGCTTCCGTTAACGCCTGCAAAAGGTTTTTCATGGAGAAGGCACACCAGTCCGTGCTTTGCAGCCACCTTCTGCATAATCTCCATAGTTAGCTGGTTATGATCCGTTGCAACATTGGTTGTGGTATAAATAGGGGCAAGTTCATGCTGTGCCGGCGCTACCTCATTATGTTCTGTCTTGGCCAGGATTCCCAACTTCCAAAGCTCCTTGTTCAGTTCTTCCATATAGGCCGCAACCCTGGGTTTAATCACGCCGAAGTAATGGTCATCCATCTCCTGTCCTTTGGGAGATTTTGCTCCGAAAAGGGTACGTCCCGTAAAGCGAAGGTCAGGACGTTTATCGTACATTTCTTTATCAATCAAAAAGTATTCCTGTTCCGGGCCTACCGATGTGCGGACACACTTTACATCATCATGTCCAAACAAACGGAGAATGCGGAGGGCCTGTCTGTTCAGCGCCTCCATAGAGCGGAGCAGGGGAGTCTTTTTATCCAGCGCTTCTCCGCCATAGGAACAAAAGGCAGTAGGGATACACAATGTCTTTCCCTTTATAAAGGCATAGGATGTGGGATCCCATGCAGTATATCCTCTTGCCTCAAAGGTCGCTCTTAACCCTCCGGAAGGAAATGAAGACGCATCCGGCTCTCCCTTAATCAGTTCTTTTCCGGAAAACTCCATAATGACTCCGCCGTCCGGGGACAGAGAAATAAAACTGTCATGTTTTTCAGCCGTTATGCCGGTTAAAGGCTGAAACCAGTGGGTATAATGGGTTGCGCCTTTTGCAACCGCCCAGTCCTTCATGGCGGCTGCAACTGCATTGGCTACGCTAATATCAAGCCGCGCCCCCTCATCAATCGTCTTTCTTAAAGACTGGTATACCTTTGCCGGCAAATTTGCTTTCATCACTCTGTCATCAAATACCAGACATCCAAAATACTCTGAAACATTTTTCATCATGACTCCTCCTCACCGTCCCCGGCTGTTGCAGCCGGGAAACCTTTCTGAAATAGAAATCTGACAAAACGCGTTGCTGGCGCGTTTTGCTGGATACCCTGCCATCTAAAAAGGCAACGGCGCCTTTAAGGTATTAACCTCAAAGACGCCGTTGCCTTTATGGGTGTGATAATACACCTATTTAAAAAAGTTGTCAACCTTTAATTTTGCCCAAAATATTGTTGACAAATTCCGAAGGCAGGTGTATAAATTAGTGATATGAGCAAAGGCGTTCATTTTTTGTGCAGATGGTTATCTGCTCTTGAAATGAGCGCCTTTGCTTTTCTATTTTCTGAAAGGGAGGCATAAACAGATGAAAATGGAAGGCCAAGTACGAATCCCTTCCGGATGTGCCATTGCAGCCGTGATTTCCAAAGAAGGAAATAAAATGTCCGGTGAACGGATCGCAAATTCTATGAAACCAATGCATGACCGCTCCAACGGATTAGGCGGCGGCTTTGCCGGTTACGGGATTTATCCTGAATATAAAGAGCTTTATGCTTTGCACATGTTTTTTGATACCCGCTCTACGCGAAAGGACTGCGAGGCTTTTCTTAAAGAACGATTTGAGATTATACAATCAGAAATTATCCCAACCCGTAAGATTCCGGCTATTACCGATGAGCCTATTATATGGAGATATTTTGCTGCACCTCTAAAATCCGTACTAACATCCATGCAGTTAGATGAAAAAGAATTTGTTGCAAAAACCGTTATGAAAATCAACTCAGAAATGCCGGGAGCCTACGTTTTTTCCAGCGGCAAAAACATGGGCGCTTTCAAAGCAGTAGGCTTTCCGGAAGATGTAGGAGTATTTTACAAATTAGAAGAATATGAGGGGTATTCTTGGACGGCTCACGGGCGCTATCCAACCAATACCCCCGGCTGGTGGGGCGGCGCCCATCCTTTTACACTGCTTGACTATTCGGTCGTACATAACGGTGAAATTTCTTCTTATGATGCCAACCGCAGGTTTATTGAAATGTTCGGCTATAAATGTACTCTTCAGACCGATACGGAGGTCATTACTTATATTATCGACTATCTCCTTCGTGTGCAGGGACTTACTCTTGATGAAACGGCAGGCGTAATTGCCGCCCCGTTCTGGAGTACCATCGCCGCTAAAACAGACTCCGAAGAGCAGAAAAAATATACCTATCTGCGTACCATGTTTCCAAGTCTTCTGATAACCGGCCCCTTTTCCATCGTGCTGGGATTTAATGGCGGTCTAATGGCCCTTAATGACCGTTTAAAGCTGCGTTCTATGGTTGTCGGCGAAAAAGGCGACCGGGTATTCATTGCCAGTGAAGAAGCTGCCATTCGTACAATGGAGCCTGACGCTGAAAATATCTGGTCTCCTGCCGGCGGCAAACCTGTAATCGTAAAAGTAAAGGAAGGGACATTCTGATGAGTATAGAGTTTATTTACCCTGAATTTGAAGTTATCAGAAACGAGAATAAATGTATTGTCTGTAAAATCTGCCAGCAGCAATGCGCCAATGGAGTACATCAATTTGATCCCCAGCTTCATAGGATGAAATGCGACGAAAGCAAATGTGTAAACTGCCAGCGCTGCGTTTCTTTCTGTCCTGCCAGAGCCTTAAAAATCGTAAAAAGCGATTGTACCCTCCGCGAAAACGCAAACTGGCAAAGCGATACGGTTAAAGAGCTTTATAAGCAGGCAAACACCGGCGGCGTCCTTTTATCCTCCATGGGCAATCCCAAACCTTTTCCCGTGTATTGGGATAAGCTTCTGCTGAATGCTTCTCAGGTAACGGCCCCTTCTATCGATCCTTTGCGAGAGCCGATGGAAACCCGGGTCTATCTGGGAAAGAAACCCCAGAAAGTGCAGCGTACTCCTGACGGCAGGTTAACCTGCAAGCTTCCGCCCCAGCTGGAACTTTCCATGCCCGTTATGTTCTCGGCAATGAGTTATGGCTCCATCAGTTACAATGCTCATCAATCCCTGGCTTTGGCGGCCTCCAAACTAGGCATTTTATATAACACCGGCGAAGGCGGCCTCCATGAGGATTTTTATTGCTATGGAGAAAATACCATTGTTCAGGTTGCATCCGGACGTTTTGGAGTTCATGCGGAATATCTCAACGCCGGCGCCGCTATTGAAATTAAAATGGGACAAGGAGCAAAACCAGGTATCGGCGGCCATCTGCCGGGAGCAAAAATTGTCGGGGATATATCCCGCACCAGAATGATACCCGAGGGCTCCGATGCCATTTCCCCGGCTCCCCATCATGACATTTACTCCATCGAAGATTTACGCCAGCTTGTGTTTTCTTTAAAAGAAGCTACCCAATACAAAAAGCCGATTATTGTCAAGGTTGCGGCCGTTCATAACATTGCCGCAATTGCCAGCGGTATTGCAAGGAGCGGCGCCGACATTATTGCCATTGACGGTTTCCGCGGAGGCACAGGTGCGGCTCCTACCAGGATCCGTGATAATGTAGGAATTCCTATTGAGCTGGCTCTGGCTGCTGTTGACCAGCGGCTTCGGGACGAAGGGATCCGCAGTCATGTATCTCTGGTGGTCGGAGGGAGTATTCGAACCGCGGCAGATGTTGTGAAAGCCGTTGCCCTGGGCGCCGATGCCTGCTATATTGCCACTGCCGCTCTGCTGGCTCTGGGATGTCATCTTTGCCGGACCTGTCAAAGCGGAAATTGTAACTGGGGAATCGCTACTCAGCGCCCTGAACTTGTAAAAAGGCTTGATCCGGAAATCGGAAGTCAGCGCCTGGTAAACCTGATGACGGCATGGAATCATGAAATCAAAGAACTACTGGGAGGCATGGGAATTAATTCTATCGAAGCTTTGCGTGGAAACCGCCTGATGCTCCGCGGCATAGGACTGAACGAAAAAGAGCTGGAAATTCTCGGCATCTCTTATGCCGGCCAATAAAAAATTTACATGTATTGGGAGGTGTGATATAATTTATGAAAATAATTGATGCTGCAAATTTGGATTACAGGGCTTTAAACGAGGCGCTGCGTCAAACCGGTGAAGCTTGTACCATCAACGGATGCTGCGGCCAGCGGTTCATTGCCGCAGGAATGTCGGACAAAACCCTTATCATTAACGGAATCCCCGGAAATGCTCTGGGGGCCTATTTAAACAATGCCTGCATTACGGTAAATTCCAACGCGCAGGACGCCGTAGGCGATACCATGAATGAAGGAAAACTGCTGATCCACGGAAGCATTGGAGATGCTGCCGGGTATGCCATGCGCGGCGGCAAAATATATGTCCGGGACAATGCCGGGTATCGGGCAGGAATCCATATGAAAGCATATAAAGAAAAGGTTCCCGTGATGATAATCGGCGGTTCTGCCGGAAGCTTTCTGGGGGAATATCAGGCAGGCGGGATTATCATTGTCCTTGGCCTGACTTCCGGCAAAAACCATATTGTGGGCAATTTTCCTTGTACAGGTATGCACGGCGGTAAAATGTATCTTCGAGGCGACTGCACAGACATTGTCTTTCCCCCGCAGGTTACCGTTAGGCCTGCCTCTTTTGAAGATTTGACGGAGATCCGTGAATATCTGTCCGAATATTGTTCTGACTTTAAATATGATGTGGATAGGGTTTTATCCTCCCCTTTCACTGTCATTACGCCGGACAGCAAAAGCCCTTATAAGCAAATGTATGCAGCAAATTAAAGGAAAGCAGGTGGCTTATGAAATATTCAAAGCAAGAGGTTATCCAATATGTACAGGAGGAGGATGTAAAATTCATCCGTCTGGCCTTTTGTGATGTATTTGGCAAACAAAAGAACATATCCATTATGCCGGACGAGCTTCCCTGTGCTTTTGAATATGGAATTGCCATTGATGCGTCCGCCATCCAGGGCTTTGGTGATGAAGCTCATTCGGATTTACTGCTTCACCCCGATGCGGACACTCTGACGCCTCTCCCATGGAGGCCGGAGAACGGTCGGGTAGTCCGCATGTTCTGCAGCGTTTCCTATCCGGACGGAAGAATATTTGAATGTGATTCACGCTCTATCTTAAAGCAAGCTGTCCGGGACGCCGAAAAAGCCGGCTGCCAATTCTTCTTTGGGGCGGAACAGGAATTTTATCTTTTTAATCTGGACGACAATGGAAATCCTACAAAAGAGCCTTACGATTATGCCGGCTATATGGATCTTGCCCCGGAAGACAGAGGAGAAAACATCCGGCGTGAAGTATGTCTCACACTTGAGCAGATGGGGATACGCCCTGAAAGTTCACATCACGAAGAAGGCCCCGGGCAAAACGAAATTGACTTTCGCTATTCCGATCCCCTTACTGCCGCAGATAATGCCATGACCTTTCAGACCGTTGTAAAGATTGTAGCCCGCCGTAACGGACTTCATGCTGATTTCAGCCCAAAACCCCTGGATAATAGGCCCGGAAATGGATTCCACATTAATATGTCGGTAAAATCATCGGACAATAAAGATTATATGGACTTTTTGATTGCCGGTATCCTTGATAAAGCGGCGGAAATGACCGTTTTTTTGAACCCGCTGCAAAGCTCTTATCAACGCTTTGGCAGTTATAAAGCGCCCAGATATATTTCCTGGTCCAGAGAGAACCGTTCTCAGCTTGTGAGAGTTCCCGCCGCTGTAGGCAAATACAGGCGTGTTGAACTCCGTTCTCCGGATCCTGCGGCAAATTCCTATCTGGCATTTGCATTAATGATATATGCCGGCCTTCATGGAATTAAAGAGAAGCTGGAGTTACCGGAGCCTGCCGATATCAACCTGTATAAAGCCGGCACAGATACCCTTGCCAAGTTTCAGCAATTACCGGGAAGTTTGCAATCCGCATGTGCGGCAGCGGCAGGCAGCCGCTTTATCAAAGACCATATCCCTAAGTCTATATTGGACATCTACTGCAGACCTGCTATGCCGCCTGCAGACCAGTAATTCATAAGAAATCCGGCAAAGCGCATCATCGGTGCATTTTCGTGCCGGATACGCAGCAATTACAAAAACAGGAGGGGCCAAATGAGCTTAAAAGAGCGTGTTTACAGTATACTCATCGTGTCTGCGGCAAACAGCTTCGCTTCTGCCTTTACCGGCCTGCTCCCGGAATCAAGGTACAGTCCTGTTGACATCGTTGCAAGTGTTAGCACCGCCAAAAGAATTCTCTCAGAAAAAGATTTTGATTTTCTTATTATCAATGCTCCATTACCGGATGATAACGGCACTCGTTTTGCCATTGATATCAGTACCGCCAAACCGACAGCAGTGCTGCTTCTGGTAAAAAGCGATATTCATGCCGGCATTCATGATAAGGTCGCAGAATACGGTGTATTCACTTTGCCCAAGCCCACTTCTAAACCAATCATGATCCTTGCTCTTCATTGGATGGAAAGCGCCAGAGAACGGTTAAGGCAATTGGAAACAAAGTCATTGTCTATTGAAGAAAAAATGGCGGAAATTCGTCTGGTTAATAAAGCAAAATGGATTTTAATCAGCCAGCTGAACTTGAGCGAACCCGAGGCGCATCGCTACATAGAAAAACAGGCTATGGATCGATGTATCTCTAAAAAATGCATCGCCGAAGACATTATCAAAACTTACTCTTAGTCTCTGATTCTGCAAGGGGTGAAATTTATACGGATTTTCAGCTTATATGCAAAAGATTCCTAGATGCAAAAAGGTGCTGTATTTTCTGAAGTTTCAAAAAATACGGCACCTTTCATGCGGGAAATGGGACTTGAACCCATATCACCGTAAAAAACATAGGTAGAAAGGTATGTTGTACGCCGTCTGTCTTGAGTGTAACCAGTAGTGTAACCAGAGAAATAAGCTTAATGTGATGAAAAAAGTCAAGAGTTTGCAAAGCAAAATTTATTTTCTCTTTGCAAAGCAAAATTTATTTTCTCTTGACTTTTTGGGTGTATGGCAGGATTAACCCCATAATGGAAATAGGCTAGATTAGAAGCAGAGTTCTAATCTAGCCTTGATTGCTCTATTATTAATAATTTTCTATTGATTTTAAAGTTTTATAATAAGTATCGTTAATCCTATCATCACCCGACGTTCTGATAACTAATTTTCCATTAAATGTATCTAATTGACAATTAATAATGCAATCTTCCGTTATATATTCATCTTTATCCCATGGGCGATAATAATCATCACCTTTAATTGTAAAAGCATTGTTATCCATTAAAACGCCATTAGAAAAATCTATATCAATTCCAGAATCAGACGCACTTGCCTGTAATGTAAAACTACCATATATTTTATTACCGCTTACTTTTGTAATCTCAAAAACTCCGCCCCAATAAACATTTCCCATTTTAGGTTCTTCCATAACAGCATAATCGCCAACATATTGGCTATAATCTATCTGATTTGAAATAATAATTTTAACACCATTTTCGTCAACTTTTGAACCATCTGGCGTGGTAGTATTGACATACATCGCTCCATCATTACCAAAGTAATAAGAATTTCCGTTAATCACTTTCCATGAATTAGAAACCATTGTCCCATCTGATGTTACATAATACCATTTTCCATTCAAATCCAACCATTGGTCCTTAACTACGGCCCCGGCATTATAATAGTACCATTTTCCGTTTTCAGAAACCCAACCATTTTTCACTATATCAGATGTCTTAATATCATTACCCGTTGGTATTTTTTCATCAACTATTTTCACGCCTTGATTATCTACTTTCAAGCCGTCTGGCGTAGTAGTATTCACATACATTGCCCCATACGGAACTTTACTATTGATGGAATACAACCACTTCTCCTTTTCATCATTAAACACATAATTTCCCCTATCCCTAACAGGCTGAAAAAAGTATTCTTTTCCATCAATCGTCTGCCAACCTGTAACCATTTTTCCATCTGACAAGCTTAGATAATACCAATATCCGTCTTTCTCATCATGGTGCCAGCCTGTTTTCATTGATTTATCTGATTCATTGAAATAATACCAATCTTCCTTTGAATCAATAAACCAACCAGAATATTTTTCACCACTTGAATCTGTAAGATAATATATTCCGTTTTGATTAACAATAGTTCCATTTGGTAACGCTTGAGTATTTGCATATGCGAACTTGCTTGTTGCAAATGCCATTGTCGCTGTCAAGGATATAATAACAGCTTTTTTCATACCTCTTTTCATGATAAACCTCCAAAATTTATTTTAAGCATATTATATCCCACATCAAAGTAAATGTCAATTTATAACATCTTTTTGATAATGCAATATCATTTTGATTATCGTATTATGAGGAAGAGGTGCAAAATATGGTAGCCGATAAAATCAAACAGTTAAGAGAAAAAAAAAATTTTACTCAATCAGCATTAGCAAAAAAACTGAATGTAACGAGAAGTTCAGTCAATGCGTGGGAAATGGGAATATCAGTACCATCTACAGCATTAATAGTGGATTTAGCAAGACTTTTTCAAGTATCTACAGACTATTTATTGGGATTAAATGAAACCGCAACATTAGATATTTCTATGCTTAACGATAAAGAAACTATAATATTATATGAACTAGTCCAATATTTTAGGTCACTTAAATAGATTTTATAAAAAAACAAAAATATGCTTTACAAAACACAAGACATGTGGTAATGTATATCCATAATTTAATATCGCTAACAAATAATTACCTCTGTATTTATCAAAAGTTGGAACGCTGGTTCTAACTAGGGATAGGAAAACAGTATTACAGATGGTTAGCAGACTGAAAGTCTATAATATAATTGGTTATTTTAGATTTTTTTGTTTTGCTATACTTACGTTTTTATACTTCTGTTTTATAAACTGTTCCCTAACCCGTTGAATAATTGCAGGGGTTTTTTTGCGTTAAATTTCCCTCTGCTTTCGTAAAGGGGTGATAGATATGGCAAGAGACAGACCATCTTTGCTTGACAGGTAAAAATTTGCGAAAAGTCTTTAACAATGAAAGCGAGGAATAAAGAATGATTAGAGTGAGCGATATTAAATTAGGGCTTGAACAGGTAGCAAATTCAAAAGAGGTTTTAATAACTAATGTAAGAGAAGTTCGGGAATATACTGACGGAAAAAGGACCGACAACATTTTAGGTTATGCCTATGAAGTTACAGCACCAAAGAATAAGTATGAGAAGTTTTCTATAAAGGTAGAGGAAAAGGCTCCTGTAATTACCTCTGAGGAATTAGAAGCAAAAGGCGGCACTGTCAAAGCAACAGCTAATGACTTTGTTGGCTCCTTCTATCACCGGGGTGATGATTATGTTTTTACCGCTAAAGCTTCAAAGGTGGTGCTTCTGTGAAAAAGATATTGGACGATATACAAAACTCGTGGAATGATAAACGGTATGGCCGTCTTGTCCTGTATGCCTTATTGATGGTTATGATGTTCGCCTTGGCGTGTATCGGAGTGTATCTTGTGATTCTGTTGATTGCACGTTATATTGACTTGATAATGATAACGACCGCTGTGGTTCTGGGAATTTACTTCTATTTCCATGAACGGAAAGAAAAATTGCTGACAGAAAGAGAAGAAATTGAACGTCGGGAACTTTTGCGTCAGCAACAACTTGCGTCAGAACTAGCAGAGTCTAATTATCAGCTTGTGGAAAGGGCTATATTTGTTGTAATACAGGAAATGCACGAAAGTTTACGCATAAAACGTCCGGCTTTTATAAGCGAGATTGCAACAACACCTCATTACTATCAACGAGGGAATATTACCATATATCGTTTTTCAGCTTTGAAAGAGGGTGATATAGACCTGGAAGCTTTTCGCACGATTTTGCAGGGAAGGTTAACCCAGAAATTAAACGCCATGGAATTTGTTGGTATTAATCAGTCTGTACATATTTACGATGGCGTGGCCTACCCTCTGCTCCAGGTAATTGAACCCCAGGATTTAGGGATTAATATTAACTGGGGAATCGTGTGGACAAATGACAGCTTCTGCGAAGAACAGAACATGAAATTACTGGCTAGACAGCAGGTGAGTACCCGGACGGTTTCACGCCCCCGTGACCGTGATTTCTAAGAGGTAGAATACATGGAGATACCAATTTTATTAGACCAGTTCTATCTTACCTTTGGCATCGAGAGGTATGCGACATGGCAACCAGAAAAGGCACCCCATGCCATTGTCTGCGGGAATACGGGAAGTGGCAAATCGTATTTCACCCAGCTATTGCTTGGTAAGATGGCCTTGTACATTGCTACGAAAATAAAGCTCGTAGCCAAGAACTGAACCTTGACAACAAATGTTTTCAACAATCATGAAGGCATCATGATAAAGCAGTCATAAAAGCGGCTGCTGTCAGTGAAATAT
>JAETNT010000070.1 GCA_021772025.1 Enterocloster bolteae | reverse complement strand
TTCAGCCATGCATCTTCTTGCCCGCATACTGCGGACAAGAAGCGCCGGGCGTCCGCCCTATGAAGATTCAGAGTGAAAAATGCTTATGAAAACAAGTTTTCAACGCTTTTTTCGCTTTAAATCTTCGCATGGCTGAACTGTTACGTATATTCCAAAGCCATGCCGCTGCCTCCTGATATTCATGCCCCTATTATACCAGAAATCCGCATTTTTTGCGAATCAGATCCCCAACGGAATCCGTCATAATGCCCATGCCTCTGGTTGCCGGTTATGGCTTCTGGCGGGCAGATTTTTATGGAGACTTTCAAATGACACGAATTCATATGACGCCCGCCTGACAGACTTCTTTGAGGTGATTGTCAGCCCTTCCATTCGCCAGCGGAACTGCTGCCGTGTCAATGAACGTACTTCCTCCGGACTGCGAGGCCATTGGAACCGGCTTTCTGAAAGTCTCTTATAGAATAAGAGCCATCCGTCCGCTGTCCGCAGAAAAGGTAAATCCCTGATACTGTAATCAAGGAGATCGCTAAGCGTCAGCCTCTCCGTGCCGTGTTCCGGGACAGCAGCTTTGCCGCCAGCCCTGCCAAAATCAATGTGGGCGAGACTTTGAAATTGGCCGGATCATCGTAGAGGAAGAACAGAACGGAAAAAATCGCGCCGCCTATGGCAAACAGATTTTACAAGAGCTATCCGAATATTTGACTGCCCAATTTGGCAAAGGTTTTTCAGTAGGAAGTCTGAAAAACATCCGGTAGTTTTATCGTGTTTACGCCCACGACCAGATTGGCGAAACAGTGTTTAGCCAATTTGAGAATCTGCCCGGCACAAAAACAGGGCAGGCGGTTTTATCTCAGCTGGTCCCATTATCTGAAACTCATGCGTATTGATAATACGGACGAGCGGCAGATGTATGTCAACTACTATGACCGCAAGGTAAAGCTGGAGGGGCGGGAAAACGGCTATAACCTCACTGTTGAGATGGAGACCGGAGTTGGAAAAACTTACACCTATATCAAGACTATGGCGGCAAATTCTAATGTGAAGTATGACCTGATTGGAAAACTGCTCGATGAAACGGGGCTGACCCGCAAAGCCTTTGTTGCGATCCTGAAAGGCATTCAGGTATCCGTATTCAACCAATTTAAGGATAACCCAGAAGAATTCATTGTAAAAGCAGCAGCCTTGATTAACGATGAAAAAGCCACGGCAGTTATTGAGCATATTACTTACAATATTCTGGATGACCACTATGACACAGATGTCTTTTATATTGCAACACCGGTCGGTCATTATAATCCAGACTGGGCTATTGCTTTTTATGAGGGAACCGTTAAGCACATTTATTTTGTGGCCGAAACAAAGGGCTCTATGAGTTCCATGCAGCTGCGGCTTCGTTTCATAAACGCTGTTGTCCCTGCGAACCAGGAACAGGAGAGGAAAGTGCGTT
This sequence comes from Enterocloster bolteae, assembly GCA_021772025.1. Classification (GTDB taxonomy): domain Bacteria; phylum Bacillota; class Clostridia; order Lachnospirales; family Lachnospiraceae; genus UMGS1370. Next base: position 16,500 of record JAETNT010000070.1, on the reverse strand, counting down.
TACGTCCTGTCTTCCGGAATTACCGGCCTGCCTTACCTTAGAGTGGCTACAGGATATGCCAATGCCTATTATATTTTGGGAAAGCTGCTGCAGAGAGAATAATGCGCTACCGGCATAACTGCCGCTGCTCCCTGGCAACAAGAAAGACAGAGAGAATCAGCGCCAGAGCGTCGCTGACAGGCTGAGCAGCAAAAATACCGTTTATGCCCCAAAGGACGGGAAAAATATAAATAAATGGTATCAGGAACAGAAGCTGTCTTAAAAATGTAATGACAATGGACGGAACCGGCTTTGCAATAGATTGAAAAAAGGTAGTTGCCAGCATTACAAAACCTAATATAGGAGTGATGCAAAAATTGATTCTTAACCCAATGGTTCCAAGTTCCAGCATTTTTTCAGAAGCGCCAAATGACGATAATATTGCTGTGGGAAAGAGCATGACAATAAGCCAGATAATGCAGGTAACTCCTACAGAAAGGGCAGAAGCCTGATATAAAGCGGACATAACTCTCCTGTAATTTTTTGCTCCGAAATTGTTTCCTACAATAGGCTGGATACCTTGGCTGATACCGCTTGCAGGCATTATGACAAAGGTCATAATACTGGCCACAACCGCGTATACGCTGATGGCCATATCTCCGCCGTATTTACCCAATTGGCTGTTGTAGACAAGGCTGATTAACCCCATGGCCATCTGGGCAATCCAGAAAGCAAAGCCGCAGGAAACAATTTTTTTGGAAAGGTCAAAATCAAAAGAAAAGGTTTCTTTTTGGATTTCTACTTTTGTATAGCCCTTTAAAATCAGATATGCACCCAATAAAGCAGAAAGAACCTGCCCTATGACAGTAGCCCAGGCAGCTCCTGCCACACCCCAGTCCAGAAGGGCTACAAATACGGCATCCAGAATGATATTTGTTACAGCCCCGATGCCGGTGACACACATACCCAGGACAGGCCTTCCGGAAACACGGACAAAATCACAAAAAACCAGCGTAAGCCCTTGGAAGAGACAGCCTAATGCAACAATTTTATAGTATTCAAAGGCATAGGAATATGCGGTTTCCGTTACTCCGAATATCTTCAGAACAGGATCTACAAAGATCAGCAAAAGCAGGGATAAGGGAATTTCAAAAATGGCAACTAATAGTAATGCATTACCGAAGGAACGGTTCATATTTTTCTGCTGGCCTTTTCCTGCAAACAAGCTAAACAGCGAGGAACCGCCTGCGCTGCAGGTAAGCCCAAAGGCAATCATCATGTAGGAAAGGGGAAAGCAGATAGACAGCCCGGCTAATGCGGAAGTGCCGTTAAAGTTTCCTACAAATATGCGGTCAACGATATTGTAAATGGCTGTAATTAAAAGGGAAATTGCCGCTGGAATAGAATACTTTAAAATCATGGGAAATAGTTTTCCTGTGGAAAAATTGTTGGTTTCATTCATAATGGTTACCTCACTTTTTTAGTTAGCTTCCTAAGTATTTAGGTAAAAATTCTGGATAACATATCTAAAATTTCATATGGGAACAATTCTGTCATGCGCCAATTTGTGTGGAATTGTTACGATAAGTTATCCATCATTTTCTCAATTACCTGAAAGAAAATTTCCAAATCTGCTTCAGAAATATCCTTAACAAGGTTTCTTTCTAATTCGGTTAAATCTTCTACGACCTGATGCTTATAGATCAGGGCCTTATCGGTCAGGACAATTTTTTTCAGCCGGTTATCATAGGCAACGGGTTCCCGTACAATCAGCCCGTTTTTTTCCATTTGCTTTAAAAGTTCTGTTGCAGTGGAGGGACGTATACTGTACTCTTCCTCAATATCCTTTTGGAATACATCCTGCGTTTGTGCAAGTAAGAAGTGAAGGGTTCTTCCCTGTGATCCGCTAAACTCTTTCCTTGAAGAAAGCATATCTAATTTTCTGCGTAGCTGGTTAGACAATTTACTGACATACCTTGCGGCGCTTCGGGTTAGGGAAATCATGAGCTGCTCCTTTCTTTTTATTGATTAGCTTCCTAAGTAATTTTAGACTTATTTTTTTTATTTGTCAAGTAATTCTCTTGACTTTCTGCCACGAGACAGCTAAGATAAACATATGTTTTAAACTTTCGGCTCCAAACTTCAGGCTTTTCCTGACGTGAGGCATCCGAAATTGAGGGAAATAAAACAAAAAATAAAACCATAGAGCAAAACTAACCGAAAGAATTTCTGACGGAAAGGCCAAATGGAAGGGTGTGCCCTTATAGGGGGATCGCCTATTATTATACAGAGAAATCCGACAAAGCGTGTTACCAGCGCATTTTGCAGGATATTTTGTAATACATGCAGGCCTTTTTGCGGGGCCTGTTTTTTTATATCATAGGGAAGTTCTCTGAACTTCCCTATGATATAAAAACGCTCCGCTAGGATGCACACGCAAACGCAGAGGAAGATGTCGCTGCCGCGACGCGTTTGCGGCGCAGAATCCCGCTTGCGGGATTCTTATTTCTACTTTTGCGTTTTGCTCTGCAGGCAGGAAGGAGGATCGTTATGGAAAATCAAGAAACCAGAATTGCAGTTATCGGCATTATTATTGATGACAGGAATCAGGCAGAGGCGGTTAACGCCCTTTTGTCCCAGTACGGCCAGTATGTAATAGGACGAATGGGCCTCCCTTATGAGAAAAAGCAGGTAAACATTATCAGTATTGTAGTGGACGCTCCTATGGATGCCATCAGCGCCCTGTCCGGGAAACTGGGCCGCCTTCCCGGAGTCAGCTCCAAGGCCCTTTACTCCAAAGCATGAAAGAAGGAAACGCTCCAATGAAAGAATACATAGACCGTTTGGCAGATCGGCATTTTCTGACCAGAGAAGAGTGGCGGAGCCTGTTTGAACCTTGGGCAGACGGACAGGGAAGAGTGACAGGCACGCCCTATGAAGTCCCGGAGCCTGCTGCCGAAGCAGCTTCATATGCCGCCGCTTTGGCCTGCCAGATCCGAGACCGGATCTACGGGAAAAACGTCTATATCCGAGGCCTTATTGAATTTACCAACTACTGTAAAAACGACTGCTATTACTGTGGGATCCGGCAAAGCAATAAGGAAGCGGCCCGTTACCGCCTGACCCGGGAAGAAATTTTAATGTGCTGTGAATACGGTTATGAATTAGGGTTTCGCACCTTTGTTTTACAGGGAGGAGAGGACGGATATTTCACAGATGAGCGTCTGGAGGAGATCATCCGAAGCATCAAGAAACACTGGCCGGATTGTGCAGTTACCCTGTCGGTGGGGGAGCGGGACAGGGACAGCTACGCCCGGTTAAGAGAGGCGGGAGCAGACCGGTATTTGCTCCGCCACGAAACGGCAAACGACTGCCATTACCGAAGGCTTCACCCTCCCAAGTTAAGCCTTCTAAACCGAAAAAACTGTCTTTTTCAGTTAAAACAGCTGGGGTATCAGACCGGGGCCGGATTGATGGTGGGTTCTCCGGGACAGACCGTGGAAACCCTGACGGACGACATGGAATTTTTGCAGGAATTGCAGCCGGAAATGGTGGGAATCGGTCCCTTTCTTCCCCACAGCCACACCCCTTTTGGGAAGGAACCGGCAGGAAGTACGGCTCTTACTTTATATCTGCTGAGCTTAATCCGGCTCATGCTCCCTTACGTGCTTCTCCCGGCCACTACCGCCCTGGCCACTGCGTCTGCGGGAGGCAGAAAAGCAGGGATTCTGGCCGGAGCCAATGTGGTGATGCCCAATTTATCACCGGAAAATGTCAGAGAAAAATACCTGCTTTATGACAACAAAATCTGTACGGGAAAAGAAGCTGCCCAGAACCTGGAGGAACTAAAAGCCTCTATGGACGCCATAGGATACAGGGTGGTTTCCTGCCGGGGAGATCATAAAAAGCGATAGGCTTATAATCAGCTTTACCAGAAAGGAAAACATATGTATAGCTATAATCCAAAATCAAAAAGCGCTGACGAATTTATCAACCATGAAGAGATTCTAGAGACTCTTCAATACGCCCGGAAAAACAGGCACAACCGGGAACTAATCCAGGAGATTTTAGAAAAAGCCAGACAGAAAAAGGGCTTGAGCCACCGGGAGGCGGCAGTTCTGTTAGACTGTGATCTGGAGGATAAAAACCAGGAGATTTTTGCTCTGGCAGAGCAGATAAAAAAGGACTTTTACGGCAGCAGAATTGTGATGTTTGCCCCTCTTTACCTGTCTAATTACTGTGTAAACGGATGCGTTTACTGTCCTTATCACGCTAAAAATAAGCACATTGCCAGAAAGAAGCTGACCCAGGAGGAGATCCGAAAGGAGGTTATTGCCCTTCAAGATATGGGACATAAACGGCTGGCGTTAGAGACCGGCGAGGATCCGGTAAACTGTCCCATTGAATATGTATTAGAAAGCATCAAAACCATCTACAGCATAAAACATAAAAACGGCGCCATCCGCCGGGTGAATGTGAATATTGCTGCTACCACAGTGGAGAATTACCGGAAACTGAAAGAGGTCGGAATCGGCACCTATATCCTGTTTCAGGAGACTTACCATAAAGAGAGCTACTTAAAGCTCCATCCTACAGGGCCAAAGCACGATTACAACTACCATACCGAGGCCATGGATCGGGCTATGGAGGGAGGAATTGATGACGTAGGCTGCGGCGTATTGTTCGGACTGGAGCTGTACCGGTATGAATTTGCAGGACTTTTAATGCATGCCGAACACTTGGAGGCAGTATACGGGGTAGGCCCTCACACCATCAGCGTCCCCAGAATCAAACGGGCCGATGACATTGATCCGGGCGTGTTTGACAATGGCATTGACGATGATACTTTTGCAAAAATCGTGGCCTGCATCCGGATTGCGGTTCCCTATACCGGCATGATTATCTCCACCAGAGAGAGTAAAGAATGCAGGGAACGAGTGCTGCATCTGGGCATTTCCCAGATTTCCGGGGGCTCCAGAACCAGTGTGGGAGGATACGCAGAAGAAGAACCAGAAGAAGAGTGCTCTGAGCAGTTTGACGTCAGCGATAAAAGGACTTTAGATCAGGTGGTGAACTGGCTTATGGGTATGGATTACATCCCCAGTTTCTGTACAGCCTGCTACCGGGAAGGCCGTACCGGAGACCGTTTTATGTCTTTGTGCAAGTCGGGACAGATTGAAAACTGCTGCCTGCCCAACGCCCTGATGACCTTAAAAGAATACCTGATGGATTATGCTTCTGAGGATACCAGACAGAAAGGGGAAGAGCTGATAAAAAGGGAAATCAGCAGTATCCCCAAAGAAAAGGTAAGGGAAATTGTGAAGGACAGACTTTTAGAGATTGAAAAAGGAAATCGGGATTTCCGGTTTTAAATACCGGTTACGGAGAAAGGAAAGGCTTATGGGACTCAATCAAACTCCTGCTGCAGAGCGGATCCACATCGGCTTTTTCGGCAGGCGCAACGCCGGAAAATCCAGCGTTTTAAATGCGGTTACAGGACAGGAGATGGCAGTGGTTTCCGCTGTAAAGGGAACCACCACGGATCCGGTATATAAATCAATGGAGCTTCTCCCCTTAGGTCCGGTGGTGATGATGGATACCCCGGGAATGGATGACGAGGGGGAGCTTGGAAATTTAAGGGTAAAGAAAAGCCGCCAGGTTTTAAACAGGGCAGATATCGCTGTCCTGGTAGTTGACAAAACTGAGGGAATGGGAGAGGAAGAAAGGAAGATTTTAGAAGAAATAGAGAGAAAAAAGATTCCGTTTCTTGCTGCCTTAAATAAATCAGATTTGGAATCGGAAACCTTCGGCAAAACCGACGGCATTCTTGCAAAGCTGGAGGAATCGGGACTTTTGATTCGGATCAGCGCCAAAACCGGAACCGGCATTAAAGAGTTAAAGGAAAAGCTGGGGGAATTAGTAAAGGAGGAGGGAAACCAAAAGACTCTTACAGACGGCTTAATCGGGCCGGGGGATCTGGCGGTTTTGGTAGTTCCCATTGATAAGGCCGCACCCAAAGGCCGCCTGATTCTCCCCCAGCAGCAGACCATACGGGATATATTAGACCATGGAGGATCCGCCCTGGTAGTTCCGGAGGATGGTTTGGAGCAGGGCTTAAGAGAAATAGGGAAGGAACCGAAAATTGTCATTACAGACAGCCAGATATTCGACAAAGCGGCGGCAGCCACTGGAGAAGATATTTTGCTGACCTCGTTTTCCATCCTTTTTGCCAGATATAAGGGAAACCTGGCCCAGGCAGTCCAGGGTGTCCGGACTCTGGAAAAAATAGAAGACGGAGACAAAATATTAATCAGCGAGGGCTGCAGCCATCACCGCCAGTGCGGCGATATCGGAACCGTCAAGCTGCCGGCTTGGATCCGCCGGAATACCGGAAAAGAGCCGGTATTCCGGTTTACCTCCGGCCAGGAATTCCCGGAGGATTTAAAGGAGTATAAGCTGATTGTCCACTGCGGCGGCTGTATGCTCAATGAGCGGGAGATGAAATACCGATTGGGCTGCGCCCAGGATCAGGATGTTCCCATGACCAACTACGGAATTTTGATTGCCCATCTGAAGGGAATCTTAGAGCGGAGCTTAAAACCCTTTCCGGAATTTATTCCATAGTCTGCTCCACGATGCTGTCCATGACTTCCCGGGTGATTGCTCCGGATACATAGCCGTATACCTTGCCTTCCTCCGTAATCATAAAGGTGGTGGGGAAGGCAGTAATGCCAAACTGGTAGAACAATGTCCCGGTTTCATCCATTAATACGGGAAAGGTATAACCGTTATCCTCTAAAAACCCAGTAATATAGGCAACATCTCCTTCCCGGCCGGAACCAGGAGCGGCTACGCCCAAAACCACAAGGTCCCCGGTATTTTCTTCCCAGTCCTCATAGAGGGATTGGATTTCCGGCATCTCCATCTTACAGGGACCGCACCAGGTGGCCCAGAAATTTAAAAATATGGTCTTGCCTTTATAGTCGGAAAGGGTGTGGACATTGCCAAACTGGTCGGTCAGGGTAAATTCAGGGGCATCGGGAAGTTCTCTCTCATCAGAAGCAGAGGCCGGGTTATTGCCGTCGGATTCTGTCCCGGTCTCGTCCGGAACCTCTTTGCCGGAAGGCGCTGCTGTTTCCTGGGCTTCCCATGAAGACTCTTCTTCCTGGGGAGCGGCCGGGGACCCGGCCAGATTTGAGCTTAAGCCGTTCATCCACCCGGTAAGCATCATAACACCCATGAAAAGCATGAGAACGCCGCCGATTTTGGCAGTGTAGGAAACCACTTTCCGATTCTTTTTAAAGAAATCCAAAAGCCTGGCTGTAAACAGGCCCACCAGCAGAAAAGGAATACAAAAGCCTGCCGTATAGACTCCAATCAGGAAAAACGCTGCGGCCTGGCTGCCGGATCCGGCAGCCATCAAAAGTACGGAAGCCAAGGCCGGCCCTACACAGGGAGTCCAGGAAAAGCTAAAAGAAAAGCCCAGGATCAATGCGGATAAGGGCCCGCTTCCCAGCCTTTCAAAGCGGGGAGACAGGCGCTTTTCTGAGGACAAAAGACTTAAGCGGAACACTCCCAGTTGAAACAGGCCAAACAGGATAATCAACAGGCCGCCAATTCTGGAAATCCATATCTGATAATCTGAAAAAAAGCGTCCCAAAGCACTGGCGCCCATACCTAATAAAAAGAAGGCAAAGCTGATTCCCCCTACAAAAAACAGGGTGTTAAAAAGCACCTTGCCCCGGCGGTAATGAACTTGCCCATTTTCGTCCGTGGTTTTTGCCCCTATGGAAAGATAACCCAGATAAAGGGGAAGGAGAGGCAGCACACAAGGGGATAAAAAGCTGATAAGGCCCTGGAGAAATACCGTCAGGGCGGAAATGTTTGTCTCAATTTGAAATCCCATACAACAAACTCCTTTCAATGTTATCGATATTCTACCCCAAATTCAGCCATTATGCAATTTATAACTGCAACTTCATATCAAATTCCCCGCCGTCTGAAGTGCTGCACAATTTCAGATGGAACGGTTTACGGAACTGCCTTCTACCACCTGCCGGTTAGCCTTTAAAGCGGACTGGTATTTTTCGCCCATTTGTTCTGAGATAGTGTAATAGAGAGTTTCGATGATACACAAAATAGGGATGCGGAAGGAAAAATTATTGTCGTGGGTAGTGGAAAGCATGGTCAACGGCGCCAGCAGAAGGTCGGTATATTTGGCAAAAGGGGTGCCCATATAGTTGGAGATTCCGATAATGGTTTGTCCGGTTTCTTTTATTTTTTCTGCAATGTTGATAATATCCTTGTTAATACCGGTTTGAGAGATCAAAAGGGCGATATCCCCCTCCTTAAGACGGGAGGCAGCCAAAAGCTGGTAGTGGAGATCCTCGGAGAAGGTGCTGTTAAGCCCTAGGCGGAAGAAGAAATCATGGGCTTCCCTGGCCAGGACTCCAGAGGTACCTACGCCGAAAATGTAGATGTGGCCGGCATTTAAAAGCAGAGAAGCTGCATCCTCAATGAGGGAGTATTCCATCGTTTCTAAAGATTCTTTGAGGGCGGCGATGTTGGAGAGCACTACCTGCCGGTAAGTGTTGGTTCCCTCCGGCTCTTTCGAGCCGGGGACATGTTTCCAGGCGCCTGCGGGGTTTAAAAGTTCGGAAGCCAGGGCAAGCTTAAACTCCCGGAACCCTGAATATCCCAGCTTTTTTACTGCTGCGATAATGGTGGATGAGGCAATGCCGATATTTTCGCTTACCTCTGCAATAGCCATGTGGATGATGGAATCCCGATTGGCCAGGACGTAGTCGGCGAACAGGCCTTCGCTGTAGCTGAGACTGGCGTACTGATTGGAAATTTGGGTCAAGACACTCTTCATAAATAGACATCCCTTCAATAATTTGGAATCCGAATTTTGTTCGGAAAAGTCGCAATAACGTTTCTATTGCGGATACAATTATTCTAACATATAATGTATTTAAAATAAATAGTTGATTTTGTGTAGGAGAAATGTGATATGGCTCATAAGAAAAACGTACTTTTAATAACGGTGGATCAATGGGCAGGGGCATATTTAGGCTGCGCCGGGAACCGCGAGATTCTGACTCCCAGCCTGGACGAGCTGGCCCGCTATGGAATCCGCTATACCAATGCCATCAGCACCACGCCGGTGTGCATCCCGGCAAGGAGGGAGATGATGCTGGGGGTTACCAGCAGAACCCATGGGGATCGGGTCTTTTGCGAAACCCTTACCATGCCTGAGGATATCCCTTCTATGGCTCAGATATTCCGGGACAATGGCTACCAGGCCTATGGAGTGGGAAAGCTTCATGTTTTTCCCCAGAGAGACCGGATTGGCTTTGATGATGTGATCCTTCATGAAGAAGGACGTCACAAGGCAGGTATGGCCCAGGACGACTATGAAAGGTTTTTAGCAAGAAACGGACATGCCGGTGAGGAAATGGCCCATGGTATGTGCAACAACAATTACTTTTACCGTCCTTTCCATCTGGATGAGACTATGACTCCTACCAACTGGGCTACCAGGGAAATGTGTGAGACCATTTTAAGGAAAGACCCCAGCCGCCCGGCTTTTTGGTATCTGTCCTACGCGGCTCCCCACCCGCCTCTGGCTCCGCCGAAAGAGTATCTGGAATTCTATGACAATGCGGAATTTGCAGACCCGCCGGTAGGAGAGTGGACCGAAAAAGATCCATCAGAGCTTCCTTTTGGATTCCAGTATTATAAAAATCTCTATAGCTGGTTTGACAGCAAGGAACGCCGGGATATTGCAAAGAAGGCTTACTACGCCACCTGTACCTATATTGACCATCAAATCCGCCTGGTAGTGGGAACCTTAAGAGAACAAGGCCTTTTGGAAGATACCATTATCCTTTTTACTGCGGATCACGGCGAGATGTTAGGAACCCACGGGCTTTTTGGAAAATTCCTGATGTATGAAAACTCAGTAAAGATTCCGTTTATTTTATCTCCGCCTGCAGATTGTAACATGGTATGCAACCGGGAGGACGACAGGATTGTGGAGCTAAGGGATGTAATGCCTACCCTTCTGACCCTGGCAGGGATTCCGGTTCCGGATTATGTGGAGGGAACCTCCCTTACAGAGGATTATGAGAGAGAATATTCCTATGGGGAGCTTTGGGAGGACGACCGGGCCACCAGAATGATCCGCACCAAGACCCGGAAACTGATTTATTACCCGGTAGGCAATCTGAGCCAGCTTTTCGATTTAGAAAAAGATCCCTTAGAGCTGGAAGATGTGGCAAAGGATCCGGCATATGCAAAAGATTTGGAAGAATTAACGGAAAAATTGATTTCTCATTTGTACGGCTCGGATGAGAAACTTCTGGAAAATGGAAAACTAAAAGGGCTTCCTCAGAAAAAGTATGATTTTTCAGCCAGCCTTCAGGATGGAAACAAGCTGTTTCAGGGAAGAGACATGCTGCTGCAGAGAGGAATCCGATAGGAGTGATTTTAGAAAGGGGATTATATCATGAAAAAGAATATGAGAAACATAACAGCGCTGTTACTGACAGTTAGTATGATGGGAACAGCTCTTGCAGGATGCGAAGCCAAAGAAGAAGCTTACCCAAACGGGAATATTAACGTGATTGTCTCTGCTTCCGCCGGCGGCGATACCGATACTTATGCAAGGATTTTATCTACTTATTTGGAGGACGAATTAGGGGTTACTCTTTCCATTATCAACAAGGGAAGCGCCATTGAAGGGACCAGAGAGGTTTATAATGCAGAACCGGATGGCTATACGGTAGAATTTTTCCACGCATCTTCTCTGCTTACGAAAATAGTGGGAACCACAGACATAGGAGGGTTGGATCAGACCATTTGCAGCATTCCGGTGGTGGATACCACTCAGACTCTGGTAATTCCGGCGGCAAAGTATCAGGATATAAATGACTTTGTGCAGCGTGCATTATCGGGAGAAGAAATTATCGCGAGCGTGAATCAGGGCTCCTATGCCCACTTAGCCTGCGCTCTGTTTGAAGGCGAGATTGGGGCGAATTTTAAATATGTGGACTCCCAGAACGCAGCAGAGCGGATTACGGATATGCTGGCCGGCCGCATTGACATTTTCTTTGCTCCTTATGGCACTATTCAGCAGTATGTGGAATCGGGGGACTTTATTTCCCTGGGAATTATGTCGGATGAGCGCAATGAATTCCTGCCGGATGTACCTACTTTAAAAGAACAGGGCTACGACATTACCATGGATAAGTATTTCTATTTTGCATTTCCGCCGAAAACCGATCCTGAGATTGTCAACACATTTGCAGCGGCAGTGGAAAAAGTGGTAGCCAACCCGGAGTGCAAGGAGAAGTTCGTAACCTACAGTATTGTGCCGGAGTATAATTCTCCGGAGAAGTCTGTAGAAATTTTGAAAGCAGCGGAAAGCTCTTACGGACAGTATAAGGACGTACTTTCCGGACAGTAAACTTTCACAGGCCCGGCTGGCAACTGACAGGTAATTGCGAAGATCAAATTTAAGAGAATATTCGGTAAAGTTTCGATTTTCGCAAAGGTTTAGAGGAAACTTAAAATGAGAGGAAAGGATAAAATGAATAGAGATAAGTTGAGAAAAGCCCTTCCGTCAGTGGTATATTTAATAGCTGCCGCCGTTTTTTACTGGCAGACCTTTTCCATCCGCCAGTCTACCAGCGGCAGTATCGGCGCTGTCACACCCCGCACAGTGCCCAGATTTATCATCTTGTGCTTTACATTCTGTGCAGTGCTGAATTTGTACCATGATCTGAAAAAGGACAAGGAGAAAGCCCCCTATATCCAGATTCCCATAAAATATCTGACAGCCGGTCTGGCCTTTTTATTTATTGCCTTGTCCGTAAAAACTTTGGGATTCGTTTTCTGCGGTACGGTATTTCTGTTTGTACTATTTATGGTGCTGGATGATCAGCCGCCTACCAAAAAGAGGGTGATTTTAAACCTTTTGATGGCAGCCGGATTTTCCGTGGTTTTATGTTATGGATTCCGATACGGTTTAAACGTAAGGATTCCGCTGTATCCCAGACTGTAGGAGGAAAGGCATATGTTAGAGAACTTTATGACAGCGATTCTGACCTTGTCGCCGCAAAATATTTTGCTGATTTGCACAGGGGTTATCATCGGTTTGGTTTTCGGTGCTATTCCGGGACTTTCCACCACTATGGCGGTGGCCCTGTTTTTGCCTATTACTTTTGCCATGGAGATGGAGCCCAGTATTTCCATCTTAATGGGGCTGTATATCGGGGGATTTTCCGGCGGCCTTATCTCTGCAATTCTTTTAAATATTCCCGGTACTGCGGCGTCCCTTATGACCTGCATGGACGGGCACCCTATGGCACGTAAAGGGGAAGCCGGGAAGGCGCTGGGTCTGGGGATTTTCTCTTCCTTTTTAGGAGGCGCCATCAGCATTGTGGCTTTGATTTTAATTGCGCCTATGTTAGCAAATATTGCCCTTAAATTTGGTTCTTTTGAGTATTTTTCCCTGACCTTTTTTGCTCTCAGCATTATCATTACCATGTCGTCTAAGGACATGGTAAAAGGAACTATTTCAGGGCTGCTGGGGATTCTGGTAGCCATGATCGGTCCGGCTCCTGTAGATACTTACCCCAGATTTACCTTCGGAATTCCTGCCCTGGAAAGCGGAATCGACAGTACAGTGGCCCTTATCGGCATTTTTGCTATCTCTGAGATTTTTATTATGGCAGACAAAAAAGGGGGAGAAACAGCAAATACTATCGCTGTCCAGAACTATAAGGTGAAAGGATTGGGCTTTACTTTTGCTGAATACTGGAAAGAAAAATTTAATGTGCTCCGCTCCTCTGTAATAGGGATTCTGATTGGAATCCTGCCGGGAATCGGAGGAACCCTTGCCAGCATTATCAGCTACAATACGGCGAAAAAGGCTTCCAGCTATCCGGAAGAATTTGGGAAAGGGGCTGCCTCCGGGCTGGTAGCTTCCGAAACTGCCAATAACGCGGCTGTTGGCGGGGCTATGATTCCTCTGCTGGCTTTGGGAATCCCGGGGGATGCGGTAACCGGCCTGCTCTTGGGAGCATTTACCATGAAGGGAATCCAGCCTGGCCCTCTGATGTTTACCAATGATGTAAAGACCATTTATTATATTTTTGCAGCAATGATAATTGCCAATATAGTGATGCTGGCTGCCAATTATTTCTCTATCCCGGCTTTTGTGCGCCTGCTGCGGATCCCCAAACGGATCCTGTTCCCGGTAGTCGGATTCCTGTGTGTACTGGGAGTTTACGGCCTTAACAGCAGCACATCTGATTTAGTTCTTATGCTGGTATTTGGGGTTATCGGCTTTTTTATGAAGAAATGGGGATTAAAGGAACAGCCCTTTATCATCGGAATTCTGGTGGGATTCATGGCAGAGCAGAACTTCCGCCGGGCCATTATGTACAGCAGCGGCTCTTTCCTCCCGTTTATTACCAGCCCTATTTCCCTTCTGTTTTTGGCAGCGGCTTTTGGAAGCATTGGCTTTACGGTTTATCGGTCAGTGAAGAAGATGAGTTTGGCAGTGGAGGAGTAGGAGCGAGGGAGTGTGAAATGCGGCAATATCTATAAAATATGAATGTGGGAACCCAGATAGGACAGGAGTTAAAATTCAAAGTATATTCCCATTGTTTTTAATGCATAATGATGCTTTAATTATGTCAAAGAAGGGAGTGAAGCATTATGCCTATTAAGGATTTACGCAATACAACCGAGATTTAAAACATCGCACACAGGCAACAGGAGCCTATTTTTATTACCAAAAACGGATACAGCGACTTGGTTGTAATGAGTAGTGAATTGTATGATAAATTTGCAAGAATGAACCGCATCGACCAAGCTATTTTCGAGTCCGAGCAGGAAGTTGCCAACGGAGCAGAAGCAGTTGACGCAGAGATCGTTTTTGCAAAATTGGAGAAAAAACATTTTGGATAAATACAAGGTAAAAGTCAACCCCAGAGTAATTCGTGAATTAGACCACATTTACGAATTGCTCTGGGGTTGACCGGATTAAGAAAGCTGTTTTAAGCCTAGACACTTTTCCGCATTGATGAACCACACAAAACAGTTTATGTGGTAACAATACAATATCAGGGACGAAATCTATAAGATGGGGTGTGGCAAAATGGGCCTTTTTTCTGTCAGCATATGGTGGAGCCATCTGCCGGATTCGCTTAAATCGCTTTCCAAAAAACCGCTGGTCTTGGCGCAGGAACTGTTAAGTATAGAGGATGTTTCATTCTTATTGGATAGATTCCACGCCACATAGCTGATATGATTCTGATCCATCAGGTCTATCCACTGCCGGGCCTGGACTGTGTCAATTTCTCCGTTTCCGCTGGCATCACAGATGCCATATTCGGTCACAAAGATGGGAAGTCCGGCCTGAATGGCGGACACCATCCTGTTTCGCAGGTCTTCCTTGTGGGTGGCGGCGTAGAAGTGAAGAGAGTACATGATATTGTCAAATCCGGTAATGGGATCCCTGGCGGCTTCATCCACATACTGGGACCAGCCCGGCGTTCCCACAATGATCACCCCATCCTTGTCATTTTTCCGGATAATATCAATAATTGTGCCGGCGTATGCCTTAATGTCGTCCCAGCTTGTGCCTCCGTTTGGCTCGTTGCAGATCTCGTACAGGACATTATTGTGGCCGGCATATGTACGTGACATCTCATCGAAAAATGCGATGGCCTCATCGATGTGCTGGTTAGGGTTTGAATCGGAGAGAATGTGCCAGTCGATGATGACATACATATCTTGGTTGGTGGCATACCGGACTCCGTTATGGACCAGAGTTTTCAGCTGATTTTGGTCGCCGCCGCTGCAGCATCCGTTGTATTCTGCAGTGTACAGGGCCAGACGTATGACATTCATATCCCATTGAGTTTTAAATTGGGAGAAGCACTCCTCATTGACATAATCCGGAAACCATGCCAGGCCGTGAGTGCTGATTCCCTTTAGCTGCACAAAAGATCCGTCGCTGCCGCACAGCTTTGTTCCTTCCACATGGAGAGGGCCTGTGACAGAGGGGCAGGGAACAGGGGCCTGTGTATTTGAAAGAGGGGCTGTCGTCAAGGTTCTTTTTGCAGGCGTCTTGGCGGCTGCGGGTTCCGGAATTGCTTCTGCGGGCTGTGTCACGGCTTTGGACTCTGCCGCTGCGCTTGTAGGCACTGCCGGACTTTCACAGCCCTGGATCCATATGGCCAGCGACAGAAGAACAAAGACTTTACAAATAGATTTGAACCTCATACTGGCATCTTCCTTTCTGAATTACAACCCTTTTGGGGCTTTTAGCGGAATTACCATGTTCCATGTTTCCGTTGCATCCATAAAATTGTTGCATCCATCAGAGGTCGCAAAAAAGGCATGGGTAGCAGTATCCCCTTCAAAAAGCAGGAAAGGACGTTCCAGGCTTCCCATTTGCTCTGTAATTCCGTCATCCCATAGAATGTTTCTGGAATAAGCCAATTCTCCCATATGTAAAGACCAGTCGGTGCCATTTGGGGAAGAGGCGTGGATTCCGCCGAAACGCTCCCCGCATACATTCCCGATCATATCCTTTGCAATCATCTCATAACCGTCTGCAGTTCTCCAGATAAACGGATCCTCCAGAATAACCTTCTGGCCGGAAAACAGCGGAACGTCGGATACAGAGCGGAAGGGACGGCTGAAATGAGAGCTTTTTGCGGTTCCAAACACCATATCTGTGTGCAGCTGCCCCGTGTATGGCGGCTGTTTATACCCCCTGGCCTTGTAAAGAAGCAGCACGGAGCCGTCTGGATTATAGCAGGGAGCCGGATTAGAGACCAGATAATTGTCAAAACAGGCAGGCCGGGTGTTCAGAATCGGAGCATCCTTTCGTTCCCAGGGACCAAAGATGCTTTTAGAAACAGCCATTCCGATACGTTTATTACTTCTGGCGGTTTGTACCCGGATATCTTCTGGAGGAAGCGGCTCTTTCGGCCCCGGGGATTCAAAGGGATAGGTGATTCCTACATAGTAAAGAACATAGGTATCTTCCCATTTGGTAATAACGGGATTGTGGGTAGAACAACCGTCCCAGTATGCGGGCCCTCTGGCAGGAAGAACAACTTCTTCAAATTGATAGGGGCCGCAGGGGTCCGGGGCGGCGGCCCGCACGATTTCGGATTGGAACATCCATCCGGGATGCATAGGAAGGGTTTTGGGCCACCTGGAAGCAAAAAGATGGTAGCGGTTATCTTCCCCTTTTATGGCGGAACCGCACCAGACCCAGTAATCTTCCATTCGAAATCCCCCGTTGCGGGGGGCAGGGAGCATGCGCTCTCTTAAATGTAAATAATTTGTTGACATAATGATAACCTCTTTTGCTTTATTTGAGTTTCCCCATTTTTTCAAACATGCTTTCCTACTTAAAATAAAAATGCAAAAACACAGAACCTTTGTTATAATTGAATCACCACAAAACAACAAAACAAAGGAGTGTTTTTG
>JAETNT010000161.1 GCA_021772025.1 Enterocloster bolteae | reverse complement strand
GAAGAAGGTTTTTATATCTTCTAATCTTAATCGTCTGTTTTCTGTGCCCTGCTTTTGCAGGGCTATTTGTTTACATAATTCATGATTTAAAAGGAATTTCCTATAAAGCAAAAAAGAACGCATGGCATCTCCGGACACACATCCAAAAATGCCATACGTTCTATTCCATTTTTCTCTGTACAAATCATAAGATTCCCAATCAGGAAATCCCTGTCAGCCCTCCTGCTCCCTTTGTTTCTTATTCCTGCCCGCCTTCTTCTCCTTAATCTTGGCCAGCCGGGCAAGAACCTTGGTCATCTCCTTCACATCCACGTCCCCCCGTTTCAGGGAATCCGTGTTTTTCAGATGCTCCATGAACTGCTTCTGGGTGTATATGCGTGCAGAAGGCACGGCCTTAAGCGTCACACGTGAATTGGTGAAAACAGTCACAATATCCAGGTCCGCCTTCACACCTGCCTCGTCCATGGCAGCCCTGACCAGCTCATACTGTTCTTTGCAGACCGCCAGGGGATTGCGGAATGTTGTGTCCTGGCCATTCATATGCTGCTTCCATGGCCCGTCCTTTTCCCCGGGCATGACGACGCCGCCAAACCCCAGGCAATAGATACCTGTCACGCCGCTGGGCGCCACCAGGAACGCCACCAGCTGGGCCGTCTTACCTTTATATTCCACCAAACCCGGAGCAACCACTCCCATACCGTTTTTATTGGCCGTTTTTAACAGCTGGGAGACAAACACCGTCAGATCATTCCTGGTGCCGTTGTTCATCCTTGGTTCACGTCCCGCGCTTTTCTTTGGCGCCCCGTCCGCTCCATCCTGCTTCTTCTTCCTGCCCACGCCAAATAACAGTTCTGACAGGCTTTTGCCTGTACGCGACTGTACCATGGGCAGGACAAACATCAGAAGGACCGCCATCACAATCACAAATGCAATCTGCTCCGTGGATATTTTCTCCATAAGGTACTGCTCCTCTCTTGATTCCCGGCTGAAAGACCTTACCCGTGCCAAGCCGGACATGGGTATCATCTTTAGGTTTCCTTAATGCAGCCAGCTTTATCCATTTCTCATATATCAGCAAAGGTTTGTTTATTATATCATGTTTTGTTTATAAATTCAATGTACCGTTGCATATCTTTACCACTATTTTCGTCTAATATTAATTTCTTTCCTGTCTAATCCCAGGAATTTTATTAACGCTTTTTTAATAAATATATTAGTTGCCCGTCCTTAACGAAACCTTAACGTTTTTCTTACATATTTCGGAAAAATATCGTAAAACAAATCGCTATTTTATCTGTTAATTTATGTTTTTAATAATAATATTCAAACTATTTTTTTAGCATTTTTTGTGCAATATTTATATTTTATTGCGATTTATTTTCGTTTTTTATTATATATTTTGTATATTTTAAAATTTTTTTTGTGATATATGCACATTTTTCATGCATCAAAACTGTAATTATAGTGTATGGAAATCATTCTCTCGATATGGCAGTATATCAGTATGATTTCTTCTTTGCAAAACAAGTCGAATTCACGAAAGAAAAGGAGAGTAGGATATGAAAAAATCAAGAAAAGGCCTCACACTTATTTTAACAGCCGCAATGGCCCTGTCGCTGACAGCCTGCGCCAGCACCCCCTCCGCTTCCCCAGCCCCGGCGCCCGCCGGTGATACGGCTGCCGGCACAGACGCGCCAGCTGCTGCTGCCGATGATGGACAGACCTATGTAATCAACATCGGACACATCAATGATGAGCGCGATTCCTGGCATCTGGGTTCTGAGAAGTTTAAGGAATACGTGGAAGAGCATTCAGGCGGACGCATCCA
>JAETNT010000160.1 GCA_021772025.1 Enterocloster bolteae | reverse complement strand
GCTGTGGTTGCGGACGCGGACGCGCCTCCCCCGCATGCAGTCAATGACAACGCGGTTACCCCGGCCAATACCAATGTTAATGCCTTTTTCATCATAATCTTTCTCCTGTTCTCCCCGTTGGGATTCTTAACGTTTTCTTTACAGGAAGATTATAAACTTTTCCGCTTTAAATTGAACTACAAAAAATGGGCCATGTCCTATAAGAAATAAGACATGGCCGCAAGATATTGATAGTGTGGATGGGCAATATTTTATAGTTTTAAATTTTCTCAGTTCAAACGGTCCTGGCCTCATCACTGTGCCAGCCGTTTTCCTCCGTATAAATCGCAAAACGCTTTATAATCTGGGTTTTCCCATGTTTTCTCCTCGAACGTTGTGTATGATACGACAACTGCTTTAAATGTATCCACACCACAATCTTCATCAATGGCATACCCCTGGGAATCACCATAAGAACTGCCTGGAACCAGATTAATATTCTCAAATAATACTTCCGTCACATATGTGGAATCGCCATAGCTCAGATGTCCCTTGATTTTCACAGGAAGACCATTGGCATCCCAGCCAACATAGGCCACAACCGCATCACGGATGTCCTCCTCTGAATTATTCTGAATTACGGCCTGAAGCATATCCGGATACAGTGACTTATATCTCTCATCCTGAACCACATACTTTGTGCTGCTCACAAACACCGGCTGTCCGGCCAAAGATGCCTCCAGTTCTTCCGCGGATGCATTTTCCACTCTTGTCCCTGACGGAGCCTCTGACTTTGCAAAAGTCACATCCTGCATCTCCACTTCAATTTTAATATCATCGGAATACTTCTTTCCCTCATAGGCCTGGCGGAAGCTGTCTACATAAGGATTCTTCCATTTGTCACCATCAAATGTTTCAAATGACAGTATGATGGGTTTAAATGTATCCACCTTACAGGATTCATTAATGGAAAAACCGAAATCCTCCCCAAATGTACTTCCGCCCACTAAATTGATATCACTATAATTTACTTCTGCAAAATAGTCTCCTCCTGAAAAGTCCATGTTGCCCACCAGCTTAACCGGAAGATGATTGCTGTCCCAGGCCACAAAAGCAAGAACCGCATCTTTAATGTCCGCATCCGTGTTATTCTGAATCACCGCATTCAGCATATCCGGGTAAAGAGACTTATACTGTTCATCCTGTACAAGGTATTCCGACTTAACAACCGAAACCGGAAGGCCTGACAGCAACTCATCAAATTCTTCTACAGACAGTTCCTTTACCTCTTTAGGAGGAACTGTAGTTTCAGCCTCAGTGGTTTCCTTTTGTGTTGTCTCCTTTTGCATGTCCGCTATTTCGGACGCACTCTCCTGTGCCTTCTCCGTGTTTGTTGCAGCGGATGTCCCCGAACCTCCGCAGCCCCCTAAAATCATTGCAGCTGATAAAATTACCAGAAACGATTTTTTCATATGTATACTCCTCCCCTTTTTTGTTTCATTTTAACACTTATTCAGGTAATCGTCCACCTAATTGTAACGCATTGGTAACTATTGGTAATTATCCAGCTGTTTTTCAGCCACTTTCATTAACTATAGATGCTTTATACTCCCACTACTTATGATACGGCTCCCCCGTAATAATCCTGTAACTCCTGTAAACCTGTTCCAACAGCACCACCCGCATCAGCTGATGCGGAAATGTCATCTTAGAAAAGCTCAGGGCAAAGTCCGCCCGCTTCATAACGTCCCCGGACAATCCCAGCGAACCGCCTATGACAAACACAATATGGCCTACCCCATCCACTCCCAGCCTCTGAATCCTGCCTGCCAGCTCCTCGCTGGTCAGCATCTTCCCCTCAAT
>JAETNT010000159.1 GCA_021772025.1 Enterocloster bolteae | reverse complement strand
TTAGCCACAGCCTATCAGTCTATACATGCACGTCAACTATTGAAAACGCCGGATACGAGAACCGTATGTCCGGTGTTGTGAGAGGACGGCGGCTAATCACCGCCTCCTACTCGATTCTCCAGCGGAATTTATAGAAAGGAGGATTGAAAAACATTTCAAACAATACATACGGCTATGTCCGGGTCAGCAGTAAGGATCAAAACCAGGACAGGCAGCTGATTGCAATGGGAAAATTATCTATTGAGGAGAAGAACATTTTTATGGACAAACAGTCCGGTAAGGATTTTAACCGTCCTCAATATAAAAAGCTGGTGAAAAAATTAAAGCCGGATGATTTGCTCTACATTAAGAGCATTGACCGGCTGGGGCGCAATTATGATGAAATTTTAGAACAGTGGCGGATTCTCACCAAGGAGAAGGGCATTGATATTGTTGTATTGGATATGCCTCTTTTAGATACCCGCAGGGGCAAGGATTTAATGGGGACTTTTCTCAGCGATATTGTCCTGCAGGTGCTGTCCTTTGTGGCGGAAAATGAGCGTACAAATATCCGCAGCCGGCAGGCGGAGGGTATTGCAGCGGCAAAAGCCAGAGGCGTCCGTTTTGGCCGTCCGCCTAAGCCGCTTCCGGAGAACTACGACAGTGCTTACCGGAGATGGAAGTCCGGGGCGATTACCGGTACGGCTGCGGCTAAGGAGTGCGGGATGCCCCTGTCCACATTCCTTTACCGGGCGGAAATTTATAAAGATGCCCATATAACTATAAAAATTGAGGATAAAAGGAAGGAGGAACTTTAAAATTACGATTCAATAGCCTTCTGCCGTACCTGAGACAGGGCTTTTGCCACCGGCGGGAGGGAGAGAAGAATAACCGTAATTACGCCTTCCGCCAGAATGTAGGAATAGTTATAAATAATAGGATAGACGGGGCGCAGAGCCTGGGGAAAGGTCTCCGGCATATACTCCATCCAATATAAGTATCCGCCCAGAGAATGAAAGGCCCCTCTTGCAAAAATTCCCAGCAAATAGCCTTTTACCAAGCCGTTTTTGGATTTGGAGAACAGGCCGGCCAGCCCAAGAGCGGCAAATGCAAGGACATAGTCGCAGCATACCTGGAAAAAGGACAGAACAAAAGGTTCCTGCAGAAACTGCAAAATCCCGTAAGCAAGGCCCGTTAAAACACCTACCCTTATCCCGTACCAGTAGCCGATAAGACAGATAAACAGCATGCTGCACAGCGTGATAGAGCCGCCCCAGGGGGCAGAGAACAATTTAATGTAAGAGGTGAGAAAGGCAAGGGCCATGGCCATGGAGCAGAATACCATCTGTCTGGTGGAGATGCTCCCGCCTTTTTGCGTATGGCCTTTTACCAGGCCTCCTACTAAAAAAAGTAAAATTCCGGCAGCGGCAGATACGCCGTAGCCGGCAGCGGTCAGGCCGCCTTCCCCGTTAATAAGAAAATTAGACATAAAAAAACCTCCTTGGTTGGACAGGAGGGGATTACTTTACAAAATACTGCCGTCACGGAACAATCCGGATCTCAGTATTTGCTGCTTCCTTACGCCGGCATTAACCGGTTCAAGTAATGAGGGTCAGGGGGCATCCGCAGATGTGGCGGCACCCAGTCTCAGCTCTAAGCTCCCCTAGCGAGTCGTATTATTTTTACAAAAAGTTTTGTTTCAGAAAAGTATACAGCTAAACAGGAAAGAAGTCAATAGTCTGTCCAGGGGTTTTCAGGGTTGTTTCATGAATGCTTCCAAACGACATCATTTGTTAGGAACCTGCTGTCAGCCGGTTCGGAATCCGGACAGCCTGCCGCCTTCACAGCTTTTCTTTCTTTTCAGCTGTC
>JAETNT010000069.1 GCA_021772025.1 Enterocloster bolteae | reverse complement strand
ACGACCGATCCAGGAACGAAGAAAGGGACGATTGTAGTTACCTATCCAGACCAGACAACGGATGAAGTGGAAGTCGATGTTCAGGTTAAGGAGACCAAAACGGATGCCCAGACCTATGAAGCAACGGGAGGAACGCTGGATAAGAAGTATGGAGAAACCGCTACCGCAGATGAGATCAAAGGAAAGGTGACGACAACCGCTCCGGAGAATAAGGTAAAGACAAAAGAGGTAGTAGGAGATATTCCGACTACCGGAAAGAACCAGAAGGTAAAAGTCAAGGTAACCTATACAGACGACAGCTTTGATGAAGTAGAGGTAACGCTGAATTATGGAACAGCAGCTGAGAAGTATAATCCGAAGGTAGAAGATGAGACAGTAAAGACAGGAAGTGATATTGACCTCACAGATAATGTGACTAACCTGGACGAACTGCCGCCAGGAACAAAAGTAAAGGACGTAACAGAAAATCCAATTGATACCTCGAAACCAGGCGATCATACTGGAAAGGTGGAAGTTACTTATCCGGATGGCAGCAAAGAAACAATGGAAGTGCCGGTGAACGTTGTTGATAAGACGGATGCAGAGCGATATAAGCCTCTGACAAAACGGGAACTGATTGAAGAAGGACAGACCTATGACTTAACGGATAATGTAAAGAATATGGGCAGCCTTCCTAAAGGAACCACGGTAGAAGATGTAACACCAGAAGGAGATATTGATTCGGATACGCCTGGAAATTACACAGGAACCATAAAAGTACTTTATCCGGATCATTCCAGTGAGACCGTAAAAGTTAAAGTAAAAGTTAAACAGAGGATACCTGATGCAAAGAAATATGATCCTGAAGTTGTGCCGGAAATAATCTACGCAGGTGAACTGGCCGATTTGTCGGATAACGTGGTGAATCTGGAAGAGGAACTGCCGGATGGTACGGTGGTAACAGACATCACAGAGTATGGAGAAGACGGAGTCAATCTGGATAGACCTGGAAAATATAAAGGTAGAATTGAAATTGAGTATCCGGATGGTTCTACAAAAGAATTAACAGTACCCATACGTGTTCTGAAAGATGGCGATGTAGCAACACCAAGCGAAGCAGGAAAGGCAACGCCGAGTGAAGCGGGAAAGGCCACAGACAGCGAGGCAGAACGGACCGATGCCAGCAAGTACAAACCGAAGCCGAACCCCATTGTAATCGACCAGGGAGAAACATTTGAGCCGGAAGATGGAATTAAAAATAAGGATGAACTTCCGAAGGATACGGAATACAGTAATGAGACACCGGATGATGTAGATACATCGAAAGATTATAAGGCCATTATTGTTGTGACGTATCCAGATGGCTCCGAGGATAAAGTAAAGGTTCCCGTTACGGTACGTTCGGATCAAGCGACTCCTAGTGAGGCAGAAAAAACAGATGCTGGTAAATATGAGCCGAAGCCAAATCCCATCGTTATAGATAAGGGAGGAACATTTGAGCCAGAAGATGCGATTAAAAATAAGGATGAACTGCCAAAAGGAACAAATTACCGTGACGAGACCCCTGGAGATGTAGACAAAACAAAGAATTATACCGCGATTATTATCGTGACGTATCCAGACGATTCCGAGGACAAAGTAAAGGTTCCGGTAACCGTAAAACCGGTAGCATCTGGCTCAAGCAGTTCAGGCAGCTCGGGAGGCGGACGTTCCGGTGGAAGCTCTGGCGGAGGTTCTAGTTCCAGAGGCAGAGTTGTGAGCAATGATAGAATTTATGAGAATCCGGATATGAGTGTAACGACAGGCTCACTCCAAGGGACATGGACTTTGGTAGATGCAAAGACCCATAAATGGACGTATACAACTTCCTCTGGTGTCATGGCGAAAAACGGTTGGATGTTCATTGGAAATCCCTATGCGAAGGATGAGGAGGGGCGATTCAACTGGTTTAAGTTTGATGCCAATGGAATCATGGAGTTTGGCTGGATTAAGAGTCAGAATGGAAAGTGGTATCACACCCATGCGGTATCAGACGGAAATCTTGGTATGCTTCATAAGGGTTGGTATTATGAACCAATGGATGGAAAGTGGTATTACCTGGATGAAAAGACCGGAGCTATGCTTGATGGCTGGGTTCCCCTGTCAGGAAAGTACTACTACTTCACGGAAGCGCCTCTGGTTCCAGAGCAGACCTATTTCCAGAGAGAAAATGGTTATTGGTATTATGACAATCATAATAGAAGGCCTTACGGCTCGATGTATCAGAACGAGATGACACCAGACAATTACTTTGTGGATCAGAATGGTGTCTGGGATGGAAGGAAACATTAGAATCCATCTGATTCCGCTATGAGATTTTAGCTGGAGGGTGCTGCTGTTTGTGGCACCCTCTATGCTTGTATTAGAAAGAAGGAGAGATGCATGGGGGTGAGCGGAAATGCTGTGGTTTCACAACGGTTGTATCCATGTCGCTGTATGGTCTGGGGATAGTGCTGTTCTTTGGGATTACAAGGATATGCTGCGCAGCGTTGCACAGCGTAACCATTATAAAATTGATGTGGTTCTTACAAAGAGCAAAGAGGCACTTTTGCAGAGTATTCGTTTTTTCAGCAAAAAGCCCCATTTGATTATTATAGCAGATTCTTTGAATTCGTATCAATATCGAATGTTTCTGGAGCAGCTGGAACGGCGAAGAAGCCGCGCGAAGGTTTTTCTGATGGGAACATGGAAGGTGCCGGAAGGGTACGAGAAGATGGTAATGGCTGTGGAACACAAGGTAAAACTGGAACGGTATCTGGAACGAGAAATGGATTGGATAAAACGCAAACGATTATGGGAGTTATTTAGAAAGGGGTATGTGACAAAATGAACAAAAGACAATTAGTCAATCGCATGTCAGCAGAAAGTGGACTTACAATGAAACAGAGTGAAAAAGCGTTAAATGGGCTGATGGATGTTATACATACCGAATTATCTTCCGGAGGAACTGTCTCATTGATTGGATTTGGTGTATTTCGTGTGACAGACCGGAAGTCCAGAATGGCGCGAAATCCAAAAACAGGAGAGGAAATGGAAGTAAAGGCCAGAAAAATCCCTGTATTTAAAGCGGGTTCAAATCTGAGACAGGTAGTGAACAGCAGGTAACTGGATGGAAGGCACACAAGCGGAGCCAGGACTCCGTTTGATTAGAAAACGGGAGGAACCTTTGATGAAGACAGTGATTGTAGGAGCAAATCATGGAGGAATTGCAGCAGCCAATACGCTTTTGGACCATTATCCGGATCAGCGGGTCGTTATGATTGACCAGAATACCAATATCAGTTACCTGGGGTGTGGAACAGCCCTGTGGGTTGGCCGTCAGATTGACTCGTATCAGGATTTATTTTATACAAAAAAAGAAGATTTTGAAAAAAAGGGAGCTTCCGTCCACATGGAGACAACGGTAAAAAAGATTGACTTTGAAAGAAAGGTTGTTTTCTGCGAAAAAACGGATGGAAGGACGTTTGAGGAATCCTATGATAAGCTGATTCTGGCAACGGGTTCTCTCCCTATTGACCCGAATCTGCCAGGGCAGAATCTGGAGCATATCAGTTTTCTGAAGCTGTTTCAGGACGGGCAGAACGTAGACCGCTTAATCGGCCGCATGGATGTGGAACATGTAGCCGTGATAGGAGCGGGATATATTGGTGTTGAGATTGCGGAAGCGGCAATCCGAAGAGGAAAAAAGGTTAAGCTGTTTGACATTGCAGACACCTCTTTAGCAGGCTACTATGATGAATGGTTCACGAAGGATATGGACCATCTTTTGGAAGAAAAGGGAATTGAGACGCATTTCAAAGAACGGGTTCTCGCATTTTTGGGTACAACATTTGTGGAACGGATTGTAACAGACCATGGAGACTATAAAACGGATTTGGTAATCAGCGCCATTGGTTTCAGACCGAATACCGTGCTGGGAATGGATCATTTGAAGTTATTTAAAAATGGAGCATACTGTGTGGATTGTCATCAACAGACGAGTGATCCAGATGTATATGCAGTAGGAGATTGCGCTGCGATTTATTCCAATGCGTTGAAGAAAAAAACATATATTGCATTGGCAACGAATGCGGTACGTTCCGGGATTGTAGCGGGTCATAATGTGGGAGGAACCGCATTGGAGGAGACTGGGGTTCAGGGCTCCAATGGAATTTCCGTATTTGGTTATCATATGGTTTCCACTGGATTGAGCGTAAAGGCCGCGCAAAAAAGCGGGCTGGATGTCATCTATACGGACTTTGAAGATTGGCAAAGACCGGGTTTTATGAAGAAAAATGCGAAGGTAAAAGTTCGTATTGTATATGAAAAGGACTCACGCCGGATTGTTGGGGCCCAGATGGCATCAACTGAGGATATATCGATGGGAATCCACATGTTTTCTCTGGCGATTGAACAGGAAGTGACGATTGATCAGCTAAAGCTTTTAGATCTCTTTTTCCTTCCTCATTTTAATCAGCCTTATAACTACATTACAATGGCGGCCTTGTCTGCGAAATAAAGCACGCAGAGATATCAATGATTCAAGAAAGCAGGAAGAGAGGCCATCTCAGCGTCAAATGCAGGGAACTCTCTTCCTTATAACAATGCTTCTCTGCCCGGGGGGATTTCCCGTGACAGCATAGAGAAGCAGGGTTTCATATAAGGTGGTGTCTGGGAACATGCTGAGCGAGATAATGGACCGTTTGAACCTGTGGCATTATGAAGATGAAGATGACCGGGAAGAGGGATCGTTTTTTTGGGGAAACGGAATGGAAAAGAACGAAGAAAATTTCCTGTTGAATATAGTAACCTATAAGCCGCAGACAATGGATGATGTCCAAGAGATATGCGACCGATTTTTAGATGGAGATGCGGTGATTCTATCCTTGGAGCAGGCAGATGGAAAAAATGAGGAGCGGATTGTGGATTTTTTATCAGGGGCCATCTATAGTCAAAAAGGAAATATCCAAAAGATATCCAATCATATTTATGCGATATCCCCAGAGGATGTGGGGTTATTTGAAGGGTAAAAACACAATCTAATTAGCAAGTGAAAGAGAGCTCTTCTTCCAAAAGATCTGAAAGGAGAGATGCACCGGGAGCTGGGCGATTTAGGGAGAAATAAGAATGCAGTTTAAGGCAACAGGTGAAGTGAAGATAAATATAGCAGTATTGGCATATAGCAATAAGCTTTTATGGGATTGCAGAAATTTTTTATATGCTTTTATGGACAAAACAAAGTGTAATCTGGGGATTACATTAACGAAAAATGTGGATGTTATCTTTCGCGGAATGAAATTTATGCCAGGCGGATTCGATTTGGTGGTGGTAGCGGATATTTTTTGTGAAGAAAAATATGATGAATTTGTCAATACCATTACAAAAGATCCCAATCATACAAGAGTCTTCTTTTTTGGAGAGGAACACAAGAAGGTTAAAAGAATGGGGAGAATGATCACTGTATCGAGTAAAGAGCAGTTGGAGAAACAGTTAAGGAAAGAGATTACAGGATTGCTGTTTGGAGAGGCAGATATAACCTATAAGGGAACATAAGAAAACGGTTAAGTCGGTTAAGCGAGAGGAACGAAGGGATGGGAGAAAGAATATTGCGGGATAGATTAGAAACGCTGCATCTGAAGGATTTAGATAAGTTTGACAGAGCGGCTATTGTTCTGCTCTGTATCCATGGAGTGTCGGCTCATGGAGTGTATGGAGAAATTTATAATCATAATTTCAAGGAGAATATTCCGTTCAACGGGATTGGAGATATGGTATTAAAAATAGATCAAATCTGCAATTGGCTGAATACCCCAAGAGCGACAACAGAACCACGTTTTTTTAGCAGGGAAATGGAGAAACAGTATAGGGAATCCTATTCAGACTCTCCTGAGGAAAATGTGAACGCAGATAGTGAGGTTAGTGGAGGCGAGATTGATTACGAACGGGTAGCAAATGCTAAGGAGTTGCTTGTGATTTGGGTGAAATATAGGCAGAATGCCAGTTTGCAGGGAAGTGTGAGAGGAAAACTTACAAAAGGGATTACAGTACATTTTAGAAGTGCGTTGGAATTAATGCGGATGATTAATATGGTAGAGAAGTAGCCGGGATCGGAATGAGAAGTGGTTTTTAAACAGACAACGAAATAGGAACATTGGTAATGAAAACATACAAAAGAACAGAAAATGCAAGAAAACAGATTTCATATATCTACCTGGATGTTGCAAAAATGAGTGATTTCTTAAGCAAACTGCAGATCCAAGCAGAAAGTGAGTTTGTGAATCAGGAAAATTCTTATGAATTGACGGATGAATATATCGTTTTATTTCAAGGTATCACCAAAGCAATCGAAGAGTGCCAGCAGATCGGGAAAAAATTAGAACGGTTGAAAGAGGAAATGAAGGAGAAACAGAATTTGTGAGTCTCTGAATGCTTTTGAAGCGAGGCCGATTGGTAGAAGGAACCTATGGTATGTTCAGGTTATAAGGGGGAAAGAAAAGAAGTTTTGTGAACGGCTTGGAGAGGGTGACATCAGGAGTGGCTGATGCAATCATTAGGCAGTTGATAAATATTTTTATACATTTTAGGAGAAGGCAAAATGGGGCGTGCAGAGAGGCGGCGAAATGCGAAAAAGGAGAAGAAAGAAAGGAAAACTACATATAATCTGACGAGGGAACAACTCAACAACATGGTTCATGAAAGAGTTGAGGATGAACTTGTCCGCATGAGGCAAGAGGCGATGGAGGAAGCAATCAATACCGCTATGTTTCTGTTGTTAACTTTGCCTTTGAAAGTTTTAATGGACCATTACTGGAAAAAATCTTATACTAAACGGATGCCAGAATTTATTAATTATGTCTTGGAGTATTATGAGCAGTGGCAGAAAGGAGAATTGGACATGGATGAATTGAGAGAGGAACTTTGGGAGTATGGTGGTGTCCGTCTGGAAGAAGTGGAGGACTCAATGTGATGAATGAAATGAGTGGATAAAGGAAAAGTGCAAGAGGTTTTAAGATAAAATGATAGCGTCAGTTATGGTCTGGGAACATTAGAAGGATATCCAGCTGTCAAACGGATGCTATTTTAAATTTTTACTTGAAAGATAAGGAGTTTATTAGAGATATGAAAAAAGAATACATTGAGATGAATGTATTCGATGCATTGCAGAAGAGATTTGCCTTTTTGTTTCAGGAATTTAAAAATATTTATATCTCATTCAGCGGCGGCAAGGATAGCGGTGTCCTTTTGAATTTACTGCTGGATTACCGGAATAAGTATGCTCCAGATCGTGTGATTGGCGTATTCCATCAGGATTTTGAGGCGCAGTATACCGTGACTACGGACTATATTACCCGCACGTTCAAGCGCCTGGAAAACGAATCAGGCATAGACCTATACTGGGTCTGCCTTCCTATGGCAACACGGACAGCACTGAGTAGTTACGAAATGTATTGGTATCCTTGGGATGATACAAAACAGGATATATGGGTACGTCCAATACCAGAGTATCCCTATGTCATTAATCTGGCGAAGCCTTTTGCCCACTATCGTTACAGGATGAATCAGGAAGATCTGGCAAAGCAGTTTGGCCGATTCTACAAGGAGGAGCATGGGAATGGCAGGACAGTCTGCCTGCTTGGTATGCGGGCGGATGAGTCTCTGCAGCGGTACAGTGGATTTGTAAATAAAAAATATGGGTATCAAAATGAGTGCTGGATTTCCAAGCAATTCAAAGACGTATGGTGTGCTTCCCCTTTATACGACTGGTCAAACTCTGATGTATGGTGTGCGAACTATCGATTTGATTATGACTACAATCATTTATATGACCTATATTATAAGGCAGGATTAAAAATAGACCAAATGCGGGTAGCATCGCCTTTTAACGACTACTCCAAAGATGCGTTGAATCTATACCGGGTCATCGACCCGGAAATATGGGCGAAACTGGTGGGGCGGGTGCGCGGAGCAAATTTTGGAGCGATTTATGGTAAGACAAAAGCGATGGGTTACCGCAGTATTACGTTACCAGAGGGACATACCTGGAAATCATACACTCAATTTCTGCTGGATACGTTACCTGCCCGACTGCGGAATAATTATGTGAAAAAGTTTAACACTTCCATCCAGTTCTGGCACGATAGCGGAGGTGGATTGTCTGAGGAAACAATCCGAGAGCTTTTGGAACATGGGTACCACATTCGGAGAAATGGTATCTCTAACTATACACTCAACAAAAATTCTCGTATTATTTTTCTTGGACCAATTCCCGATCATACTGATGATATTAAGAGCACGAAAGATATACCAAGTTGGAAACGGATGTGCTACTGCATTTTGAAAAATGACCATACCTGTCGGTTTATGGGGTTTGGGCTTACGCGGCAGGAACAAAAACGTGTGGATATTATTAGACGTAAGTACGGAGGGATGATGGATGGTAAATAAGGAATTCAGAAGCCCGGTATACAACATCATTGCGGTACCATTTGAAAAGATTGTACCCAATACATATAACCCGAACAACGTGGCCCCACCGGAAATGCGGTTGTTGTACGACAGCATCAAGGAGGACGGTTATACTATGCCGATTGTTTGTTATTATGCAAAAGGCAGTGATAAGTATGTAATTGTAGATGGCTTTCATCGTTGGAGAGTGATGCGGGATTACCCGGATATTTATGAGCGAGAGAAGGGGATGATACCGGTTTCGGTAATCGATAAACCATTATCTGACCGTATGGCCAGCACCATCCGGCATAACCGCGCCCGTGGAACGCATGATGTGGACTTAATGAGTAATATCATTAAGGAACTGCACGAGTTGGGACGTTCGGATGCATGGATTTCCAAACACCTGGGGATGGACCGGGATGAGATTTTAAGGCTTAAGCAGATTACTGGCCTGGCTGCGCTGTTCCGAGATGTGAAATTTGGTCAGGCATGGAGGCCTGGGGAAGATGGGGATCTGGCCGAAGAGGCCTCTGGCAGTGGGAAAACACATACAGCATAGGATTCTTGTTGTGATATGTGTTTCGCTTTGGATTTGAAAATCTTAACCACTGACTTCACCTTTGGAGATAGTACGAATTGGGAACAGGTTGCTGCGCTGTTTGCAGGGATAGTGAATAATTGTTGTAGTCTACAAGAAGATTATGAGTGAATGGGAATCCTTTTCCGAGATGAAATCGACAAAATATAATTTAATAATAGTATATAAAGTATAATTAATGCAAATAAAAGAAATATATGGTAAAATTGTCTAGACATCATCGATGTGAAAATAACAATAGGAAGAGAGGTCAAAATCATGGGATTGTTTGGGAATGTCATTAAGCCGTTACAAGGTAAGCTGACTGCTAATCAAGAAGAAAACATGAAAAAAGTAATGGAAGTATTTAAGGAAAAGACGGGGAAAGATTATCAGACCGCGGTTGTCTGGAAAATGACAACAAAGAAAAAATTAATGAAAACCGTTTATACCTATTACAACTGGATTATTGGCTATGGAGTGGATGCTAACAACATTCCTGAAATTGTATTTATTCCGGTAGACCCCAAATGGAATTGGATTGGCAATCCTATCTATTGTAAAAAAAACAACTCCGAAATGGAGCAGGACAAAAAAACAACCCTGTTTTCCTTAAAAAATAGCCAATTGGAAGATGGCAAAATAGATCTACAACTCATTAGTTCTATGGCGATGATGGCAAACTATCTTATGGATGTTAATTACATGTTTGAGTACGACAAACTGAATGAGTATTGCTTGAAGTATTGGGTTGGAAAGTAATGGAGTTGATAGAAAGATTTTTAAGTGATTATTGGCAATATGGGACTCTCATTCTCGGTGCAGGATTTATTATATTTGGCATTATATGCAATAAAATAAAACTACCCCGTTTTTTAACGAACAATCCAGATGCAACCTATTCATTAGGTTTGAGAATTGTGTATATATTACTCGGTATTGGTGCATTGCTATCTTCTCTTTATTACATTATTTCTGGATGATAACATTCTTGCCACGAAAAGAACAAATAGTAGAATTTGAGATGACATTTATGGAAAGGGGCTTGACAAAACACTATGATTTCTGCCATACTCAAGCAAGCAAGCAAGCAAGCAAGCAAGCAAGCAAGCAAGCAAGCAAGCAGTGCTATAATTATGTAGCATTGTATTTTATTATGCTCAAAATACTATCAGTACGCATGGACACTTCTATCCCGGCAGCCTTCTGGGTGGAGAGAAGTGTCTTTTGTTTTCCTAAATATGAGCGATTATAATTACAGGTAGAAAAAGGTGCTTATTATGAACATATTCAATATGATTTCAAAATTTTTTGACACAAAAAAATACCGAAAGAATCCTGTTCCGCAAAATTTATCAGCGGAGCAATTCACCGCTATTAACATCGGTGCCATTAATTCTGAACAGATAGAGTATTTTTGCGATAGCCTTTCAACAGGATCAAGTGTAACAGATATTAAGGACAATTTGTCTAGCTACTATGGCATAGAAGATCGGGAAACTGCGCTTGAAACTTTGGAATGGCTTTTTATCAGCGGGCACCGAGTATATTTTGATTTAATCAAAGGGGCTCTTTCTGACCGGGAAACTCAGATTGACAGAAGTGGGTTAGATGAGGATGATATAGCCAGAATGCAGGAATACATTTCAAACTTGCGGGAGTCTTTCGGCAATTTGATTAGCTATGATTTTATCAAATTGAAACAAATGGCGGAACTGTATCGGCAGTCTATTGATGCATGGGATATGGGGCGTTTAGTTTTGGTCACTCGTTGTTGCTTTGATGCCGGGTATATATCTGATGAGGAGGCATGGCGTTATATTTTTAATGCACGTAGTCTCAGTCAAAAAGTTTATACCTCATGGGAAGAGTTTGCGAGAGGGTATGTTATAGGACGAGCTATGTGGTCGGGCAATACGATGTCATTAACTGGTATTATAGAGATTGCACAGGGGCTTTTGCAGGATGATGCAAGTCCGTGGATACAATGTAAATTTAAGTAGATAAGGAGAGAGAAAATGGACTATAAGTTGTTAATTATTCCGGTAGTTATTGTTGTTTTGGGTATTATCTTTATGATTGTTATGTCTGCGCGAGGAAACCAATCTGGTGGCAAGGCGCAAGACCGCATGAAAGAGTTCGCTATACAAGAATACCCTTGCTTAAAGGGAGCGCCATTCTCTGTTATCAATCTGTTGGAGGATGCAGTTAATGCACAGCATATTTGGGTAGTTGCTTATGATAAGGGCGGAATGAGGCTTATACCCGCCACATCAAATCCATTCACACAAGTATTGACAAAATATGAAGATACTACCCCATTTTTTGATTGGAAGAAGCAATTAGCCGCAAATCTTTTTGTAGGAAATAAAACAGAGGACAACGAGTATATTCCATATTCCGCAATAACAAATGTGACTGTAGATGAAAGCCGTAAAAAGGTAATACTCCAGATCGGGAACGCTGAGAAGTCTTTTAAGTATCAGATGAAAGATTGTTTTGGGGCTCCGCAGGATGAAACACTCAATGCGTTTTTCCGATACCTTAAAAGCATTAAAAAAGCGATACCTTAAAAAATTTATATAGTGCACCAGCTGCCCACTATAACGTCATATAGAAAACGTTGGATGGGCGTCTGTCTATAAATGTCAGCAAAGTTTGAGTCATGTTCTGACAAAGAATGGAGCAACTTAGCATCTCTATGTCTGCTTATAAAGGACGGTGCAAGTGGAACGATTTTTTACTACCATTCATACAGTTGGAAAATACTGCTTTGGTTGTGTAGTATAGAACGCAAGTATAATATGGTTGTATCAGCAGACAGGGCATATATGAAAGGACCTCGTCCCTCGTTTAACACTCCGATTGGTAGGACAAAATGTTTCGATATTTTTATTATTGTATTTTCGTACGAGTTTTCAGAAAATAGGAAAATATTTAACAGTTTATTATTGATAATTACTGACGTATTTGGTATGGGTTTATTGAGGAATAAGGTGGAATGAAATCATTCCTGATGTCACAAGGATCGGCAAAGAGTTCAGATTAATTTATTAGGGGCTAATTTCTTGTATCTTGATGTGGAGGCGTTTTACGGCACAAGCCAGAGCTCATCGGGGTAAATTGTATGCCTAAGGCTGGGCCGATGTGGACACGATTTGGGTAGGTATCTGTAAGAAACATCCACTTGAACGGGACATCCCGGAGAAGTTCGGAGGGAGCAATGGCAAAAACTGCGTCATTTCTTTAATGCGAGCAGGACGATGCTCCAGGCAAATCAGGGCCACTCCAGCCATGGGGATGTGGAGCTTCCCGAGGCTGAATCGCCGAACATGCTGTATCACGGGATAGCCGATCGGTTTGTGATTCCATCGAGGCTCAGGAACTGCTCCCCTAAAGCCGCTTGTACATCTTTCTCCCGATATAGAAACATCAGAAAAGGTGGGACATCGGCATGGGAAAATGCGATTTGCCTGGTCGATACCGGGCAGATGCGCCGGAATGGATATCCCTTTTATCGGTCCGTCAATGGCGCGTGGCTGACAAAATCGGTTCCTTTCCAATACCTGCAATGCTCAGAGGGGATAAATACCTTGAGTGCCGCTTTTTTTCATGAGAGTATGTTACAGATAAGATAAACCGCGCACTCCAGTTCCACGAAGATATTGAAAAATATAGGGAGACAGATAAGTGGAGGACAAAGACAAGAACTTACTCTGCCTTTCCTGTGGCTTGGTGGCGGCTCAGATGGAGGACGCCACTAAGCTGCCAATATGACCATACCTTCCAGGCGTTGATGGAGCTGGAGCGGAAGGGCGTGATGGAACTGTTCGCCGGTGATTGTCCGCTGGGGGATATAGATGCGGTGCTGGGGACGGAGCGGCATTACACTGTCTGCCGCTATATGCAATGCCTCAGCTGTGGAGCTGTCTATTTAGCTGGGGGTGGATATGACGAAAGAAGATCTGGACGTCCGGCTGTGGGGCTGGTGTGACACCTATTATTCGAAGAAAAAGGCTTGAGGGAGGAATCAGAATGGGCGCGTGGGGCATCAAAGCACTGGAGATCGATGCAGTGCTGGATTTAATCGGCATCCTCACAAACGAGTATATGCCGGAGTTTCCGATGATGAATCCGGGCGAGAGCATTTCTTTAATGGAAAAGTAGGGTGGATGGGAGTGGATGTCTCACAAATTGACGTTCTTCTTGACAATGCCGCTATGGCTCTAGCGGAGCTATACCTCCGGTGGAAGGACATAGGAAAGCTGGACTACGACAGAACGAAAATTGTTTTGGATCAAGTAACAGGCTTTGCTGCTGCCCCAAAGTCCATCGCCTTCCTGCTGTGGCAGCTTACCGGCATCAAACATGAGGTGTCGGATGAGGACGGTATCAGAGGGAGAGTGGAATTGTGGAAGGATGAAGGCAGTGGAGAAATCACCCCGGAGTGGATGGCGCATTGAGACTGGTTCATCGGGAGGCTGAGTTCAGAAAAGGAGGCATGACGAATGTATATCAAAAAATATTTGGGCAGCTATATCAGTGGAACTGATGACAGATTAAACCTTGTGGCGTTTTGGGAGGACCAAAAAAGAGAATATTCCCTCATCAAGATTTTTTCAAAGATAGGGCTGGATAAGAAGAACTGGGACTTCCACAAAACGGTGGAGTATCTGGAGTTCTCCCAGTCCAATGGTATGGAGATTGATTTTGGTTTCATTATTGACCGAGTTACTGATTTGGCTGCCATCCTGCTGGAGTGAAGTGCCAGCGGCGATGTGGTTCTCCATGCTCCGGATGAACATAACACGCACTATCGCTGTATCCGTATTGCCGCCATGGCGGAGGAACACGAGGCCATGGCCAGGGTTCTCTCATATTTTGCCAAAGCTCCTTTCGGCTATGACCTCTGTGGTCTGGTGGATGACAAGGATATGGTGGAAATAATAAAAGATTGCGAGGAGATACTCAAGGAGATGTACGAGTCCGCCGGTAGCAACCGTAGATACCACGTGAAGTCGGTCCCGGACTGGGAGGGCTCCTAAGGCTAAATCGCCATAAATTGCATCACGGTGGAGGGAGGTAAAATAGGTTACTGCTACAGGAAGGAGCCGGATGGCGACTGGCACTTCACCGCCGGGAATGAGAGAGGGTTATATGGGCGATCCCAATAACGCGGCTATTTACACTCTGAATTTGTATGCCACAATGCTCCAGAGGTTATCTCTCTGCTGACCACGCACGCTCCCTGCTCCTTCGCACGGAATGGAAACGGTGTGTTCCAGCCGGAGGAAGGACCGGAGATGAAAAACAAGGAGAAACAGGACATAGACATTTCGCAGCAGTGCCAGAAATGGTATGAACCAGCGGGACTACCTCTCTGCCTACGCCCTGGCTCGGACGCTGGAAAACTACGCAATCATCGGGGATTATGAGGAGGGGACTCCCCGCTATATGGGGGACAAGGCGCTTCTTCGGGCCATCGAGGTGCTGGAAGCTGTCCGGGGAGAAGGACAGGGCAAGGCGGAGTGGAATATGCGCATGGCCTATGCCTATCAGTATCTCCACGGTCATGAGGCAAAGGCCCTCCCTTATGCCCGGCGGTGGGCAGAGTTGGACCCGGAGGACGAAAACGCCCCTGCGGTAATCCGGGAGTGTAAAGCGGAGATGAAAAAACGCCGGGGCAGCCGGAAAAAGAAAGCCAAGTTCGTGCACGGGGATACTCCTTTTGAGGGCTTTAACCTCAACAATTTCTGGGACGATAACGAGTATGCCTTGAAGGCATATGTCAGCGAACCGCCTTCCGATGAGCTGATCGTCAGAGAGGAGGAGAAACTGGGCTATAAGCTGCCCGCCTCCTACATCTGGCTGATGAAGCAGCACAACGGAGGGATGCCTGTGAACACCTGCTATCTCACCGATGAGTCCACCTGCTGGGCGGAGGACCATGTGGCCATCACTGGCATATTCGGCATTGGATGGGAAAAAGCTTACGCTCTTTGTGGAAGCCTTGGCAGCCAGTTCATGATCGATGAGTGGGAGTATCCGGCCATCGGCGTGGCCATTGGCGACTGCCCCAGCACCGGACACGATATGATATTCCTGGACTACCGGGACTGTGGCCCACAGGGAGAACCTGCGGTGGTCCATGTGGATCAGGAGAACGACTATAAGATTACCCATCTGGCAGACAGTTTCGGGGAGTTCATCCGCGGACTTGAAAACGAGGCTGTCTATGATCTGGATGAAGATGAGGAGGACGATGCTGGTGAGGACGAGAAAGCAGATGGATCCAACAGTAAAGGTGCCTTTGCCGGCTTTGTCCTGATGTCTAAGGGAAAATGGGACAAGGACCAGTTCATCCGGGATATGAAAGAAAAATGGGACATCACTGTAGAGGAGGATGAGGACAAGCGTGACGATGCGCTGGTATTTGATGTGGGCAACATGATTACTGCTGTCAGTCTGATGACTTATCCCATTCCAGGCGGAGAAGCGGAGCTCAATGCGGAAAATAACTACATGTGGCCGGAGGCCGTAGAAGCGGCCAGGAAGCACAGAGCCCACATCATGGTGGCAGTCCTTGGCAAGGAGGATGATGTTCTGGAGAAGGGCAGGCTCTACACCAGGCTGGTGGCCGCCTGCTGCCACCAGAAATACGCTACCGGCGTTTATACCAGCGGTGTGGTGTTCGAGCCAAGGTTCTACGAGGATTTTGCTGACATGATGCGGGAGGACGGGCTGCCCATTTTCAACTGGATCTGGTTCGGCCTATATCGGGATGAGCATGGCATGAACGTCTATACCTACGGCATGGAGGTGTTCGGAAAGGACGAGATGGAGGTGCTGGGCTCCGATGCCGAGCTGGGCGATCTGCGGGACTTCCTGGCAAACATTGTTTCCTATGTGCTGGAGAACGATGTGGAGATCCAGGACGGAGAAACCATCGGCTTCTCGGCGGACGATAAGCACACCATCACCCGCAGCCCCGGCGTGGCCTTGCCGGAGGATCAGATGACCCTGAAGCTCTCCTATGTGCCTTCTGAGCGTAATCCAGAAGACAAAGATGAGGACTATGCGTTACCGATGGATGATGGGACCTATCATCTTAGAAATCTCTGGTTAAAGAAGCTGCCAGTGGATGAAATTAACGCTTATAACCATATGTCCATCTATCTGCGCTGGTGCATGGAGAATGACCTGATGGAGGAGAAGTTTCTGGAGGAATACGGCGCAGTGGTGTAGCAAGTGAAAGTCAGTCCCAGCGGTGCGGATCTGAGGGCGTTCATCCGGGATGAGCTGGAAGGCCAGCTCTTTGATCCTCTGTTCAACAAAACAGGGAGAGCCGTTGCTGTCTACTATTATGGGGAGAATGACAGCCCCTATTTCCCTTGCGATATTGATGATTACGCCCTAAGATACTTCGGCCCGTCCCAGTATCACTCCAATGAATTTCAGCAGGAGGAATACCTGTTCATCCCATTTGATGAGGACTATTATCAGGGTATGGCCAGGAGCATCGAAAAACGCTTCACAAACTGGCAGATTCAGGACTTTGATGAGGACACTCTTGTACCCTCTGCTCTGGCCAATGCCATGATGACTTATCTGGATTGTGAGTGCACCTATTTCCCCTCCATGAAGGACGATGCCCCCATTATGTCGGCATACAGCTATGCCCGGCGTCTTGGGGTACGGGAGGGATTTCTTCCCCTGCTGGTGAAGGTGGATGAAACCCTGTGGGAGTGCCTTATCATGAACTCCGCCCCGGCCAGCGAGGGGGAGGATGACTATGGCTTTAACCCGGAAAAGGTGGCGGAATACCGGAAGAAGATGCTTGTCGCCCCTATGAAGGACGGCAAGGCCGTCCTGAAGGAACTGATCGATCAACGCAAGGATGAGGCCGATGATGATGACAGGGACTGGGAGGAAGAAGTCCTGGGCGAGATGAAGGGTGGCTATGATAATTGCCGTTTCTCCAGCTATTGGGATTCGGATATCGATATGCCCCATCCCCTCATTCTGGCAAAGATTCCGGTGGAGAACCCTTGGGAGGTTCTCGCGCACCTGTCCTTTGGAAATTGGAATGAGTGTCCCGACACACCGGAGCTGATGTCGGTAACAAAATACTGGTTTGAACAGTGTGGAGCAATTCCGGCTGCCATGACCCACGATGAGCTGGAATTTAACCTGTCGGCACCTGTCCCAAAGGAGAAGGCCAGCGAGGTGACGGTGGAGCAATACGGATTCTGCCCGGATATGGACCAGAATTTTGAAGAGCTTGGAGCCTTGGCCGACACCCTGCGGCGGTCCACCATCTGGTACTTCTGGTGGGATTGATGGGGGGGGGGGTGGAGGCGGGAATATCGGAATCATACATCGAATGGAAAAAGTAGTCTGTTGCGCCCGATGGAGGCCCGGACAGTGGATGCGTCCTCTATGCCTTTAAGGAGGAGTTGGAGCAGACGGAGGATAAACAAGACAAGGAAGTGCTGATGGGTGTGTACGACCTGCTGGACTTTAAAAAGGACACCTACGACCTGCTCTGACAAATCGGGGATTGCTCTGACCGGAAGAGTCTCAAGCGGCTAGGCATGCTGAAGGGCTATGCGGAAAACTGGGACAATTACTATTTTCTTCCCAAGACTAAAACGCCGAAAGGAAAGCAGAGCGAGAAAACTCGGCGAGCCCAGATGGGTCTGCCCTCCTTCCGGTATCATCCGACCCCATGGACACAGGGGCCTTTGAGGAGTCCGAAGAGGGCGTTGTCTGCAACTGCCGTGGGCAGACTGCCCGGCAGTATAAGGGCAACTTTCAGGATGATTATCCAACGGATGCCAGTGTAGAGGTCCCGGGCAAGTTGGACGAGCTCATCCACTGCTTCCCCGATTACTCCGGCTGGCAGCAGGAATACTGGAGGGGGCACTACAGCGCCGGCTGCTCCTATCTGGGACATGTAGATGTCAGAAAGCTGCTTGCACTGGGCGTAATAGATGATGCCATGTGGGCTGGGGAACAGAGAGAAAGGATCCAGGAATCCGCCAAGGGCGGGCATCTGCAATGCTATCCGTTCTGGTGACTTCACTTTGGAAGGTGCCTGGGCTGGATGGATTACGATTAAGGAGTTTTTGCTATGATAATGCAGTTATCAAGAGGGCTGGAAGAAAAAGCATTGGAAAAACTCACAGCAGCCCTTGCATGCCCAGGATGGGCCCGTAAGCGAAGCTCAGGCCCATTGCTTTTAGGTTCATACTGGCCGTTTTGGAAAGTATGAATATGGTCAGCCCATCCAAATTCGATGGTTGTCCTGTGAAAAAAGCGTTCGCGATCGTGGCAAAGAAAACATGG
>JAETNT010000068.1 GCA_021772025.1 Enterocloster bolteae | reverse complement strand
CAGAGTTTTTTGTGGGAAAGGCCGAGGAAGTACTGCCGGAGCAGTTTGAAAAGAATCATGTCCATGCGGATGTGATTGTAGTAGACCCGCCTAGAAAAGGGTGTGATGCGGTTTGTATGGATACTATACTCAAAATGAGGCCGGAACGGGTGGTTTATGTCAGCTGCGACTCGGCAACATTGGCCAGGGATTTGAGGTACTTGGCAGATGGGGGGTATGTGGTGGAGAGAGGGAAGTGTTGTGATATGTTTCCGGGGACGGTGCATGTCGAGTCGGTAATAATGATGCGAAATTGTGGTTTGAAAGGAAAATAGAGAAGTTAAACCACAAGATATAGTGGTTTTTGGCAAAAATCGAGGAAAAAATCGGGCAAAAAATGGCCGATTTTGACCCCGATTTTTTGGCCTTTTCATAGATGTGAGACGGGTAAAAGAGGATATGGGGTAAAATTTCAGATGACCATGAGCCGATCATTACCAGGGAGGTTGCTGCGGCTGTCCGTCAGATTTATGAGTATCGGAGGGAACGGCAGTGTGCAGAGGATACCAGCGTGTATCAGAACCGGTATGCATTCAGCAGCCGGATTCCCTGTGGGGAGTGTGGGACAAATTTTCGCAGGCAGAAAATCTACATCGGAAAACCATATGAAAAAATCCAGTGGTGTTGCTACCAGCATATTAAAGACAGTAAGAAATGCAGCCAGAAGGCAGTCCGTGAGGACGTCGTCCAGACTGCATTTCTTAGGCTCTGGAACCGGCTAGACAGCAATTATGAGGAAATCCTGATTCCCATGCTGTAGGCGCTGAAAGCAATCCAGGGCAACCCGGAGCAGGAACGGGAGATGCAGGAGATAGAACAGAATATCCAGGAACTAAAATGACAGGGATACAGGCTGGGTAGGATACTAACCGAAGACAGCATAAGCTCTGCCATTTTTATTGAGAGACAGAACCAGTTGAGGCACAGCTGGAAGCGCACCAGAGGCGGCTGCGGCAGCTGAAGGGACAGAAAGCCTTTGAATGGGAGATATCCCAGACCGAATATCTGATAGGCGTATTCCACCACCGTCCTGCCATCTTGGAAACGTATGACGAGGAACGGTTCCTACTGCTGGTGGAGCATATCACGTTGCTGCCTGGGCGCCGGCTGGTATTCCGGCTGAAAAATGGCCTGGAACTGGAAGAAAATGAACAGGAGGCGAGAAGAGTATGAAACAACGCCATATGCCGCTGGGGTATCGGATGGCAGGAGGAAAGATTCTCATAGTCCCGGAACAGGCGGAACTTGTGAAAGAAGTCTTTCAGGCATATTCGGAAGGGAACTCCCTGTACCAGCTTGCAAGGAGGCTCACGGATCATGGGGCGCTCAATGCAAACCATAAGCCGGTCTGGAACCATGGGACGGTTGGAAAAATCCTGGAGAACCGAAGGTATCTGGGAGACGAATTCTATCCAGCCCTTATGGAACCGGAACTGTTCTACAAGGTACAGGAGCGCAGAAAAGAAAAAAGTAAGGAGCTGGGACGCATCATGCAGCCCAACAGCTTTGGGAAACGCTCCATGTTCGCAGATCGTCTGGTCTGTGGAATCTGTGGTCAGCCCTACCGCAGGTATGTGGAACACTGCGGCCAGCCGGGAGAGAAAATCGTCTGGAAATGCAAGCACTACATAAATGGAAATAGGGTTTACTGCCGAAATGTGTTCCTGGTAGACAGCCAGATTATAAATGCATTTATGGAACTTTTAAGACTACTAAAGGTCGGTAGGTTCCGTCTGGAGCCAGAAACGGCCGAGCAGGGGCTGCCATACAGCCGGGAGGCGGCGGAACTGACCAGGAAGCTGCAGGCGCTGGAGGAAGAGCCGGGGTATCCGGCGAAGGAAATGGTGCAGGTTATTTATGA
The DNA here is from genome assembly GCA_021772025.1 of Enterocloster bolteae. GTDB lineage: Bacteria > Bacillota > Clostridia > Lachnospirales > Lachnospiraceae > UMGS1370. The sequence goes on along the minus strand of JAETNT010000068.1, from coordinate 16,477 downwards.
ACGGGCCAGGTCCCAGTACAGAGTAGCCCGTATCCGGGACCGGGATTACCAGACGGATAATGCCCAATCTGGAGAATAGCCGGAGTGCGCGGACACAATACAAGAGACTGCAAGTAGCGGCCTACTGCCGGGTCAGCACTCAGCACAGCGGAGAACTGCTGATCACCATACTCAGCAGCCAGGCGCAGGAGGAAAGCCGCAACATCAGCGAGAACTGCCATTGGGGGATTGTAAGGCAGTTTGAAAACGGTGTAGTCAGGGTCAACTGCAAAAAATTCCTGGGCTACACAAGAGACGAAGACGGGAATCTTGTCATCGTTCCGGAAGAAGCGGAACTGGTGCGCCGGATCTTACGTCTTTTTTAGAGGGCAACAGCAGTTATAAAATCAAAGAAGTATTAGAAGCGGACGGCATCCGCACCGTCACCGGCAGCCCGAAATGGTCCGCCAGCGTCATTGACAGGATGCTCTCCAACGAGAAGTATATGGGGGACGCCCTGCTGCAGAAGACCTACACGGTGGATTTCCTCACGAAGAAAAAGGTGATCAACCGGGGAATCGTGCCACAGTATTACATTGAGGACGACCACGACGCCATCATCCCGAAAGAATTATTCTACCGGGTACAGGAGGAAAAGGCCCGCCGCGCCAGCATCTACCGGCCCGGCTCAAAGAAAAGGGCGGATCCGATAAAAGGGAAGTACAGTTCCAAGTTTGTGCTTTCTGACATCTGCATCTGCGGGAGATGTGGCCAGCCGTACCGCAGGCAGGTATGGTCAAAGTACGGCGTGAAAAAGCCTGTATGGCGCTGTGACAGCCGCTTAAAATATGGAACAAAGAAATGTAGCCATTCTCCCACCCTGGCCGAAACAACTCTTCACGAAGCCATTATGGAGGCTATCAACAGCGTGGTGGAGGATCAGGGGGAGTTTGTGGAAGCATTCCGGGAAAATGTGATCCGGATTATCGGCAGCTACTCCGCCGATAAAGAGCCGACAGAATATGACGGGCAGATCGACAGCCTCCAGAGGCAGATGATGACGCTGATCGAGGAGAGCGCCAAGCTGGAAAACGCGGATGAGGAATTCGACAGGCAGTACCGGGAAATCGCAGACCAGATCAAGGAATTGAAAAAGAAGAAAGCAAAGCGGATACGGGAAATCCATCTGGCGGAGTCCTACGAACAGCGGGCGCAGGCTGTGGACGGCTATATAAAGAAAACCAGCTACTTAAAGCGAGAATTTGATGATGACCTTGTCAGGAGGCTGATCCAGAGCATCAAGGTCATCAATGAGAATAAAATAGAAATCCAATTTAAGTCGGGCATTGTGATGAAACAGGATATCCTGTGCGATGACTAAGGCGTCAGCGGAAGCTGAAAAGAGAGTGGCTTCCGCTGGCGGGTACATATCACTGGTAAGAATAAAATCCTCAGACGGTGGGCTGAGGACTTTATTGTTAGCAGTGGCTAAAACAGACAACATATTGCTCGGTAGTTGGCTAAAAGACAAAAATGTGGTAAAATACAAACAAAGCAAACATATGAGGCAATGGGTTTAATCAATATTATTAAAAACTATAAGTATGCTATAATCTTAATGTTAAAGATTGAAATATGATTTCATATGATAAAATATGCTGTGAAGGGACAATAACCACAATGGATAATCAGCTTCATAATTCGATAGTAAATTTAATATGGGGAATTGCGGACGATTGTCTGCGCGATGTATACGTGCGCGGAAAATATCGTGACGTCATTTTACCAATGACAGTGATACGCCGACTGGATGCTCTGCTGGAGGACTCAAAGGAAAACGTCCTTAAAATGAAGGAAAAAATGGACGAGGCCAAGATTAACAATCAGTGGCCGGCACTTTGCAATGCTGCGGGACAAGCGTTCTGCAATGCGTCGCCTTTCCTGCTTCGTGATCTTACGAGTCGTTCCAAAAAGCAAACACTGAAGAAAGACTTTGAGGAATATCTGAACGGCTTTTCTCCAAATGTTCAGGAAATCCTTGACAAGTTTAAGTTTCGTAATCAAATTGCTACTATGGTAGATGCGGATATCCTTGGCGCGGTTATAGAGAAATTTGTATCGCCAGATATCAATTTAAGCCCCAATCCCGTTTACAAGGATGATGAGAAAACCATCCTTCGCCATCCAGGACTGGATAACCACGGAATGGGTACGATATTCGAGGAACTTATCCGCAAATTCAATGAAGAAAATAATGAAGAAGCTGGAGAGCACTGGACACCAAGAGATGTGGTAGAACTCATGGCAGACCTCATTTTTGTTCCTGTGGCTGACCAGATCAAGGATGCCACCTACTCCTGCTATGATGGAGCTTGCGGCACGGGTGGTATGCTTACGGTAGCACAGGAAAGACTTCTCACACTCGCCGCAAAGCGCGGAAAGAAGGTCTCCATTCACCTATTCGGTCAGGAAATCAATCCAGAGACTTATGCTATAGCAAAAGCGGATATGCTACTAAAGGGGGATGGGGATCAGGCGGAGCATATCGGATTTGGTTCTACGCTCTCCACCGATCAAAATCCGTCCCGTCAATTTGATTTCATGCTGTCTAATCCGCCTTATGGTAAGAGTTGGAAAACAGATGCGGAAAAAATGGGTGGAAAAAAGGAAATCCTCGACACTCGATTTAATACATATCTTGAGGGTGGAGAGGAGATGGCAATGATTCCTCGTACCAGTGATGGTCAACTTCTGTTCCTGTTGAACAATGTATCCAAGATGAAGAAAGACACTGCTCTTGGCAGTCGTATTGTTGAGGTGCATAACGGTTCCTCTCTTTTTACTGGGGACGCAGGATCGGGAGAAAGTAATACCCGTAGGTTTTTGATAGAAAATGACATGGTAGAAGCTATCATTTCATTACCAGATAATATGTTTTATAATACTGGAATTGGAACTTTTATTTGGATACTGTCAAATAAAAAAGAAGAACAGAGACGGGGGAAAATCCAACTAATAGATGCATCAAGAATGAAAAATCCTCTCCGCAAAAACATGGGGAAAAAAAATTGTGAATTTACTTCTGAAATACGTAAGGAAATATTGCGAATATATCTGGAAATGGAAGAAAGCGAGGTCAGCCGAATTTTTACCAATGAAGAATTTGGTTATTGGTCTATTACAATCGAGAGACCTCTTCGTCTCCGAATATATCCAGACCGGGAAATTCCTGTGGGTATTTTAAAAAATGCAGATGAAATGAAAGCTGTCAGAAAAGCGATCGCATCTGTTCCAATTGGCACACCTTTAGATGATTGGACAGCATTCGCTAAAGAGACAAAGTTAAAAGTCGCTATCCTTAAAAAAGTACGTCCGTTTATCACAGAAAAAGACCCAGCAGCACAGCCAATTGATGGTGAACCAGATGCTGATTTGAGGGATACAGAAATCATTCCACTTTTGTATGAAGGAGGTATTAGCTCTTTTATGCAGAATGAGGTTCTGACCTATGCTCCTGATGCATGGATTGATGAGAAAAAAACATCTATTGGTTATGAGATTAGCTTTAATAAGTATTTTTATAAACCAGTCAAGTTAAGGGAAATGCATGAAATTTTAGATACGTTGCATAATCTTGAAAAAGAAGCTAATGGAATGCTTTCAGAGATATTAGGGGGGATTGTATATGTATGATGATTATCCTTCCTATTCTACCATAAAACAAAAATGGGTAGATACTATACCATCACATTGGAATGTAAAACGTTTAAAGGCTATTTTTGCGATGCGCAAAGAGCGAAACAATCCTGTCATAACAGACAACATTCTATCTTTGACCGCAAAACAAGGAGTCATTCCTTATGCAAAAAAAGAGGGAACTGGAGGAAATAAACCCAAAAGTGATTTAACCCAATATAATATAGCACATAAAAATGATCTTCTTGTAAACTGTATGAATGTTGTATCAGGGGCTGCTGGTGTTTCTCGATATTTCGGAGCAATTAGTCCGGTTTATTATGCTCTTTATCCTCATGATGACAATAACGTATGGTATTACCATTATATTTTTCGGTTGATGACGTTCCAAAGAAGCTTAATTGGACTTGGAAAAGGTATTCTTATGCATGAAAGTGAATCTGGTACACTAACTTCTGTGAGAATGCGAATATCAATGGATTACTTAGGAAATGTCCTATTGCCAATACCTCCGCGTTCCGAACAAGATCAAATAGTTAAATTTTTGAATTGGAAAATATCGAGAATTAACAAGTTGATTTCTATAAAGCAAATGCAAATAAAAGAACTTGAGGAACAGGAAAAGAAAATTATTAGTGAGACTGTATTACATGGTTTGCATAATTCAGCACTAAAGGACAGTGGAAACAGATGGATTGGAGATATCCCTTCGGATTGGAGCCTTATAAAACTTGGAAGATTCTGCTCATTTCAAAATGGAATCAGCGAATCCGGTGTTTTCTTTACTTCTGGTACACCTTTTGTTAGTTATGGAGATGTCTACCGCCACTTGGAATTGCCAGAAACAGTGAGCGGTGTTGCCCGCTCCAACGAACAGCAGCAAAAGACGTTTTCTGTTCGTAAAGGAGATATCTTTTTTACCCGGACATCAGAAAATATAGAGGAAGTTGGCATGGCGACTGTCTGTAAGCACACAATAGAAAAAGCAGTGTTTTCTGGATTTGTTATCAGATGCAGACCATATCGTACTTTGGTTGATATTGATTATATGAAATATTACCTCAAAATTCCAGCCATCAGAAATCACTTTTCTTCAATGATGAACATTGTTATCCGTGCATCGTTGGGGCAGAATCTATTAAAACAGATGCCAGTAGTTATACCACCAATGAATGAACAGAAGGAAATTGCCGCATATTTGGATATTCAGCATGAGAAATATGCCAAGATTATAGAAACCATTAAGAAAGAGAGAGAAGTACTTGATGAGTTTAAGACCCGCCTCATTTCCGATGTAGTTACAGGTAAAATTGATGTTCGTGGCATTGAGGTACCTGACTTTGAATATGTGGTGGATGAAACGGGCACTATTTCTGAAGAGGATGTAGGTATCGATGAAACTGGTGAACAGGAGGAGTAATTATGGCTTTTGCAAATACCAGAGAAGAAGGACTTGAATCCCTCATAGTGAAATGGTTTGTTGAGCAGAATGGCTACGAGCAAGGCTCGAATGAAGATTATAATAAAGAATATGCGATAGATGAGGTTCGCCTTTTCCGCTTTCTACAGAACACGCAGACAGAGGAAATCGAGAAACTCGGTGTGTGCTACTCCGATGCCAAGAAGCGCCAGTTTTTAAACCGCTTACAAGGCGAGCTTGCCAAGCGCGGTATAATCGATGTTCTGAGAAACGGAGTCAAGGTTTATCCTGCAGATCTCATCATGTTCTACCTCACGCCAACTGAGAAAAATCAAAAGCAGAAGGAAATGTATGAGAAAAACATTTTCAGTGTGACCCGTCAGCTCCGTTATTCACAGGATTCAACAAAGCTCACACTTGATCTCTGCCTGTTCATTAACGGTCTTCCAGTTGTTACGATGGAACTGAAAAATCAGTTAACAAAACAGAATACAGAAAATGCTGTGCAGCAGTATATGGACGATAGAGATCCTCGTGATCTTATCTTTTCTTTCAAAAGGTGTATGGTGCATTTTGCCGTGGATGATGCCACAATTAAATTTTGCACAAAGCTTGCCAAGCAGGACAGCTGGTTCTTACCTTTTAATAAAGGTTATATGGATGGTGCAGGTAACCCGCCAAACCCGGATGGTCTAATGACAGACTATTTATGGAAGGATATTTTGACTAAACAAAAACTTTCCAAAATTATAGAGAACTATGCGCAAGTTATTGAAGAAACGGACGAGGATACCAAGAAGAAAACTATTAAGCAGGTATTCCCACGTTATCATCAGTTGGATGCCGTTGAGAAACTTCTCGCTGATGTGAAAGAAAACGGTATCGGCAAGCGATATCTGATTCAGCACAGTGCAGGCAGCGGCAAGTCCAATTCAATTGCATGGCTTGCTCATCAGTTGATTGGCTTGGAAAAGGCCGGCCATCCCTTGATTGACTCCGTGCTTGTGGTTACGGATCGTCGTATACTGGATAAACAGATTCGTAATACTATCAAACAATTTATGCAGGTCAAGAATACTGTCATATGGGCAGAACATTCCAGTGATCTGCGGAAAGCAATTCAAGACGGCAAGCGAATCATCATTACCACGGTGGAGAAATTCCCATACATTGTGACGGAAATCGGTCAAAATCACAAAAATAATCGTTTTGCCGTTATCATAGATGAAGCACACTCTGGTCAGAGCGGACGTAACTCCGCACAAATGAATCTGGCTCTTTCTGGTTTTGCTTCTGAGGAAGAAATGGACAATGAGGACAAGATTAACGCTATGATGGAAGGCAGAAAACTCCTAACTACAGCCAGCTACTTTGCTTTCACTGCCACGCCAAAGAACAAGACACTGGAGATGTTCGGCAAGAAAATGTATGATGAATTCGGAAAGCCTATTTTAAATGAGGATGGCACACAAAAAGCGAAGCCATACCATGTCTATACGATGAAACAGGCCATACAGGAAGGTTTCATTCTCGATGTGCTGAAGAATTATACTGCCATTGACAGCTTCTACCGTATCATGAAAACGGTGGATGATGACCCTATGTTTGATAAAAAACGTGCCCAGAAGAAGCTTCGCTCTTTTGTGGAAAGCGACTCCTACACCATAGCAAAGAAAGCGGCTATGATGGTTGAACATTTTCATGAACAGGTAATTGCCAAAAAGAAGATAAACGGCAAGGCTCGTGCGATGGTTGTAACAGCAAGCATCCCTCGTTGTGTTGAATACTACTATGCCATTAACAAGTGTCTCGCAGAGCGGCACAGCCCATATAAAAGTATTGTGGCATTTTCTGGTGAACATAAATATAATGGTCAGGAACCAGCATTAACTTCCGCAGCAATGAATGGCTTTTCGGATTCTAAGATACCGAAAGAATTAAAAAAAGACCCATACCGTATTTTAATTGTTGCAGATATGTTTCAGACTGGATTTGATGAGCCGTTGCTCCATACCATGTATGTGGACAAGTCTCTTTACGATATAGGTGCCGTTCAGACGCTTTCGAGACTGAATCGTGCCTGTCCAGGTAAGGAGGATACGTTTGTGCTTGATTTTTCAAATAAGACGGAGGTCATTGAGAAAGCATTCTCTACATTTTACCGGACAACCATCTTGTCAGGAGAAACCGATCCAAACAAGCTATACGATCTGATTGCGGATATGGAGGCGTATCAGATATATACAATTGAAGACATTGAACGCGTGGTTGACTTGTTTTTAAATGGAGTTAACCGTGACCGTATCGATTCTATCCTTGATGCTTGTACAGCTGTATATAAGCAACTTGAGACGAATGACCAGATTAAATTCAAGAGTTCTGCAAAATCTTTTGTCAGAACGTATGGTTTCCTTGGATCGATACTTCCTTATGGAAATATGGAATGGGAGAAGCTATCCATCTTCTTGAATTTACTTATTCGGAAATTGCCGTCTCCGCGCGATAATGATATGTCAGATGGAATTCTGGAAGTTATTGATCTGAAGAGCTATCGAAATGAAGCACGTGAGATGATATCCATTAAATTAGAGGACGCAGATGCGGAGGTGGCTCCAGTTCCAGCAGGTAAGACAGGACATATTGTCGAGCCTGAAATGGATATACTATCCAGAATTGTTGCCGATTTCAATGATATGTTTGGCAACATCAACTGGAAAGACCCAGAGAATGTGCAGCGACAAATTGTCGCTATTCCAGAGATGGTATCTAAGGATGAAACCTACCAGAACGCTATGCGAAACTCAGATGAACAAAGTGCAAGGCTGGAAAGTGAACGTGCCCTGCAGCATGTCATTTTCTCTATTATGGCAGACAACATGGAGCTGTTCAAACAGTTTCAGGATAACCCATCTTTCAAGAAGTGGTTATCTGACTTGGTATTTAACCTTACCTATAATCCAGAGGATAAGTTATGAGAGGCCATAGATAGAAAAAATACAAGGTTTTGTTCTCATAAGTCGTGAATGCTGTTAAGAATAAAGCTCTTGAGTTAACCAGGCTCAAGGGCTTTATTGTTGGCAGTAATTACTACCAGCAAACAATTCTCTTTCTGGCGATGCGAAGCATCCCCAAATCTAAAAATCTATGGTATAATCTAAAAACAGGATGTGGGCGTAGAGTTAACTGAAAAATAGGGCTTGACGTCTCTTTTGGCAAGAGGTATAGGGCTTCCGCCAAAGCGAAACTGCGCCTTCCGGGTATCCGAATCACCACCTCTACCCATGTGGAAGATTGTTGCCAATTGTCGAAAATATGAAATAGGCTAATCAGTAGAAATGACAATTACAAAAAATAGTAAATGAAAACGTTTTCCAAACATAGGGAACAGGCATAGTTTTTTAGTTATAATTTATAAAATGATTAATGACGTTTTCTGATAAAAAAGACTATAAAATGTGATAGAATAAGTATAACGTAAAGCTAATAGATTAAAGCTTCCAAAAGTGATAGAAACTATGATTTATTTGGAGGCTGCGAATAGTTTTAATCAAGAAAATGAAAAAGAGGATAGACAAAGATGGATGTGGAGAGCTTACAATAATTCGAATAATTCTACAGCGATACAGAATATGATAAAGGATTGTATGGAAACAGAAGATATATTTGATATTGATTCAAAAATGTTTTAGACATGCAAAATAATTAAGACAGGGTTGTTTAATGCATTAAGAAGGAAATTGTTTTATTTACAGATGGCAATGTTGCGTTAGAAGTACCCATAACGCCGGAACAGGATACCGTTTGGTTAAACCGTAATCAGATGGCTGAATTATTTGAGCGTGATGTAAAAACGATTGGAAAACATGTTAACAATGCGCTGAAAGAGGAGTTGCAGGATCAGACCGCAACTATCAATTAAAAGAGGTGGTGCGGATTATGAAACGGACAGAAGAACAGTTGGATGCAAAACAGATTTTATCAGTGATTGAAAAATATAGCTTAGCTCTGGACTTGTTGGATGCATATGACCATCAAAATATGAAGCGGCCAGAAGGTGGGAATACTATTTATATACTCTCTTACGAAGAGTGTCGGAAAGTAATTGACAGTATGAGCTATGGAGAGTACAGTAATGTTTTCGGTAATGAGAAGGATGATTCTTTTAAGGGAAGTATTGGAGCAATTTACCAGACCTTTGCAGGCCAGGAAGTTTATCCGTCTTTGGAAGAAAAAGCAGCAAATTTGTTATACTTTATTACAAAGAATCATTCTTTTTCGGATGGGAATAAAAGGATTGCTGCTGCTATTTTCTTATATTTTATGGATAGAAATCAGGCGCTGTTTCTGGATGATGAAAAGATAATTTCTGATCATACTTTGGTAGCTTTGACAATTATGATTGCGGAATCAAGGCCAGAGGAAAAAGAAATGATGATTAGTGTAATCATGAATTGTCTAAAGTGATTAAAAAGTGGGAGTGTCCGCATAAAATTTGATATATTAGGGCATAACCTTTAAGCCGCCAGAACCGCCGGCTTTGAAAAAATGGGGTGGGTGGGGTTGTGTATAGAAACAGATGTTACTCTGCCTGCTCCAAGTTTCGCAGGCACTCTTTGACCTTGCCATAATAAATGCGGAGGAACTTATTCGCTGCGGCGGTCATGTAAGCATAGTAAGGCTTTCCTTGTACCCGCTTTTTATCAAGAAAACGATATACCGAATCGTCCTCAGGGGCATTCTGGAGCAGCGTTGCCATGATCTGAAATAAGGTCTTGCGAAGCCTGGCAGAGCCAACTTTTGAAGCCCTGTTGCTCTTGGACTTGTGCTGGCCGGGCTCATCCACGCCGGGGTCAACGCATGCAAAGGCGGTTAGTGCTTCCCTGTGGGTAAATCTGGAGACGTTCCATATGCCAGAAAGAATAGGCATAGTCAACCCATTTTTCGCTTCCGTCCTCACGAGGCGGACTGTTAAAGAGTTTATTGACACCGGGATAAGTATTATCCAGCAGTGCTATCAGGTTTGCTTTTGCGGCAATCGTTTGCTTCATAAAGAAGCTGAATTGAGAGTTTAAAGTTTTGAACTGAGTACGTATATTGTCCATCCCTGAATATTGGCGCAATTCTGTCCAGTTGTCAAGAGTATAGCGTGCAATCTTGCGGGCGTCTGCCGGATCTGATTTGACCTTTTGCAAGGAGTTGTTGCCGAAGTTTTTGATCAGGTGGGGATTCATAACGGAAACGAATAATCCGGCTTCGTACAGAGCCTTAAGCATGGGCTCATGGTATCTGCCCGTACATTCCATAACGATTTTGGTTGAGCCCTCTAAAGAACCAAGGTAATCTGCAAGTTCAATGAGGTTCTGGGATGTATGGGAAACATTGAAAGGTTTGCGGATTATAGTGCCGCCAGGCTGCAGGATAGCGATGGTGCTCTTGTTTTTTGAAATATCAATTCCTACTGCGTTGTACATTCTACGTACCTCCAAAGGTGAATTTGCATGGATTCCAGCATTTCTCATTGCCGATTCAATCTCCTGGGGTATCAAACGAACGTGGTGTGATAGTTCAACCTGCATAAGGAGTGGGGGTACTTTCCCTCCAGTGATTCAGCTTTGGAAGCTCCGGTGACCACACAAGCGCTTTTGGCAACAATTTTGATGGATACATAGTGATAAGAGGCAACCAGGAATATGCGCGTTCCTTTGGAGTATAACTGAGGATGAAACGCTGCAGCAGCTGGTGCGGGACTACCAGAGGATGGAAGCCGCCGGCATGGAGGCGGAGCTGGAACATACCTGGTTTTTGGTAAATTAATCTGGTCCCCGTATTTACTGATTACGGTTTTGATTGGTATTTTATGTATGCCGTTTACGGTAAAAAATGGTGAAGGATGAAGGTATGACAATGGTATGACAGGAAAAGAAACCTGTGATAAGATAGTTGCGGAAGATAAGTTGTAACAGTTCAGACGGCATTTTCCTGCCGTCTGAATGGCTGCAATAAAATACGAAACATGGAGAAAAAGTATGTTGAATATTTTAATATGCGATGATGAGAAACCATTTTTAGACAGGCTGGCTAATAAAATTACCGTTTATTTAGAAAACAGAGAGATACCGTTTCAGATGGCTGCATTCTGTTCAGGGGAAGAGCTTCTTAAGCACAATGAAGATAGACTGTTTGATATTGCATTTCTGGATATCAGCATGAATGCGGTCAGTGGAATGGATGCAGCAGAGTATCTTAGAGACAGGAATCGGAAAATTTGCATTGTTTTTGTGACGGGTTATATGGACTATGTGCTGGAGGGCTACAAAGTCGGAGCGTTTCGCTATCTGGTGAAGGATTCCCTGGAGATTAGCTTTGAGGAATGTATGGAAGCGGTGCTGAAGAAATTTCATATAGATACGGATGAAATCTGTTTGGAATTTACTGATAGAAAGCGGTATCTGAAAGCAGATGAAATCTGTCTCGTGGAGAGCAGGGGGCATAAGCTTTTGTTTCTGGCAGTGGACGGCAAACATGTCATCGGAACCATGAACCGGAAGCTGACGGACGTGGAGGGCCTGCTTGGCGGACATGGGTTTCTGCGGGTTCATCAGAGTTATATGGTTAACATGAAATATATTGTAAACATCGCAAGTTACCGCCTGGAACTGGAGCCGGATATTATTCTGCACGTCCCTAGAAACAGGTATCCGTATGTAAAACGGGAGTATGCCATTTACAAAGGAGACAGCCTATGATTGCCTATATTTTGACGCATCTGTGGGTGTTTATGGAAATGCTTTTCCTGGATATTCTGGCCGATGCCTTTTTGATAAAAAAGAAATCGGGAAGCAGATCAAAACGTGTTTTTGGTCTGCTCTTTTTGACCATGGTTATGTCAGTCAGTGTGACGCTGTTTGAGGATATTGTGGCACTTAAGCTGTTTTTTGACTTTTTGCTTGTTTATGCCTATCTTTTATATTTTTATCAAACTACATTAGGGGAGGCGCTCTCCGTATATGTAATTAATTATTCGGTGATTATCTGTATTGATTTTATTGGTGTGTCCGGATATTACTATATTTTTGGAACTTCGGAAAATATGCCAATGTTTTACCTCATGTGCCTGATGGTAAAAAGTACGGAGCTTGGGAGCGGCTTTTTGATCCGATGGTTTTGGAAAAAAGGCGGGAATGCAGCCATACGTTCAGAGGGAATACGGGCATTGTTTCCGTCATTCGTAATCATTGCGGGGGCAGGAATCTTTGCATCACAGTTTCTGATGCGGACGCAGACTGTGCCTGTGGAGGTGGCGGTTCTTATGGCTGGCATGATAGGACTCAATATTTTTCTGGTTTTTAATATGCTGTTGGCGGCAAGAGTGGAACTGGAGAAAAACAGTTTGAAGGACGCGGCCCGTCAAACAAAGATGGAACTTCTAATTTACCAAAATAAACAGGAGCTGTATACAAAACAGGGAAAACGCCTCCATGAGTATAAGAACCAGCTTTTGACAATCAGCGATATGCTGGAGCAGGGGCTGGTATCCCAGACGCTTCAATACACCCAGGGCCTGACTGGAGAGATTGGGAAAGCGCTGGAACGCATTTACACCAATCATCCGGTTGTTGATGCAATTTTGAATATGAAAAGGCAGGAGGCATTAAACAGAGGTGTAAACGTAAACCTCATGTGCGGGGATCTCCGGGATATGATATTAAAAGAAGATGAGATTATTATATTGCTGGGAAACCTGCTGGATAATGCCATAGAAGCGGCTGAAAAATGCGAGTCTGAAGGAATGGTCCTGGTCCGGATTGTCCGGGAAAAACGGCAGCTTGTGATAACCGTGAAAAACTCTTATGCCGGGCAGCTGCACCTGGAAGACAGCAGATTGATGACTTCAAAGCTGGATGAAGAAAACCATGGTTATGGGCTGGCGGCTATTCAGGATATTGCCGGGCGGTATGATGGGACCTTTGTAGTAAAGGCGGAGGGGGATTATGTGAAAGCGACTGTCTTGATACCGGATATGTGAAGACGGAAGTGAATGAGCTTTTTTTGCGTTCCATAGTATGATTTTGCAGGAGTTGTTCTGTGTATTTATTTAATAAGGTATGATAGGAATAGTCAGCTGGAGGATTGGCTGACTCATAAATACACAAAGGGGAGAAACAACATGCAAAGGGATAAGAAACGATGCAGAAGACTATGTTCCATCGCGCTGACGGTGGTATCGAAGCCAGAGCGGAGGACAATAAGGTGTTTGTGACTGGGGAGGCATACTCGAATATCAAACTTGACTTTGTGATACGTCCATATCCGGCGGAACTGTCACCGGAGGAGACGGCGAGGGCAGCCGCATCATTTATAATGATAACGGCAGTCTGCCAATCCCGATTCGTAGTGGAAATTATCAGTTTGACGGCTGGTTTACAGCGAAAACAGGAGGCACAAAGGTAACTGTGGATACGGTACTCACAAAGGACAGTACCATTTATGCTCATTGGAAGAATACAGATGGTTCTGGCAGTATGGGTGGCTCTGGTGGAAGCACAGGAGGTCCGGCTGCCGCGGTCGGAGGACTGAAAGAAAGCCTGCCGAAAAATCATACAGGTGAGACGGAAATCATAAATAACGTCAAAGTCCCCAGCTATGTGGAAGAAGTAATCTGGAAAGCAATGGAGGACGGCAGATGGAGACTCGGCTGGGTTGTGATTGATGGAAAATACTATTATTTCCATGAAAAACCGAATGGAACGAGAGGAAGAATGCACCCGAATACCTTTACTCCGGACGGATACCATGTGGACGAACATGGAGTGTGGGCGCCAGCCTCAAACGTTCCAGAACTGTTACCGCCGCGTGCCGAACTACTGGATTGACGTGGAGTATTTCGACCCGCAGAACGGGCAGACAAAGCGGCGCGCGTAAGCTGAACAAATACACAATTTACTACTATGTGGATACTTCCGCTTTGTAGAAATCGGCGTTCCCCGCTTCCTTTGGGATTTACAAGCAACAGAGAACAACATCATTTCCTATACCGGGGAGTAAACCATGAAAAAAACAATAGCGACAAAACAAATGAAACGTTGGCAGAAGCTGGACAGGCTGGCTCTACTTGTGCCGCTGGTCCTGTTTCTTTTTCTATCCATTGGAAAAGAAGGACGGCTGCTCTGGGGAATCGTTCTGAGGGAGCGGAATTTTGTGGTAACGATTGCGGCACTGCTTCTCCTGGCTCTGGCCGCTGTCTTGGCTTCTCTGCCGATTGTACTTATATGGCGGGCCGTCAGCCATACCATGAAAAAAGCCGCGATTCAAAATGCCACCTTTCAGGCCGATGAGGATTTCGACTATTACCGGGAAAAACTGACCGGCGTTCCGCCCGCCACTATCAGCCTCTTGATGGATTTGCAGATTGAAGCAAAAAAAGACATGGCGGCATTACTCTTAAAATACACCAAAATGGGCGCGGTTTCCATGAAGGCTGGGACGGTTCATGTGCAAAATCAAGAGCTTCCCGGACTGCTCCCCAGCGACCGGACGCTTCTGGCGCTGATTGCCGGGGGACAGGCACAGCCTGCAAACCTTGGCGCGTGGAGGAGGCAGGCCGTCACGGAGGCCGTTGAGTCAGGCAATTTGAAATACAGAGGCATGCGGCAAAATGTACATTCCGCATCCCGATCCTGTCTAACAGGCTGCCTCGGCGGATGTCTGCTCCCTATCCTCATTTTCCTTGGAATGGGTATCACCGCCGTTGCGATTAACAACAGCGACTGGATGGAAAAGCTAGATGGCTTTCTTGCGGCGGCTCCACAGTCTTTCGGTATGAGACAAATGGAATACCTTTTGTCATCGCCGGATATGGTGATTGCGATCCCTCTGACCGCTTTTTTTGTTCTGTCCTTTCTGGCAATGTTTCTGCTTCCGATTGCGGCTGTTCTGCGCACGGCGTTGTCCATTTACGGCACAGGAACACGGCTTAAGAGGACGCAGGCGGGCGAGATTTTAACGGCGCAGATTTGGGGGCTTAAAAATTTTATCCGTGACTTTTCTAACTTGGCTGAATCGGAGAAAGAACAGCTTGTCCTTTGGGACGATTTCTTGATTTATGCGGTGGTGCTGGAGGAAAACGAACGCATTATCGAGGATATTTTTCGTTTAAGGAATTTGAAATATCGGGATTTTATACTTTTCTAAGAAATGAGAGGAACATAAAATGGGAGACATAGGAAAATACATTGTTATTGGAGGCGCCGTTCTGATTGTCGCGGTTATCTTCCTTGTAATCATCAAGACCAGAAACGGGTTTGTTGTACTCCAAAACCGGGTCAAAAACCAGTTGGCGCAGATTGACGTACAGCTTAAGCGGCGCTATGACCTGATTCCCAATCTGTTGGAAACGGCCAAAGGCTATGCCAACTTTGAACGGAGCACTCTGGAGGCCGTGGTAAAGGCCCGCCAGAGCGCGATGGCTGCCGCGGACTTCGATCAGGCGGCTGCCGCGAACGGGAAGCTCCAGGCGGCGCTTCGGCGGCTTTTTGCGGTGAGTGAAGCATACCCGGAGCTGAAGGCAAACGCAAATTTTATGCAGCTTCAGAGCGAATTATCTGATACGGAGAATAAAATCGCCCTGTCCAGACAGTTCTATAACGACACCGTGCTCAAATACAACAACGCCATCCAGATGTTCCCGGCCAGTTTCATCGCGGGATTGTGCGGTTTTCATCCAATGTCCTTTTGGAATGCGGAGGAAGAGGCCCGAGAGCGCATTACGATTCAGGCGGAGGATATGAAGTTTTCATAAAAGAAATCCCCTGATGGGAAAAGACGATAACAATCAAGAATTTTTGAGAAAGCTGGATCACTTCGACCGGGCCGGGAACAGAATCTTGCATTGGATTGTGGTCAACCTCTACGCCGTATTTACCGGCACTCGCTGGAAAGAATCTTCACGCTTCCTGCGAAGCGGCCGCAGCATTAACGAAAAAAGCACACTGAAGCAGCAGGGAAAGAACAGGTGAAAGGATTCAAAACCCATGAATGAAAAACGCGGACAGTATGCTTATGAGATTGGTCATGTATTTTCAACAAAACATGGCAGCATGGCTGTAATTGCAAGACAAAAGGTGGAGAAAAAACCTGATCATTTCCGGAAATACTATACCTTGCAATGCGGAAGGGGCCACCAATATGAGGTTGGAGAAAGCTATTTGCAGCAGGGGCGTCTGCGCACATGCAAACATTGTTATCATCCTCCGATTGCTGAGACGGATCCGGATTTCGCATTATGGTTTGCAGAACCGCAGATTCCAAGGGAGAGAAGCCGTTATTCGCATACACTGGCAGACTTTTATTGTCAGGAATGCGGCTCATTGGTGCGGGACAAGA
>JAETNT010000158.1 GCA_021772025.1 Enterocloster bolteae | reverse complement strand
GAAGCGTAGCTTTTGCAACTCCGAGAATCAGATATGAAGTGAATTACTCCAAGTATCTGAAGTATCTCACAAAAGTTAGAGTTTGACTATCCGGTTGATTATTGAGCGCTTACATTTGGCTTTAGATGCTGAACGCGCCTATGCTATTCAACTGGCTATCTGGCAGGCATTGCGATATGGTAACTTAGATAGTAGTGCATACGATATGGGACAAGATGCATTATCAGAGCTTTTAAGGGCTCTTAAAGAACAATTAGGGGAACTGATTTCCTAGTAATCCGGCGGCCATTCCACTGGCCGCCATTTCTTATCGCATTGTATTAATTGATAGATTTAATGTAATGCTCCTTTGCTGTCTGTCTGCAAATGAATTTCTCCCTCAAACATGCTGCCATCCTCGTTCAGGCGGTACAGCTCACCTTTCCACACTACCCAAGTATCTTTTAGCATCTTGCCGCTTGCGCCCAGGTAATACCATTTTCCATCAGAGCCAGTCTTCCAAGTCTCACGGACCATCATTCCCGCGCCGTCAAACCAGTACCAGTCCTCACCATCTTTATACCAGGCGTTTCTCACCGGCTCTCCAGTATCTCCCAGGTAAAACCGCCAGCCGCCTTCCTCCTGATGCCAGCCGGATTTCTTTTTCTCCTCTGGTTCTCCGTTTTCTGTCGGGCGCAGCTTGTCTGCCACATCCTTTTTAAACTGCTCCCAAGCATCCGGATGATCGACAAACCATTTAGGACAAATTTTCCCGGTTACATCATAGTGACGAATCAACCCTCCGTTTAGCGGATCCAGGCCCCAGCGACGGCAAATATCCGCACAGAGAGCTATGTATGACTCGTAAGTAGCTGCAGTGAATTTTCCGGTTTTATCCGGATGACAAGCTTCAATACTGATGGTATAGCTGTTGGCCTGATTGGTGCACCAGCTTATTTCTTTTTCGGGAATAAGCTGCAGAATTTCCCCGTCTAAACCGATAATGTAGTGGCAGCTGGCTTTCGTCTCATGGGTTTTACTCAAGCTTTCAAACCAGTTTCGATTGGCTTGTGCACTGGTTCCGGGGTTTCCGATATAATGACAGGCTACAGCAGTTGTCTTTGGCCTGGTAATTCCAGGGCGGTTATAACTGCTGACGGTTAGATATTGTTTTTGGATATTCATCTATTTCCTCCTATTTATTTACATAAAAAAGACCCAGCTTTCGCCAGGCCTTATGCATTACTTGTGCGACGTCGCACGAGTTTCATCGTCTTCCGGAATGTCTACTGCAACCTCGATCTTCTTCTTAACATACCGCAAGACTGGACTTAAAATCGGAACCGTTACTCCTGCAGCCTCACAATTTTCTGTGATACTGATGAGTTCATTGATTACCAGCCATGAGGCCACCATGGCCGCAAACAGCAGCGGGAATTTCATCTCAATGTGCAGTGTGGCTGTCACATAAGAAATCATACAGTCAATTCCGAATCCTACGAAAATCAGGATATACATCATTACCTTTTTCACGATTCCGGCAAAGGATTTCTGGCTGATGATTTTCTCTCCCCTCACCTTTGAGGCCGCCAGGCCGGTAAAATAGTCAATGATGTTACATGGGACAAGAAGAGCTAGCGGAATTGAAAGAATTCCGAAGAAACTAAAAAAAGCACCGGCTGCGGCGCTGACTACATACTCTATTGATTTTGTTTTCATTTTCATGTACCTCGCTTTTCTCTTTTATTCTGCCTTTTTCCACTGGTTTTCTGTCCCAATCTCTCCCGGTTCCCATACGTTTCCGTCTATCAGGCTTTCCCATATCTCCCCCTTGTGCTGCACCTTATCCCCGGCAGCATAGCCGTTTGTACTTTCTGGCTGTTCCCAATTTGGGA
>JAETNT010000157.1 GCA_021772025.1 Enterocloster bolteae | reverse complement strand
GTTCCATCCAGCCTGCAGACCACTACATCGTCTTCCACAATGGTACTGTATTTCATGGCGCTGGGCGTTAAGTATACCAGTCCGGTCTCAGGATCGCGGATACTGATATTTCCCCACGTTTCTACAGTAAGACCTGAATTCTCCAGCTTTTTACCGCTCTCTACAATGCATTTTTTAAAGTCCATTTCTGCCTCTCATTCTGCTGCCGGCAGGCAGCCCTAATTTTTTATGGCCTGAAGTATGTTTGAATCCCATATGAAAAATCCGTCTCAAAACTCCAGCCCTGTTCCTACTCAAAAGTCTTTAAGTAATCCTTGAACTCTCCTACATTGTCCTTTGTAATAACTTCCGTTCCGGTGTCAATATAGGATTCCGCCTCACCGCCGTCAAATATTTTCAGCATATTGTCCACGCCCAATTTTCCCATTTCAGCCGGATACTGTGCCACAGTTGCCAGAAACTCTCCGTTTTCCACCAGGTTCAGGGCTTCGCTTACCGCATCAAATCCGATAATCTGAATCTGTTCCTGCATATTTGCTTCCTTGATAGCTCTTAAGGCTCCGATACCCATATTGTCGTTGCAGCAGAAGAAAAGTTCAACATCCGGATTAGCGCTTATGATGTTCTGGGCAGCTGTATATCCCTGGTCCACTTCCCAGTTTGCCGTCTGTTCAGCCACAACAGTTACCGTGTCCCCGGCGCCTTCTATGAATCCATTGTAACGGTCCGCTGCATTGGTCTGTCCTTCAATCCCTTTGAGTATGGCTGTCTTTGTTCCCTTCTCAAAGTTTTTCGCCACATATTCGCCTGCCAGTTTGGCGCCTTCATAATTGTTGGTTCCGTAAAACGGAATATCCAGGCCTACATTGGCAAGGCTCTCATCCGTCAGCTTTGTATCCAGATTGATGATAGGAATGCCTGCTTCCTTACATTTTGTAAGGGCGGATTCCAAACCGTCGGAAGAACTGGGAACCAGCAGGATTCCGTCCACCTTGTTGGCAATCATATTCTCAATAATGCCAAGCTGCGCATCAGCGCTGGCATGCTGGTCTCCGGCCTGGACCTCAATCTTGACCCCCTTTGCCTCTGCTTCTACTTTAGCGCCGTTAGCCAGGGTAATATGGTATTCGTTGTTTAAAGTCATCCCCACAAATCCAATGGTCTTATCTCCATAGTTACCCGATGCCGCTTCTGCGCTGCTTTCTTCGTCCTTCCCGCTTTCCCCAGTTGTATCCGCGGTCTGGGCATCTGTCTGCTGTTCCTTGGCCGTCTCCGGCACAGTCTCCTTCGGGGTACTTCCGCATCCGCTAAGTACCGCCGCCGACATAACCGTGCTCATTGCCAATGCC
The DNA here is from genome assembly GCA_021772025.1 of Enterocloster bolteae. Classification (GTDB taxonomy): domain Bacteria; phylum Bacillota; class Clostridia; order Lachnospirales; family Lachnospiraceae; genus UMGS1370. Next base: position 548 of record JAETNT010000157.1, on the reverse strand, counting down.
ATCACTGCTGCCGTCATGTTTCGCTTCATAATCAATTTCCTCCTTTATTTGCAAATACTTAATGTATTTAGCTTTCCTACTCACTCTGGCGTTCTTTCTTCTTATCCGCAAACACCGCGGCTATAATGACAATGCCTGTGACAATGGTCTGGTAATAAGTGGCAACATTCATGATCTGGAGTCCGCAGGTCAGAGTACTGAGAATAATGGCTCCCACCAGTGTATTTCCGATCTTCCCCTTTCCGCCTGATAAAGAGATTCCTCCGATAACCGCGGAAGCGATGGCATTCATCTCATAACCAGATCCGGCATTCGGGTCTGCATATGTAAGGCGTGACAAAAGCATGATGCCTCCAATGGCTGCAAATATGCCGCTTAAAACATATACCATAAGCACGGTTTTGTTTACATTGATTCCTGAAAGCCTGGCGGCGCAGATATTGCCGCCTGCGGCATAGACGTGCCTGCCGAACTTTGTATATGCCATGACAAAAATAATCACTGCGTAGAACACAAATACATAAATGACGGAGACAGGAACCGTCCCC
>JAETNT010000067.1 GCA_021772025.1 Enterocloster bolteae | reverse complement strand
AAGGAAGCCGGTGAAAATCTGCGGGGCGGTCAGGCAGCTTATAACGCATCCAGGGCAACCCATAACCAGCTGCCGATGACGGACGGCGCCATCGCGGCTTATCAGGCCAGAAAATCCCGGATTTGGATGGATGACAGGGAGGAAATACAGGTAAAACTAAAAGAACAGACGAGACGCTATGAAGATATTTTCAAAAATGAGTTTGTCCTCACGGTGTTAAAGTCCTGTGAGACGGCCAGAGATGATTTAAAGCTAATCAACGCGGAGCTGGCGCGGCTGGAGTTTAAATCCCAATATGCATTTGAGGTTAGGTATGTAAAGGACGGCTCCCGCTATGAGAAAATACTGGAGTATGCAAGGTATTTAAAGGAGCGGGAAGAACTGGGAACCGCGTCCGGACAGATGACCTTCGATGCCTTGATCTCCTATTCCGATGATAAGGGGGAGGAGCTGGAGCGTGACATGAAGAAGATTATTAATCAGATTGTGGAAAGCAATGATAAAGAGCAGATTGAACATTATGCAGACTATCGGAACTATATGACCTATGAAATCCTTTTGACCAATGATGTGCTTACCAGGGCGAAGCTTTCCAGACAGTCCGGCTATAATTCAGGCGCAGAGGTGCAGATACCGTACATGCTGATCTTATTGTCTGCCCTGCTTATGATTTATAATGATAAAAGCAGTTCGACCAGACTGGTTTTTATTGACGAACCCTTTGCCAAAATGGATCCGACCAATGTAAAGATTATGATGCGGTTCATGAAGGAGCAGAAGCTGCAGATGATTTTTTGCGCACCCGATAAGACGGAACTGATTGGAAATGAGTGTGATGTGATACTGCCGGTGCTCCGGACCAGTCCGGATCTGATGGAGATGGGGATGATTGAGATACATAAAGGGGCATAAAATCTGACTTATGAAGAATTTAACCTACGAAGAAAAAATATTGACCTCTCTGGTGGAGAACTATCGCAAAAGCAAAAAAGACACCGGTGATAATAAGACAAATCGGAGAACACGGCTCAAACCAGAGAAGTTATACAGAAAATACAATGCCAATGATGGAGACTTTGCGGAAATTTCTAAAATTAATCAAGCGGTGGAGCAGCTGTCTAAATGGGGATTTATAACCAGTGCGGCTGAAACATTTGGAACGCAGTTGAAGTACATTTATTTAGTGGATGAGAAGATTCAGGAGATAGAGAAGTACCTGGCCGATCAGTATGGTTATATATCGAAGGATGCGAAGGTTGAGAAACTGCAGAATTTGATTGAACGGTACCAGGACGCTTCCGCTATCTGCAAGAAAGAATGTGGGAAGTTGTCCGCGTGTATAGAGAATCGGAAGATTCCGGGTAATATTGACGAGCTGGATGATATTCTGAAGGCGGTCGCTTTTATCGAGAGGAACCGGGAGGAACTGTATATCCGGGAGGTTTCCGTAAAGGTGTATGGAGATTCCAAGTATTTTGAAAATGAAACCCTGCAGCCTGTCTGCCGGCTGCTTCGGGACTATTCAGACAGAAAACTTGAGGAGGAATTGCCGGACGAAGTTCTGCTGGATTATCATATCGCAAAAGAACCGCAGAAGCTTTGTGTGAAGGGAAATGCGGTAATCCACATTTCCGGAAAAGAAGTCGATATCAGTGGATTTGCAGAAGGTGTGGAGTTTCTTGCATCAGAATTGACTCATATTCAGTCAGTCAGAATTAACGCGCCGAAGTTCATGACAATAGAAAACCGGACGTCCTATCTCAGATATCATTCGGATCACGCTGTCACCTTTTATCTGGGAGGGTATACCAACCGTTATCAGAGAGATTTTATTAAGCTGGTATATGCATCGAATCCTAATGTCAGATATGAACATTTCGGAGATATGGATGCCGGCGGTTTCTGGATTCACCATAATTTGTGTGAGGTCACCGGAGTGAGGTTTGAGCTGTTTGGCATGTCAATCCGTGAACTGCAAAACACGGAGCATGCCAGATGCTTACATCAGCTTTCAGAAAATGATCGGGTCAGACTTTTGGAATTAGGAAGGATGGAGCCCTATGCGGAGGTGGTCGATTATATGCTGGAACAGGGAGTGAAGCTGGAGCAGGAGATTGTGAGTTTGGATTTGATGAGGGGGAGGTAAGCGGGTGAACTTGCGGCGCTTGGCTGAAGCATGACCTACGGCATGGGCAGTTTTGATCCGGCGGCGCTGGTTTCCGCGATAAGGGAAGGCATGAGCAGCGTGAACGGATCCGGGGATATCGTGATACCGATTTACCTGGGAGGCACGATGCTGGACGAGGTGATCGTGAACGCGCAGCAGAGGAGCAATCTGCGGAGCGGCGGACGATAGGAAGGAGGCAGAGGAATGGCTTTTATACAGTATCTGAATTTTGACGGGGAGGACCTTCCCCTGCCGGATTCCTATGAGGTGGAACTGAAGGACGTGGAGGCGGATTCCGGAGGGGAGACCGAGGCGGGGACGAAACAGAGGGATGTGGTCAGGACAGGGGTTGTGACGATCACGGTGAGTTTTTCCGTGTCCCCGGCATGGCTGAAAAAACTGACGGAGTATAAGAACCGGGACAAGATACAGGTGAGGTATTTTGACACGGAGACGCTGGATGTGAAGCAGACGGAGATGTTTGTGGAAGGGTTCAAGGCGAAGCTGGAGAAGGATATGAGTTATAAGGGGCTGTGGAATGTATCTTTTACTTTGAAAGCAATGTAATGCAATTCTGAAAAACAATTATAATCAAAATTAAGGTTGCCGATGCAGCCACTTAAATGTTATTCTGTAACAAATATGACAAGAAAGGTTCAAAGAGTGTTTTTTGAAGAAGTATAAGCTTATTGTGCGATAGCAATGGCTATTGCAAATACAAAATTTATGCTATAGCCATTGCATCCTAAAAATTTTTAGGAGGAAGCATATGAGCTATGTTAATGCAGATGATGTTTTGCCAGAATGTTTGATATGGGAAATTCAAAAATATATCGATGGTCAAATTATTTATATTCCAAGGAAAGATGAAAACACAAAATCCTGGGGAGAAAAAAACGGAACCAAAGATAGACTGGCAGAACGTAATCAAAAAATAGTTGAACTTTACTATTCAGGCCAGACTATTACTAATTTGTGTGAGTTATTTTTCCTGTCGGATAAAACAATCCGTGGAATAATACGCAAGTATGAATCCTCTGCAAAGGAAGATAATGGGGGATTCAAAGATGAATAGGGAGAACAAGCGAAAGTTATATGAAAAAGGCTACTATAAAAAGCATCCATGCAATGAAATATTTGTTTGCAAGAATTGCGGCAGAACAGTAGTTCCAGAAGGCGCTGGAAGCAATCACAGAAATCATTGTCCCAATTGCCTATATAGCCTGCATGTGGATATTGAACCAGGTGACAGAGAATCTGAATGTGGGGGACATATGGAACCTGTGTCTGTATGGGTTAGAAACAAAGGTGAATGGGCGATTATTCACAGATGTAAAACGTGCGGAACGCTTAGTTCCAATCGAGTTGCTGCTGATGATAATCCGATGAAGCTTATGTCCATTGCAATGAAGCCTTTAGGACAGCCGCCTTTTCCTATCGAGAGAATCGAAGAAATGACCAGAATGATGGGTGGAGAAGGTAGCTTGTAATAATCAAATAATGAAAGTTGAACCAATCGGAAGCAATGAAAGGGTATTATAAATGAATCTATTGGAATGTCTAAATGAAAAGATACAGATAATTGGTGGAACTCCTTGCGATGGAGGGGAAGATATGGTCAGAGAATTAGCAGAGACTTCTCCCATCTTGTTGCCGGAGGATTATATTGATTTTCTAAAGACGATTTCCGGCAATACAGATGATGGGAATGTTGGCTTAGAGCTTGGGATAAAGATAAAAGATGATATTTACTCCATGCAAATTTATTCGGCACAACAGGCATTAAAAATGCGACCAGAATACGAAGAAATATATTCTTACACTGATAGCAACGGTATTATTGACCAGATTTGGCTGATTGGGAATGATTTAGGCGACTTGCATTATTTTTACGGACAGGGTAAAGAAGGTTTTGGACTTTATGTGGCAGAAGATAGTGCAATATATTTTGAAAATGCTGATAAGATTGCCGATACACTGACTGATTTTCTTGTTAAAGGAATTGGATTTAACACGGCTTTTTGGCTTCATTATTCATAATCAGCTTAAATTATTAATTCAAGTTTACAGAAAAGAAAGAAGTTATCGGCTTGCATAAATTTAAGAGACAATCAAGTATGATTATACACAATAAAAGTGACCGGCAGTATTGAATCTGTCTGGTCATTTTTGTTAATCAGAAGCTAGTACTCCATCCGACCAGAAACGATACTGCCAGCACTGCCTATTTTGCCATCTGCTGCGTTGTCGGCAGTCAGCGGAGGAACCACTCCGCTTCCTTCCTCCGCCTTACAGGCTGACAAGATATTCAGCACTGGCAGTATCGTTTCTGGTCGGATGGAGCACTAAGGGCTGTTAGGACAGGGCGTTAATAAGTAAATGCCATTTGTCGTGACAGCCTTCCTTTAATGTTTGCTGTTTTTTACAGCGGCGGCATTTTTCCTATTCTATTCTAAGTTTCGTCTGCTAATATAAAAATATATTTTACCTTTTTACCTGCAAAATGCGAAATTTTCACACTTATATGGTATCATTATCAAAATGAAATCATCTTTCCCAGGGAGGACGTTATGAAGCTGCTTTATGCCGAGGATGAACGCTCGCTTTCCGAAGCGGTGGTGGACATCCTGACTTACCACAAATATATTGTTGATGCCGTGTATAATGGCGAGGACGCCTATGATTATGCCGTGTCCGGCGATTATGACGGGATTATTCTGGATATTATGATGCCCAAGCGGGATGGAATCGAGGTTCTTTCCGCCCTGCGGAACAACAGATGCAAAACGCCGATTTTGCTGCTGACCGCAAAGACGCAGGTGGATGACCGCATCCGGGGACTGGACGCAGGGGCGGACGATTATCTGCCCAAGCCCTTTGACATGGGGGAGCTGCTGGCCCGTGTCCGTGCCATGCTGCGCAGGCGGGAGGAGTTCCGCCCGGATTTGCTTTCCTTTGGCGATCTGACGCTGAACATTCAGTCCGGCACGCTTTCCTGCGGCGATACGGATTTTGTGCTGCCCAAACAGGAATACCGGCTTATGGAGCAGCTGATGATAAACTACAATATCTTCCTTTCCTCGGAGGATTTGCTGATTAAGGCGTGGGGGTATGATGCGGAGACGGATATCAACAGCGTCTGGCTCTATATTTCCTATTTGCGCAAACGTCTCCTGGCCATGGAATCAACGGTGGAGATTGTGTCTAAGCGCAATATAGGCTACCGGTTGGAGATGCCGTCATGAAAAAAACGCTGAGAAAAAAGTTCATTGTCTTTGCCATGTCCGCGGTCACCATCCTGCTGGTGGTATTGGTTGGAGCCATCAGCGGCCTTAGCTGGATTATTTTGGACAGCCAGTCAAGCGTTGTTCTGCACACCCTTGCCGGCGGGGGAGGAAAATTTCCGCCGGTGGAACCGCCCAGGCCAATGCCCTTTGCCCCGCCCATGGATATGGACATCATCCAGTCGGCCCGTTTTTTTATGGTGCGCACGGCCCGGGACGGAACGGTTCTGGATGTGAACATCGATCATATATCATCTGTCAGCGCGGAGCAGGCAGTCCAATATGCCGGGCAGATTACCGGTGCCTCGGGCAAGATTGAAGGGTACAAATATGAAGTAAAGCAGTCCGGGGCAGACCGTTTGATTTTCTTTATGGATATATCCGGCCAATTTCGGATGTGTGTGATGGCCCTGAGCATTTCCTCTGCCATTGCCCTTATATGCTGGCTTGTGATTCTTCTGTTTGTTATCCCGCTTTCCGGGCGGGTGGTCCGTCCCATCCTGGCAGGTATGGAAAAGCAGAAGCAGTTCATCACAAACGCCGGCCATGAATTGAAAACACCCCTTGCAATCATCCAGTCCAACAATGACGCGGCAACGCTGATTTACGGAGAAAGCAAGTACAGCAGAAACATCCGGCTTCAGACCCAGCGGCTGAATGTGCTGATGACAAATCTTCTGACGCTGGCCAGGCTGGACGAGGAAACGAAGCTGCCCACAGAACGGGTTGATATAAGCGGGCTGATGAACGGGATGCTGCCGTCCTGGGAAGATGCCGCGGCAGAGAAACAGATTTCGCTGTCCGTAAAAATCCAGCCCCATGTTTTCATGCAGGCGCACAGGGATACATTTTCCCAAATGATTTCCATTTTACTTGACAATGCGGTTAAATACACCCCGATGGATGGGATAATCCGTTTTTCCGTGACGGGCGATGGGGGACATATTGTAATTTTAGAAGAAAACACTTGCCATGCTCCCGGCAATTCTGACCCGGAACGGCTCTTTGAGCGGTTTTTCCGGGGGGACAGCGCCAGAACCCAAAGCAGCACAGTCTCCGGGTATGGGATTGGCCTTTCTGCCGCCCGTGCCATTGCACAGGCATTTGGCGGAACGCTGACAGCAGAGTACACAGAGACCGGGACCATCCGCTTCACTGCCCGCTTTTAATACAAGTTCACAAAATATTCACAGACCTTCCCGTAAGGATTCACAAACGGGAAGGTCTTTCTAATGCTGCTCATAGGTTAGGGTTTTATAATGGCTGCATAGAAAGGAGGAATGCTGCATGCAATACAGACATGAAGTAAAGCATGAAATCAGCAATCTGGATATGCTGATCCTGCGGCAAAGGCTGAGGGCGGTGATGGCGCCGGACAGCCATGCCATAGACGGACAATATGAAATCCGAAGCCTGTACTTTGACAATCGGGACGACAAAGCCCTGCGGGAAAAGCTGGACGGTGTGAGCCGCCGGGAAAAGTACCGGATTCGTATGTATAACAATGATCCGTCTGTAATCCGCCTGGAGCGGAAGTTCAAATGCAGCGGACTGGGGTATAAGGAGTCCTCCCTGCTGACCCAGGCCCAGGCTTGTCAGATTGCGGGCGGTGACATTCACTGGATGGCTGCCAGCACCGATGAAGTAATCCTGAGATTTTATACCTGTCTTCGCAATGAAGGCCTGGCGGCAAAGGTGATTGTGGATTACACCCGTGAGCCTTTTGTATTCGTCCCCGGCAATGTCCGTGTGACGCTGGATTACAATATCCGTACCGCCCTTGGCTGCACGGATTTCTTAAATCCTGATTGCATCACTATACCGGCTGCCGGTTCCCCCTGTATCCTGGAAGTGAAATGGGACAATTATCTGCCGGATGTGGTCCGCGACATGGTGCAGCTTGGGGAAAGGCACGGCACGGCCTATTCCAAATATGCTGCCTGCCGCGTGTATGATTAAAAATAAAATGGAATAAGGAGAACCCAAACCATGACTTTTAACGATATATTTAAATCCAGCTTTTTAGAAAAAGTATCCTCTATCAGTGTCTTTGACATGATTTTGACCATCCTGCTGTCCTTTGGCGTTGGTCTGTTCATTTTCCTTGTTTACAAGAAAACCTACCGGGGCGTGATGTATTCTGCAGGCTTCGGCACCACTCTGATTGCCTTGACCATGATTACGGCAACGGTCATCCTTGCCGTGACTTCCAATGTTGTCCTGTCCCTTGGTATGGTGGGCGCTCTTTCCATTGTCCGTTTCCGTACCGCCATCAAGGACCCGCTGGACATTGCGTTCCTGTTCTGGGCCATCGGCGCAGGTATTATTCTGGCAGCGGGCATGATTCCTCTTGCTGTCATCAGCAGTGTCTGCATCGGTATCATCCTGCTGGTATTTGTCAATAAGTCTTCTAATACGCATCCCTACATAGTGGTGCTCAGCTGCACGGGCCATGACGTGGAAATGAAGGCAAAAGATTTCCTCTCCCAAAATGTAACCAAAACAACCATTAAGAGCAAATCCGCTGTTAAGGGCGCTATCGAGCTGAACATTGAAGTGCGGCTTAAGGATGATGATACTGATTTTATCAATATCCTTTCGGAAATGCCCGGTGTCAACAGCGCGGTGATTGTTTCTTACAACGGCGATTATATGGGGTAAATTATGTCAGGAAGCAAACATTTTGACCGCATTGCTGTGATTGTCATGGCCTTGATGTTGGTTCTGACCATTCTGTTTATGAATGGCGCGGCCCTGGGTATCGAGGCAATGGCGCACACCATGGGATATGAAAACAGGTTATTTGACAACACAAAGGTTCACTCCGTTGATATTGTCATGGACGACTGGGATGAGTTTATTGCCAATGCCACCAGCGAGGAATATTATATGGCCAGCGTGGTAATCGACGGTGAATCCTATAAAAACATAGGACTCCGTGCCAAAGGGAACACCTCTTTGTCAATGGTGTCATCCCTCGGCAGTGAGCGGTACAGCTTCAAAATTGAATTTGACCACTATGACAGCACCAGGACCTACCATGGGCTTGATAAGCTGAGCCTGAACAATCTGATTCAGGATTCCACCATGATGAAGGATTATCTGACCTACACCATGATGAACGGATTCGGTGTGAATTCCTCTCTGTGCAGCTATGTCTATATCACGGTGAACGGCGAGGACTGGGGGCTGTACCTGGCGGTGGAGGGTGTGGAGGAATCCTTCCTGGAGCGCAATTACGGTTCGGATTACGGCGAACTTTATAAGCCGGACAGCCTGGGCTTCGGCGGAGGCCGGGGCAATGGCGGGGATTTTGACCCGTCTGCCATGTTTGGCAGCCGTGATGGCGGGAACGGCTTTGATTTTGGAGGAACAGATACAGATTCAAGGGAATCCGGCGTATCTTCCGGCAGATTTAGTCCGCCTTCCATGTCTGGCGGTGGGATGCCTGATATTCCTTTTTCCGGGGGCGGCGGGTTTGGAATGGGCTCCTCCGATGTGAAGCTGCAGTACATTGACGATGAGTTGGACAGTTACTTAAACATCTGGAACAACGCCAAGACCTATATTACCAAAGCCGACCAAAAACGATTGATTGAGTCCCTGAAAAAGCTGTCCGATAACCAGGACATTGCATCTGTTGTGGATATAGGGCAGGTTATCCGCTACTTTGTAGTTCACAATTATGTCTGCAATGACGACAGTTATACAGGCATGATGGTCCACAACTATTATCTTTATGAAACGGATGGCCGGCTTTCCATGATTCCGTGGGACTATAACCTGGGCTTTGGTACATTTGGCGGCGGAAACGCAACGAGTACCGTCAACACGCCCATTGACACCCCGGTGTCCGGCGGTTCTTCCGACCGGCCAATGCTGAATTGGATATTTGAAAGCGAAGAATACACGGCGCTGTATCATCAGTATTTTGCTGAGTTTTTAAACAGTGTTGATATTCAGGGAATCATCAATAATACCTATGATCTGATTCAATCCTATGTGGAAAAAGACCCAACGGCTTTTTACACCTATGAGGAATTTGAACTGGGCGTGGAAACGCTCCGCCAATTCTGTAATTTGCGCAGCAGCAGTATTTCCATGCAGCTTGATAACGGAGAGACAGCCGATAATATGAGTTATGTGGACGCCTCGGCCATCACTCTTTCCGACATGGGTTCCATGGGCGGCGAAGGCGGCAGGGGCGGCGGTATGGGCGGATTTGGCGGGGATATGTCAGGTATGCCGGAGGGCTTTACCGGAGAAATGCCGGAGGGCTTCAATCCATCTAATCCCCCGGATAATGTTTCGGGAAATTTCCCGGGCCAGTTTTCCGGCAGCCAAACAGAAGCCACTCCCTCTGAAGCCTCCGGTACAGCAGGGGATAACAATACCAGCCGGCCCGCAGGGGGCGGCAGGCAAATGACCGGAGATGATTTCAGATTTTACCTGGATGGAGCCGAGAGCCCTGCATCCAATCAGACCGGCTGGATCTGGATTGGAGCTTCGGCGGCCGTGCTTGCCATTGGTCTGGCCGTGGCGAAGATATATAAACACTGATTTCGGTAAGTTTTAACAACCTTTGAATTATTTTTATAAGGAAGGACGGCGAATAAATGATGAAAACAAAATGCATCCCTCTTGTTGCAGCCATATCCGCGTTATGCCTGATGTGGGGGTGTTCCCAATCCAATTCCCAGGCAGGCCATGATGTAAGCCAGAAGTCCCCTGGTACACTACAAACAGAGAATACAAATGCAGTTGAATTGGTCAGCGATATTGCAACAACCCAATATTTTACAGATGATAAGGTGAGCAATGATGATATTGAGACGATTCTGATGGCTGGAATTAACACTCCCAGCGCCATGAATGGCCAGCCTTGGCATTTCTCGGTCATAACCGATGCTGCCCTGCTGCAGCAAATCTCTGAGGATATGAGCAGCGGTATGCGTGTTGGCAGAGGTACACCTCGGGACGGAGCAGATATGCCTGATGGCAAACTGCCGGAGGATGGGGAACTGCCGGACGGATTTGATGCGGACGGGGACAGGGATTCTTCCCCCCCGCCAGATACAACAGCCGGAGGAAATCATGCGGCCACCGGCAGCGTATTGAAGGCCGGAATCGCAGGTGCTCCTTTGGTAATTGTTATTTCCTGTTCAGATGGTTCCGAACTGGATGCAGGCCTGGCCTGTCAAACTATGTCTGTGGCTGCACAGCTTTTAGGGTATGGAACAAAAATCATTTCCTCCCCCACATTGGCAGTGAACGGAGAAAACCAGGCAGCCTATCGGGAACATTTGGGTATTCCGGAGAATCAGGCAGCGGCAGCGTTTCTCTTGATTGGTATGGAGGATACATCCATGGATGAAAGCGCTGACGCCTATACCAGCGCCACACCCCGTAATCCTTTGGACGAAATGGTTACTTATGTTGAAGGCCGATAATGTCATAAAAGATTGGTTGGACATAGTACCTTAAACAGAATCGTGTTGAGGTGGCGGTATGGATGGTACTTGTGGAATGATATAAAAATTTGGATAAAGACCACAAACATGAAACAATGCGGGATTGCCCTTGAGACAATTCCACACAGAGAGACTTCCACAGCTACCGGCGCTCCTTTGGGGCACGATTGCTGCAATCCGAAATTCCTCTGGAAATACTCAGCGAGATGTTGGGGAAATTTTATGGACGGCTGTGAACTCGTCGTCTGTATATTGGAAATTGTGTCAAAAGGTAGTATAATTCATCTAGAGATATTGTACAGTATTTTGCCTTGAAACATCATGAGATAGTGGTTACTGCACAAAATATTTAGAGGTGTGGCTATGAAATTACGAATTGAAAAATGGGTCGAAGATACCAAACCATTCAGTGCCCCGGTTAATGAACTATTTACGGAAGCAGTTAACAACTACAAATTTGGTTCTTACAGATCGGCTTTTATTATGGCATATCTATCTTTTAAACTCACTATTCGAGAGAGAATAATCAATTGTACTTATGGAAGTGAGTTGAAAAAGAAAAACCCGAATTTTTGGCAGGATGACATTCTGGCTATATTAAATAATGATGACAAGTGGGAAGAACAAATCAATAATATCGTGATGGCTTCTTGTGCGCCATTAAATAGTAGAAAAGAAATCGGTATCTTAAATTTTGGAAATGGAGAGCTTGCTAAAACTGAATATTGTTATTGGCGGGAAAAAAGAAATGCTTGCGTACATGGGAAAAATCAAATAATTGATAGTTCAACTGTGGAATCCTTCTGGAATTACCTCGTTAATAATTTAAGTCAATTCTATGTCCTTGGTGGTGAGGAATATTTAGTTAGAGAGCTTGCTAACATATATGAATACTATAAATATCCTGATATAAGCAATAGAGATAGGATAGATGGAATACTTGATGGTGTTAGCACAGTCTTTCAAAATCACGCAAAGGAATTTTTTGACCGATTTTTTAAAGGTATTAGCAAAGGGCGTAATTATGTGGATGATGATAATAAGGATTTTTGGAATTCAATCATCCATTCCAGACAAGAAAGCATTGTTGATGGATTTGTTAATTATATCGCGTGTAGGGGAGATATATTCTTTGAATTATATCCATTTTTTCCTGAATTGTTGGAACAGCTTGTTGCATTCGATCCTAAGTTTATAATTCAAACTTTATCAAGCTGGCTGAAAGGGTTTTCTGGGTGGTGTGTAGCTGGCAATGAGACTTTTTGGAGGGTATTGGTTGATGCCCTTGGTAAGTATAATGACCAGGTGGATATTAATCAAATTGTTAATGAGAACACAATACGTTTAATAAAAGATTTCTCCGGCAAAGAAAATGACGTAGCAATATTAAACAGATATGGTGTCTTTAAAAGATATATCTTAAAAGTTTCCGACTGGTATTTCAAAACGGATTCTGATTCACAGTTTAAGAATTTTTCAATATACCATAATGACTTTTCCAATATTGAAATTTGTTTTTCTTTATTACAGTGGGATGCAGATTGTCTGAATTGTCTTGAAGATTCATTAAATACATTAAAACGAAGCCTACCTGCAAGGGATAACCTGTATTCACAAACCAATGGTCGGGCAGCAATGAACAGCTTTAAACGGATAATATACAATTCTCAAGCAAAAATTGAGGAAGTTATAAATGGGGGCTGGAGTTATTATGAGTCTATACATGAGATAATTGAAAGCGCCGAAAGCATATAAAATAAACGTAATATTAATTAATCTTAATTTTATCATCCCGAGGATTTTCCCCAAAAACCTTATTGTTACAAGGCTATTGTGGCTATCCTCGGGATAACTATTTTCTCAGCATGATTCTGACTATTCTGAATTCAGGCTAACCAGGACCTGTCTGTTGCGGGAAAATGTTCCCCGAGCAGTTAGCAGCAGGTACGGAAGCATCCACCCCAGCTGGGAACCCAGGTCCCTGCCGGCTGTTTTCAGAAACGCGGTACGAACCCAGGCACCTGTTTAAAATCAGGTATTATCCAATATTCAGGCAATACCGGTGTGGTGTGATTCCCTTATACCGTTTAAATGTTTTGATAAAATAGCTTACGTCGCTAAAACCACATCGATAGGCTACCTCTGCCAAGGTTAAATCAGAGGTGCTTAATTCGCTGCAGGCGCGCTCAATACGATAGTAATTCAGATAATCAATGGGGGTTCTGTGAATGATGGAATGAAAATAGCTGCAGAAATATTTGGGAGACATCCCGGCAATTCTGGATAATTCATTCAGTGTAATGGTCTGCCCGTAATTACTGTCTATGTATTCCAGCACAGGTTTGAGCTGCATCATCTTCCGGGAAGATTTTGTATCATCAGCCTTATCCTGATAAAGCTTTTTCTGGTAGATGATTCCAAATATTTCAAATAAAGTGCCCATGGTTATCAGTTCGCTTCCAGGCTCACTATGCTGCATGGATCTGAAAAGATGGCCGATGATCCGATGCAGGGAACGGTTGCTTTTTGTAAAATGATTCTGGACAATAATCTGATGCTTTGTAATGAGCCGGATATAAAAGCGGCAGGTATCTGTGTGCATGAGAAGACGCTGGATATCAAACACAATACATTCATAAATACAATTTTGCGGCAGACCGCCATGAATAACCCCCTCGTTAATAAAGATGATATCCCCGGCTTTGGCTTCAAGCTCTTCATCATCTAACTTTAAATAGAGGATTCCCTCTAAAATCCGGATGATTTCCAATTCTTTGTGACAGTGGAATGGCATGTTATAACGGGGATGGTGCTCATCTACATGGTAATATTCAATAGGAAAGTCTGGAGTCCCGTGCTGCTTTTTTTCATTATAGTCCAAATAGTGCATATTACCCCCTCTCGAAAGTGGAAAAATCACTATAAATGCGTGGGATTAAATTGAGCAAATAGGTAAAATGACCAATAAAGTGAATATTGTCATATTTTTTGCCATTATATCACAGCAAATAGCTGTTTATCAATAGTATAATACAATTACGCAAAAAGAAGACAAAAATATAATGAGAACACAAATTAAAAAGAACACAAATTAAAAAGAACACAAATTAAAAAGAACACAAATTAAAAAGAGCACGATTAAAAAGAGCACGATTAAAAAGAGCACAATTAAAAAAGAGCACGATTAAAAAAGAGCACAACTAAAAAAGAACACGATTAAAAAAGAACACGTTTTAAAATAAGCACAATATAAAATCAATACGATTTAAAATGGACACAATCTAAAATCAAAAGGAGGAAGCACTATGGCAGCAAACAGATTGATTGGGGCTTATCCGGTTATCGGCATCAGACCCACAATAGACGGAAGACAGGGGTATATGAAAGTACGGGAATCCATGGAAGAGCAGACCATGAATATGGCCAAAAGCGCGGCGGCCCTGTTTCGGGAAAACCTGTTTTACAGTAATGGGGAACCGGTAAACGTAGTGATTGCGGATACCACCATTGGACGCGTGGGGGAAAGCGCGGCCTGCGCGGACAAATTCCGCAGGGCTGGAGTGGATATTACCCTGACTGTGACCCCATGCTGGTGTTACGGTGCAGAGACGATGGACATGGACCCGCAAACAATCAAGGGCGTGTGGGGATTTAATGGAACGGAGCGGCCCGGCGCCGTATATCTGGCCTCTGTACTGGCTACCCATGCGCAGAAGGGGCTTCCGGCCTTTGGTATCTATGGACATGATGTCCAGGATGCGGATGATACAAGCATACCGGATGATGTAAAAGAGAAACTTCTCCGTTTTGGGCGTGCCGCAGTGGCAGCCGCTACCATGAGAGGGAAGTCATATCTCCAGATAGGTTCTATCTGCATGGGAATTGGCGGCTCCATCATAGACCCGGCATTCATTGAGGAATATCTGGGAATGCGGGTGGAATCCGTAGATGAAGTGGAATTAATCCGCCGTATGAGCGAGGAAATATACGATAAAGAGGAGTTTGAAAAAGCCCTTGCCTGGACAAAGGCGAATTGCAAGGAAGGCTTTGACAAGAATCCTCCCGAAGTCCAGAAGACCCGGGAACAGAAGGATAAGGATTGGGAATTCGTTGTCAAGATGATGTGCATCATCAAGGATTTGATGAATGGGAATCCCAACCTGCCGGAAGGAAGGGAGGAAGAGCGGATTGGACACAATGCCATCGCCGCAGGCTTCCAGGGACAGAGGCAGTGGACGGATTTTTATCCAAATGGTGATTTCGCGGAGTCCATGCTGAACACTTCCTTTGACTGGAACGGCGCAAGGGAGCCATACATACTGGCTACGGAGAACGACGCATTAAATGGGCTGGGAATGCTGTTCATGAAGCTGCTCACCAACAGAGCGCAGATTTTCGCGGATGTTCGTACTTACTGGAGCCCGGAGGCTGTTAAGAAGGCGGCCGGATATGATCTGGAAGGAGTTGCAAAGGAAGCAGGCGGTTTTCTGCATCTGATTAACTCCGGAGCCGCCTGTCTGGATGCCACTGGCAAAGCCCTGGATGAAGATGGACAGCCGGTCATGAAGCCGTGGTATGAGGTGACGGCGGAGGATCAGAAGGCGATTATGGAAGCAACCACATGGAATGAGGCTGATTTTGGATATTTCAGAGGCGGAGGCTTTTCTTCCAGATATGTAACAGAAGCCCAGATGCCATGTACCATGATCCGCTTAAACCTGGTAAAAGGACTTGGGCCTATGCTGCAGATTGCAGAAGGCTGGACAGTGAAACTGCCGGAAGATGTAACTGATATCTTATGGAAGAGGACGGACTATACATGGCCGTGCACCTGGTTTGCTCCCAGGGTGACGGGCCGGGGAGCATTTGCCACTGCATATGATGTGATGAATAACTGGGGCGCCAACCATGGTGCAATCAGCTACGGACATATCGGGGCGGACCTCATTACACTCTGCTCAATCTTAAGGATTCCTGTCAGCATGCACAATGTGCCTGAGGAAAAAATATTCCGCCCCGCGTCCTGGAATGCATTTGGAATGGATAAAGAGGGGCAGGATTTCCGCGCCTGTGCTGCTTATGGGCCTTTGTATAAGTAAGGCGGTGTGTCTATGAACCATAAAAATGTGCTGGCAGTGGATTTCGGCGCTTCCAGTGGAAGGGTAATGCTGGGGAACTTTGACGGGAACCGGATATCCATACAGGAACTTCATCGTTTCCCCAATGATCCGGTTATATTAAACGGGACCATGTACTGGGATTTCCTGCGGCTGTTTTTTGAGGTGAAGCAGGGATTGATTAAAGCAAAGAAGTATGGAAAGATTGACAGCATCGGCGTGGATACCTGGGGCGTGGATTTCGGCCTGATAGACAAGGAGGGGAATCTTTTAGAAAACCCGGTACATTATCGGGATGCCCGGACCGTGGGAATGCTTGAAAAGAGTTTCAGTAAGATGGATAAGGACCGTTTTTATCAGATTACGGGCAGTCAGTTTATGGAAATCAACACGGTATTTCAACTTATGGCACTGATGGAAAAACGGCCCGGGCTTCTGGAGCGGGCTTCCAGGCTTCTGATGATGCCGGACTTATTTAATTATTATCTGTGCGGGGCGCAGGTCAGTGAGTATTCCATCGCGTCTACCACGCAGATGCTGGATGCCCGAACTAAAATGTGGTCAAAGGAAGTATTGGAAAGCCTCGGTATCCCGGAAAGGATCCTGGGCAGTATCGTTCCGTGCGGAACCAGGCTTGGTCTCATGAAAAACGGGATTTGCCAGGAGCTGGGGATTGAGCCTGGGGAAGTGATTGCTGTGGCAGGACATGACACGCAGAGTGCGCTTGCGGCTGTTCCTGCCAGGGATAAGGATTTCATCTTCATCAGCTGCGGGACATGGTCGCTGTTTGGCACGGAACTGGATGAACCCGTTATCAACGGATTGTCAAAGAAGCTCAATATCACGAATGAAGGCGGTTGTCAGGGGAAGATATCCTTCCTCAAGAATATTATTGGTTTGTGGTTGATTCAGGAAAGCAGGAGACAGTGGATCCGTGAGGGAAAGGAGTACAGTTTCGGTCATCTGGAACAGATGGCTGCGGATGCGAAGCCTTTTAAAGCGCTGATTGACCCTGATGCACCGGCGTTTGTCCCGGCTGGAAACATTCCTGAGAGAATCCGGAGATGCTGCCGTGAAAGCGGACAGAAGGTACCAGAGAATGAGGCGGAGCTTGTGAGATGTATTAATGAGAGCCTGGCGCTTAAGTACCGCATGACATTGGATGAAATCAAGATGTGTACCGGAAGGGAGTACCCGGCGATTCATATGGTGGGCGGCGGCACACAGAGCCGGCTCCTATGCCAGATGACAGCCAATGCGTGTCATTGTCCGGTGATTGCTGGCCCGGTCGAGGCTACCGTGCTGGGCAACGCAGCCCTCCAGCTGCTTGCGGCAGGAGAACTTAGGGATCTGAATCAGGTGAGGAATGTCGTAGAGGCTTCTTCCAAGGTAAGCATCTATGAGCCGGAAGATACAAATCAATGGGATCAGGTGTACGGCCAATATAAAAAAATATTTGCCGCAGACGGAGGATTATATCTGTGAGATGGTAACACATGAAGGACCCAAGGCCAGGTCAGCCTGGCAAAGAAGGAGGTATTATGAAATTAAGTTATATGGAACTAAGGGAACAGATCTGCGATGTGTGCCATAAGATGTGGCAGCTCGGCTGGGTGGCAGCCAATGACGGCAACGTGTCCGCCAGGCTGGATGACGGAACCTTTCTTGCAACCCCCACCGGAATAAGCAAAAGTTTTATTACACCGGAAAAACTGGTTCGTATCAATGGGAATGGTGAGGTGTTGGAAGGCCTTTCCGGATACGGGCCATCTTCAGAGATTAAGATGCATCTCCGCTGCTATAAAGAGCGCGGGGATGTAAATTCCGTACTTCACGCCCACCCGCCTGTGGCCACCGGATATGCGGTAGCCAATGTGCCGTTGGACGAGTACTCCATGATTGAGACGGTAATTGCCCTGGGGTCGATTCCTGTAACACCTTACGGAACCCCTTCCACCTATGAAGTACCGGATAATATTGCGCCTTATCTGGGGGAACATGACGCAATGCTCCTTCAGAATCATGGGGCCCTTACCGTTGGGGCAGATGTGATTACTGCCTATTACCGTATGGAAACACTGGAGCTCTTTGCAAAAATCAGCCTTAATGCCAGGATGCTGGGAGGTGCACAGGAAATATCCAGGGAAAATATTGACCGTCTGATCTCAATGAGGAAAGGATATGGAGTCACCGGCAGGCATCCCGGTTATAAAAAATACAGTAAACAGGGGGATGGCCCATGCTAAGGGGAATACCTCATATCTTATCTCCTGAACTGCTGAAGATATTATGTGAAATGGGACACAGCGACCGGATTGTGATTGCTGATGGGAATTTCCCGGCAGAGTCCATGGGCAGGGATGCCCATGTCATACATATGGAAGGCCATGGCGTGCCGGAGATACTGGAAGCAATCCTCTTGCTTTTCCCACTGGACACCTACGTGGAACATCCTGTCTGCCTGATGTCGGTGATGGACGGGGATTCGGTTGAAACACCAATCTGGAACCAATACGGGACATTGGTGGAAGCATTTGACAGCAGGGGCAGAAGCGCCATCGGCCATATGGAGCGGTTCACATTCTATGAGGAGGCAAAGAAAGCTTATGCCATTATCGCCACCAGCGAGAAGGCGCTTTATGCCAATATCATGCTGCAAAAAGGGGTAGTTACCGACTAGTGTGCTGACACCTGTAAATGGGTACCGCCAAAACAGTGCAATTAGTAAAGAAATGGAAGGTGATGATGTGGGAGAAGTAATTCTGACCATGAAAGACATTGATAAGTCCTTTGTAGGGGTACATGCGTTAAAAAATGCCTGTCTGGAACTTAAAAAGGGCGAGGTCCATGCACTGATGGGTGAGAATGGCGCCGGAAAATCCACCCTCATGAAGATATTGACAGGAATCTA
>JAETNT010000066.1 GCA_021772025.1 Enterocloster bolteae | reverse complement strand
GTGAATTGTTACTGGACATCTCAATTTTACCACAAACCTGTGAGGAGTTGTTCTATTTTATAACAAAAAGAATCCCGTATTTATGCGGGCTCTGGCGTTTCGCAAACGCCTAAAAGCTGTAAAAGAGAGCGAGGTGTTATCATGACTATAGAAGAAATTCTTGCAGGTGAGTCCAAGAATGTGGAGTTCAAAGAGAACCTGCCAGAGAAAAGTATTAAATATATGAAATCTGTAGTTGCCTTTGCCAATGGAACCGGAGGTAAAATCATTTTCGGAATTGCCGATAAGACCAGAGAAGTAATTGGCTTTGACAAGGAAGAGGTATTCAAGAAAATGGACGCAATTGCCAATGCCATATCAGATAGCTGTGAACCGACGATTATTCCGGATATTACATTACAGACAGTTGATGGAAAAACAGTCATTGTAGCGGAAATTTCCGAGGGCAGACAGCGACCGTATTATATCAAGGCTTTTGGTAGAGAAGGCGGGGCGTATGTCCGTGTTTCCGGAACTACCCGTCTTGCCGACGAATACATGATCAAAGAGCTGATGTTTGAAGGAAGCAACCGCTATTTCGATCAAGCTTTGTGTACTGGATTAACGATTACAGACGAAGATATTGATGCTCTTTGCAAAGCCATGAAGGAACAGGCAGTGAAAAACGCTCATAATGAGGAACAGAAAGCATCTATCAAAGATGTTGGCAGACAGCAGTTGCGTTCTTGGGGGGTTTTGATTGAGCGTGACGGAAAAGATTATCCGTCCAATGCCTTTGCCATTTTGACTGGCAACGGAGGACTTCATGTCACAACACAATGCGGTGTGTTCAAAGGTACAACAAAAGCGGTATTTGTTGACCGTAGAGAATATCCCGGCCCGCTTTGGGAGCAAATAGATGAAGCATTTCAGTTTGTCTTGCGAAACATTCACTTGGGGGCTGCGTTTGTGGGAATTTACCGGCAGGATATTTATGAAATTCCACCGGATGCTATTCGTGAGTTGATTATCAATGCCATGGTACATCGCAGCTATCTGGATCATGGTACGATACAGGTTGCGGTATATGACAACCGACTGGAAATCACTTCTCCTGGAAAGCTGCCAATGGGACAGACGATGGAGCGTATGAAAGAAGGGTATTCCAAAATCAGAAATGAAGCTCTTGCTCATGCATTTGCTTATATGAACTTGATCGAGCATTGGGGAAGTGGCATTCCAAGAATTATTGATAAAGTAAAAGCTGCCGGACTGCGGGAGCCGGAGTTCATTGGCGGTGAGGTTGATTTGCGTATCAATATTTATCGAGGTCAGAATAACGACAATAATATCAAAAATGGCGTTAATGCAGATACCCACAGCATTGATGGCGTTAAAATCGGCACTAATGACATTAAAAATGGCGTTGATGAAGTGGCATATACAGACAAAGTTTTTCCAGATCATATTCAAAAACTGCTGAAGATCATTGCCGAAAATCCGACAGAAACGCAGGCACAGTATGCAGAGAAGCTTGGAATATCAAAAAGAACAATTTCTAGAATTTTTGCGGAGTTAAAAGAACAAGGCATACTTGAACAGCAAGGAAACAGAAGAAAAGCAAAATGGCTTATTATAAACAAAAGATAGGAGGTGCAGCATGGATACCGACAAAGTAATACAAGACTTGAACCGGCGGTTTGCTGCCCCTTTGCCGGAATTTTATCAGCGTCGTATCATCTTCTGGTACGATGAAGATAAAGAATTTGAGGACAAGTTGGACGAGGTGGTTCTTGAAAATGCAAAGGTGGTTACACTGACTGGAAACAACGCATTTTCTGTGAAGAAGCTGCTTTCAGTAGACGATTTGACCACAAACTATCTGGTTTACAGTCCGCTGGCGTACAACCGCCCGGATGATAACTGGCTTTTAGATATAGAGCTTTACAGCGAGGAGTTCCGGGCAGATTTGATTTCTATTTGGATGGATGAGATGGGACTTGCATCGAATCCGGCCATGAGAAAGCAGGTGAAAAATTATCGTGCCTATTTCAATGCGAAAGACCGTCGTTTGAAAATCAGCGCTCAGAATAAAGTTCCGGAAACTCCGGCACAGCTGCATATGGCTGTTATGGCGGCAATCTGCGGATTGAAGGACGCACAGCCGAACCGGATTTTACGCAGTGTGTTCCGTGCAGGACTTGATTTGAAACACAATGCAGTTTATCAAGATTTTGTAAAGTATCATGCAGACGGTGCGTTCTGGGCGATGGTTCGCCAGGGATGCGGATTTTGTGAGGAAGAACCTGACCTTGGACGGCTGGCAATTCATTTACTGTTGACCGCTGCTACTCGTACCATGCGGCAGGAATATCTTGCCGGACTGGACGGATTTATTTCTATGCCGCACCAGGCGTATTGCTACGATTTCATTTCGGAATGGCTTCATGGCAAAGATATTCAGCAGCTTTATGATGTGGCAAGATATGTAGAAGATGAAGCACGTCTGCATCAGCGGTTTGAAAAACTGACGGTTGACGATCTGGTTGGTACAGAGTGCTTCCCGTGCATAAACGAAGTGATTTTGACAAAGCTGATGACCGAAATCAGCGACCATATCATTGATGTGGATACCATTACGGGGGCGGTGGAGAAACGTAGAACCTGTGCATGGTATGAGCCATTTGAGAATTTTTATGATGGTATTTTGCAGGTTGCAAATATGCAGAGCTTCTTCAAGGAACACTCTGCCGGATTCCATACCGCAGAGGCAAAGGGCATTTGGAAGGAATACACCGAAAGTTATTATCAGATGGACACTTACTACCGTTTGTTCCACCTGAGTTTCCAAAAGAGTCTGGAGACTTCCAATATTCTGCTGGACGATCTGTTCAAGCACGTTGTTGAGAAAGTGGAAGGACTTTATACTCACTGGTTCTTAGGTGAACTGGGTAACAACTGGTCGGATGTGTGTGCAGATGAACTGGCAACCTATGGCAAGGTTCTGGAAATACCGCAGCAGGAAGAATTTTATTGTTCTCACATCAAAACTTCAGATACCAAGGTATTTGTGATTATTTCGGATGCTATGCGTTATGAAGTGGCGGCAGCGATGGCAGATCAGCTTCGCAGAGAAACACAGAGTAAGGTTTCTCTTGGCAGTATGCAGAGTATCTTCCCTTCTATCACAAAGTTTGGTATGGCAGCACTGCTTCCACATAAGGAACTGACGGTAGAACTTCGGAACGATATTTTGACTGTGCTGGCAGATGGGCAGTCTACGGCAAGCGGCAATCGTGATAAGGTTCTGAAATCAGAAGATCCGGCGAGTGTAGCATTGAAATATAATGACATTATCGCCATGAAGCGGGCAGAACGAAGTTCATTGGTGAAAGGAATGGATGTAGTTTACATCTATCATGATACCATTGATGAAGCAAGCCACACTTCTGATACCGCTGTTTTTGCCGCCTGTGATAAAGCTATTTCAGAGTTGAAAAACCTTGTGCGTATTATTGTAAATGAATTTGGCGGTACGAATATTTTGATTACAGCTGACCATGGATTCCTTTATACATACAGCCCGTTGACTGAGGATGACAAAGTAGGAAAAAATGAGTTTTACGATGTGGACAGGGAAAACATAAAAGACCTTAAAAAAGAAAGTCCGAAACGCTGTGCGGAGTATGGCAGACGATATGCAATCATGCAAAAAGACGTACAGCCAAACTACTTATTGCCTGTGAAGTTCCTGGATGGGAAGTCTGACTTTAGCGGTTTTGCACCAAGAGAAAGCATTCGTATTAAGATGAATGGCGGCGGCATGAACTTTGTGCATGGCGGTATCAGCTTGCAGGAAATGGTTGTTCCGGTCATCGAGTATCATTATCTCCGCAACGATTCTATGGAGTATAAACGTAATAAGCAGAAATATGATACGAAGCCGGTAACGGTTAATCTGTTGTCAGCAAACCGTAAAATCAGTAATATGATTTTTTCTCTGAATTTCTATCAGAAGGATGCTGTTGGTGCCAACCGTGAAGCAGCTACCTATCAGGTTTACTTTACGGATGAAAATGGCAAGCAGATTAGTGATGTTCAGAAGATTATTGCAGATAAGACAAACGATAATGGTGCAGAGCGTACTTTCCGTTGCCAGTTTAATCTGAAATCTCTGAAATACAGTAATACTGCTACTTATTATCTGGTCATTGCAGACGAACAGGGATTGCAGATGCCGCAGCGTGAGCCATTCCAGATTGACATCGCTTTTGCGGTGGATGAGTTTGATTTCTTTAGCTAAGTACCGTAGGAGGATGGAAAGATGGAGCAATTTACAGAGGGTGAAAGCACCCGTGAAGAAGTCAAAAACCCCGCTGCAAGCAACGGGGCATCAAGCTTGCAGCGCTGCAGAGCAGCGGAGTATTTGACCCTCGCGGCAGTCGCCAAATGTGCATGCGAGCATGCCCACTTGGCTCGTTGCTCGCGGAAATAAAATAAGGCGGACATCTGCGAATGGAAGACCACCTTATTTTAGCATGATTGCATAAAAAGCAATATTTACATGAAATCATTATGAGGAAATACATAACGCGGCAATCCTTTAGAGTGCTTTCCGTATTCAATTGCTTCTGCCGGACAGCGGCAGATACATGCCATACAGTGGGTACAGTTGTCGCCCCAGACAGGTTTTCCGCCTGTAAACCCGATATTCTTCATGGGACAAAATTCCACACACTTCTGGCAGGAAATGCAGGACTCTGTGGCGTAAAACTTCTTGGAATGAACAAAAAGCGGATAGAATATATCATTCACCATTCCGCTGGTCAGATGGTCTTTTACAGACATTTGTTTCAAAGGAATCTTTTCACCTGCTTGAATTGCAGCAATAGCGGCTTTTATCGGCCCCTGCGCTGCCTGTATGATTTTCTCAGCTTCTTCCTTTGCAGGCGTTTTGAACATTGCGATGTAGTTTTCCGGCATCACAATTTCTGCACATCCCATGCAAGTCATTTTCTTTTCTGTACAGAGTTTCCTTGTATACCTTTCTGCATTTCCTATATCCCCGCCGCAGGTCATTACAAAATAAATTTTATTGCTGCCAGTCAGCGGGGTTTTTAAAATCCATTGGGAAACCAGACGCGGAATCCGCCACGCATAAGTAGGTGTAACAATAACCCAGGGCTTTTCCGAAGTAATTTCTCCGTAGTCATGGTCTCTTAGTTTCTGAAACAGGTTTAACGTGCAGTCACCGGTTTCTTTTCCAATCTGCTTGGCAACATACTGACTGTTGCCGGTTCCTGAAAAATAAAGAATCATTTTTTACTCTCCTGCCATGTGGAGTTAGCGCCTTTTATAAAACCACTATCCTCCAATAATAGTGCTGACATTTCCATGCAGTAACAGCCGCAATATCCCGCACAAAACCAGATGCCCCGCATAGAACACATAGAAAAACCATTTCATCCATTTTGCTTTTCCTCTTGTACCATTATAAAAGTACATAAACGGCCATACAAGAATAATGCCGAATTGAAGCAGGCCATAAATCATATCAATGCATAAGCACCACACAAAGACATACATAGATATGTATGCCATGATTCCCAATACCTGCTTTCTTAAATTTCCTCTGTTTTGGTAAATATGCAGGGTGCACAATACGGGAAAACATGACCAATCCGATGGAAATGCCAATATACACAATCCGATGAGCAGCAATGTTTTTTGCCACTCCTTTAGTGGAAAACTCCTTTTTTCATCATCAAAAACATACAATGCAACTGCAGCGCAGAAAAGCGCCCAAATTACGCTGGTTTGATTTAAAATGGAGTCTCGAAATGGAATAAAAGATATTCCAAAACAGAAATTATATGCAAAGTGAGCCAGGCCGGAAAATACAAAAAGCCTAAGCAAATACTTCTTAAAATTCCTTGTATACTGATACCCTTCTGCTATCATAAACCACATGATCGGAGCTGCCAGTCTTCCGATTAAATGAATGCCGATTAACCACCACGCCTTGTTATCATATCCGGGCCAGATTGTCGAGGCCAGATGATCCATAAACATCGCTGTAATTGCAAATATTTTAAGCTGGTTTCCTGAAAACCCTTTGAAATTTTTTTCCATATCCCCCCAACAGGCTAATCCCGCCAAAATCACCATATCTTAGATGCGGCAATATGTGCTGCCCTACCTCCATTTCCTGCCTTTATTATACACAGTCTTCCGATAAATTACAATGTTTGATCATTCAAAGGGGGCTGCCGGAAAATTAAAGCAGCCCCCTCATTTTTATTTTGAAAGCAGCTCCGCCAGCCTTTTGGCGGCTTCTTTCGTATCCTCCAAAGAACCAAAGGTGGAAAAGCGGAAATATCCTTCTCCGCAGGCTCCAAACCCTTCTCCCGGTGTGCCAATTACCTGTATCTCCTGAAGCAGATAGTCAAAGAATTCCCAACTTCCCATATTATCAGGGCATCTCATCCAAATATACGGAGCATTTTTTCCTCCGCAATACCAGATTCCAAGTTTATTCAGCGCTTCCATCAGACACGCAGCATTCTGCTTATAAATCTTTATATTGTTATGAATTTGTTTCTGGCCTTCCTCTGTAAAGATTGCGGCTGCTCCTTTCTGAATAATATAAGATACGCCGTTTGTCTTGGTCGTGCGGTTTCTTACCCACATCTGGTTTAAATTCATTCCGCCCCGTTCTAACTTTTCAGGGATTACCGTATATCCGCATCTTGTACCTGTAAAACCTGCTGTTTTAGACAGAGAACATATTTCTATCGCACATTTTTCCGCTCCGCTCGTTTCATAAATGCTGTGGGGAATGTTATCCTCTTCAATGAATGCTTCATATGCGGCATCAAAAAGTATAATCGCATCTGTATTGTCCGCATAATCCACCCAGGCCTGCAGCTTTCTGTAATCAAACGCAGCGCCTGTAGGGTTATTAGGAGAACAAATATAGATAATATCTGCTGTCACATTGGGATCCGGCATAGGTAAAAATCCATTTTCTTTTCCGGCCGGCATGTGAATAATCTTATTTCCGGCAATAATGTTCGCGTCCACATAAGCTGGATATGCCGGTTCCATAATCAGGACTGTTTTATCCCTGCCAAACAAATCAAGAATATCTCCCAGCTCATCACTTGCTCCGCTTGAAACAAAGACCTCCTCATCTGAAAGCTCTATGTCTCTTTTCTTGTAATAATTTGCAATAATTCTTCTCAATGCAGGGTCTCCGCACTCAGGCATATAACCATGAAACGTATTCTTTTTTGCCTGATCGTCTACGGCCTCATGAAGCGCCTTTATTACAGCATCACAGAGAGGCAGAGAAACATCTCCGATTCCCATCCGGTAAAGATGGCTGTCCGGGTGCATTGCCAAGTAAGCCTTTGTTTTCTGCGCGATATTATAAAACAAATATGAATCCTTTAAATTTCCATAATTAGTATTCGGTATCATATATTTTGTTCTCCCATTTACATGTTATAATGTACTATTCTACATCCTGCAATGCATCAAATCCCTCTTCACCGGTACGAACCTTTACCACGTTCTCAACATCATAAACAAAAATCTTGCCGTCACCGATATGTCCGGTGTAAAGCACCTTCTTAACGGTTTCAATAACGCTGCGTACCGGAACCTTGCTTACAACAATATCAACCTGCACTTTCGGAAGCAGGTTCGCCTCTACCTGAACGCCCCGGTAGTATTCCGGCTTCCCCTTCTGAATACCGCAGCCCAAAACATGGGATACCGTCATACCCGTAATGCCAAGTTTCATCATCGCGGCCTTTAAGGCTTCAAATCGGGATTCTTTGCAAATAATTTCAATTTTGGTAAATTTCGGTGTTCCGTCTTCAAATGCAGGAATTTTCTTAATCGGTATCGCCTCTGCCACAGGAGTCTCACCTGTTACCATAACCGGCACGCTGTCTTCATCTGATGCAGCTGTGTCAGGAAGCATGGCAAAACCTGCGTATGCAGTCAATAAACCATGCTCTGAAAGATCAAGCCCTGCAATTTCATCTTCAGCATCTGCCCTGAGCCCAATCGTATACTTGATTGCCATAAACACAATAGTAATTACGGCTGCCACGTATACCGCTACAGAAAGGACTCCTATTGCCTGCACACCAAGGAAATGTACACCTCCGCCATAGAATAAACCTGCCTCTGTCGTCACACCTGTTGCAAATAGGCCTGTAAGGATGGTTCCGGCCGCGCCGCATACGCAATGAACAGATACTGCTCCTACCGGATCATCAATTTTTGCAACCTTATCGAAAAATTCAACAGATAAAACTACCAAAATACCGCAAACAATACCGATAATTGCCGCTCCTGCCGGGTTAACTGCGTCACAGCCTGCTGTAATACCGACAAGTCCTGCCAAAGCAGCATTATATGTCATGGAAACATCCGGTTTCTTATAACGGATCCATGTGAAAATTAATGTTACGCAGCAAGCTACCGCCGCCGCCATGTTGGTATTAAAAAATACTCTTCCGGCAGTCTCCATCAAGGCATCTCTGTCCATCCCTACGGTAGATGCGCCGTTAAAGCCAAACCAGCAGAACCAGAGGATAAACACTCCAAGGGCTGCAAAGGTCAGGTTATGTCCAAGGATAGCTCTTGGCTTTCCGTCCTTGTCATACTTACCAATACGGGGGCCTAAAATCTTTGCGCCAATCAAAGCGCAAACACCGCCGACCATATGTACTGCCGTAGAACCCGCAAAATCATGGAACCCTATTTCAGAAAGCCAGCCGCCGCCCCAAATCCAGTGTCCTGAGATCGGATAAATCAAAAGAGAAATCGCTGCCGAATAAATGCAGTAGGAACTAAATTTTGTTCTCTCTGCCATGGCTCCTGATACAATCGTTGCGGAAGTTGCACAGAACACGGTCTGGAAAATCGCAAATGCCCAAAGCGGAACGCCGGCAGGCAAAATATGATTGTAGTCACCCATAATCAATGGATCAAATTTACCAATAACCGCATTACCGCCGCCAAACATCAGCCCGAATCCTACCAGCCAAAAAGCAGGGGTACCGATAGAAAAATCCATCAGGTTTTTCATCAGGATATTCCCGGTATTCTTTGCCCTGGTAAACCCGGCTTCACACATGGAAAAGCCTGCCTGCATAAAAAATACTAAAGCGGCTCCAATAAGTACCCACATTGTGTTAACTGCACTGTAAATCATAAGCAATCCTTCTTTCTACATCTTATTTTTTGCCTGCAAATTATTTTGCACCGAAAATACTTCTCCTAATGCTACTCCCCCCAATCCGATGAAACGTTTCACCGGATGTTTCGTAATAGAAAAAGCAAGGGCGTCTTTAATGCTATTTTAACATTAAAGACGCCCTTGCCTTTCTGTGTTGGATAATACACCTTAGGAAATTATTTGTCAATCCTTTTTTATTTTTTCCGCTGCATTTTGCCTTCACTTATGATAGGGCTCCCCCGCAATAATCCGATAGCTCCTGTAAATCTGTTCCAGCAAAATCACCCTCATCAATTGATGAGGAAAAGTCATTTTGGAAAAGCTGAGACGAAAATCCGCCCGCTTTAAAACCTCTTTCGACAGCCCCAGAGAGCCGCCGATAATAAATGCCACATGGCTGATTCCCCTTACTCCCAGAGAGTCCATTTTCTCTGCCAGTTCTTCAGAGGTCAGCATTTTTCCCTGAATTTCCAGAGTAATCACATACATAACGTCTTTCATGTGGGAAAGAATCCGCCGGCCCTCTCTGTCTTTTATCTGTTCTTCCAGAGACGGACCGGCCCTATCGGGAGTCTTTTCGTCTGTCACCTGGATAATTTCCAGTTTGCAGTAGCGGTTCAGCCGCTTGGTATACTCCCCAATGGCTTCCTCTAAATACTTCTCCTTAATCTTGCCCACCGTAATCAGGGTTATCTTCACCGTTAATCCTCCGGATCTTTCTCAAACTCCAGTATCATGTCATACCATACGGCACCTCCATGGACCGATGCGGATACTCCCAAATTCCGGTAGCCAAATTTCTCATAGTAATGAATTAATCTGTCTTTGCAGGTTAAAATCAGCCCCTTCCGCCCTTTCTGCCTGGCATCCTCTATCATATGGTTCATCAGGGCCGCCGCAACTCCCCGGCATCTCCAGGGTTCTACAACGTCCAGGCCAAAAATGCTCTGGTAATCGCCGTCCTTTTTATGCCATCCTATATCCTCAAACATTTCATCGCAGATGGTTTTCTCCTCCACTGCCGCTCCATTGATAAATCCAATCATTTCTCCCGGCTGTCCGTCTTCCATTGCTTCCGCTATAAAAAAACATTCCGGAAAAGCGGAAAGCCTTTGGCGAAATGACTCCATTTTGGCAGCTTCCGCCGCCGGAAAACAAGCCGCCTCCACTTGGGTAACTGCCTCTAAATCGCCTGTATTTGCCTGACGTATTCTATATTCCATTTTCCTACCTCTTCTGTTATGATTTCCGGATTTGTTTCATATATTTAGACAAATCAATCATATCTGGATGACATTTTATGAAATTAAATCTATCTGCTTCCCTGGACCGCCTGACGCGGCGTATCCCCCGGCCCCCCAAAAAAGTTTCTGCCCTGGCCGGCCTTACGGCCCTTTTTGCTTTTTCGTTTTTTGCCGGCCAAACAGCCGCCCGGTTTACTCTGGACCAGCCGGCGGCATCCAATACCCTCCTGGCCGCATCTGACGGAAACTGGGGCTTAAGCTTCCAGACTCCGGGGCTTCCTCCGGCGGGCAATGCCACCTCTGACTATTTAAAAGAGTTTCGGGCCTGTTATTTGGACCCGACAGAGGATAAAGTAATCTATCTGACCTTCGATGCCGGTTATGAAAACGGCAACACCGAGCCTATTTTAGACGCTCTAAAAAAGCATCAGGCACCCGCCGCCTTCTTTCTGGTAGGGAATTACCTGGAAACCCGGCCCGATCTGGTAAAGCGTATGATAAATGAAGGCCACATCGTAGGCAATCATACCTATCACCATCCGGATATGTCCAAAATTTCTACCAAAGAAGCCTTTCAAAAAGAGCTGACTGATTTGGAGACTCTTTTTCAGCAGACCACCGGCCAGCCCATGTCCAAATTTTATCGGCCTCCTCAGGGAAAATACAGCGAATCCAATCTCCAGATGGCAAAGGATATGGGCTACACTACCTTTTTCTGGAGCCTGGCTTATGTAGACTGGTATCAGGATAAGCAACCCTCAAAAGAAGAAGCCTTTGATAAGCTTCTTAGCCGCATCCACCCCGGCGCCGTAGTACTTCTCCACAGCACCTCCAGCACCAATGCGGCGATTTTAGATGAGCTGCTGACTAAATGGGAACAAATGGGCTATCGTTTTGAATCCATTGATAAGCTGGCAGGCACCCTATAACCGGTTCCCCGTTTTCGGGACGTTTTGCCGGATACTCTATAGCCGGGCCGGATGCTGTTGTTATCAGCTCCGCCCGGCCCAGGGCCTTCCGCTTTCTCTTATCCCGTCTATTTTGCCCGGAAGTAATATCCTACTCCCCATTTTGTATGTACATATCTGGGATCACTGGGGCTGGGTTCTATCTTTTCCCTAAGCCGCCTTACATGAACATCTACCGTCCGGACATCCCCGTTGTCCATGGCCCGGTTGCCCCACACCAAGGCAAGGAGCGATTCCCGGCTGTAAACCTTATTGGGATTGCAGGCCAAAAGCTCTAAAAGGTCGAATTCCTTGGCTGTCAGGTTGATTTCCTTTTCTCCGATAAATACTCTGCGGCTATCTGTATCCAGTCTGAGATCGCCTTCTGTAATCAGGCGGTTCTCCGTCCCCTGGTTCTTTTTCTTGTTTTTGGCGCTGCGGCGCATAATGGCCTTTATTCTTGCTTTTACCTCCAAAATATTAAAGGGCTTGGTTATGTAATCATCTGCGCCGTACTCTAATCCCAAAATCTTATCCATGTCCCCGCCTTTGGCAGTCAGCATAATAATAGGGGCTTCCGAAAACTCCCGAATGGTCTGGCACACTTCATATCCGTCTGCCATGGGCAGCATTACGTCTAATAAAATAATATCGTACTCCGTCTGGCGGGCTTTCTCTATCGCTTCCTCGCCGTCATACGCACAATCTACCTCCATCCCGTCCTGCTCAAGGCTGAAGCGGATACCCTTTACGATTAATTTCTCATCATCTACTACTAATACTCTTGCCATTGTCCACCTCTATCTAAGTTCTTCCGTTTGTTAAACGGTAATATCATCTTTTATTTTCTCAAATACTGCATTTTTAATTCCCGGCACCTGCTTAATGTCCTCTATAGACCGGAAAGGACCATGTTCATTTCTATATGTCAGGATATCCCTGGCTCTGGATTCCCCGATTCCGCTGAGGCTGGTAAGTTCCTTCTCCCCCGCGGTATTAATATTGATTTTTCCTGAATCAGAAGAAATAGAGGCCGCCTGCAAAAGCTCCGCCGCCTCCGACTGGGTGGGAATCCGGATCTGAATACCGTCCTCTACCGGCTGCGCCAGATTCAGCGCATCTCCCGCCGCCTCCTGTGAAAATCCTCCGGCTGCTTCAACCGCGTCAAAAATCCTGTCTCCGGGAGACAATTCATAAACCCCCGGGCGGCAAACCGCGCCGCAGACATGAACCAGCAAGAACGCGGAAGCGGAATCTTCTCCGCTTGTCTCCTCCCCGGTCTCCGCCGCAGAAATAGAGTTTAAAACAAGCGTCTCTGTCCCGCCGCTACACCCTGAAGAAAACAGGATAGTGAGCAGCAAAAATGCCGCCCACTGACAATTCTTTCTTGATTTTTTCAATGGCTTCCTCCTTTGGATGCCATCTCAGCCTATATTCTATTCTACCCAATGGCCCCGGCAAATACAAGCATTATTTTTTAAAAATTACGATGCCCAAAATCGCTACCGCGGCGCCTAAAAGCTTTCTCCACTCAAAACCCGTCTTTTCCACTCCAAAGATACCGAAAACCTCAATCCCGTATGCTACAATTATCTGGGCAACCACAATTAAAAGAGCCGACTGAGCCGGTCCTAATGTCCCTACGCTTTTGATAACCGTATAGGTAATAAAAGCTCCCAGGATCCCTCCCAGCAACATGTATTTCGGCTCTATCTGCCACAAACCGCTGATCTGTTCCCGTCCGGTAAGCATCCACATAATCAGGCAGGCCCCAAATGCCGTCAGCTGTACCCAGCCTGAAGACACCCATATGCTGGTTTGTTTCGTAACCTCGGTGTTAAACACACCCTGAATGCTCATAAGCGCTCCTGAAACCAGTGCGATAATCCATCCCATTTCTATATTTCCGCCTCTCTGTAAAATTTGTCAGCTTCCGCTTCCTATGTTTAGATTTCCCAAAAATCCCTTTCCTATTCTGCGGCAAGAAAACGTGTGTCCTTTTACCAATGTTAAACTAAAAAAGCAATCATTGCCATCGCAAGAATGATGATGCTCTGTATTTACCGCATGGTATCTGAAAAGAAACAAAAGAATGGCAAAGCCTAAGCCATGCCATTCCTATGTCCATTTAAAATTAACAGTCGTCTACCCTACATACTTCTCCAAAACCTTCCGAACCGCTCCGGGGCCGGCCATCATTTCCTCGAAATACCCGCTGACCTTATGAGCCAAACCGCACTCGTACAGATCCACGCCGAAAATCGCGGAATCAGACAGTATCGGGCGGAGTCTTTCTTTATCAACCGGCTTTCCCAATTCCATACCTGAGAGCCGTTCTTTCATCGCCGGAAGCAGGGGATCCGGGCTGATTTCAAAAGTCTGTCCTTCATCATCTGTTCCGATCAGATAGCGAAGCCATCCGGCCAGCACCAGCGGAATCAGCTTCAGCTCCGAAGCTTTTCGATCTGCCGACGCCATATACGCTTTAATGGTCTCTCCGAACCGAATAGACAGCTTTTGGGATGTATCCGTAGCAATTCTTTGGGGAGTATCCGGCATAAAGGGATTGGGGAACCGCTCTGTCAGCACTTCCTCCAAAAACTTCTCCGGATCAATCACACCCGGATCCACTACAAAAGGCATGCCCTCCTCATGGCTCATCCTGTCGATGAACCGGCCAAGCTGGGGATCCTTTGTCTCTTCCGCAATAGAAGTGTAACCCAAAATGCATCCATACACTGCCAGGCAGGTGTGAAGGGGATTTAGACAGGTGCAGACTTTCATCTTCTCTACTTTATTGACAACATCCCGGCTGGTAATAATCACTCCTCCCCGCTCCAGCGGAGGCCTGCCGTTGGGGAACTGATCCTCAATCACCAGATATTGGGGCTTCTCCGCGTTGACAAACGGCGCCACGTAGGTATGCTTGGAGGTAACAAAGGGACTGATCCCCTCCACCCCGTCTGCAATCAGCTGTTCCTCTACCACCGGGTGAGGCCGCGGCGTAATCTTATCTATCATGCTCCACGGAAACGCAATTTTTTTCTCCAGGTATTCGTAATCCGCACTCGAAATTTTTCCGTTGTCCAGCCATGCCCCCGCAATCTCCATGACCGCTGTCCTAAGCTTCTCCCCATTGTGGGAACAGTTGTCCATGCTGACCAGGGAAAGAGGCTTCCCGCAGGACCGCCCCCGTTCAATGCACATAGCCGTTAACTGGGCCATAAACGTTCTGCAGTCTTTCGGCCCTTCTTCCATATCCGCCGCCACAGCAGGAACCAGCTCATGATTGGCATTTCTGAGAGAATACCCTTTCTCTGTAATGGTAAAAGACACCATCTGCAGAGAGGGTTCCTTCATCACTCCCTCCACCTGTTCCCTGTCATACGCCATAGTCAGGCTGTCCGGCATAGAGGCCACAATCTCTTTGTCCAGCTTTCCGTCCGGATTAAGGGTTACCGCAATAGTCAGATTGTCGTAAGGGCGGAAACATTTGGTAATAATCTCATCGTCATATCCCTCACAGCATACAATCCCCGTGTCCATTTCTCCCTGTTCAATCAAACGCTGGCAGATCACTGCCGGAAAGATACGGAAAATATTTCCGGAACCAAAGTGCATCCACTGAGGCCTTTTAGCCGTATTCTCCGCAATTTTCACCGGGTCATACCCCGGAAGATGGTACCCTTTCCAATTTTCCTTATTCTCAATGGATTTTAATGAAAGTTCCACAGGCCTTTCTCCTTTCAACCCTGCTCGTTATCCAGCTTCTCCAACATATCCCAGCATCCCCACAAATACATGATTCCCAAAGCGCGGTCATATAATCCATAACCCGGGCGGCATTCCTCACCCCACAGATGCCTTCCGTGGTCCGGCCGCACATAGCCCTTGTAGCCGCAGTCATGATAGGCTTTCATGATCTCCAGAATTCCTGTATCTCCGTCGCAGTCTCTATGGGAAGCCTCCGTAAAATCTCCATTGGGGAAATGCTTTACGTTCCGGATATGGGCAAAGGCAATCCTGTCACAGTAGGTCCGGATAATATCCGCCACATTATTCTTCGGATTCGCTCCCAGGGAGCCTGAGCACAGGCACAAGCAGTTGTAGTCATCATCCACCATAGACAAAAAACGTCCGATGGATTCCTTATCCACCA
Source organism: Enterocloster bolteae (assembly GCA_021772025.1). GTDB lineage: Bacteria > Bacillota > Clostridia > Lachnospirales > Lachnospiraceae > UMGS1370. The sequence goes on along the minus strand of JAETNT010000066.1, from coordinate 3,904 downwards.
AAAGGCGCGGCAGGCCGAAAATATCCCACGGCGGGTCATCCTGGTGAATCGCCAGCCTGATTCCCGTCTCATGGCAGACAGGCATTACTGCCTCCAGAAAATACTTCAGGTTCTCCCACAGCTTCTCTTTGGTAACCGGGCGGTACTTCTCAAACAGCTCATCCAGCTGGGCCATGCGCTCCGGCTCCCAGCCGGGGAAAGTCATGCCGTGAAGATTCTCCAGAATATATCTGGCCATCTCTTTATAGTCATCCTGAATCTTGGATTTCTCATAAAACAAAGCCGTGGAACCATCCTCCATGGGATGGAACAAGTCCGTGCGGGTCCAGTCAAAAATCGGCATAAAATTGTAGGTAACCACCTTTACGCCGAACTTGGACAGATTCTTAAGCGTCTCCTTATAATTCTCAATATACTTGTCTCTGGTAGGAAGTCCGATTTTAATATCATCATGGACATTCACACTTTCCACCACATCCATGTTAAAACCGGCGCCCTCGATCTGCCTGCGGGCCACTTCGATTTCATCCACGGTCCACACCTCTCCTGCCTGTTTATTATGGAGAGCCCACACCAGCCCGGTCACGCCCGGGATCTGCTTAATCTGCTGAGGTGTAATACTGTCATTTCCTTCTCCGTACCAACGAAATGTCATCTGCATAATTCATCCCTCTTTTCTTTCCATTTTTTATGCCAATCCCGCCATCATGGGAAGACCCATGCTCAAAATCGGCACATACGTCACCAGCATAAGTCCGATTAAAATCGCCACATAATACCAGAGCATATACGGTATGGTCTTAGCCAGGGAACTGTCTCCCACCTTAATGGCTACAAACAAAGTATTCCCTACTGGAGGCGTAATATTGCCGATGCAAAGGTTATACACAAGAATCAATCCAAAATGAATGGGATTCATGCCAAAACTTTTCACAATAGGTAAAAACAACGGGGTAAAGATCAAAATAGCCGGGGTCACATCCATAAATGTACCTGCCACCAGCAGAATCACGTTCATAATCAGCAGGATAATAAAATAATTATCCGTCAGGCCAAGCAAAGCCGCCGACACTGCCTGTGGAATCTGAAGAAATGCCATAACCCACCCCAGAATATTGGATACTCCAATCAGGAACACAACCATACCGCTCATTTTCGCGCTGTCCACCACAATATTCCAGAAAGACTTCACCGTAATATTCCGATAGAAAATTCCCAGCACAAGAGCATAAACCACCGCAATGGCAGATCCTTCCGTGGCAGTGAAAATACCGCCTACAATTCCGCCGATTACCACCACGATCAAGGACAAGGCGGGAATAGCCCGCAGGGTACATACCCCCAGATTTTTCCAGTCATATTTCCCGGCGCTTCCGCCGTAACCCATACGGACAGCCAGAATAATTCCTACTACCATGCAGCATACAGCCCATAAGAACCCCGGCACATAGCCTGCCAGAAACAACGCCGCCACCGAGGTTCCGCCGGAAGCCAGGGAATAGGTAATCAGGGCATTGGACGGCGGGATCAGAAGTCCCGACGGCGCCGAAGCTCCGTTGGTAGCCGCACACAGCCCCTTATCATATCCCTGCCGCTCTTCTCCTTCTTTCACCATGCTTCCCACCGCGGCAGCGGCAGCCGAAGCTGAACCGGAGATAGCGCCAAATAAGGCATTGGCGCCGGCATTGGTTACCAGCAGCGCCCCAGGGAGTTTTCCCAGAATTGCCATAACAAAATCCACCAGCCGTTTGGCGATTCCGCCCTGGTTCATCAGATTGCCTGCCAGAATAAAGAAAGGAATGGCAGTCAGGCTGAATTTGCTCATGCCCACAAAAGTTCTCTGAGCCGCGGTTACCACGGACACATCCAGAGGAACGGTTTGGAGGATCACCACCAGGGAAGAAATTCCAATAGAATAAGAAATCGGAACTCCCAGTACCAGCAGCACTAACAATACAAATAAAATCAGGAACAAAGATTGAATTGCCATTTACGCTGTCTCCTCCTTCTTTTTCATAATATCCGCAATATTCAGCACGGTATATACCATGTTAAGAATACCGCACAGGGGCAGAACCACATAGAACACCCCAATGGCTACTCCCAGGGAGGAAGTCATCTGTCCCATGGCCAGATTGGCGATCCGGAAACCGCCATAAGCCAGAATTACCGCGGAAAACAAAAATCCGATGACCTCAGCCAGACAGAGCAGAAGCTTTTTGGCCGCGGGACCGCATTTGTCCACCAGGATGGGAATATTCATATGTCCCCTCTCTGCGGTAACCAGAGAGGCGCCAAGAAGGCTCATCCACGCAAACATATAGGACACCAGTTCCTCTGACCAGGAAGACGGGTTATTCAGCACATACCGGGTTAATACCTGCCAGCAGGTAAGCACCACCATTACAAGAAAGCTTACTCCGGCCAAAACATTGAGAATCTGAGTCAAAATCTCTCGAAGTTTATTCATTGTCCGGCACCTCCTTCCGAAGCATAGGTTTGATTATGCACCTGAATGGCATCATAAAACGGCTTCAGATCCGGATACTGCCCCAGAACATTCTGGTGCATGGGAAGGCAGATTTCCTGAAACGGCGCCGTATCCGGATACAAAAACTGGACGCCCTGCTCATGTTCCGCCTTATCCTTTGCCGATTCCACCGCCTTTGTCCATTCCCTGCGCTCCACCTGATTCACCAGCTCAAACCCTTCTTCAAACACTGCCCGGTCCTCCGGGGAAAGTCCGTCCAGGAAAGCGCAGTTCCCAATCAGAATGTCCGGAATCATCTGGTGCATATCATAAGAATAAAACTTGCATACGTCCCCGTGGCCGTTGGATGTCAGCGCCATCTCATTATTTTCCGCTCCGTCAATGATTTTCGACTGGAGGGCCGTATAAACCTCGCCAAACCCCATAGGCGTGGCGGAGCCGCCCAGAAGCCGCATCATCTCTACATTGGTAGGGGACTGCTGTACACGGATCTTTAACCCTTTCAAATCCGCCGGAGATTCGATGGGCGTGGACACCGTATAAAAGTTTCTGGTGCCTGCGTCAATCCAGGTAACGGCCTCGAATCCCGCTTTCTTGGTGGAATCAAAAATCGGTCCGGTAATATCCGGATCATCCATAGAGGCATGATACGCCTCTGCGGACGCGAACAAATAGGGCATGTTAAACAGCGTGTAATTGTCCGAAAACGTCTCCAGGATCGAATTGCTTGCCACGCAGAAATCAATGGCCCCTGTCTGGGTAAGCTGCACCATATCTGTCTGTGATCCCAGAAGTTCACTGGGATACACCTCTACATTGTAGCGATCTCCCAGTTTGCTCTCCACATAGCTTTCAAACTCCAGCAGTGCCACATGAGTGGGATGGTCCGTCGCCTGATTATGACCGATCCGGACGATCCTCCTGCCATCCGAGGCTCCTGCACACCCCGTAAGAACCGCTGCCGCGAGCAGTATCCCAAATGACAGGGACACGGCTCTGTAAAGTCCTCTCATACTTTTTTCGCTCCTTTCCTGATTTGTCCGACTCCCATTTTCCGGCAAGCCGCCAAATGAGAATACGGTTTCCGCCCTATACAAAGCCATATTTTTCTGTATAATTTCCGTCAGGATATCTGATCTTTTTACATTTTATACAAAAAAATCAACTTCGCACTCGACATGTTGTTGATAATTCACAATCCTCACAAAAACAGTATATCATCTTTTTGTCAAATCTGCAATGGTACATCTGTCCAGAAATATAGCAAATCTTGCTGTTCTCAGCGCCAAAACCCCTGCAGGGTTGTTTCATGAAAAATAATTGAATAGCAAAAATTACTTGAATTTATCGGGGGTTATGGAAGCTATACAAATTTTCCGTAACCCTCGACTTTTTTGCCCAGTAGAGGTATAA
>JAETNT010000156.1 GCA_021772025.1 Enterocloster bolteae | reverse complement strand
TCCACAGGATACTGGTTATTCCGCTGTTTCTCTCCCATTGGCAATCATGCCACAGGCAGCTGACCTTGCCGTCCCTGGCCATTATAAGTTCCAGCCTGTCATTTCCGTCCACATGCTTACCTGTACGTGCGGATGCATCCTCTATCTGATAAATTCCCCCATCTCTTGCTATCATGACAACGGTTCCATACGCCTGTTTCCAGATAGCAGGATTGTATTCCCCGAATATCTGGCCCTCATCTTCATAGTAATACATATTCTGCATGACACCAGGGAAACGCTCTGACACTGCCTGTTTATTCTGTCCGTCCAAACCAGCTTTAAAAATCTGGCTGTACCACTCTCCGCCTGTACCTTTATCCACATAACTGCTGTAGTAGATCTGGTTATCCACAATACAATAGCTCTGTACACCATAATTTTCCCTGATAACAGCAGTATCGCTCCCATCGCTTTTTACGCAGACAGAAGATTTAGTTCCGCTGCCGCCCAGATAATAGGTCTTTCCGTCAATGGTTACCTGGCCGTGTTTTACATATTTTATCTTTCCATCTTCCTCAATCCTGTAAACCCGGTCTCCTATGCTGACGCTGCTGCCGCTTTCAGCCACTGCGGGATTTCCCATGTCATCTACCAGATAACAATTTCCATCTTTTATAACCACCGAATACCTGGCCTCCCCGGTAGCAACCTCTGTGCCCGAGGTAGTCTGATAAATTTTACCGCCCTGAGAGTAATAGATAATATCACCCAGTACCATATAGCCATCCACATTCTCAGCTATCAATTCTTTGGTATCACTTCCCGGCCTCATCCTGAACAACTTATCACAAAGCCCCCTCTCAGCCTCAGAAAGGCCCTGTTTCTGGCTTTCCTTTACCTTAGGCAGGAAATATACGTAATCGCCGTTAGCACGCATAGAATTCCTTGTGGTCTTTTCTGGGGCAGTCTCCCCTCCCAGCACCACTACCTTGTTCTCCACTGTCTTGCGGTACAGAATGGTCTTAAAAAGTCCTGTGTCCTCAGCCCTCAGATAACACCAGAATGCATTGGTCCTCACAAGACTGTCCAGGTTTTCACCAGTGCTTTCAGGTACATAGTCCGGATCAATCTGGATATTCTTCAGATATCCCTTTGTATCATGGCAGGTATATGTCTGACCTTCCTGTTTCAACTCTCCGGTAGCCATAATACCATCACTGTCAAAATAATAGAGGAAACCCTCTATATCCTTCCACTGGTCTGTCACATATTCCTTTTCATCCAGATAATACATCCAACCTTTATCTGTCTCATTCCATCCGGCCTTTGGCTCATCCTTTGTATCTATAGTGATAGAAGGCATCTCCTTTTCCTCTGTAGTGAAATCCAGATTTTTATAATCCGACCGGATTTTCCCAACCACGGATATGATTACATATACGGCTGCTATCATAATAATGGCTGCCATAATAATCAAAAATACGGTTTTAATTGGTGAGTCCTTTTTTTTACGCCGTCTGCTCATTTATTTTCCCCTGGTATCATTTGTTGTATGATTTGTTAATAGCATATCAAATTCTTAAAACATTATTTATACTATCAGACTTCCGACATTTTTACAATGAAGGAAATCTTACAATAAAACAAAAAAGCGCCTATCAATAAGATAAGTGCTAAATGCCCAAAGTCGGAATCGAACCAACGACACGAGGATTTTCAGACCTCTGTTCTACCAACTGAGCTATCTGGGCATCAATGAGCGTGCCGGGATTCGAACCCGGAACAACTTAATTAAAAGGCAGTATATTTAAGCCATTTAAGGCTACTTGACATATTGGCAGGATTGGTATAATATAATAATACCAGGAAGTTTAGTACACATGTTGCACTAAACAAAGCCCCAAAGAGTACCAGTCTTTGGGGCTTCTTTTTGGTTAGCTGTCTTTACGGTTCCGGTCTAACCATTTGCATATGTAGTA
>JAETNT010000155.1 GCA_021772025.1 Enterocloster bolteae | reverse complement strand
CTTTTCCGTCTGCCGCGCTGCTTTTAGTATAGCATATACGGAAGCAGAATGCCACAAATGCCAAAATATCCCAATTCTAAAATTGGGATATCAGGCAGATGCTCAGCAGAACTTATTTTTTATTCGTAAGTATGTCCGCTGCTGATCCCGGGTTTTGCCTCCCCAAGCGGTAGCCAATCTATAAACTTCTTTATGAACGTATCCCAGAAATCCCAATCATGAGATCCGGGGCCCTCAAACCAGTCCACAGGGTAATTTATGCCGCGCAGGAAATCTCTGTATTCCTGGTTTTCCGGGAGCAGAAAATCCTCTGTGCCGCAGCACATGAATATTTTGGGGATATCTCCCTTTTCTGCCATTACCTTCTGCGCCAGCGCCTTATAATCCTTGTCGCTGCCCCTCAGCTTGGATAAATCTCCAAAAATGCGGGTCCAAAAGGATCTGTCTTCCAGATATTTTGGAGAGAGCGCAGTGATTTTTGGAGCTTCGTCTACAATGCCGTCTATGATAACTCCTGCGGAGAGGCTGCCAATGTATCCGAAGGTGTGGTTATATTTCAACCCATTTACCAGAGCGCCGTACCCACCCATAGAAAGGCCGGCGATAAAGGTGTCTTCTCGCTTGTGGGAAAGCGGAAAGGTCTTCCTGGTGTACTCTACCAGCTCTTCCCCAATAAATTTTCCGAACCGTCCCTGTGTCTCTGGAATATCGATATAAAACAGGTTCTCGCCTGAGGGCATAAATACCATAAGGTCTTTGTCCTGTGCCCACCGCTGAATGTTGGTCCCGCCGATCCAATCCACATGGCTTCCCAGTCCGCCGTGCAGCAGGTAAAGAGCCTTGTATTCCTTGATGTCTCTTTGCTCGTGCTGTGTAAACATGGTTTTATCCGTGGGAATAATGGCGTTCATTGTTATCGTGCGGCTTAAAGAATCGGAATAGAAAGTACATTCAAACAGTCCCATAAAAAATCCTCCTGAAAATTGATAAAGATGTTATTTCCTTTTTTACAAGCATTAGCCCTTTACAGCCCCCAGCATAATACCGTTTGCAAAGTACTTTTGCAAAAATGGATAAATAAGCAAAATAGGAAAGATGGCTACAAAGGCGATTGCCATACGTATTGATACCTGCGGGATTTGCATAGCTCCTCCGGAGCTGATAGAGGAGTGGGCGGAAAGCGCCTGAATATCCTGTATCATACGGTTCAGCAGCGCTTGAACACTGAGCATTCCGGAATCGCTGATGTAATAAAGCCCGTTTGTCCAGTCGTTCCAGTAAGCAAGCCATGTAAACAGCCCTATGGTCACTAAAATAGGCTTACTCAGCGGCAGGGCGATTTTTGCGTAAATGGTCAGGTAGCCTGCTCCGTCAATCTTTGCCGCCTCATAAATATCGTTGGGAATATTGGTCGTAAAAAAGGTGCGCGCCAAAATGATATTGAATGCTCCCATGAGCAGATTGGGAAGCAGGTAGGCCAGAAGTGTGTTCTTAATATGAAAGGTATTGGTCCACATGATGTAAGAAGGCACCAGGCCACCGGAAAAAAGCATAGTAAAAAACACGTAGAAATTCAGTGCCCTTCGGCCCGGAAGATCCTTTAAAGAAAGGGGAAAGGCCATTAAGGTGGTAAGCAGCAGGCTGAGCGCAGTACCAATTACCGTTACCAGGATCGTGATCCCATAGGCGCGAAAAATGGTAGAGGCGTTTTGCAGAATATAGCGATACGCGCCAAGACTGAATTTTTCCGGGAAGAAGGAATACCCGTTGACTACCAAGGTGTTTTCCTCTGTGATAGAGGACATGAACAAAAGCACCATAGGGAGAACTGTGATCAGAGTAACGCCAATAAGAACAATATTTATCATAGTTTGATAAGCAGTTTGCCCTTTTGTACGAATCATTGCCATTGTCCCCCTTTTCTTAAAAAATCGCATTTGCCGAGCTGACCTTGCGGACGATCAGATTGGATAAAAGCACCAGT
>JAETNT010000154.1 GCA_021772025.1 Enterocloster bolteae | reverse complement strand
TGGGATTTAGTAAGCGCTATGGGTTGGATTATTTTACTGCCTATTATTGTATTTGTAGCAGTGTTTGAAAAACAGATTATGGATGGTATTATGGCTGGCGGTGTGAAAGCATAAAAAACCGCCGCAAAAGTGATGCGGCTTTCATAAACCATTAGAAAGAATGGAGGGCTTTTATGTATCAGAGTTTTATAGGCGGCCTGGGGGCGCTCCCCCTGGCAAGGCATGGGAAAAGCAGATCAATTAATTGCGAAAATCCGTATGGGGAAAAAGGAAAGGGCGGCATGGCGGAAAGCAAGCTTGGCCCTTCTAGGAAAGGGGCCCCTTGTATTCGGGGGCTGGCACCGGGAAGTGTGACAACTCTGGCGGAGATAGAAGGTTCTGGCATTATCCAGCATATTTGGATGACGGTAACAGATCGTACGGAGAGGGATTATTATGTGCTGCGGGATTTGGTGCTTCGCATGTACTGGGATGATGAGGCAACACCCTCAGTGGAAACTCCGTTAGGCGATTTTTTCTGCTGTGGCTTCGGGAGAGGCTGTATGATAAATTCTATGCCAATCGTGGTAAATCCCACCCGTGGGATGAACTGTTATTTCCCTATGCCTTTTCAAAAGAAAGCAAAAATCACGCTGGAAAATCAGCATGAAGCGGAGGTGCCTGCATTTTTCTATCAGGTGGATTACCTTTTAACCGACGAGCTGCCGGAGGATATTGGCTATTTTCATGCACAGTGGAAACGGGAGCTCCTTACGCAGAAGCAAAAGGACTACACGATTTTGGACCAGGTAAAAGGGAAAGGCCATTATGTAGGAACCTATATGGCACTAACCGCTCTGGAGCGTTACTGGTGGGGAGAGGGGGAAATCAAATTTTATCTGGATGGAGATGATAAATACCCTACCATATGCGGAACGGGAACGGAGGATTACTTCGGAGGAGCATGGAGCTTTGCAAACCAGCGCGACGGCAGGACAATGGAAAATACCTATTGCACACCTTTTATGGGATACCCTTATTATTCCCACCATGACACAAGCGTGCATAATTTTTACCACAATGACGATACCCTTCCTCAGAGAGGATTTTACCGCTGGCATATTATGGATCCGATACTTTTTGAGGAGGATTTAAGGGTGACCATCCAGCAGATTGGCACCTGCCATAAAGGAAATTTTGAGCGCCAGGATGATGTCGCGTCTGTGGCATACTGGTATCAGGCGGAGCCTCACAATTCCTTTGCGCCGCTTATGAAGAAGGAAGACAGATGGCCCCGATAGAGTATATTTGAAAATGGCGGTTTAACAATTCGCATCATCAGTATTGGGGGTAAATTATGAAAAAGGATGCTGATATTTATAGAAAGATGCGTTGTATATTAGGGGTGTGTGCTGCAGTAGTGCTGGCAGGCCTGGGCGGCTGTGGCAAAAGCGGAGGTGAATTGCAAGAAGTGGAAATCCCCGAGGAAGATAAGTGGGAAGATGAAATCACAATCATGCACGTAGACGCAGAGGATCAGAATTTTTTGGCTTATATTGATGCGGTTGAAAAAGAGCTTAAAATGAAAATAAATGTGTTGTCTTATCCTGTGAATGCTGATTCACGCCATGGTAAGGTATCTTCCCTCTTAGCAGCCGGAGATGCTTCGGTAGATATTTTTGCAGTAAATGACGAAATGATTAATGCTTTTAAGCATAAAGGATACCTGGAACCTTTGCAGAACGATGTCATGGATGCTGAAACAGCTCAGGTTTTTGAGCCTGAATATTTAGAAAAAACTGTTATGGTCGGGGAACAGATTTATTCGGCCCCATACATGCTGGATGTGCTCGCCCTTTGGATTAATGAGGAATGGCTGCAGGAGGCCGGACTTACAGGGATAGAGACCAAAGAAGATTTTTACCGGTTTATTACCCATGATTGGGGAGCGGGGCGTTACGCTTATGGAGGCGCCTGGGAGAAAACCTATTTATACAATGAATTGGGAGAGTTTATGAATCTTTTTGGCGGACATTACGTTGAC
>JAETNT010000065.1 GCA_021772025.1 Enterocloster bolteae | reverse complement strand
AGTGGGACTGCTTTATTTGCTATGCGAAAAAATGGCTGAAAGCAGAACTTCTTGCTCTCAGCCATTTGAAATTTCATACGGGAGTCTCTTGCAATGTCCTTAACTTACTGACATTGATTGCTTATGTGTAAAATATACGGTTATGTAAGAGTCTCTACAATCCAACAAAAAGTAGAAAGACAGATAAACAATATTATAGGATTCAATGGAGATGCAATAATCATATCTGAAAAGCAATCTGGCAAAGACATAGATAATAGGGCAGAGTTTAAGAAGCTGCTGAATAAGGTAAAGACAGGAGATACAATAATATTTGATGAAGTCAGTAGAATGTCAAGAAATGCTGATGAGGGCTTTTCTCTATATATGAAACTTATGAGCAAGGGTATTTCCCTTGTGTTTCTGAAAGAGCGGCATATAGATACAGACGAATATAAACGCCGGACACAAAAGCATATAGAGAAAGTATCATCCAGTAATAAGAAAATGGATAACCTCATAAATGGAATACTGGAACTTGTGGCAGAGTTTGAACAGGAAAACTTGAAAGATAATATCCGGCTTGCATTTGAACAGGCAGAGCATGAAAGACAGTTCCTTATTAAGAGGGTAACGGAGGGCAAAGCTACATCAAGTAAGAAGCAGGGCAGACCGGAGGGAAGTTGTAATATAAAGACGGATAAAGCAGAGCATATAAAACAGACGATAAAGGATTTATCAAAGGACTTTGACGGTAAGTATTCCGATGCTAAGATATTGAGGGAATATTTGCATAACACATCAAAAGGAACATACTACAAATACAAGAAAGAATTGAAAGAAGAAATAGCATAATAACACATAAACTTATTGGGGGTATTGTTTTTCTGCACAAGGCTTTTTATGCGAGGGTGTATAGGCACGACACGGTTTTTCCCAGCATCAGTTTTCATTCCCCCGGTGATGTATTGTTCGGAAAGGTTTACATCATCAATCCGGAGTTTAGCGAGTTCCTGCGGGCGCCATCCCATATAGCACTGAATCAGAATCCAGTCCACAAATTCCGGCATAAGATTAAACATGGATTTGACTCTTGCCTTAGTTCCCGGAGAGGCCGGTACCTTATGCCCGGCATCCTTACCGCGGGAGGGGATGATATAGCCGTCCTCCATAATGCCCTTGATGTGTCCGGCCCGGAGGTCCTTTACGCACATACTATGGATAGCGTGGCAGTATCTCCAGGCGGCGGTGATGGTTCTGGACTGTTTTGCCGGTCTGCTCGTCTGTGATCCATCCGAGTGTGACACGGGCCAGCAAAAACGGCGTTACTGATGAACAAGTGGCAAATGAAATTGTCAAAAAGCATAGAATGAGCCATTTTGAAGCTATGGAAGCGTTACAAGAAATCAATAAGAACTTGGGAACAAAGTATTAAACGCTTAAAAAAGGGAAAAAAACGAAATCAAGTAAAAAGGCCCATTCATGCGTTTGTCGTGGAAAAGGCTTCATAGACCTTGACATACGATGGAAATTCGAATAGAATAATCGTAGAAACCAAGAAACAAAGAATATTATTTCTTTGATTTGCATATGATAGAGGAGGATATAGTAATGCCAGCAACGATGACGAAAGGTAGAGTTCCTATGGAAATGAAAAAATTGAGCATTTCTGCGAAGCGGCAGATTACAATCCCACAGAAATTTTTTACCATGTTAGGGTTTGATACAGAGGCAGAATGTATCGTGCGTGGAAATGAACTGGTTATTCGTCCTGCCAGAACCAATACAGGAGGAGAGTTCGCAGAGCAGATTCTGGCGGATTTGATTTCCAAGGGATACAGTGGCAATGATCTTCTGGAGCACTTTAAAAAGGCACAGGGGCAGGTACGTCCAGCGGTGGAAGCAATGCTTGTGGACGCAGAGCAGGTTGCATCTTCAGAAGCTGGTCATATATCTTATGAAGATGTTTTTGGTACGGAGGATGAGGAATGACAGACGTGCGTTTTCTTCCGTCTGCAGCAAAATTCATCAAAAAACTGAAAGATAAGAAATTGAAGATGCTGTATCAGGAAGCGATTGATAAGATAAGAGAGGACCATACAGTCGGGGAAGCAAAAATAGGAGATTTGTCTGGTGTATATGGGTATGATATTTATTACAATAAAACAAATTATGAATTGGCATATGCAGTAGAGTATCTGGAGGATAAGGTGATTGTTGTGATTATGGCTGGCACCAGAGAGAATTTTTATGATCAGCTGAAACAGTATATGAGGAAAATTTAGGTAGGATTATGGGTAAAATCATATATGCGATTTGATTAAAATCGCTTATATATTTAGCCACGACAAACGCATGAGTAAATAAATTGTGAACACGCTCCTTTTTTGGTAAAATAAAAGAAAAGGGGCGTTGATATATGCAGGAATTATTAGAATGGATGGAGTATATTGAGGATAGCCGTCAACAAAGCAAAGTTTGGCATACGTTAAAGGATATCTTGGTAATTGTCCTGTTTGCTGCTCTTGCAAATGCAGATGACTGGGTTGAAATGGCACTGTTTGCTGAAGATTATCAGGACTATTTGCGTAAGTACATTGAATTGAGAAATAGTCCGCCACCGCACGATACTCTGCGGCGGGTTATGGGAATGGTATCACCAGAGGTTCTGCAGCAGCTTTACGGGAAATGGCAGGAGCGACTAAACAGGAACGAAGGGGAGCTTCTGAAAAAAATCATATGTATTGACGGGAAAACGATGTGTTCTAATAAGAGGAATGGTGAGAAACCAGGTCATATTGTTTCCGCATGGAGCAAGATGAAGCATTTGGAAGAAGTATTGGATTCTTAAAAAATAAGGAAAACAGAAATTGGATGATAGGAATCATTCATGCGTTTGTCGTGCATTAACGGAAATTTTCTTGAATTTATCGGGGGATTATGCTATATTATAGAAAAGGGAGAACCATAGAAGCGGCTACCCTTAAGTAATTATTGACAAAATCCCCTACAATGTAGGCGTGCCGTCAACTACTGCGAATAGTTGGCGGCTATTTCTTTTTCCCTTGTAAACCTGATAAATCAAATTAGCAAGGGCAACAATGAGTATTCCAAGCTGAATTAAATCCGGATATGTAACATACATTGTATCGCCCTCCTTTCCTTCATCTGGAGGGCTACTTGAACCCTCCGAAAAACAGAGGGGTAAGCCGCCTTTGGCTCTATGTTTTCCCATGTCACACAGTATATCATAAGTCCGTCTATTCATCAATCACATTTTAGTAATGAATATCAAAAGTAATGTATGTGAAAACAGTATCAAAACAGATGAACGGTAGAAATAGTACTAAAAGAGAGGATATTGATTATGTGTGTGTATGGATATTGCCGAATAAGTACAAAGCAGCAGAGCATTGACAGGCAGATTAGAAATATTAAGGGCAGTTATGATAAGGCTGTAATAATACAGGAAGTATATACAGGAACAAAGCAGGACAGGCCGGAATGGAATAAGCTGTATAAGAAAGCCAAAGCAGGAGACACTATTATCTTTGATAGTGTATCACGAATGAGCAGGAACGCAGACGAGGGCTTTTGTCTGTATGAAGAATTATATAATAAGGGTATAGAGCTAGTCTTTCTGAAAGAGCCGCATATCAACACAAGCACATATAAGAAAGCATTAGAGAGCAATATATCAATGACCGGAACAAATGTTGACTTTATCTTAGGGGGTGTGAATAAATACCTTATGTCGCTTGCAAAGGAACAGATAGGGCTTGCAAGAAATACATTCTATAAATATAAGAGAGAATTGAAAGCAGAATAAGGGTTGTTTATGTTCTAAATATCATGCACGGTTTGCATGAACGGAATTTATTTTTGAATTTATCCGGGAGATATGCTATATTATAGGTACAAAAGAGGAAACAATCGCCTACAAAGTGGTTGACCTCAAAATATGCTTATAACAAGCCTACCTGTACCGGCCAAGTAACAAGGTAGGCTTATTTACTGTAACACAAAAACACCTCGCATTGAAAATGCAATCAATGCGAGGCAACATTTTTTGAGCGTTTTGTCAAATTTTGATATATCTTAAGTTGACGACATTGCCCGCTAAGCAGGTGGTCTTGACTGAGACAAATTTATAAAAATTCCGCAAATAGTTCCATCATCTTTTGAATATCAACCGGCTTTGCTAAATGTGCATTCATTCCGGTGGCATAAGCGTTTTCCTTGTCTTCCTCAAAGGCGTTTGCCGTCATGGCAATAATCGGTATGCCTGCCTTTGACGGGTCATCCATTTCCCGAATCGCCTTAGTCGCTTGATAGCCATTCATGTTCGGCATTTGGATATCCATGAGAATCAGGTCATAGTACCCGCCTTCGGCCTGCTCCATCATGGCAACGCAAACATCCCCGTCCTGCGCCCATTCGACCTTGAAACCCATTTCGGTCAAGAGTTCCTGTGCAATCTCCGCATTCAAGTCGTTATCTTCCACGATCAGAATCCGTTTTCCCGTAAAATCCGCAAGCGCTTTTGCCCCTGTTTTCCCATTGCGGATATCCGTTTTCGATGCAATGCGATGGGACATGACGGTGGTAATTTTCGTACCCTTCCCAAGCTCACTTTCCGCTTCAACAGTCCCGCCCATCAGTTCGGTAAGTTTTTTTACAATCGCCATGCCCAGCCCGGTTCCGGCAATTTTACTATGCGTTGTATCATACTCCCTTGAAAACGCTTCAAAGAGATGAGGCATAAATTCTTTCGAGATTCCAATTCCATTATCCTCAATCTCTGTTTTGAATAAAACATACCCCTCCCGGTCTGACGGAAGCTCTGTCAGCCGCATCGACACCTTTCCGCCGGCCGGAGTATACTTATTTGCGTTGTTCAGAATATTCAGGTAGACTTCCCGGAGCTTCGGCATATCGCACCAGACGAATGGATGCTGTACGTTTAAGGTTTTTTCAAACGTGATATTTTTCGCCTGCATCTGAGAGGCGAGCAGTGAGCAGGCAGAATCCATCATTTGCTCCACGCTCCACGCAGTCTCCTCCAGCACAGTCTCCCCGCCTTCGATTTGGGACATTTCAAGGACGTTGTTGATGATGGATAAAAGGAGTTCGCTGGAATCTTCCATTTTACGGATATATTCTTTGCTTTTGGCCGATTCTTCCTGCTGTTCGCCCAATAGATGGAGAAATCCTATAATTGCGTTCATAGGGGTTCGGATATCATGGCTCATGCTGAACAGGAAATCTGTTTTTACCTTGCTGGCGGCCTCCGCTTTCACAAGAGCTTTTTGTGTCTCCAATCTGGATCGGTTCAAAATCAAATAAGTCAAAATCAGGAGAACTACTAAAATGGCCACAAGAAATACAGCTAACACAATGCCAATTCGGTTTGCGTTTGAAACCATGAGCCTGTTGGCCTGTTCCGGGAAAATTTGAATGATATACCAATCGCTGTTCTCAAGCCCCATGATGCAGGCGCCGGTTTCATTCCCCGCCAAAGGGACGACTGTTGTTTCGTTTTGATAGATGAAATCATTCGTATCGGCATCTATTGAAATGCGCGGCCCAAGCACAGTTTTGATGGAAACCTCCGCCGTTGTGTCGATATTCTGATTGCTTGCAATGATAAGTCCATCTTCATTGCAAAGGTAGGCCTCCGCACGATAGCCAAACACATCCATGGTCAAAAGTTCATTCAGTTGATCGGTTTCTTTATATGCTCCAAGTAGCAATCCGATAATTTCCCCTCGATAGTATACAGGGGAATAGAAGACCAGAAGCGTTTCCTTTGTCGCACGGGAATTAAAAATCAGTTCTACCCCGGAATTGCCCCGCATACCCTCCAGATAATACCGGCGATCACTTGCCTCGGATATGCCGCCGGTGGTATTGTGATTTTTTCCCTCTTGATCAGTAAACTCTATAAAGTCAAAAATAGAATCATCCAAAATACGCTGCAAAGTGGCGACATCAATTTCCGGGGATGTGAGCAACTCTCCGGCCAAGCTGCTCAACACCTGAATGTTCACGATTCCGTGCATTAAGGAATCGTCCACAAGCACGGCCATTTGGCCTGTATTGTCAAGCAGATATTCTCTGTTGTTGTTTGAAATATTTTTTCGATTCTCTATCGTAAAAACGATGATCGATAAAATTGCCAATACAGCGGCGGCAGCCGTAAGGACAGGCAGGATCGATCTTTTCTTTTTTACTGCCGCATTTCCCCCGGAGTTTAGGTCAAGCCCCACACGAGTGAACATTCATTATCACCTCGTTCAAAAAAGGCCCGCTTTTCAGCGGTACATTTTTATTGCTACGGAAATGATTCGCATTCTGGTATCATCCAGAATAATCACTCATCCCTCCACCTGTTCGCTTGAGACAGAATCAAGTTGGGGATATTATACACGGATCTGCTCACTTTGACAACAACTTTATCCCCGGACTTTAAGCCGAGCCGCCGCTTTATGAATTTTTTGCGGATTTGATTAAAAAGTCCTTTATAAAATGTGTTATCTGATAGCGAAGAAATTCGGCGATACAGGTGTGACGTATAAACCGTCAAAAAAGTGTGTTGCAAAGATATGAAAAAGGGAGGGGTTGTGATAAAATGAAAGAGAAATGATTGCTTTTGCGGGCTGATTTTTCTTTTATTTTAAAAACAAGGAGGATGAAATGCTAAGATATCAAAGAGGAGAGCTGCTATATCAGAATGCCCTGAAAAGTCAGGAGGATACAGCCGGATTTGTTATGGAAGGCGATGGAATCGTGGAATTTCCCCAAGGAAAGATGAGATTAAAAACATCAATGCGGGAAGACATTACAGATGATTCTCAACAAAAGACGAATATTGTTTTCTGGTGCAATCAGGAATTCCCTTCGGATATTGTAATCGAGTTTAATTATCTGCCTATTTATGAACCCGGGCTTTGCATTTTGTTTTTTAGTGCCAAAGGAAGGAATGGGGAGGATTTATTCGACTCCAGGCTTAAAAAGAGGACCGGAGATTATTCCCAGTATTATGACGGGGATATTAACTGCTTCCATCTCTCATATTTCAGAAGAAAGTATGATACCGAGAGACATTTTCATGTATGCAATTTAAGAAAGAGCCACGGCGGCCATATTGTTTGCCAGGCTCCAAACCCGCTTCCGGAGGCAGGGTCCTGCATGAAGCCCTATCATATTACATTGGTAAAGTGCAGAAATGAGGTGGCCTTTTATATTGATGAACTTCCCATTTTTTGCTGGCAGGATGACGGGGAAACATTTGGCAAATTGCTGGGCGGAGGTAAGATTGGATTTCGGCAGATGTCACCCGGAATCTTTGAGTACTCAGACCTAGAGGTCCATAGAGCCTTATTTTGTGAAGAATATTTCAATACGCCATGCACGGTAAAATATTAGGGACAGCTGTCTGACGGATTTTACTGTGAATGGATCATAATTTTGGAAAAAGGAGGAACCACACTATGCTCACAGAAAAAACTTATGCCTACACTTATGAGGACTATGAAGAACAGGGGAAAAATGCCGAAACCATGGTAAAGGAGATCCTGTCAGACCCGGATTTTCCGGAGCTGAAAAAAATCACCATTGGATGCTGGGGGTGGGCGGCTGAGGATAGCTGTCAGCCTATATTAGATGGAATTGTGGAGAATAGAGAACGATTTTCCGGAATAGAAGAGATGTTTGTGGGAGATATGGACTTTGAAGAGTGTGAAGTGTCCTGGATCATCCAGGGGAATTACAGCAGGCTGTGGGAGGCCATGCCGCAGCTGAGAGAGTTAACGATTAAGGGCAGCTCAGATCTGGTTTTGGGAAATATCAGACATGACAATCTGGAATCTCTGACCATTATCTGCGGCGGGCTGCCGGAGAGCGTGATCAAAGAAATCGAAAAGGCTAAACTTCCCAACTTAAGAAAGCTGCTGCTTTATATTGGCAGCGACAATTATGGGTTTGACGGAAACCAGGACACCATAAAAAATCTGCTGGATCATATGGATTTCCCCAATTTGGAATACTTAGGCATTGCAGACAGCGAGATTCAGGATCAGCTGGCAGAAGTCGTGCTGAAAAATAAAATTATGGGCCAGCTGCACACCTTGGATCTGTCCTGCGGAACCCTGACGGACAAGGGAGGCAGTCTGATTTTGGAGACGGTTCCTCAATACCCCAACCTGGAAAAGCTGGATGTACATTACCATTTTATGACAGAAGAGATGGTAAAGAAGCTTCAGAGCCTTCCTGTAGAGGTAGACGCTTCGGATGCCAACCAGCCTGACGAATATGGCGGCGAAATTTATCTGTACGCCATGCTGACAGAATAATGCAGGCGGTTTTACTGGGAAGCCCGGAAACCAAAAGAACCATCTATCTGAAGAAGGCGGCAGAGCAGGCTGGTCTGCCCCTTCTCTTTTTAAATTGGGAAAACTGGCAGGAGAACAGGCCAAAAGGACCGGCATACTTAAAAATTGATCCGCCAAAGTGGGAAAGCTGCTCCCTGAGGGAATTGGAAAAGCTGACAGAAGCCTACAAACAAGAGCTGCTGGAGGCGGAAGTAATATGGAAAGGCCAGGGGGCAAAGTTTTTAAACACACCCGGGGCTATCTGCAGCCTGCTGGATAAAAGGGCCTGTAAGGAAACCCTTGTAAAATCCGGAATTCCTGTAACTCAAATTTTAAACCGCCCGGAAGGCGGCCCCATAGCCTGCGGAACAGATCTTGTTGAAGCTATGAGGGAAACAAAAGTTTTTCAGGTATTTGTAAAGCCTGTTTCCGGGTCCGGAGCAGCCGGGATCGGCGCTCTGCGGCTCCGGCCCGGAGGGAAAGAGATGACTTTGTATACCTGCGCTTATTTAACCGGTGAGGGAAAGCTTTATAATACCAAGCGCTTACGGTGCCGCCGGGATCCTGAGGAAATTTTGAAAATTTTAGATGCCATTCTTTCCATGGACTGCGTGGTGGAACGATGGTACGCCAAAGAGGAATATCAGGGCTGTTCCTATGACCTGCGGGCAGTAGTCCAGGAAGGGAGGATGGACTTTCTCCTGGCCAGAATGTCCCGGGGCCCCATTACCAATCTCCATTTAAACAACCGCCCTCTTAAAATAGAAGAGCTTGGGCTGCCGGATTGGCTTTTGGATACTGTTTTCCAGTGCTGTAGGCAGGCTATGGGCTGCTTTCCGGGACTTTCAACTGCGGGAATCGATATTTTGCTGGAGAAGGGGAGCAGGAATCCGCGGATTATCGAGATGAACGGCCAGGGAGATCTGATCTATCAGGATATTTATAATGATAACCGGATTTACCGCCATCAGGCGGAGATTATGAAACGGGAGCTTTACAAGGAGGACAGAGGTTATGGATGACAACGGATCCAGAAGCGAGGTGCCTGCCGGGATTTTTGCCTCAAACCATAAAGGCAGGGAGCCGCGGGTGGATATGAAACAGGTGGTAGGAAGCCAGGATATTCTCATGATCTGCCTGGATACCCTGCGCTACGACTGCGCCAGGGCAGAAGAAGAGGCGGGAGGGACTCCGGCTTTAAATCAATACGGCCCGTGGGAAAAGCGCCAAGCTCCGGGGAATTTTACCTATCCTTCTCATCACGCCATATTTGCCGGATTTCTGCCGGCGCCTTATGAGGCTAAAAGTCTGGCGGATCGGGAAATGCTGTTTTTTCCCCGTTCCATTGGCATGGGGAGAAAGGAACCCAGGGGATCCTTTGCCTTTTCCGGGGCTACGATTATGGAAGGCCTGGAACGGGAAGGGTATGATACCTGGTGTGTAGGAGGCGTGTCCTTTTTCGATAAAAGGTCGGATCTGGGAAAGGTATTTCCCGGATACTTTAAAAAAAGCTATTGGCATCCGTCCTTTGGATGCCTGGTAAAAGAGAGCGCCAAAAACCAGGTGGATTTTATTACGAGAAAACTGTCTCAGGCAGGGGAAGAGAGGATTTTCCTTTACCTCAATATAGACGCTATCCATTATCCCAATTATTTTTACTTGGACGGCGAGACGAAAGACAGCCCGGACAG
Organism: Enterocloster bolteae; assembly: GCA_021772025.1. GTDB lineage: Bacteria > Bacillota > Clostridia > Lachnospirales > Lachnospiraceae > UMGS1370. Next base: position 10,329 of record JAETNT010000065.1, on the reverse strand, counting down.
CCATCGGGCTGCTCTGCGGTATGTAGACGGAGAGCTGGGACGGCTTTTTGAAGTCTGGAAAAAAGTACGGGGCGGAGGATTTGTAATCTGCTTGTCCGACCACGGAACCTGCTATGGGGAGGACGGATGCCGGTTTCACGGGATCAGCCACTGGGCGGTGGATTCCGTGCCTTATAAGCACTTTTTTTTGCAGCCTTGAAAGGCTTGCCAGGAAAGTCCGCCGCCAGGCAATAATAAGGAAAGAAGGAAATTAACTGATGAACCGATATATTCAATATATGTACAGCTATCCTCATAAAACAGCTTACGGTCCTCTTTCCGGCATTTCCCTTGCTGATTACCGGAAATACCTGGCCGGGCCGGGACACAGCCTTTATCTGCATGTGCCGTTCTGCCAGAGCAAATGCGGTTACTGCAACCTGTTTTCCCTGACAGGCCAGAAGAAGGAGATTGTAGACGGATATCTGGATGCTGTAGAGCGGCAGATCAGCCAATACAAAGAGACCTTGTCCGAGGAAGGAACTTGCTTTTCGGATCTTACTATCGGAGGCGGCACGCCGCTGTTACTTAGCCGGGAACAGCTAAAGCGGATGTTTGACCTGATCTTTTCCGGATTGGATTTTCAGAAAGCAAGGCAGGTAATCATTGAGACAGCGCCTAACCAGACTACCAGGGAAAAGCTGGAAGTCTTAAAAGAGGCGGGAGTCACCAGAATCAGCATGGGGATCCAGAGCTTTATTGACTCAGAACTTGAGACCTTAAGCCGAAGGCACCGGGGGGAGCAGGCCAGAAAGGCTCTTTACCTTTTAAAGGAGATGGATTTTCCCTGCCTGAATCTGGACTTTATTTACGGGATCCCGGGTCAGACGGAAGCCTCCCTTATAGCTTCCCTGGGGGAGGCCTTAACTTTTAAACCGGATGAGATCTTTTTATATCCCCTGTATGTGCACCGGGGAGCAGCTATGGAGGAAAGCCTGAAGGAAGGCATGGTCTTAGACGGGGAACAGGCATTTTCCCAATACAGGAAGGCCAGAGAAATGCTTTTGTCTGCAGGATTCCGCCAGGATTCCATGCGGCGTTTTGTAAAGGCAGAGAAAAAGCGGGATTATGAAACCTGCGGCTTTGGGACTTCCCTGGCTTTAGGCTGCGGCGGGCGCAGCTATCTGGGAAACCTTCACTTCTGTACGCCTTATGGGGTAACAGAGAGCCAATGCCGGGCGGAACTAAAAAATTATATGGAGACAGAGGACTTTACCCGGATCCGCCATGGAATCCTCTTATCAGAAGAGGAAATTAAAAGAAGGTACTTAATCCGCCATCTGTTTATCCGGCCGGGCTTAAACCTTAAGGACTACAGAGAGCGCTTTAGGGGAGAAGCCTTGGAGGAGTTCTCCCTCCTGAAGGACTGGATGTCAGAGGGATATCTGGAGCTTATAAAAGAGAAAAATCCACAAGGCGGCCAAGAAGAATTCTTAGGGCTGACAGAAGAGGGAATAGGGCTTTCAGACTTTTTGGGGCCTAAGTTTACGTCCCGCCAGGTGCAGAAAAAGATGGAGGAGTGGGGAAAGAATCATGGGAAAACGGACAGTTTTATACAGGGGGATTTTAAAAAGCTGTAATTACCGCTGCTCCTATTGCCCCCTTTCCAAGCACCCTGCGTCTAAGAGGGAACTTTTAAAGGATCGCAGCCGGTGGGAAGAGTTTGTCTGCAGTTTGGAGGAAAAACAGAAAGCCCTTCAGATAGAGGCGGTTATGGTTGCGCCATACGGGGAGGCGCTGATCCACGGCTGGTACAGAGAAGGCTTAGCCCGGATTACCCGGATTCCGGGGATCGAGGCAGCAGGTATCCAGACCAATTTAAGTATTGGGGCAAAGAAGCTGCTAGAGGATTTTACCTGTCAGGGCGGAAAGACGGAAAAACTTAGGATTTGGGCTACTTTTCATCCGGAAATGGCAGAAATCGAAGAATTTTCTCAGAACGTAAAGTCCCTTTCCCAGGCTGGAATCCGTATTTGCGCCGGGGCAGTGGGGGATCCGGCACATTTGGAACTGTTAAAGAAGCTTAAGAAAACGCTGCCCAAAGAAGTTTATCTGTGGATCAACGCCATGGACGGATTAAAGCGGCCTTACAGCCCGGAAGAAATCCGGGAGTGGGAAGAGATAGATCCCGGCTTTTTGCGGGAGCTTATTACGCCTCCCGCAAATAAGGAGCTGTGCAGGGATCGGCTCTTTGTGGAGGGAGACGGAAGGCTTCGCACCTGCAATATCAGCCCGGTTCTGGATAAGAGCTGGAGGGAACTCTGTACGGAAGCAGAAGCCTTTATGAGCGCAGGGGAAGAGATTTCCCTGCCGGAACCGGTGTGCGCCAGAAAACGGTGCAGCTGTTATCTGGCATATGGAGGAAGGAACGACTTTATGAACCAGGTGCTCTTTGGGCCTTACCCGGTTTTCCGGACGCCCCGGAAGATAAAAGCGGCTTTTTTCGACATTGATAACACCCTGATCCCTCAGGGAAAGACTGCGGTTCCGGAGTACATGGCGGCAGGTTTGAAAGCTTTAAAGGCTTTGGGATGCCGTTTGTTTTTTGCAACCTCCCTTCCCAAACAAGAGGCTTTAAAACGGTGCGTCAATGTCAGGGAGTTATTTGACGGCGGAGTTTTCGCAGGAGGGGCTCACTTACAGGCGGTAATAGAGGGAGAAAAGCGGGAATATTTTTATGAGATGGAAGAAGAAATCCTTTTCGGGCTGAAAAGCTGGAAAAAGAGGCAGCGTTTTCGGATTCTGACCTTCCGGCAGGGAGGAATCCTTTATAAGGCAACGCTTTTGTGCCCTCTGAAAAAGAGCTGGACCAGAGAAGAGACAGAGGATTTAGAAAAACATATGGCAGTTTCCGTGGAAAAGCCGGTTCGGACTTTTTCTCAGGGAAACTGCCTGCAGATAGTTCGGCTTGAAGCCAATAAAGAAAACGGGGTAAAAACCATTTGCCAGTGGCTTGGTATCCCGGTGAATGATGCGGCAGCGGCAGGGGACTCTCAGGAGGATCTGGGAATGATGGAGCTTACAGGGCTGTATTCTGCTCCGAAAGAACCTGTTAAACCATCACATCCAGAGAAACCGGAGCAGGGCTAACGCCAACGGAAGGACTAACTGCTGCCTGGGAAAGGGAAGAGCCGGCTCCTGCTGCCTGAGAAACCGGAGAGGAGGAACCCGCTAAACCGGGGAGCTCCGGAAAACTTTCGGATGCGGTTCCGGGAAGGGAAAGAAGGTTTTCAGTTCCGGAGGAATTGTCCGGGTGGGACCGCTCTAACTTTTGGATATCCTTTTTTTCCTCGCTGATATGGCGCTTTTTCTTTTTCTTGTAGGACTCCTGAAGCTCGTGGGTCTGCCTTTTGGCCCGTTCCACTTTTAAAGCTTGCTGCTGCTTTTCCACCTTTTTCTCTTTCAGCTCTTCTTCCAGCTTTTCATGTTCCTCCTGCTTTTGGGCAGACTGTATACGGCGTTCCATCGCTTCCTCCGATGCCACATGGCGGAGCTTTTTCTCGGCGCTTCGTATAATTTTCTTTACATGGGCAATATAGCTGCTGATTTTTTTACTGTCCGCGCCCTCTGCGCTGGCGGCGGTAAGGAGCTGAGCCAGAGTCTCATAGCATTTAGAGACCACCATATGGATATCTGCGCGCCCTCTGGCGGCGGAAAGCCTGCGGGTTAGCTCGGAGCCATTGTACTCCACAGGTTTTTTGTTATTCTCGTTAGCCTTTTTCTGCTCCTGATACTGTTGGAACATCTGCAGTGCTCTTTCATCTTCCCAGGTAAGCTCTTTGTCTTTTTTAGTGGAATGATAAGGCTGAGGATAAACGGAAGCAGTATTTTGCGATACAGACTGTATTTTACTCATAGGACCCCTCCTTTATAGCAATTTGTCAACCCATCCGGGCCAGTCTGATATTTTCGGTAACGAATCGCTGCATCTTCTGCATTGCAGCGCTTTCCTATTATATAATTTATATCGTCAAAATTTATAAAATAGTTAGCGGTTAGCGTCATATCAGGGACAAAAGGTTATGCTATTACTATACAGCCATAAATTTTTCGTTGGACATTGGAAAGAAAAATGATAAAATGGATCCGAATATAAGAAGGAGAAAATGAAAATGATGCAGGAAAGAAAAATGTTTTTATACACGGCAATAGACTCGCTTCAGGTTGTTATGGACGGCATCTGCCGGAACTTTGGAATACGTCCAAACCGCCGGACAAACCGGATAGAGCTCCGAAACGGCGATATTGCAATGAGTGTGACAATCATGTGCACGGATATGGGGGAGAAGGCCCAGAGCCTGATTAAAGAACAGGCCGGAGAGCTGTGGCAGAGGTTTTATCAGGTGGAGACAGAGCATACCGATCTGAAAATTAATCTGCTGCACCAAATCAGACAGACCAAAGGGATCCTGTCTATTGAATACCGTTTCCCAAAAGAAGGAGCAGAGGAAAAGGAGAATACCGTTTATCAGGCATTTTTCCCCATGTTAAATCAGCTTCGGGGAATCATCTGGCTCCCGGAGGGAGAGAAAGAGGAGGCAGGAATTTACAGTGCAGATGAGCACGGAGAAAAGGGACTTCTTTTGTCTCTTAAGGGAAGAAGCCGGATTGGGGAATTCATGCCCTATCCGGGACGTCCGGCTGCGCTGCCGGAGAACACGAATCAGGGGCAGATTAAGAGAAGAAACAGAAGCCAGGGAATTCTGAAAGAAAGAGGAATTTATGTGCCTGCTCACTATCCGCTTTTAGAATCCGGACTGCAGCTTCAGATACGAAGCCCAAAAGAGATAGCGGAGAGGGCGGCGGCCCTTCTGGCAGTGGCCCTTTACTCCGAATGTCTGCTTTCTGAGAACCAGACTCCGGATCAGGCAATGGAGTTTGTAAAGGGGATTATAGAGGATATGGGAGAAGCAGTTTTTTCACCGAAGGAGTGGGAATATCTTCACAATCCGGATTCCACAGAGGAAGAACGGATCGGATTTTCCTGGCAGTATGAGAACCTTCATGTAATGGAGTGGGCCCTTGGACTGACCTTTGATTTGGGATTTCCTACCTGCACTTGTGATGTTTCTAAGGCAGTCAGCCTGCTAAAGGACTGTCACAGCATCCAGGACATTTTAAACCTTTCCCATCCTAAAAGCAAAAAGGAACTGCTGGATGCCTGCGACTTGATTTTCTGTCTGGACTGGGCCTGTGTAGACGCCAGAATTAACCGGCTTCCCATGCCCGGAAAACTGGATGGAGGCGTGGTAATGGAGCGCCATAAATCCTTAAACTGGCTGACAGGAGCCCAGAACGGGGCTTCTTGGGATCAGGTAAAAACCCATACGTGAGGCGGAGGATTATGAGAAAATATATCATATCTGCAATTTTAACAGTATGCATTGCAATACTTCCCGGATGCGGGGGAAAAAGCGGTGTATCCGAAGAAATAAAGCCCCAGGCCCAGAGCTCGGAAACGGAAACGTCTCAGAGCCGGGAAACAGAGGCCGGAATATCTCAAAGCCAGGGGTCCGGGGCCGGGGAAACTGAGCCTGAGGAACCGGCCATAACCCAGGCTGACTGGTCCGGGTATTTTGACGGGCTTACGGGAACTGCAGTGCTGTATGACCCTGGAGAAAAGGAATACCGTATTTACAACCGCAAACTGGCAGATGAGCGCCATTCCCCCTGCTCTACATTTAAAATTGTCTCCGCTCTCACGGGTTTGGAAAACGGAGTAATGATACCAGATAACTCTACCCGGATATGGAGCAAGGAGATATTCTGGAATGAAAACTGGAACCGGGATATTGACTTTTCGGAAGCATTTCGGACTTCCTGCGTATGGTATTTCAGACAGTTAATAGATGATATCGGGAAAGAAGCCATGGCGGAAGAATTAGCGCGGCTGGAATACGGAAACCAGGATATCTCCGACTGGGAAGGGCGGCTCAATACCAACAACAATAACCGGGCATTAACCGGCTTCTGGATCGAATCCTCTCTGAAAATTTCCCCTGTGGAACAGGTTCAGGTAATGGAACGGATTTTCGGAGCAGAGAGTCCTTACAGTCCGGAGACAGTGGAACAGCTAAAGCAGGTAATGGAAGTGACGGATTATGAAACGGTCATGCCTGTTTACGGAAAGACTGGTATGGGAAAAGCCGGCGGCAAAACTGTTGACGCATGGTTTACAGGATTTGCAGAGGGGGAAGAAGGCCCGGTTTATTTCTGCGTCCGATTAGGGGAATCCGAAGAGCAAGAGCCAACCAGCGCAAAGGCAAAAGAGATTGCTATCCGAATTCTTTCTGAGGAATCGGCAGCAGTTTAGACGAGGAGCTTAAAGACATGGAAAAAAGATACCATGTAGGCGCCGTCAATATCCGGAACTTTTCGGATGACGGCGTCAAATTCATATAATTGGGTAAGAGACACAAATACCTCCTGAATCGCTGCAATTCACATAGAATCTAATCAAACATCCTTCGGCAATACTTCCTGTAATACGCATATCCTGCGGCATCCGCCAAAATCCATCCAATAGGAATGGCCAGCCAAATCCCGATTACACCGATGCTGCCGGCAGCAGCATAAGCCAGAGCCACCCGGGTGCCAAGGGAAATGATGGTCAGAACCAGAGACATTCCCGGTTTTTTAATGGCCCGGTAAAAGCCATAGAGCAGGAATAAAAACCCGATTCCAATATAAAAGCTTCCTTCCACCCGAAGATACTGAATCCCTACGGTCAGAACCTCCGTCTCATGAGGCTGGACGAAAATCAGCATTAATTCTTTGGCGAAAACCCAAACCAAAAAGGAGATAGCCAGACAGAAGACGGTTACGGTAATCAGGGCTTTTTTGATCCCTTCCTGAATCCGTCCATACTCTCCGGCACCGTAATTTTGTGCCGTAAAGGTGGAAAAGGCGTTGCCGAAATCCTGAACCGGCATGTAGGCAAAAGAATCAATTTTAACTGCCGCGGCAAAAGCCGCCATAACGGCAGTGCCGAAGCTGTTGACCAGGCCCTGAACCATTAGAATACCGAAATTCATTACCGACTGCTGCAGGCAGGTCAGCACGGAAAGCTGAGAAATATCTTTTAAGATACCGCCGTCCCACCGCATATGCTCCCGGCTGATCCGGAAAACCGGGCATTTTAGCAAGGTATACAGCGCAACACCGATTCCGGAAATATACTGGGCAATCACCGTGGCTAGAGCCGCTCCCTTCGTCCCCATTTGAAAGGTAATGACAAAGAGCAGATCCAGCCCTATATTAACCAGTGTGGATACCACCAAAAACAGCAGAGGGGCTACGGAATTTCCGATGGAACGGAGCAGGGCGGTAAAATAGTTATATAAAAATATAGCGGCCAGGCCCCAAAAGATAATCCAGAGATAGTCCTTCATCATATCCCGGATTTCCTGGGGGATATTTAAAAATACCAGCAGAAACTCCATCCCGGCAAAGACCAAAAGATTCATAATAGCTGTGATGGCGGCAATGAGAACAAAGGACAGGAAGGTTCCTGTTTTTAAACGGCCTTCTTCTTTTTTGCCGAAACAGATGGAGACAAAGACCCCGCTTCCCATGCTGAGACCCAAAAGGATTGAGGTTAAAAAGGTCATAAGCGTGTAGGCCGATCCTACCGCCGCCAGAGCATCTTTTCCTAAAAATTTTCCTACAATAAAGGTATCGGTAATGTTATAAAACTGCTGGAGAAGATTCCCAGCCATCATGGGCAGGGAAAAAAGCAATATGGTTTTTGCAATATTTCCCCTGGTTAAGTTCTGATTCATAATGAAAGATGTCCTCATCTGAGTAATTTATTCCCGCAGGCAGCGAGCCAAGCGTTCTCATTATACCATTTCAACCGGAAAAATGAAAGAAAAAGAACTTTTGTATAAAGAAAAATTGAGATATACTAAAGACAGCATAAAAGGAGGAAGCGCTATGAAAGAGTTTATGAAAAGCGGAAGCAAGGCGATCCGTGAGGTGGAGGAAAAGAGAGGGATAATTGAGAAACTGGCAAAAGAAATCTGGGAAAATCCGGAATGTGCATTTCAGGAAAGGATTGCCTGTGAAAAAACGGCGGAGGTCTTGAGAAATGCCGGATTTCAGGTAGAAACCGGAGCAGGCGGAGTGCCTACAGCTATTCGGGCGCAGTGGGGATCGGGCCATCCGGTAGTGGGCTTTTTAGGGGAGTATGACGCTCTTCCGGGCCTTAGCCAGAAAGTTTCCGATCACAAAGAACCGGTGACAGAAGGGGCCTGCGGCCATGGGTGCGGCCATAACCTGCTGGGGGCGGCTGCTGTAGGAGGCGCTCTGGGAATGAAGGCGGAATTGGAGGAAAAGGGCCTTCCCGGAACCGTAGTATTTTATGGCTGTCCCGGAGAAGAAGTGCTGTGCGGGAAGCCGTTTATGGCCAGGGGCGGCTGCTTTTTTGAACTGGATTTGGCCTTAAGCTGGCATCCGGGGCAGGTAAACCAGGCATCTGTTTCGATTTTCAGCGCCTGCAGCGGAGTTAAGTTCCACTATACCGGAGTTACCTCTCACGCCGCAGGGGATCCCTGGAATGGGAGAAGCGCTCTGGATGCAGTGCAGCTTTTAAATATGGGAGCGGAATTTATGAGAGAGCATGTAAGCCCGGAGGTGCGGATTCATTATTCCATTACGGACGGAGGAGGAGCTCCCAATATTGTGCCGGGAAAGGCAAGTGTCTGGTATTATGTCCGTGCCCTGGACAGAAATACGGTGAATCAGGTGTATGACCGTCTGGTAAAGGCAGCAAAAGGGGCGGCTATGATGACGGAAACCAAACTGGAAATCCAGTACATGGGCGGCTGCTATCCTATGGTAGGAAACCGGGTGCTGGCGGAAGTAATGAGCCAGACTATGAAAGAGATAGAACAGGAGGAATGGACAGCAGAAGAACTGAGGTGGGCAAAGGCTATGAATCAGCCGGTAGAAGCCCAGAGAGCGGCAGCGGCAAAGGCTCTTGGGCTGGATCCGAATGCTCAGATTTTCACCGGAGTTGCTCCGGTAGAAAAAGAGATTATTTACGCTTCTACAGACGTAGGAGATGTGGCCCATATTGTTCCTACTATTATGGCCACCGTTGCCACCGCCGGACTGGGAACGCCGGGGCATAGCTGGCAGATGGTTTCTTCAGCCGGAGGTTCCATCGGCTTAAAGGGAATGATTTATGCTGCAAAAGTCCTGGCGGCATCGGGAGTCCGGCTGGCGGAAAATCCGGCGCTGGTAAAGAAAGCAAAGGAAGAATTTGACGCAATGATGGACGGAGAATCTTATATCTGTCCTATTCCGGAGGAGATGGAAATACCGGAAAATTAAAAGCTTTTTAGTCAGATAGAAGCTTTTTTAAGAAATACTCCCGCTGATTTAAAAACATGTCCGTAACCTGATAGCTTTCCGTCTCTTCATAAGAACAAGGAGTAATAGAGCCGTTGTCGAAGGACAGGATGGATGCGCCGGGGATTCCCAAAAGAATAGGGGAGTGGCTGGCAATCAAAAACTGAGCTCCCAGCCTGGCAAGCCGGTGGAGCTGAATAAAAAGAGTAAGCTGGCGTTGGGGGGACAAAGCGGCCTCAGGCTCATCCAAAATATAAAATCCTTGTCCGGTAAATGTTCCCTGCATCAGTGCCAGAAAGCTTTCCCCATGGGACTGCTGATGAAAGGATTTGCTGCCGAACCGGCGGTAATAGTGTTCAACGGGATCGCCGTCACGGTACTCTTCCGCCTTGGTAGCCACATTGTAAAAGCTTTCGGCCCGGAGAAAATAGCTGTTTTTAGGTCTCCTGGGCCCTTTTATCAAGCGGAGGATCTTGTGGAGATCAGAGTGGGAATCGTAGGAAGAAAAGCGGTAATTAGGGGTGCCTCCTTCCGGATTAAAACCATAGGAGACAGCAATGGCTTCCAGAAGAGTAGACTTTCCGCTGCCGTTTTCTCCGGAAAAAAAAGTAATATTGCGATCAAATGTGATAGAATCCCGGCCCGTCAGGGCCGGGATTTGGTATACATAGCTGTCTGGATCCAGCTTGTCCCATAGAAAGCGGATTTCTTGAAGAAAAAGGTGATTCATTAAATTTTATTGCCCTCCTTTTATGTCATTAGTTTTGTAATGGATGATCGTTTCCTTGTCAAGGCTATTCCGTTTTTCTTCTGTATATTCGTAACAGTTCAGCCATGCATCTTCTTGCCCGCATACTGCGGACAAGAAGCGCCGGGCGTCCGCCCTATGAAGATTCAGAGTGAAAAATGCTTATGAAAACAAGTTTTCAACGCTTT
>JAETNT010000064.1 GCA_021772025.1 Enterocloster bolteae | reverse complement strand
CCATATAATCCATCTATAGTAGAGGGGATGTCAGCACTTATTAACACTGTCACAAATGACAGCACCGGCGGAGAAGTCCGGGTTGTTTTAGCCCAAAATAAAGTCACGAATTGGGTGAGGAACTATGCATCTTCTTATAATCCCGCCCTCGGCACTGTTTATGTGGATAAGGGTGTGTGGGACAAAGATGTATCATCCGGATTTCCCCATGAATTTTACTTTACGTCAACCGCGCAAGAGGCCTATTTGTATATTATATTCATAAGCCGGTATGCCCAAACCAGAGATCTTTATATAGCAGAATTTTACCCAGCCTAAAACATTAAAATGGAGGACAAAATGAACGAAAACGAAAACATGATATCCGAAGAAAAGATGGATCTTTTAGAAGCATCCAAAGAAAGCGCCGCCAAACTGTCAGAAGCGGCAGGTGCGCTTGCTGAAACTATTAAAGAAATAGCTGAATATGTTCCGACGGTGTGGGTAGATAGCTCAGAGCCGGATATAGATGCGGAAAAGTTGAACCACATAGAAGAAGGGATTCGGAATGCTACGGATGCGGTAAATTCTGCAATTGGGTCAATCACTCAATTAAATAGCGATTTAACCGCTATTGCTCCGTCCGACAACAATATACGTCTAAGAAGCGGAAAGGCAATTCTTGTTGATTTGGGAGACATGTTTAGCATACAGTATTTGACAAACCAAGACAACGCAAATTACTACAGAATGTTAACGTTTAAGGCTGCCGGAATTACGTATGAAGTCAATGGCCCCAACGGGTACGCAGGACAGGTGTTTGTTGGCGGTAACTATATCGGCAAAACAAACGTAAATGTTTTGACATTAGATCCGGGTAGATATTATTTGTACGCAGGCGTTACGGAAGGCCTCCCCGAGCAGGGGGACTTTTATTGCGAAACGTTTTCTTATGATAATGCATATAAAACGATAAGACTTTTCCCGGCCGCAAGCGGAAAGCCGTATTTCTATTTTGCGAAATGTATACATGGGGTATGGCAAGGATGGGAAAAGTATAGCGGCGCACTAATATAATGTAATTAGTTGCAGGGATATGCAATGTAGGCATAATATCTATCGGCTTTACAGGTATCACATTTAAGCTCAGACGAGTACGGATAAAATACACATCTGTTTCCATTTGGGTTGTTTACGGGCTGATATACTGCAAAAGATGCCAAAGGGAGTCCTGTTACTATTGGATTTGACGCGGTGTTAATGTCCTTCAAATTTAGATCGAAATAAATAAAAACAATGCCATTTACCCTTCTGAAATTGCAATGTCCAGAATTAACATATTGTGTATTAATTATCCCAGCTCCTGATTCAGAAATGATTCCTTGGGTTGATAGCAAGGTGTTGATTTCATTCACGCTGGCATTGGAATTTGTTAAATCGCTATTTTATTGAGTGAATAATTTAGTACAACTTTTATCGCAATATGAGGTATTATATACCCATAACTCGCAAGGAGATATACATATAGAAGGGGGATTTTGTGACTGTACAGGAGCGCTACATATGCAAAATAATTTGTCCTGATTTTTGTCCTACAAATTGAATATCCTTGCGTTTTCGATGTCTTTGAGCCTCAAGTATACGGGTTCGAATCCCGTCTCGCGCTCTTTTTTATGCCCGGTTTTACTGGGCTTTTTGTATGCCGTGTTGCATTTCGTGTTGCATTATCTCTTCAAAATAGCGATCCATAATGTCATCTACCCGTATTCGTTCTTCTGAAAATGTCTGCATATACACCCCCTTCATAACTTGATCAGATTTCCATCCGCCGCGTTCCTGGGCATATTTATCAGGAATCCGCAGCAACGCCATGATAGAAGCATTAAGATGACGGAGATCATGAAATGTGATTGGATCCATGCCGTTGCTCTTTTGCAGGCGTATCCACCGGTGATATAACGCTCTGCCGCTGATAGCAACCAATTCATCTGTCTGAACCCGGTCAATTAATTCTTTAATGTATGCCGGGATTCTATGCCGCCTGTTTCGCGTAGGGTTTTTGGCCATATCTTTTCTTATTGGTTCACCGTTTACATCGACTACTACTTCACGAATTGTAATATAGTTTCCGGATATGGATTTTGATTTTGTGAGTCCCCTCACTTCTGACATGGAAAAGGACAGCCAGGCGGCTAACAGGACCGGAAGCTCGATATCTGTACCACGAATAATTCTTAAAACATCTCCTGCGTTTGGCATTTCTACCATGCGGGGTGTAATTTGTGGCAACTGGATATCGTCAAAGTCAAGTCCCTTTCTGTATTTCCGGAGAACAGCGCTGATTAAGCTCCATTCATTTTTCAGTCTTTTTGCTGATATGGTTTTTCTGCTGTTTCCGTTTGAGGATCGCTTTGACTCAACAGTAACGGCATCCTGAAGCATGGCTTCGTCAATATCTTTTAGCTTCATATGCATTAGATCCGGAAAAGCATTTTTCTGTATACATTCATAATCCTGTATGGTTGTTGGAGATCGGTTCAGGGACTTGCACATTTCTATGTACCGGTCAATGGCTTCGGTGAGCTTCATATTGCCATATTCCTGCCGTTTTTTGAGTAAGCCTTTCGACTTATCCCTCTGAAATTGTGCGGCGGCGAATTCAGCTTCCCGCTTACCCTGCGGACCCGGCGTGTCACTGGTAAATGATTCATAGATCCGCTTGTCTTTCATTTTTCTTGTTTTTGGATCATAGACCTTTTCCGTGTGGCTATACGCTAAACAGCGCCATGAGCCAGACGGAAGTTTTCTTGCTGTTGCCACGATATCATTCCTCCTTTTCGAGTATAAAAATAACACCTCTTGTCAAGATGCTTTCGGAATGATATAATTCTAGTATTGTGGTAGAATTATCTTCCGGAGCATCCGGCAAGAGAAAATCTATGTGAAAGCCGTTCCTGTTGGCGCAGGGGCGGTTTTTCATATTTGACAAATAATTTAATCTGACATATAATATACTTAACAAGGAGCCGGTAAACCAGGGGAAGGCTGGCCACCCGGTTTTTGAGTTACAATTTGTAAAAAATGGCGTCTCTACTTTCCGAGGGTGAGGGCGCTATTTTTTATGTGATAAAACTAGCGTAATAACTGCACAGAGCATGATTACAAAGGTAAATAGACCATCATATGTAACATACATAGGCACGTGGCTCCTTTCTGGCAAGAAGGTGGCCAACGATACGCCCCTACCGACTCCCGGGTAAGTATATTATATTGTCAACGAATCATGAAAGCTTATCACAGCCTGTAATGAAAATGAGGGTAGGCTCCACTACTTTTTTTGTTGTTCATTTTGCCTTACAATAGTCTTAGGCAGGATTAAGTTTGATTGCACCTTGGAGGATATGCACCCCGTTTGTCAACGTAAATGTTTTGCCCCTGAGCACAGCATATTGTCGCACCTTTTATGGATAGCACGAGTAGCAAAGTCCGCATTATCTCGGGCAAATCTCCTGCCAATTCTATTGCAAAGGAGATGTTCTGCATGAAAGACCTTTTGGAAATTTCCTGTGGGCTGGATGTTCACAAAGAAAAAATCGTTGCCTGTATCCTGACTGGCCCTTTGGGCAAGCCAACACATTCCGAAATACGGGAATTCTCCACCCTGATCCCTGACATGATTGCCCTGCGGGATTGGATTGTTTCCCAAAACTGCCATCATGTCGCTATGGAAAGCACGGGTATTTACTGGATGCCGATTTATGAAATACTAGAGGACGCATTCTCTGGCGATATTACTTTGCTGGTTGTAAACGCACGCCATATGAAGAACGTTCCCGGCAAAAAAACAGACATGCGGGATTCCGAGTGGATTTCCACACTGCTCCGTGCCGGGCTTCTGAACGGCAGCTTCATTCCCGAAAAAAGAATCCGGGAATTCCGTGATCTAAGCCGCTACCGCAAGAGTATCATCCGTGATATTGCGTCCCAGAAAAACAGGGTTGAGAAATTTTTGCAAAGCTCCGGCTTTCGTCTGTCCTCTTTCATTTCTGATATTTTTGGCGCTTCCGGCAAAAACATCATCCTGCACTTGATCGAACATGGGCAAATTGACCGTACTGCTTTGGACGCCTGCTTAAAAACAAAGACAAGAAACCGTATAGATGAAATCCTCATGTCCGTAAATGGAACCCTCTCGGAACACCAGAAAAAATTCCTCAAAATCCTCATGAACCATTATGACTCCCTAAAAGAGCATCTGAATGAAATCGAAAAAGATCTCGAACAAGATATGGAACCGTTTACTCTCCAGGTGCAACAGCTGAATAGCATTTATGGGATAAGCACCACCGCTTCCTGTGCAATTATTGCTGAAATCGGTGTTGATATGAAACCATTTAAAACCGCAGAACACATCTGTTCATGGGCTGGCTTATGTCCCGGTAATAATGAGAGTGCCGGGAAACGAAAGAGCGCCTCTGTCACAAAAGGCAATCCATACATAAAAAGTATGCTTTGTGAAATTGCCTGGGTAATTGCCGGAAAACGGAACACCTATCTTTCTGCCTGGTATTGGAGAATCAAACAGAAAAAAGGTGCGAAAAAAGCCATTATTGCCCTTGCCAGGAAACTGCTTGTCATCATCTATACAATGCTAAAACAGGGAACTCTTTTTGACGAATCCTGTTTTGAGACCCGGCGTAAAAACTGTGAGCAAAAGCAGCTTTCCCGTTATATACGGGAATTGGAGAAACATGGTTATCATGTAGAAGCCCAAGGTTAGTTCATTTTCGTATCATCCATATTTCACTGTTGGCAGCCAATATCGTGACTGCTTTTTAGTGATGCTCTCATAATTGTTGAAAACATTTGTTGTCAAGGTTCAGGTCTTGGCTGCGAATTTTATTTTCGTAGCAAGGTAAATTTATTTTACGGAAAATCATATCCTCCAAATCCTACTTTGCATTTCTTTAGTCGTTCAATTCCCATTTTTAATCCTTTTAGGATGCCGTATTTTTCAAGTACCAATATCATGTATTGCGAACATGATGGTTCAAAGCGACATTTCATTCGGATGGAATCAGGCGCAAAATGTTGGTAAATATGAATTAAACATATAATTATTTTTTTTAAGCATAGTAGAATATAAAACAACAAAGAAAGGCTAGTAATCAAAACTGTAAGAGAAGAGTTTTTCCATCTTTTTAATAGTAATTTTGTAGATACCAGGAAAAGCATAACTGGGATTGTGATTTGCAATATAATTTCTAACCAGTTTATACTAGGGCGGTCTAAAATTCTTTGATAGTAGATACTACTGGGGTCGCATTTATCCAAATTGGAAAGTAACATTTTAGCTGTTTCAATTATATCTCCATTTTCGTCACAATAAAATTCTACTTCTTTCATAAATTAAATCCTCCATATAAACACACGCATAAACTTAATATTTAAGTTTCTTTTTCAAAAATAAGCATATAGTAGTGCGTGGGTATTGGTTGTTGGAAACAACCAGGCTTTTCTGTAACACTAATTGTTTCCATAGAATGGTAATTCCAACCAGCAGCGGCTTCTGTGTTTATAATATTAGCAAAAAGATCAAATGCAGATTGAGAGTTTCCTTTATTAACAGTAACATTTTTGGGACCAGCAACAGCTTTATATTGTTTCATATTTTATTACTCCTTTTGTAGTTAGTTTTTATGCGTGTGTTTCTTTAATGGATTCATATTTAGATCTTATATATTAAAAAGCCTAATGGCTATTTAATCGCAATTCTATTAATCGTTGCTCATATCCTAACAATCTGGACAACTGTTCTGTGTTTAATCCATGATACTCAATCAGTACGTCATCACTGACAAGTAAATCCATGGCAAAAGAATCAGCCTCTTTTTCATATTTATTAGAGTTAAAATTTGTTCGTGTATCCATGAAAATTGTATTAGCCTTCTTATGTAAAAACATATGTCCCATCTCATGTGCACACTCAAACACTTGTTCGTGGCGGGACAAATTTTCATCTATATAGATAATATTATTGCGCTGAAAATATTGGTAAAAAGCTCTGGTATCAATCAACGGGGCAAATACAAGGATTACATTTAAACCCTGAATTATTTCAAAGGGATTGCGGGTTTGATATTTTCGAACCAAAGAATTCACTTTTTTCTTTACGTCCATAAAAGCATCAATCCTTTTTATATTTCTTAGGCGTATACTTTTCCTTATTCTTTTTCTTTGCCAGTTCCATTCCTACCTGCATAGCTGAGAGAATGGAATCAATGGCTTCCGGGCTGGCCGGTTTCCCGTCAAACATCAGGCCCTCCTGAGACAAAAGCTGATCCCGGGTTTGGTTGAGAATTTTTTCTATGTCACGCTCATCACGGGCAGTCAATATACTGCGTTCTTCTACCAAATCGGCCTTGGAAACACCGAAGTAATTTGCCATTAACTCTATTTTATCAATACGCGGATAGGTTTTTGCATTGACCCAATCTGAAAATGTAGGCATTTTTATTCCCAGAGTATTACATATTTCGGTTTGGGTTACATTAAAAACACTCATGTAATGTCTTATGTTTTTAGCCATGATTTCTTTATTGCCAAGATCACCCATACACTTACCTCCTTGTCGATATTATACGGTAAATCCGAAAAAAAATCAATAAAAAAATAAATTTTTCCGGAAAAACCATTGACAATTCGGAAAAACCGGAGTAATATATGGTTAAACCGAAGGAGGTGAAAATAAATGGCGCAGAAAAAGATACTCCCAGAAACTAAGATGACTTTGAAGATGATCAGAGAGCTTCTTGGATACACGCAAGAAGAGGCTGCAAAGTTGATAGGCGTTAGTGCGGATACACTGGGGAATTATGAACGTGGAAAAAGTTATCCAGACATTCCTAATTTAAGAAAAATTGAAGAAGTATATGGAATTCCTTATGACAGGATAATTTTTTTACCACTCGATTTCGGTTTAACCGAAAATATTATATAGGAAGGAGGTAAGAGGAAAATGAGAGATTTTGTAGAGTTGGTAAATTCCGTTGATCCTAAATTGCCCGTTATACGGCAGAAGGAGGTTGTGTGTGATGCATTACTAGAAGATCTTCAAGCATTAAGAGGCAGAGATTTGGCCCCCCGCCTCTTGGAATGTGCTTTTGATACAGTTGAACCGGGGCTCCGAATTGTCTTAAAGTTTCCCTTGGGAACGCATATAGTCAATCCCCTTATCGGTCAAATTAAAAGTAATGGGCTCAACAGGGACAATGCTAATTTTTGATGAATAAACGTTGTCAGATACATTGTCGATATATCCATCTCTTTCTAACTGTTGAGCACCATTTACAGAGAAAAACAGATCGTTTCCATTTTGGAATAGGTAGGAAAAATGCCGGTCGTAGGTTTTTAAATAGTGATTGTATGCTTTGGTTAATAACTCAAGTGCTGCAGGACTCATGAACTTTTTCCTTTCTTTTGTACTTGGCCCTGGCGGGGGCCTGTAAGTACAGTATATAGCAGAATAGATGAGGAGACAAGGAGATTTCGTACTAGATAGAGGGGAGGGAAAGGGGATGGGGCCTTGGATAGTATTCATCATATTTATATTATGGATTTTGAATAAGGACTGAGAGCAATTTAATAAAAGAAAAACAAGGAGATTGTAGGGAGGAAGAATATGAGAAGAATGAAAAAGAAAAACTTATGGGCTTATCTGGATGGCAAAAAGCTGGTTGATGTGGTACAGGCCGCACTTGACAACAACATGATGGTTGACGATCTGAAAAAGAAGCTTATCGAAGAGAATCCGGGGCATGAAGTAACTTTTAAGTGCCAGTAATGTTATCCCGTCCCTGTTGGCCAATACAGGGAGAAAGAGAGGAAGATATGAAAGAAAAGAGAATAGAACGTCTTTACGAATTACTCGAAAGGGCAGAAAAAGAAAAGGATGCAGATGCAGCGGCAGCATTACGCTGGGCAATTTTTTCCCTTGAGAGCTAAAGGGGTGTTAAGTCGTGATGAAGAAGGGAAGGATAGAATGGCAGTAAAGAAGCCCAATTATGCACAACAGCGGGCCGAAGCTACAGTGATTTTAATTAAGGATATCAAATCCAGAGCGCATCTTACTAATAAAGAAATTGCAAGCATGATGGGGATGCCACTTAATACTTTCAGCAAGCGTATTAAAGATCCTAGTAGTTTTCGACTTTGGGAATTGTGGAATTTTTTACAGGCAGCAGGAGGATTTCTAGAGCAGCTAGAGGACAGAAAGGCCAAAATCTTATAGTAACGGTAACTATATGTTAGAGAAAGAAGGGGAAAAGATTGAAGAAAATTATTGCAGCGTGGATCGAACAGATTATTGAGTTTGATGGGAAAGCGGAATACACGGCGTATATGGAAGGTTTGAAGCGCAAGAAACAGCAGTTCCAGGAAATCAGTTTTGAGCAGCTGGAGTCAGGCGCTGTGAGAGCCAGGGTCAGGAAACAGTATGGCAGTAGCAAGTTTCCTGATGAATAAAAGGATGATTTAAGAAGAGGAAGAAGAAATGGAAAATAACAATATTCATGGATTTAAAGTGTTTGGTCCTGATTGGACTTGCCGCGATTTCCAATATGAGGTTGGAAAAACCTATACAATGGAAGATTCCCCCGTATGCTGCCAACAAGGATTTCATTTCTGCTTAAATGCAGCAGATTGTTTTAGCTATTACAGTTTCGATCCCGACAACAAAGTTGCGGAAGTTATTGCTCTGGGGGATGTGGATTCTAAAGATAATACTTCCAAGCGCTGTACTAACAAGCTTCAAATTGTAAGAGAAATTCCTTGGGACGAAGTACTGCGTATTGTAAATACAGGAAAGAATTGCACAGGCTTCCGGAATACTGGGGACTACAACACCGGGAACTGGAACACCGGGAACCGGAACACCGGAAGCCGGAACGTAGGAAGCTGCAACACCGGGAACCGGAACGTAGGGAATTGCAACACCGGGAACCGGAACGTAGGAGACTGGAACAGATCTTCTTTTAATACTGGATGCTTCATGACAGAGGAACAGAAGATTTCTATGTTTAACAAGCCTACAGATTGGACTTACTAAGACTGGCTTGAAAGTGATGCCCGGCATCTTCTGAATCAGATACCAAGGCATATTGTAGATTGGATTCATTCAGATGAGATGACAGACGAAGAGAAGGCAAACCATCCGTTACATGAAACAACCGGTGGTTATCTGAAGGAACTGAATGAATCTAAATGTGGTCAATTGTGGTGGGACAGCCTGTCAGCCTGTCAAAAAGACATTATTAAGGCAATACCAAACTTTGGCCCTGAAATTTTTGAACAGTGTACAGGTATTAAAGTAGAGGAATGATTTATATTTTACATCCTATCAAGATATCAAGCAAAAAAGGAGGCAAAGAACCATGCAATTAATCTACGAACCGGATCCAAATGAAAAGACCTATGATGAGTTGCTTAAGGAAAACAGCCGGCTGAAAGGCAAGCTGTCAGAGCGCCATGACATTCTCGGGTGGTCAATAGCGCTGAACCTGGCCATGATGTTTGCTAATGTTTACATGTTCGGCCGGATGCTGGCATTTCTAATTGGATAGGAGGCGAGGCAGATGTCAGAAGCCAACGAGTTTGCCTTCTGTGCGTTGCTGTGGATGAAACAAGAAGGAATGAGAAAGAGTCCGCCGGATAGCAGCCGGACAGGCTCAAATAACAAATAAATTCACACCCCTATTATACACGGGGAGACAGGAGAATGCAATGAGATTATATGAAATCGCAGAGGAATATGCAACACTGATAGACATGCTTTCGGATGAGGAAGTGGAGGAACAGACAATCCGGGACACCTTAGAAGCGATTGATATGGAGTTTGAAGATAAGGCGGATAATTATGCCAAAATTATCTGGGAATTAGAAGCCGGAGCAGAGGCATTAAAAGCAGAGGAAAGACGCCTTTTCAGTAGGCGGAAGACGCTTGAAAACCGCTCCCAGTGGTTAAAAAGGGAGCTGGAGGCCAACATGCGATTTACCGGAAAAACCAAGTTCCGGACGGATTTGTTTTCTTTCAATATCCAGAAAAATGGAGGATTGCAGCCCATTGTGATTGACGGCGTACTGGAAGACATCCCCGGCCGCTTCTTAATTCCGCAGCCACCGATTATAAACAATGAAGCAGTTCGGAAATTACTGGAAAACCAGCAGGTGGAATGGGCGCACTTAGAACCGCGCGGGGAAAGCCTGAGGATCCGGTAATGGAAGAACAGAGAAAAACTGAAATATTCCAGGAGGTTACACCGTACCGCCTGCAGGCACTAATGGATTTGGCTGCCAGAGTGGTAAAGCTCATGACAACCGGAGTATGGCATCTGACCTTTGAGGAGATGGATATTGTGCTGAATTATATCCAGTATAGGATGGAACAGAGTCGGAAAAAGAACCAGGAAGGAGAAATAGAGGATGTTTTTAAAAATAAGTGAACTAAAAAAGGCTTTGAAATCCGCTTTAAAAATGAGCGGATTAACCGTAGGGAACACGGATGGGTGCTACGTGGTTGCCGCGGCAGATTGGGGCCTGTACGTGAGTCAGGACTACGCATCCAATAAATTCAAAGCCGCAGTTATGGAACTGGTGGGGGATCTGCCGAAGCCGGAACAATGTTTTTGCTATACGATAGGGGAGAATGGGCTTTCCTGGGAATCTAAGGAATTCCCTCCGGATCCTTACGAGGAATGGAAGCGGGCAAAGGATGGGGCAGTTGCCACTCCCGTAACTCTGTCTTCGTGGAGTCATGGCTACATAGTATTCCAGAGAAAAAGCAATTTGCAGTATTTAACGGCCCCCAGCTTCCTGACTGTGGATATTCTTTCTACAAAAGAGCTGGAAAAAGAGGAACATATGCCGAAACAAGCCAGTGTGTCGGAAGATACCCTGTTTTTTAAGAGCGAAACAATGATTTACTGGGTAAGGGAAAACAATCCCGGGAAAAAGATTCTAGAAGTCCTGTTTCCAAGGATGGTTGGAATCAGTTTTTTCGAAACGGACTGGCTGGCAGGAGAAGCCGGACAGGAGGTACGGACAGGAAAAGAAGATGAAGGTGCTGCGGATATGCAGCTGCCGTATTAAGGAGGGGATTATGGCGGTACCAGTATTAATCATTGGTCGAAGCGGAACCGGAAAGAGCGCCAGCATGAGAACGTGCGTGGGAAAGGATTTTGCCCTAATTAATGTTTTGAATAAGCCATTGCCGTTTAAAGGAAAGATTCCGACTGCCCAGACAGATGATTATGACGTGATCCAGAAAACCCTGAAAGGATGCCGACAGAAGTCGATAGTGATTGATGATGCAGGCTATTTGATTACCAACCAATTTATGCGGGGCCATAGCAACGCCGGAAAAGGAAATGGCGTATTTTCCCTTTACAATGACCTGGGGGACCGGTTCTGGAACCTGATCCAGTTCGTGATCTCTATGCCAGAGGATTGCATTGTATATCTAATTATGCATGAAGACAAAGATGATTATGGGGATGTGAGGCCAAAAACCATTGGAAAGCTGCTAGATGATAAGGTATGCGTAGAAGGGATGTTTACCATTGTGCTCCGCTGTATTCTGGATGGGAACAAGCATTGTTTCATTACCCAGTCAGCCAATGGGGCGGTATCCAAGTCTCCAATGGGAATGTTTTCGGATTTGGAGATTGATAATGACTTATTAATGATTGATGGGGTAATTCGAGAATATTACGGAATTGAAAACCCGAAAAATTTAAAGGAGAATAAAGAAGATGATTAAAAAACCAGAGGGATACGACCAGGCTCCGGCCTACACTGGGGAATCTCAACAGCTTCCCAAGGGAAAGTATGTTTGCGTGATTAAACAGGTGAGTGAGGAAAATTCCAAGAACGGAAATTCACAGATTGTCATCCTGTTTGACATTGCGGAAGGGGAACACAAAGACTTCTTTCAGAGGCAGTTTGACGCAGACAGGGCCCAAAATCCCGCAGATGCCAAGTGGCGCGGCGTATTTAAGCAAAACATGGAAGGGAAAGGAACGCCATGGTTAAAAGGGATTATCACATCCATAGAGAGATCCAATAATTTTACGTTTCCTTGGGATGCAGAAGGCAATGAAAAAACTCTCGTTGGGAAAAAATTTGGCGGGCTTTTCCGGCGCAAGCAGTATGAAAAGGAGAATGGAGAGCGCCCTATTATTACAGAGTTGCACCGGATCCGGAGCGTAGCGGGACTAAGCGAAGCAGAGGTTCCGGAAGACAGCCTGCTGCCAGATGCTCCACCAGCAGGCCGGCCCCAAAACACTGGAATACCAAGCCCGGTTGGAGATGGATTTATGAATATTCCGGATGGAGTGGAAGATGGAGGCATCCCATTCCTATAGGCAGGATTCAGGGCTGTTTTCACGGGTGAAAGAAGCGGTTTCCATGGGGCAGGTGGCAGAGTATTGCGGCTTAAAAATAAACGCTAAAGGGCTTGCCATCTGCCCGTTCCACCAGGACAGGAACCCCAGCCTGAAAATCTATCCAGACGGAAAGGGGTTTTACTGCTTTACCTGCGGCGTTGGAGGCGACCAGATAAGCTTTGCGGCCAGATTTCTAGGGATAAGAAACGGGGAAGCTGCAAAGGTATTGGCGGAGGCTTTCGGGATTCCCACAGCGGAGCCATCTTCTTACCGGGAGAAGAGAGAAGCAGAAAGACAGGCGCGTAGGAGGAGGGAAATCCGGGAGTTTGCCCAGTATTCCAGAGTTTCCTTGATGGTATATTATGGCCTCCTCTGTGAGGCCATAAGGGAGCGGAACCGGCACTTTTATGAAGGCCTTGAAAACCTGACCTGGGTACAGTACATGATGGAACAGATAGAGGAAAACCCGAAAGAGGTTTTGGAAGATTGGAAGGCGGTGAAACGACTTGGAGAGCTTAGAGAGCGGCTTAATCGCTGGTATTGCTGCACTGAAACAGACAGAGCCATTTCCGGATGAAATATTTTACCGGGTTTTTGAGATTAAGGATAACGTGGAGCGTACCCAGTATATTGAAGCCCTCCGGGGGGAAGCCAGACGGCTGAAACGGCTGACGGAGTTTAATAACATTTACAAGTCCTTTGTCCTGGATTATTCTCAGCGGAAAAGGCAGACTGGACAAAAAACCCAGTTCACAGACCAGCCCATAGAACTGGTCTGTGGAGAATGGACAGCCAATGATTTAGGGGTCCGGACCGTGCGGTATGACAAAAATGCCATGCCGGCATCTGTCCAAGCCTGCAGTCACCCCATTCTTCCGGTAGAAATCTTTAAAAACGTAGATACATCGGAAGAGCGGATCACCCTGGCTTATTTCAAGTCGGCTGTTTGGCAGTCTATTACCGTAAACCGGAGTGTATGTGCCAATACCAATAAGATTGTAGACGCTTTAAGCCAGTATGGTATTGAAGTTACATCTGACAATGCAAAGCATCTGGTCCGGTATATTTCGGACTGCGTAGGATTAAATCCAGCCACCCTAAACCCAAAGAAATCCATTAACCGGCTGGGATGGGTAGGAAGCGCCTTCACCCCTTATACGGACGATATCCGGTATGAAGGGGATATGGACTACGAGGTGATTTTCAAAAACGTAAAATCTGCGGGCAGCTTCGAAGCGTGGAAAAACCTGTGCATGTCCCTTCGGGCAAATCTGCCCTTGCGTATGATGATGGCGGCCAGCTTTGCATCCGTGCTCTTAGAACCCCTTAAAGTGCTGCCCTTTGTCCTTCATGTCTGGGGGACAACGGGGACCTGTAAAACGGTAGCCTTAATGGTTTCCATGAGCATCTGGGGGGATCCAAAGATGGGCGGCCTTGTAAAAACTATGAACATGACCAAAAACGCCATCATGCGAAATGCTGCATTTTTATGCAGCATCCCTTTCGCCGGGGATGAATTGCAGACCATTAAGGATAAGTGGCAGGGGAACTTTGATCAGCTGATCTATCAGATAACGGAAGGGGTAGACCGCGGCCGGGCAAAAGCCTATGGAGGGGTGGAGGAAACAAGGACCTGGAAGAACAGTTTTCTGTTTACTGGTGAAGAACCTATCACTAAGGTAAACTCCGGGGGCGGCTCCAAAAACCGTGTGATTGAGATTGCAATAGACGGCCCTCTGGTAGAGGATGGACACTATGTCAGCAGTGTGGTACAGGAAAACTATGGGTTTGCAGGAAGGAAGTTCGTGGAATACATTCAGGAGGCAGAGAGGGCGGCGCTGGTTGAGCGGTACCGAGAAATTTTTGAAGAGATCTGCAAGCTGGACACCACAGATAAGCAAGCTATGGCCATGGCTTGTATCTTACTGGCGGATGAGATTTCAAGCAGCCTGTTTTTTCGCGACAGTGAGCCATTAACCATAAAAAGTGTACAGAAGTACCTGCAGGATACAAAATCGGTTGATGTGGCAGAACGGGCCTATCAGTCGGTGTTAAACTGGGTGGCCAAGAATCCGGTTCGGTTTGAGGATCCAAAAGCCCCGGACTCTCCCAATAAAGGGGAAGTCTGGGGGAAGATAGATGGGGATACACTCATCATAAACCGGGACGTATTGCTGGAATTCCTGAATAAAAATGCATTTGATTATACAGCGGTCAGTAAGAAGTGGGCAGAGAAAAAATACCTGGTGCGGAATTCCCAGGGGAAAATGGTCCATCAAACAAAAGTCTATGGGATAAAATCCAGCTATATAAAATTTGTTCTGCCCCAGGATGATGACGAGACAGATAAAAACGGCTTTATACAAGTAGATTTCCAGCAGGAAAAACTGCCGTTTGATTGAAAATGTCTTACCAAATTTTAAAAGGTAAGACATTTTTGAAAAAAAGTAAGACCCCTTTAGACCGCGTAAAATAAAGCTTTTTTAATAAAGGTCTTACCTGTCTTACCAGTCTTACCTGTTTATATACCTATATAGGGGAAACTGTGGGTTTACAAATAGACCTATATTTTTGTTCTTAAAATATTGACTTATACAAGCGGATTTTTGGTAAGACAGTAAGACCCCCTGTATTTACAAGGGTTTCCGGGATTTTTCGGGTAAGATTCCGGTAAGATTATTTGAAAAAATGGTAAGACATCATAGAAAAGAGGGAAAAAATGAGCAATAAAACCGTAGGAAACAGCTTTGAAAAACAATTTGCCGGACTCCTTGCCAATCACTGGTTCTGGGTCCATATCTTCCAGGACAATAAGAATGGCCAGCCTTGTGATATTATAGCAGTGCGGAGCGGGAACGTCTACCTGTTTGACTGCAAAAACTGTGAAGAAGCGTTCTTTCGGCTGGATCGGCTGGAAGAGAACCAGGTAAACGCAATGAAGCTGTTTCATATCACTGGAAACGGCAAAGGGATGTTTGCCATCCAGTTTCCGGGAAACGAGATCTATTTACTAACCCTTGAACGGCTTCAGGAACTTGAAAAGGCGGGATTTAAACGGATTAACGAGACCGTTTGCCGCACCCAGGGGGTTACGCTGGAAGGATGGTTAAACAGCCTGGAGGATGCGAAAGAGTGGGGAGATTATCATGGAATTGACGATTGGAAGTGAGATCCGGATAAAAGGAGCCGGAAAGGGGCTAAGGGATTGGTGTACGGAAAACCTGGTTCTTCCCAATCCAGAATATGCGGATCGGATGCGCCGGGGGCTCTGGACCGGAAGAACGCCCCAGTATTTACACCTTTACCGGGTAGAAGGAGAGGGACTGATTCTTCCGGTAGGGATAGGAAAAGACATCCGTCAGTTTTTAAGCCCGGAAGATATCATAAAAACGGATTTAGCGGATAATGGAAAGCTGAATTTTGTTGGAAAGGTTCCGTTGTATGGATATCAGCAGACAGCCGTGGATGTCATGAGCCGGACAAGCTGTGGAATCCTGAAAAGCCCCTGTGGCTCTGGGAAAACCCAGATGGGAATTGCCTTGTCAGCAGCTCTTGGAAGGAAAACCCTATGGATCACCCATACCCAGGACTTGTTAACTCAGTCTTGTGAGAGGGCCGCTCAATACTTCCCTAGAGAGACTATAGGGAGGATTACAGGCGGAAAGGTGCATATCGGAACCCACTTCACCTTTGCCACGGTTCAAACGCTGTGTAAGTTAGATTTAGCAAAATACCGGTATTCCTGGGACGTGATTATCGTAGATGAGTGTCACCGGCTTGCCGGGACCCCGACGAAGGTTACCATGTTTTACCGGGTTTTAAACAGCCTGGCAGCACGATATAAGTTTGGACTGAGCGCCACGGTTCACCGCTCTGACGGGCTGATTCGAAGCACTTTCGCAGCTCTGGGTCCGGTAGTTTATCAGGTACCAGAAGCCGAGGTGGAAGAGAAAACCGTGAAGGTACAGATCCGTGAAAGAAACACAGGAGTGAAAGCTAGCAGAGGCTGCCTGGATACAGATGGTACTATGGATTATACAAAGCTGATTCCCTATTTGGTGGGAAGCCCGGAACGAAACCAGCTGATTATAAAAGATATCGCGGACAATAGGGAACACTGGAACCTGATTCTTTCTGACCGGCTGGAACATCTGCAGGCACTGATGGAAAGCCTTCCGAAAGAGTGCCTTCCATTTGCGGCCATGATTCATGGCGGTATGACAAGCAAAAAGGGGAAGGCAGAGAGAGCGGCGGCCATTGAGGACATGAGAACTGGGAAAAAGCATTTCTTATTTGCTTCTTACAGCCTGGCAAAAGAAGGACTGGACATCCCCCGCCTGGACAGGTTGTACCTAACCACCCCCAAGAAAGATTTTGCTGTGGTAACACAGAGCATAGGAAGAATTGCAAGGAGGTTTTCAGGGAAAGAAGATGCAGTCTGCTATGACTACGTGGATGACATAGCCTTCTGCCAGAATCAATACCGGCGCCGGAAAGCGCATTACAGAAAGGCAGGATGTGAGTCATGACAAGGGGAGAACAGCAGGGGGCAGTTGCAAAGGCAGCATGGAGTAATTCTTATCGTTTTTATCAAAAATACCATGGCCGCCCGATAGAGCCCGGGATGTGGGAGGAAGCCACAAAGGATTTTGCAGAAGCCATGAAAAAGAATGGCAATTCAACGATAGGAGCCCGGTTAATGCTGGCGGCGTTTAGCCTGTTGGAAGAGGAAACGAGATAATGCAGAAACAAGAACATAAAAGGCTCTTTCTTTGCAGTGAGTGCGGAAAGCCTGTAGAAGGAGACCATGTGTATATTAAAACCAGAAGAGGGTCAGAACTGCACATTCATTACCAGTGCGTCCTTAAAAATTTAAAAAAAGGCAGGGAATAAGAAAGTCAGAAAAGGAGATGGAAACAGAATGGGAAGATTAACACAGAAGGATGACGCGAGGAACTGGTCATTAAAAAGTATCCCCTGGGGGATGCTGCGAGAAGGTAGGATAATTACCAAGAACTTGCCAAAGAAGTTGCTAGACTGAGAGAGAAGGAACGGTGGAACCCAGTGGAAGAGAAGTTTCCGGAGGATGATAATTACATCCTATTATCCTTTGAAAACCTTCCTTTGCCATCAATAGGGAGATACGAAACAGACCAGGACGGCGGTGCTTTTTATCTGGAAGATGATGATAAGAGCTGTATTAGCCGGGGATTTATTGTTAATGCCTGGAAGCCGTTGCCGGAGCGGTATCAAGGGGAGGAAGAGTGAAGGCAATTATAAAATATCCCGGAAGCAAGTGGGGATTAGCAAAGTGGATAATCAGCTTCTTCCCGGAGCACCACAGCTATTTGGAACCGTTCTTCGGGAGTGGGGCGGTATTGTTTAATAAGCCCCACAGCCATATCGAAACGGTTAATGATCTGGATGGGGCGGTTGTAAACCTGTTTACATGCATCCAGATAGATCCGGAACGCCTGGCCAGGCTCATCTACTACACCCCGTATTCCCGACAGGTTTATAATTCTGCCTTTGATGCAGAGATGCCGGCGGATCCATTTCAATGGGCGGCACAGTTTTGCATCAAGCTAAACCAGGGCCATGGATTTCGCACAAACGGAGAGCGGGTGGGCTGGAAAAATGATGTCCAGGGCCGGGAACGTGCCTATGCGGCAGCGGATTGGGTAAAACTGCCGGAGCGTATCATGCAGGCTGCGGAACGGCTCAGAGGGGTACAGATTGAAAATATGGATGCCGTGGAACTGATTAGGAGATTTAATCATAAAAACGTGCTGATATACTGCGATCCGCCTTACGTCCTTCAGGCAAGACACGGAAAGCAATATCGTTGCGAAATGGACGACAGCCAACACGAAAGCCTGTTGGATGCCCTGGAAGAACACAAGGGGTCGGTTCTGCTAAGCGGCTATGACTCTCCTTTATATAGCAGGCGGCTGCAGGGATGGAAGCGGGCAGAGGCAGTGAGCTATTCACAAGTGGGTTCCAAGAAAAAAGAAGTGTTATGGATGAACTTTGAGCCGGATGGGCAGATGGAGCTGGATATATAGAGATGGAAAATATAATAAAAAGAGGAATGATAGTAACCAATTTACCAGAACATTGCAGAGATTGTGATTTTTACGGCACAAAGTGCAGGATAACAAATAAAATATGCAACTATTACAGCGAGGACGGAAGGCCGGAAAGCTGTCCGATCCAGGAAATACCAGATTATATCCATAATGGAAACACAGCATACCAGAATGGACACAATGAGCTGCTGGAAAAGATATTGCCCTTACTGCGGGAAAGATCTTATTGCTGATGGCAAGGAATAATTTAGTACAACTATGGATTATAAAAATAGTGATTTACCGTGGTGTGGTAATTGTGCATGCGGTAAAAAAGATGGAGGCGACATTTATTGCGAGCAAACAGAGGGATGGCGGCTAGAAGATGATTTTTGCGGATTGCATCAATGGGAGAAAAATGAGAAAAGTTAAATTTTACCTTGGAACGGGATTTGCAAGTGCGGCACATGAAGAAGTCATGGAATTTGATGATGATACCACAGATGAGGAAATATCTGAAATTTTCCATGATTGGTACGAGGGAAAGCTAGACGCTTCATGGTGGGATATTGAAGGATGGAATCGGTGAGTATATGGGCGGTGATAGAACTATGGATAGGGATAAATTTATATCGCAGTTTGTTAAGCATGAAAGAATGAGCGACTCGCAAAAAAGAGCGATTAATCTAAAAGGAGAGATAGAGAAGGCTTGTATTAAAAATAATCTCAACTTAACCATATATAATGGGATGATAGGATTTGTAGATCAAACAGAAGGGAAGATTGTAATGGTCTGGGATCCGGAATATCACATTCAAGAAAAATAAAACTTCTAGGAGGTATCAGGTGAATTGCATTGAGGAAATAGTGAGCAGAATTTCCACGCTTCAGTACGTTTCTAAAGACAGTGTAAGGATTATCCTAAATGACTATGATATATCTCCGAAATGCACGGAAATCGTTATGACAAATAGTGATAAAAGGCAGAAAGCAATCCAGATGTTTATGGTGACAAAGAAAGTGGAAGGCTGTACAGAAAACACAATTCACTACTATCTGGGGACTTTGAGAAGGTTTTTTAATGAAATAAACCAGCACTTGGAAGAAATAACGGCAGACCAGATCCGATATTATTTAGCAATCCGCTCCACGAGAGATAAGCTAAGCAAAACATCCCAGGATAATGAGCTTAGAGTACTAAAGAGTTTCTTCAAGTGGTGCAGTGGAGAGGAATACATATCTCGCAACCCAACAGAGAATATAAAGGCGGTCAAGAAAGAAAAGCGGATAAAAAGACCTTTCTCCGAAACAGAATTAGAACTTATAAGGGAAAAGGCAGGAAATAAAAGGGATAGGGCAATCGTTGAGGTTTTGTATTCCACTGGTGTCCGGGTATCCGAACTTTGCGGAATGGACATAAATGATATCGCAAATGATGAAATAATTGTATTTGGAAAAGGGGAAAAGGAGCGGACAGTTTATCTAAACGCAAGGGCCAAAATTGCAATATCGGAATATTTGAAAACACGGACTGACAGTGAAACGGCCCTTTTTGTAGGAAAGAGAACAAAGAAAAGATTAAATAAGGGAGGGGTTGAATGTATGATTAGGGAACTCGGGAAAAAAGCAGGGGTTCCAAACTGTCACCCTCATAGATTCAGAAGAACAGCGGGAACGATAGCTCTGAACCGTGGTATGCCACTGGAACAGGTGCAGCAGATGTTAGGTCATGAGGATATAGCCACTACAACGATCTATGCAAGGAGCGTTGGAGTTAATGAAAGCTACAAAGCCCCAGAAAAGATAATGGAAATCATATCAGATAAAGACCGAGCGAGTGAGGTTTTTAAAAAATTCCTTGAAGAATTTGCTTATGATTTAAGCTATGAATGGTTTAATGAATACTTTGAAGACGAACATGCAGACAGAAAGAACAGAAAGCAGGACTTTACACCGACTTCCATATCGAGATTAATTTCTGAAATGCAAAATCCGGAGCCACAATATGGCGTGATATATGAACCGGCGGCGGGAACCGGAAGCACAATTATTTCACATTGGCAGAGAGAAAGCAGAAAACATAGGTTTCCGTGGGATTATCATCCGGATAATTACTTGTATTTATGCGAGGAATTGAGCGATAAGACGATACCATTTCTTCTTTTCAATATTTTGATAAGAGGGATGAACGCATTAGTGATTCATGGAAATACGCTTACGAGAGAGGCAAAAGAAGTGTATCACTGTGATAATAAAGAAAACGCGTATGTGTGTTTTTCAGAGCTACGAAAACTTCCTCATATAAAAGAAGTTGAGGAATTGTGTAACGTGAAGTTTATGTACTGAAGAAAGGTTTGATTTTTTGGGAAAGAAAACATGGACAGAAGAGCAAACTAACAAATTATGCAATTTATGGGGAACGAAGGGCTATAAAGCTATCTCTCGGATCGTTGGCCATACAGAAACTGCGGTTCGGACGAAAGCAAAAAGATTAGGGCTTGGCGCGGTAAAGGATGCGTCAGATTATATTTGTGCAAGAGAAATTGCACGAGTTATGGGCGTTGATGTCCATGCGGTAACGGATTATTGGATAAAAAAATTAGGGTTGCCGCATAGGAGGAT
>JAETNT010000063.1 GCA_021772025.1 Enterocloster bolteae | reverse complement strand
ATCCTCTATCCTATTACTTAGTTAAAGTTGGAATATAAGTTGTAGAGCCGTATACGAGACCCGTACGTACGGTTCAATGG
Source organism: Enterocloster bolteae (assembly GCA_021772025.1). GTDB lineage: Bacteria > Bacillota > Clostridia > Lachnospirales > Lachnospiraceae > UMGS1370. The sequence goes on along the minus strand of JAETNT010000063.1, from coordinate 20,394 downwards.
GAGGGGCGAGAAATTCATTCTCCCTCTACCCTATTGTAACAGTTCAGACGACGGGGAATTTGAACTGTTACTTATTTTTATATAATAGTAATATAAAAGGTATTAAAATGTTAAGGGGTGTGATATAATAGTAAAGTATATTCAAAAATATCAGGTAACAGTTTAGGCGGCGCAGAATTAGGTATGAATTTTGCCGGATAAGAATGAAGAAGGCACGGCGGGAGCCGATAACAAGAGAGGAAGTGGCCAGATGACCATTCGAGAATCTATGGAACAGTGGGAAGCAGAGTATTTAAGCCCTTATGCCGCCCTTAGCAGGGATACCCGAGGCAGGGACAAGCCGGAGCCTCTTTGCGACATCCGCCCGGAATACCAGAGGGACAGGGATCGGATTCTTCACTGCAAAGCATTCCGCAGGCTTAAGCATAAAACACAGGTGTTTTTGGATCCGGAGGGAGACCATTACCGGACCCGGCTGACCCACACCCTTGAGGTTGCCCAAATTGCCAGGACTGTGGCCAAATCTCTTCTTCTTAACGAGACTCTTACAGAAGCCATTGCTTTGGGCCATGATCTGGGCCATACTCCCTTTGGCCATACCGGGGAGGAAGTATTAAACCGCCTCTGTGCAGACGGCTTTGCCCACTACCGTCAGAGTGTCCGGGTAGTGGAAGTTTTGGAGAAAGGCGGCCAAGGATTAAACCTTACCTGGGAAGTTCGGAACGGTATATTAAATCACAGGACTTCAGGACATCCTTCCACCCTGGAGGGGGCCATTGTCCGCCTGTCTGATAAAATTGCCTATATTAATCATGATATTGACGATGCCATCCGCGCAAAAATGTTTGTGGAATCCGATCTGCCGGCAGAATATACAGATGTTTTGGGCCACAGTGTAAGAGAGCGGTTGGATGTGATGATCCACGATATTATTTTAAACAGTATGGAAAGCCCTGCTATTTCCATGTCGCCGGGGATGGAAGAAGCTATGAAAGGGCTTCGCAGATGGATGTTTGAGAATGTGTATGAGAGCGAGATACCGAAAGCAGAAGAGGGCAAGGCAAAAAGAATGATTGAGCACCTGTTCTGTTATTATATGGATCACATAGAACAGCTACCCCAGGAGTATTTAGACCTGATGGAAAGAGGAGAGAAGAAAGAGCGGGTGGTCTGCGATTACATAGCAGGCATGAGCGACAGCTATGCTATCGATAAATTTGAAGAGCTTTTTGTACCCAGAGCATGGAAATAGAGAGGAAAAGCATGTATTATCCAGAGGAAATTATTGAAGAGGTACGGATGAAGAATGACATCGTGGATGTGATTTCCGGATACGTGAAGCTTCAAAAAAAGGGAAGCAATTATTTCGGCCTTTGCCCCTTTCATAATGAGAAATCTCCGTCCTTTTCCGTTTCGCCGGGAAAACAGATGTACTATTGTTTTGGCTGCGGGGCCGGAGGGAATGTGCTGACTTTTTTAATGGAATATGAGAGCTATTCCTTTCCGGAAGCTATGAATGCTCTGGCGGACAGGGCGGGAATCACTCTTCCTAAGATCGAATACAGCAAGGAAGCCAGGGCCCAGGCGGATCTGCGGGCATCTCTTCTGGAGATCAACAAGCTGGCCGCCAATTATTTCTACTATCAGTTAAAGCATGAGCAGGGGGCTGCAGGCTACCGTTATCTGACGGGAAGGAAGCTTTCGGAGGATACCATCCGTCATTTTGGCTTGGGATTTGCCAATAAGACCAGCGATGATCTGTACCGCTATTTAAAGAGCAAGGGCTATGAGGACAGCCTTCTTGCTCAAACCGGCCTTGTAACCATTGAGGAGAGGGGTGCCCACGATAAATTCTGGAATCGGGTTATGTTCCCCATTCTGGATGTGAATAACCGGGTTATTGGCTTTGGAGGCCGGGTTATGGGGACCGGGGAGCCTAAATACTTAAATTCTCCGGAAACAAAAGTGTTTGATAAAAGCCGTAACCTTTACGGCCTGAATTTTGCCCGCACCTCCAAAGACAAGTACTTGCTGATCTGCGAAGGATATATGGATGTAATTGCCATGCATCAGGCCGGATTTACCAACGCGGTGGCATCTTTGGGAACTGCCTTTACATCTCAGCAGGCAGTGCTTTTAAAGCGGTATACGGATCAGGTTATCCTTACCTATGACAGCGACGGAGCCGGTGTCAAGGCGGCTTTGAGAGCCATTCCCATACTAAAAGAAGCGGGAATGTCGGTTAAGGTTTTAAACATGCAGCCCTGCAAAGATCCGGACGAGTTTATGAAAAACCTGGGACCGGAGGCTTTCCGGCAGCGAATTGCCCAGGCGAAAAACAGCTTTCTTTTTGAGATAGATGTGCTGAAGCGGGAATATAATATGGAAGATCCGGAGCAGAAAACAAAGTTCTACCAGGAAACAGCCAAGAAGCTTTTGGAGTTTCCAGAAGCTTTGGAACGGGACAATTATATCCAGGCCATATCCAGGGAGCACTTTATTCCCTATGAGGATCTCCGTAGACTGGTAAACAGCCTGGGAAGCAAGATTGCTCCGGGAACCCTGTCCAGGCAGCCTGCCGCTGAAGAAAGCGCAAGACGGCGGGGAAAAGAGAAAGAGGACGGAGCCAGACAGTCGGAGCGGCTTCTTCTTACCTGGCTTATTGAGAACCCGGCTTTATTTGACAAAATTGAGGGAATTATCACCCCGGAAGATTTTGTGGAGGATTTATACCGTCAGACAGCACAGATGGTATTTGCGGGACATGCAGCCGGAAATTTAAATCCGGCGTCCATTTTAAACCATTTTATTAATGACGAAGATACCTACAAGCAGGTGGCGGCCTTGTTCCATGCAAGTTTAAAAGAGTCGCTAAACAATGAGGAACAAAAGAAGGCGTTTTCGGATACGGTCCGTAAAATTAAAAAAAACAGTTTAGACGCCGCCAGCCGCAATGCCAAAGATATTGAAGAACTTCAGAGAATTATAAAAGAGCAGGCGGCAATTCAAAAGCTGTATATTTCGCTGGAATAACCGGGATACTAACTGCGGAAGGATGGGGAATATGGACGAGAAAACAGTGAGTTTTGAGGACAAGCTTACCGGGCTTTTAGACCTGGCAAAAAAGAAAAAAAATGTGTTGGAAAACCGGGAGATTTTAGATTTTTTCCGAGGGGAGATTCTGGGACCGGATAAACTGGATAAAATTTATGAGTTTTTAGATAATAACCAGATTGATGTTCTCAGGATGGATGACGAGGAAATCGATGCGGATCTGTTCCTGCAGGAAGATATGGCGGAGGAAGAGGATATCGATATGGAAAATATCGATCTCTCAGTGCCTGAAGGGGTGAGCATGGAAGATCCGGTCCGCATGTATTTAAAGGAGATCGGCAAGATCCCTCTTCTTTCTGTGGAGGAGGAGATTGACTTGGCCAAGCGGATGGAACTGGGAGACAAGGAAGCAGGCAAACGTCTGGCAGAAGCAAACCTCCGTCTGGTGGTCAGCATTGCAAAACGCTATGTAGGCAGAGGGATGCAGTTCCTGGATTTAATACAGGAGGGAAACTTAGGGCTTATTAAGGCGGTAGAAAAATTTGACTATACCAAGGGCTATAAGTTCAGCACTTACGCTACCTGGTGGATTCGGCAGGCCATTACAAGAGCTATTGCTGACCAGGCCAGAACTATCCGGATTCCCGTTCATATGGTAGAGACCATCAACCGGCTGATGCGGGTGTCCAGGCAGCTGCTGCAGGAGCTTGGAAGGGAGCCGTCCCCGGAAGAGATCGGGGAAAGGATGGAGGTGCCGGTGGAAAGGGTACGGGAAATTATGAAAATTTCCCAGGAACCGGTTTCTTTAGAAACGCCTATCGGCGAGGAAGAAGACAGTCATTTGGGAGATTTTATTCAGGATGACAATGTGATGGTGCCTCAGGATGCCGCCGCCTTTACTCTTCTCCATGAGCAGCTTATGGAGGTTTTGGATACCTTGACAGAGAGAGAACAAAAAGTGCTAACTCTGCGGTTTGGTCTGGTGGACGGTCGGCCCAGAACGCTGGAAGAGGTAGGGAAAGAGTTTAACGTAACCAGAGAGAGAATCCGCCAGATTGAGGCAAAGGCTTTAAGAAAGCTGCGTCATCCAAGCCGGAGTAAAAAGCTTAAGGATTATCTGGATTGACCTTATCCATAGGGACAGGGGAGGCCTCCTGTCCCGCATAGCAAGAAATACCCGGATATATAAACACAGAATGAGGTGCATCTCACATGAAATTATCAAAGAGATTGGAGCTGGTGGCTTCTATGGTACCCGAGAAAAGCCGGGTAGCAGATGTGGGAACGGATCATGGCTACATTCCCATCGCTCTTGTGGAGAGGGGGATTGCCATCGGCGCCATTGCTATGGATTTGCGTTCCGGCCCTCTGGAACGGGCAAAGGATCACATTTACCGGGCCGGACTGGGAGAGATTATTAAGACCCGTTTGTCCGACGGACTTTCAAAGCTTTTGCCCGGGGAGGCGGATGTGGCGGTAATTGCCGGAATGGGAGGGGAGCTTATTATACATATTTTGGAAAATGGACGGCATGTGTGGCAGGACATGGGCCGTTTTGTGATTTCTCCCCAGTCAGATCTGGACAAGGTGCGGCGATACCTGAAGGAGCAGGGATTTAGGTTTATAGATGAGGCCATGGTAGAAGAAGAGGGAAAATTCTACACGGTGATGGCAGTAAGCCAGTCAGAAGGCGTGTCCTGGTCCCCCAGCTGGGATAATGGGTGCGGCTGCCTTTACGGCCCTGTACTTATAGAAAAAAAGGATCCAGTGCTGATTCGGTTTTTATATAAAGAACAAAAGCGTATAGAAGAGGTTCTGATTCACTTAAAAAAGCAGGAGGATGCCTGCAAAATGGTCTCAGAAGGGGCTATAAAAGCAGAAAAGGAGCTGAAGCGGCAGCTGCATGGAATAGAAGAGGCCCTAAGAGCAATGGGGCCGGAATAGGAGGCGGATATGGCAAAAGTGTGGATCGACGGCGAATGGGAAGAATATGGGGATAATACCAAATGGAAAGAGGTTGCAGAGGCTCATCAAGATCGATATCCTTATGATATTCTTCTGGTAAAAGTAAACGGCAAGCTTCAGGAGCTTCACAAGCTGGTGACGGATGGAGGAAAAGTTGCTTTTGTTACCGCAAAAGAGGAACCGGGGATTCAGACCTATTTTAGAAGCTGTGTGCTTTTAATGCTGCGTTCTTTTTATGATGTGGTGGGAAAAAACCGGATTGACCGGGTGGAGACAGAGTTTTCTATTGGAAACGGGTATTTTGTAAAGCCTATCGGTGATTTTAAGCTGGATGCAGAGCTGCTTGAAAAAGTAAAAGAAAGGATGCGGGAACTGGTAGAGAGCCGGGTTCCCATCTGCAAACGAAGCGTCAACACGGATGAGGCCATAGAACTGTTTCACCGGCATAAAATGTATGATAAGGAACGGCTGTTCCGCTATCGCCGGGTTTCCCGGGTAAATCTTTACAGCATTGGAGGCTTTGAGGATTACTATTATGGATATATGGTTGAAAATACTGGTTATTTAAAGTATTTTGATCTGATCCCTTATGAGCACGGATTTGTCTTGATGATTCCCGGAAAGGCGGATCCCTGCCGTCTGCCCTCTTTTGAGCCCCAGAAAAAACTGTTTTCTGTGCTGAAAGAGTCTTTTGGCTGGGGAGAGAGGCTGAATTTAAATAATGTAGGAGCCTTAAACGAGCAGATTGCCTCAGGACGGGTTAGCCAGCTTGTCCTGATTCAGGAGGCCCTTCAGGAGAAAAAGATTGGGGAGATTGCGGGACAGATTGCAGCTCAGCCCTCTAAAAAGCTGGTAATGATAGCCGGTCCTTCCTCCTCAGGAAAGACTACCTTTTCCCACAGACTTTCCATCCAATTGGAGGCTATGGGCTTAAAGCCCCATCCTATTGAAGTAGACAGTTATTTTGTCAACCGGGAGGACAGCCCGAGGGATGAAAATGGAGATTATGATTATGAAGTATTAGAATGTTTGGATGTGAGGCAGTTTAACGTGGATATGAACCGTCTGTTAAACGGGGAAACGGTAGAACTTCCTTACTACAATTTTAAGACCGGGCACCGGGAATACCGGGGAGAATGGCTGCGTTTAGGAAAGGACGACATTCTGGTTATGGAAGGGATACACTGCCTTAATGATCGACTGTCTTATACTCTGCCCAGGGAAAACAAATTCAAAATTTACATCAGCGCCTTAACGCAGCTTAACATTGATGAGCACAATCGGATCCCCAGCACGGACGGCCGCCTCATCCGGCGCATGGTGCGGGATGCCAGAATCCGGGGAACCTCCGCTTTAGAGACCATTAGACGGTGGCCTTCTGTCCGCAGAGGAGAGGACAGAAATATTTTCCCGTTCCAGGAGGAAGCGGATGTAATGTTTAATTCTGCGCTGATTTACGAGCTGGCCATGTTGAAGCAATATGCGGAACCGCTTCTGTTTGGGATTCCCAGGGACAGCGAGGAATATCTGGAAGCGAAACGTCTGTTAAAGTTTCTCGACTATTTTCTGGGAGTAAATCCGGAGATCATACCGAAAAATTCAATTTTGCGGGAGTTTATCGGAGGAGGCTGTTTTTAGACGCCTCCTTTAGAAGAGAGGATTCGATCTATGGAAGAGTGGCTTACCATATACAATGATAAAGGCGAAAAAACAGGAAGGGCGCTGAGGGAAGATGCCCACAGACAGGGGTTGTGGCATCAGGTAGTTCACTGCTGGATGGTGTGCCGGACAGGAGATGAAGAATGGCTGTACTTTCAGCAGAGAGCTTTTTCCAAAGCGGATTTCCCCGGATACTACGACATCGGCTCCGCTGGCCATGTGGCGGAGGGGGAACCCCACTTGGATGCGGTCTGCCGGGAAGCTTATGAGGAAATGGGAGTCTCTATAGACAGAGACAAGCTTTCCTACCTGGGAATGGTAAAGGAGATAACCCAAAAAGGAGAGTTTTTCGACAGGGAGCTTTGCCATGTATATTTATACCAGATGGATCTTCCCTTTTTTGCTCCCGGTGACGAGGTGGAACAGATCGTAGCCATTCGGCCGTCAGAGCTTTTAAAGGCAGAAAAATCTCAGGATCCGGGCTGGAAAATCCAGGGAACGGATCTGTACGGGGAACCCCTTTTCATCCTGAAAGAGGAGTTCTGCCGCCATCCTGATGAATTTACAGGCCTGGTACTTCCAAACCTAAGATCTGTCGATTGACTTTGCCGGTTGTAAGAATTAGCGGATTAGGCCACAGGTGCAGGGGGAGCGTATAATGACAGAGAGACAAAAGAAGATCTGGAATCTCCTTCTGGATCGAGATTTTCTGACCGCCGGGCAAATAGGAGAGTTTCTCCATATCAGTGATAGGACAGTTAGAAATGAAATAAAAGAAATCAATAGAGAGCTGAAAAAGGAAGCCATACAATCTAAAAAGGGCCAGGGCTTTTCTGTCGAGGATAAAGAAAACTTCGGAAGACCTGCCATAAATGCTCAGATGGAGGAGACGGAAAACCTGGAGTGGGAGGTGGTGAGGAGCGTTCTGTTTGACGAGGACTTAACCTATTTGGAGCTGGCGGATGAGCTTTATGTCAGCGACACTCTTTTGACTAAAATCGTTGCCAGAGTCAACCGCCGTATGCTGAGGCGCTACGGCGCCGGAACCATAAAAAAGCAGAACGGCCGTCTGGTTTTAGAGCTTGGGGAGGAGGAAAAGCGCAACTATTACGGAGTTTACGTGATTACCCGCAATTTGAACCAATATTTTGAACCGGAACGATTTCAGACTTATTTCCAATATGTAAAAATAAAGTGGTTCCGGGATATTTTGATGGAGGAGCTGAGGGGAAAGGATACTGCCTTTTACGATACGACCATTGTCCGCCTCCTGGTAGGAATGGCCGTTATGGCAGAGCGGATGGCGGCAGGCTGCTTTGTAGAAACATTACCCGAAGAACTGGACGGCTCAGAAGGGCCGCAAAGGGTCCGGAGAGATTTCTTTCCAGAAGATCCGGCTGCCCGGCGGATGGTAGATAAAATCGGGAGTTTATTAGGAATAAAGCCGCCTGAAGGAGAATACCGATACTTTTCCGGTTTGTTCCGCAATGATTTTTACCATATGGAAGGGCTGGAACAGATAGTGGCTGCCCAGTTTTTAGATAAGATTCTTGTGGAAATCCATGTAGAGTACGGCTTTGATTTCTCCCGGGATCAGGAATTCTGCAAAGAAATGATGGCTCAGCTTATCGGTACTTTAAGGCGGGCCAAAAACAGTCAGTACGTGGTTAACCCGGTGCTGTACAGGATTAAGGCCCAATATCCCCTGGAATACGATATTGCCATCTTTTTTGCCGACCGGTTTAACCGTTTGGCAAACTGCGCCATTGGTGAGGACGAGGTGGGATTGATTGCCATTCACTTTATCCGGGCAATGGAGACGAATATGATGCGCCAGGAGAAGAAAGTGGCTCTGGTTAACCCTTTCGGCAAGCAGGTGAAGGAGCTGATAAAAAAGAGGCTGGAAGAAATGGGAGAATGTAGGATTCAAATCAGCAAAACCTATTCGATTTTTGATCTGCCCAAGTTTTTCCCAAAGGATATCCTGGCGGTCTTGACTACCGTGCCTCTGCCGGAAAATCCGGAGGATGTGCCGGTGATTTTGTGCCGTAATTTTCTGGATTACCATGAGAAGGAGAAGCTTCTTACTGCAGTTCGGGAGGATCAGGTTACCAGCGTCAGAACATACTTTATAAATTTGTTCCGGCCGTCTCTGTTTTTTTCGAATATAGAATTTGATTCCAGAGAGCAGGCAATTGAATTTATGTGCGGAAAGCTTTTGGAACAGGGATATGTAGAGGAAGGATTTTTCGAGAGCGTTATGCAGCGGGAGGCCATTGCTCCTACCGCTTTTGAGGCGGGATTTGCGTTTGCCCATGCCATGGAAAATACGGCTAAGCGCACAGCCATCTGCACCTGCCTTTTAAAAAGTAAGCTGCCATGGGGAGAGTACAATGTGCGGATATTGTTTCTGTTTGCCTTGTCCCCTACCTGGAATCACCGGGTAATTCCGGTATACAATGTTATGATTGACAACCTGATGAAGGCGGGGGCCGTCCGCCGCCTGTCCCATATTGAAACCTGTCAGGAGTTTGTGAAAATGCTTCTGTAGCAAAATAAAATCTGTTTTTTCCGTTTCGCAGCGGAAAAAGCAGATTTTATTTTGTTTTGGGGTCTTGCTATAATGAGGACAACAAAAACGACAGGAGGAAATCAACCGTGAAAGAGTTTCTTTGGGGAGGCGCAACCGCTTCCTATCAATGTGAGGGAGGCTGGAACGAAGGCGGCAGAGCAGAGTCCATGTGGGATAAATATCTCCATGAGGAAAATCTGGAAAACGGCGATGTAGCCAGCGACCACTATCACCGCTTTAAAGAGGACATTAAAATGATGAAGGAGGGCGGTCACACCAGCTACCGCTTTTCTCTGGCATGGCCCAGGATTATCAAAAACCTGGAAGGGGAAATCAACCAGGAGGGCATTGATTTCTACAATGAGATGATTGACACTTGTCTGGAAAACGGCATTACGCCTTTTGTCACCATCTATCACTGGGATCTGCCTCAGTATCTGGAAGATCTGGGGGGCTGGCTCAACCGGAAAACCTGTGAGGCATATATGCATTACGCCAAAGTGTGTTTTGATGCCTTTGGGGATCGGGTAGCCCACTGGTCCACCTTTAATGAACCCCGATACTGTATTTTCAGCGGATACTTAATCGGCAATTATCCGCCGGGACACCAGGATTTGCAGGAAACATTAACCGGATCCTACTACATGATGCTGGCCTCTGCCATGGCGGTAAAGGCATTCCGGGAAGGCGGATATAAAGGACAGATTGGAATCGTCCACAGCTTTGCCCCGGTATATGGCATTGACGGAACGGTTCAGACACGGATCGCTATGCGCTACGCGGACAATTTCTTTAATAACTGGATTTTGGATACTGCCGCCATGGGAGAGATTCCGGGAGACATGCTGGGGGAACTCTCCAAGTCCTGCAGCCTGTCTATGATGCTTCCGGAAGATTTGGAGATTATCAAAAATAACACGGTAGACTTTCTGGGGCTTAATTATTATGCCAGAGCCGTGGTAAAGCCCTATGAGACCGGAGAAACTACCTTGATTGTCAATAATGCAGGCAGCAAGGCTAAAGGCACCTCCCAGACCATTATTAAAGGCTGGTTTGAACAGGTGCGGCCGGAAAGCAGCCGATATACTGAGTGGGATACAGAGATTTTCCCGGAAGGCCTTTATGAGGGAATCCGCCAGGTATGGAAGAAATATCACCTGCCTATTTACATTACAGAAAACGGAATTGGTTTATACGAGGACGTGACTGTGGATCAAGTGGAGGATGAGGAGCGGATCCGGTTTATGAACATGCACATCAACGCTATTTTAAACGCCAAAGAGGAAGGCTGTGATGTGAGAGGTTATTTTGCCTGGTCACCCTTTGATTTATACTCCTGGAAAAACGGGACGGAAAAGCGGTACGGCCTGGTGGCAGTGGATTATGAAGACAATTTAAAGAGAAAACCCAAAAAGAGCTATTACTGGTTTAAAAATGTAATTGAAACCAGAGGAGAAGCCATCAAAAGAGAAACATACGGGGAGGTATAAAGATGGGTATTCAGGAAATGAGCCTGGCAATGGAAAAGTATGTGATGCCGGCGGCCAATAAATTAGGAAATGAGCGCCATCTGCGGGCTATCCGAGATGCGTTTATGTCTCTTTTGCCAATTACTTTTATCGGAGGTATTGCGGCTGTTTTAAGCTCTGCGCCTTCTGTAGAATCAGCAGGAAACGGCCTTACCAGGGCCTGGGCCGGGTTTGTGGCCAACAATTCCACCATTTTTTCTTGGATCAATGCCCTGACATTAGGCGCCATGTCCCTTTATATCTGCGTGGGAATTATCCATTTCCTGTGTAAGACTGCAAAGATAGAATCTTTCCTGCCTATCCTTTTGGGAGTGTGCGGATTTTTGATGCTGGTTATTGAGCCTCAATCTTTAGGATGGGACGGGAAGATTGTAGAGATGTCTTATATGGACGGCAAGGGATTGATTCCCGCAATGCTGATTTCCATTTTAACCGCAGATCTCTACTGCTATATGAGAAAACGGGAATTTGGGAAAATTTCCCTTCCTGATACGGTTCCGGCCTCTTTATCGGATGTATTTGCTTCTATTGTACCAGGGGCTGTGCTGATGATTCTCTATATTGCAATTTTCTCTGCTATGAACAAAATGGGAACCACTCTTCCCAAATTAATTTACGGGATCTTGTCTCCGTCTCTGGCAGCAGTGGACAACCTGGGCTTTACCATTATTATTACTTTGCTGGTACATGTATTCTGGTTCTTCGGAATCCATGACGCAGCGCTATCCGGAGTACTGGCTCCTATCCGTGACGGAAACTTATCCTTAAATGCAGCGGCCCAAGCGGCAGGGGAGGCTCTTCCCAATATTTTCACCACGCCCTTCTGGGTATATTTCGTAGTAATCGGAGGCTGCGGATCCGTATTGGCGCTGGCAATTATGCTGGCCACATCCAAGTCCAAGCAGTTAAAGGCAATTGGCCGGCTAGGCCTGATTCCAGCCTTTTTTAACATCTCCGAGCCTATTATTTTCGGACTGCCTTTGATGTTAAACCCGGTATTTTTCGTTCCGTTCCTGTTTACGTCTGTATTAAACGGAACCATTGCCTTTATCACGATGCAGATTGGACTGATTGGAAGAAGCTATGCCATGCTTTCCTGGCAGATGCCTTCGATTATCGGAGCATTCTTCTCCACCATGGACTGGAAAGCCCCCATTCTAATTTTAATATTAACTGTAATTGACGGTTTGATTTACTTCCCGTTCTTTAAAATTTATGAGCGCACCATGGTGAAAATGGAGAGTGGCGAAGAAGCAGAAGCATAATTTATTGAAAAGACAATTTATAAATTGGAGGAAGAAAGATGAAAAGGATTTTATTATTGTGCAACGGCGGCTTATCTACCGGTATTTTAGTAAAGAAAATGAAGGCGGCGGCAGAAGCCCAAAATTATGAGTGCCAGATCTGGGCAGCGCCTGTGGCTTCTGCAGAAGAAGAGGGAGGAAACGTGGATCTGATTCTTTTAGGCCCTCAAGTCCGGTTCCAGATGGAGATTGTAAAGAAGCAGGTAACCTGCCCGGTGGTTTCGATTGATCCGGTGTCTTACGGAACAATGAACGGCGAGAAAGTTTTGGCTCAGGCGAAAAAAGAAATGGGGGATTCATAATGGAAAACGAAAATATGGAATTACTGTGCCTGCAGATTATTACTAACGCGGGGGAGGCCCGAAGCGAGTGCATGGCGGCTCTGGCAGCGGCTGCAGAAGGAAAATTTGACGAGGCAGAGTCCTCTATGAAGGCTGCAGAAGAATGTAGAAAGTCAGCCCACCACGTTCACAGTCAGCTTATCACCATGGACGCGGGGGGAGAGCTAAAACAGCTGAGTCTGATTATGGTTCACAGCGAGGACATTATGATGAGCGCCGAGATCACCTACTCCCTGGCCGCGGAGATGGTAAAGATGTACCGGAAACTGGCTGGACAAGCCACCAAAAATATGGTATGATACCAATGTTTTGAGCAGGACAGATGGTCGCTGCCATGAAACCGAAAGGTCATGGGAGAGGAAAGTCCGGGCTTCACAGGGCAGGATGCCAGATAACGTCTGGTGGGGGCGACCCTAAGGACAGTGCAACAGAAATAAACCGCCGCAGGAATGCGGTAAGGGTGGAAAGGCAGTGTAAGAGACTACCGCCCGGCTGGTAACAGGCGGGGCACATGTAAACCCCATCCGAAGCAAGACCGAACAGGAGGCATAAGGCGGCCCGTCTGCTTCCGGGTAGGTCGCTTGAGTCTGCCGGCGACGGCTGACCTAGATAGATGACCATCCAATGACATAACCCGGCTTACCGTTTTGCTCAAAACTTTAAAAAGATTTTTGGTAAAATTCTAAATGGCTGAAAGTAGATTGCACTGCTTTCAGCCATAGGAGATCTTACAGAGAAAGCAAATTACCTTCTCGTCCTTCCGGTATGCTGCTCATCGCAGTACATGCACCGGTAGATTTCTTTGGATTTGTCGGACAAATAGAAGATATGAGGAAGTTCCTGCTCAATAGAGGTAATGCATCTGGGATTTTTGCAGTGAATCACATTGGTAATCTTTTCCGGCAGTTCTACCCGCTTTTTCTCTACAATTTTCTCATCCCGAATAATATTGACCGTAATATTGTGATCAATGTATCCTAAAACCTTTAAATCAATCAAATCCATGCTGCCTTCAATCTTAATAATGTCCTTGCGGCCCATTTTTTCGCTGCGGGCATTTTTAATAATGGCAACTTGACATTCCAGCTTATCTAATCCCAAATGGTAATAAATATCCAGGCTCCGTCCGGCCTCAATGTGATCCAATACGATTCCGTCTCTTAATCCCCCAATATTTAACATGGTCTTTCTACCTCCAATAACGTCATGATCAGGGCCATACGGACATAGACGCCGTACTGGGCCTGTTTAAAATAAGCAGCTCTGGGATCATTGTCCACTTCCACCGAGATTTCGTTGACTCTGGGAAGGGGATGCAGAATGAACATATCCGGCTTGGCCAGCTTCATTTTCTTGCGGTCTAAGATATAACAGTCCTTTAAGCGGATGTAGTCTTCTTCATTAAAGAAGCGCTCTCTCTGAACCCGGGTCATATAGAGGATGTCCAGTTCCGGAAGGGCGGCCTCTAAACTGTCCACTTCCTTAAATTCAATATTTTTGGCCTCCAGGACGTCCTCCCGCAGATACTCGGGGATCCGAAGCTCCGGTGGGGAGATTAAAACAAACTTAACGTTGGGGTAGCGCACCATGGCATGAATCAGGGAGTGGACGGTACGTCCGAATTTTAAGTCGCCGCAGAAGCCAATGGTTAAATCGTGAAGACGGCCCTTTAAAGAGCGGATGGTAAGAAGATCCGTCAATGTCTGGGTGGGATGCTGATGTCCGCCGTCACCGGCGTTGATAACCGGAATACGGGAAAACTGAGAGGCCACCATGGGAGCGCCCTCCTTAGGGTGACGCATGGCGCAGATATCTGCGTAGCAGGAGATCATGCGGATGGTATCGGCAACGCTTTCCCCTTTGGCGGCGGAGCTGGAATTAGCCGAAGAAAAACCGAGAACACTGCCCCCTAAATTAAGCATTGCGGATTCAAAGCTTAAACGGGTGCGGGTACTCGGTTCATAAAAGCAGGTAGCTAATTTTTTGCCGTCGCATACGTGAGCATATTTGGGAAGACTGCCGGCAATGTCATCGGCCAGATCAAGCAGGGCGTCAGTCTCTTCCACAGAGAAGTCTAATGGATTTAACAAATGTCTCATGGGATTCTCCTTTGATTTCAGTGATGAATTTTTGGGTTTGTCCCATTATACAGCATATGGAGAAAAATTTCTACAACTTTTTGTGAAAATGTGATAAGATTAGAGTATCGTTGTCCACAGAGGGCAATATCGAAAGACAAAACAAGGCTCTGTTCAGCAAAGCCCTCGCCCTCATAATTGAAGGACAGAAAGTACCGCAGAAAAGAGGAAGGATTATCATGGCAAAAACGCTGGAACAAATTGTATTAGAGGGATTATCAGGGGACTGCTGCTCTATGGAAGAGCTGTTTGTTCTTTGGCAGACGACTCAGATGCTGGAGGAGAAACCCCAGGGAAGTACCTGCTATGAAGAGATTGATAAACGAAGCTTCCATGTGGACGGGATTATTAATCCGGATCAATATGCCGGTGTTTTATATATTTTAAAAGAGCCAAGCCTAAAGCAGTATATCCAGAAAGGGCTGACTTTTCCGGTTTTGACGGATATCCGCCGTGAATACCGAAGCTACCGAAAGGGATACGAGGACGAAAGAGGCTATTTGGTGGGAATGCAGCGCCAGCTTTTAGGAGAAGCAGGGCAAGAGCTCTCTCCGGACAAGGTAATGGCTACCCTGGCGGTAATGTATATCAATAAACGGGGAGGAAAAGAGGCCTCTGACAATATCTGGATGAACTATGGTTATGAGTACATAGAGTTTATTAAGCGGGAGATTCGTCTTCTGTCTCCTAAGGTGATTGTCTGCGGCGGAGAGGAAATTTTTAAAATGGTTGTAAAAGAAGTGTTCCAGAATAAAAAGACGATACGGAACCGGGGGGAGCATATGATATGGAAGGACAATGTCCGGGATTACCAGTTTGCCGCGGACAAAAATTTCCGACATACCAAGGATGCAGACAAAACCTCCGTGGTGGTGGTAAACATGTGGAATCCTGCTTACCGCACAAATAAAGAACAGCATTTATCCCCGGAAGAATATCTAGAGGAATTTCACCGCCGCATTACCGGAATGGACTCCGTTCCCGTTAAGGAATCTGTAAGGAAGCTTAAGAAATAAAGAGGGACAAGAACAAAGCTTTTTTGGTATAATGGGAACACTTGGCGAGGTTTTGTCCAGCCTAGTGAGAATATGATACCAGACAGGCGCGCCTTTGGAAGACAGGCGCAGGAAGGCTCTACATGACAGGTCAAACGGAACAGAAGACGCGGTCTCCCATGATCCGCGTCAGCAGCTTATATAAAATTTACTGTGTAGGAGATACAAAAGTCCGTGCTTTAAACGGTGTTAGCTTTGAGATTTATAAAGGAGAATTCTGCGCCATAGTGGGGACCTCCGGATCCGGAAAATCAACCCTTCTGAATATGCTGGCGGGATTGGAAAAGCCTACGAAAGGTGAGATTGTCGTTGCCGGAAAACACATTGAAAAGCTGTCGGAAAAGGATTTGGTAGCCTTTCGGAGGGCGAATGTAGGTTTTATTTTTCAGTCTTATAACCTTTTAAATACAATGAATGCCGTAGAAAATGTAGCCATGCCCCTGTCCTTTCGGGGAATGGCAAAAAAGGAGAGGACGGCCCGGGCCAGGAAGTATTTAGAACTGGTAGGCGTGGGGGATCAGGCCAAACATATGCCCAACCAGATGTCCGGCGGACAGCAGCAGAGAGTGGGGATCGCCCGGGCTCTGGTGGTAAACCCCAGAATTATATTTGCAGACGAGCCTACGGGAAACTTAGACTCTAAAACCACCATGGAGGTGATGCGCCTGATGCAGAAAATCGTCAGGGAACAGCAGCAGACTCTGGTAATGGTTACCCATGACAATAACCTGGCATCCTATGCGGATCGTCAGATACGGATTATAGACGGAAAAGTCGTAGAGATTATTGAAAATGAGCCGCAGGATCAGGCGGTACAGGAGGAATAAGAGATGAGAACGAAACGGATACTTGGAGTGCTGGCGGCAGTAATGATGCTTGCTGCATCTTTCTCCGCCACTGCCTACGGGGCATATATGGATGTGGGAAACAACCAGTATCTGGTGGCAAAGAAGATTCCCGAAGGCAAGGTGGGAAAGAGCATCAGCATCCCGGTAACCATCAATGCAGGAGCCGAGGACATGGAGGGAGTCTGGGTAGGATTAAGCGCAGACATTTTTGAATTTAACCAGATTATGTCAGATGATTCCAATGGCGACTACACAGTAAGCAATTATCCTTTTGAGATTACGCAGGATACCTTTAAGCCCAAGCGTTTGGGAAATATCAGCCAGGGAAAATCCAAGAGCACCAATCTTTCAGTTAAAATCCGCAAGGATCTTGAGGCCGGTTATTACTCCATTCCCATTGCCATTTACATGGATTGTGAGGAGGAACCGGATACGGATCGGTACTGGGCCAAGGAATATATTAATATCTACGTCAGCCAGTCCACCGGAACCAGCGAGTCGGATGAAAAGGAAAATGTTGTGGACTTTGTGCTGGGGGAGGGCCAGCCGACCCCTTACGGCACCTATCCCAATGTGATGAACTTTGCTGTTAATATGCGGAATAACAGCAAGTTTAAGGCGTATGATGTGACGGTGAGCATGACCCTTGATGCGGACAGCACAAAGTTTCCTTTTAACATCAATGACGGGAATTACGACCGCCACTATGATTTAATAGAAGAAGGGCAGACGGTGGAAGTGCCCTACAGCATGGCTATCCGGGAGGACAGCTATTCAGGTTTTTATCCCATTCAATTTAAGATTTCCTACCGGGACAGCCAGGACGGGGATCTGAAGACCCAGGACGACACCATGTATGTCCAGATTGTCAGCAAAAGCAGAGAGGATACTTTAGGAGATTTTAACGCCAACGACCGGACGCGGGCCAGGATTATCGTAGACAGCTATGAAACAGTTCCTGAGGAGATCTATGCGGGGCAGGAGTTTGAGTTGATCCTGCGGATGAAAAACGCCTCATCGGATGTATCGGCCAGCAACATTTTGTTTACCCTGGAGTCGGAAAAGGTTTCCGACAGCGCCGTATTTACCACAGAAAACGGTTCTAATTCTGTGGTGGTAAATTCTCTGGGGGCCGGGGCCACCACAGAGATCCGAATGAAGTTTATCAGTAAGGGCGGTGCGGATCCCAGATCCTACGCCATTACGATTAAGGAAAAATATGACAGCCCGGAATTTAAAAATGCAGAGGAGAGCGTAACCGTAGATATTCCTTTAAAACAGGAGGCCAGGCTTAGCACCGGCACCATTGACGTGATGCCGGACAGCATTAACGTGGGTTCGGAAACCAATGTAATGTTCGGCATTAACAATACGGGAAAGGTACAGCTTTACAACGTTACCGTCCGGTTTGAGGCGGATTCCATTAAAACAGAGGAGACTTATGTAGGAAATATTAAGCCCGGCGAAACCGGCAATGTAGATGCCATGCTTACCGGTGTGGCAGCTACTGCGGACGAGGGAATCATTCCTATTGTGATCTCCTATGAAGATGAAAACGGCAATGTAAGCACCGAGATGAAGGAGATGAATCTCTATGTGTCAGAGCCTATGCCGGAGGATTTTGATTGGGATATGGAAGCAGGAAATATGGAGGGGATCGAGATGGAGGGAGGAAATTCTCTGTCTGATAAATTTGCGGCTCTTCCGGCTTTGGCCCGATATGCCGTCATAGGAGGAGGGATTGCGGCAGTCTTGGGAATCCTTTTGGGAGTACGGGCATTTGTCCGCCGCAGAAAGAATAAAAAGCAGCAGTTAGCAGAAGAAGAGGGGATAGACGATGAGATTTCGGGATCTTCTGATGATGAGCCTTAATAACCTGAGACGGCGCAAGCTGAGGACGGTTCTGACGGTTTTAGGAGTGGTTATCGGTACGGCTTCTATTGTGGTCATGGTATCTCTGGGGATTGGACTGAAGGAATTGAACATGGAACAGCTTTCTTCCTGGATTAGTTTAACTGAGGTTACGGTTCGTCAAAACTATTCTATGGACGGAAACGGAGCCAATGAAGATAGTTATATCACAGATGATGCTGTAAAGAAGTTTTCCAGACTGGATCATGTAGTTTCCGTATCCCCCACTCTCCGGATATCGGCGATCATAAAACAAGGCCCTTATATTTGTGAGTATATTAATCTCCAGGGGGTGAGCCAGGAAACTTTGTCTCAGATTCCCTTGGCGGAAGGCGGCCATCTTCCGGATCCGAATTCCGGACAGATGGAGTTGATTTTTGGCAGCAAGGTAGCTATGGATTTTATGAACAGTAAGACTAAAAAGGGGTATTGGGATACGGGAGAAATTCCGGAGTTAGATATGAGCCAGCCCTTTTTTGTGATTTTCGATCAAAATGCTTACTACAATTCCATGTACCCAAGCGGGGATACATCCGTAAAACCGCCGAAAAAGTATATGATCCCTGCTGCCGGAGTAGAAGACGGGGGACCGGAGGATTACAGCAGATACTGTTATTCCGTGTATGCCAATGTGGAGCAGCTGAAAGACCAGTTGAGAAAGGTTTTCAAAAAGAACCCTATACCCGGACAACCTACCAACAAAAAAGGAAAACCCTACAGCTATTTTGTCTATGACAATGCCAGCGTACAGGTTGATGATATGGACAATGTAAGAGAAGTACAGCAGGCCATTAATGAAATGGGCTATCAGGCTGACAGTATGATAGAAGGCATTGAGAACCAGCAGAAGCAGGCCAATATGATTCAGGCCGTGCTGGGAGGAATCGGCGCCGTATCCCTGTTTGTGGCGGCTATCGGAATTGCCAACACTATGATGATGTCTATTTACGAAAGAACCAAGGAGATCGGTGTCATGAAGGTTCTGGGCTGCGATATGGGCAGCATCCGCAATATGTTTTTGGTAGAGTCCGGCTTTATCGGCTTGATAGGCGGATTAGTGGGAATCGGCTTAAGTTATGGGATTTCCTATCTGATTAATAATATTCAGGGAATCGGTCAAACCATGTCCGGTATGGACGGGGATATCTCCCGAATTCCTGTTTGGCTGGTCGGACTTTCTATTTCCTTTGCCATTGTAGTGGGAATGGGGGCCGGATTCATGCCGGCTATGCGGGCCATGCGGTTAAGCCCTCTTGCAGCTATCCGGAATGAATAACGGAAGTTTTAAGACAAAAACCTTAGGAAAATACTTGCAATCTTTAGAATAATCCGTTATGATGGTTCCAGGACGTGCAACTGGCGGAATGAGTGGGAAAACCACAGGGAGCACGTTTTATATTGAGCCGGCCGCCTGGGTGTCTCTTTTTGGGGTACCCAGGTTTTTTATATTATTAGGAAAGTGTTCCTATGATATAAAAAGTGCTCCGTTTCAGATTGCACTGCGGCGGAGAGAAATGATGCCGTTTAGGAAGCCTCATTGAGCCGGCTGCAAAAATCTATCCCTACATGAAAATTCAGGAGGAAAAGCGATGGAGATGTTATCATTAGCAGAGGAACTAAAGAATAATTCTTACCCAGGAAGAGGCATTATCCTTGGAGAGTCAGAGGATGGAACCAAAGCAGTTGCCGCTTATTTTATAATGGGAAGAAGTGAGAACAGCCGCAACCGGATATTTGTGGAAGAAGGAGAAGGGATTCGCACTCAGGCATTTGATCCTTCCAAGCTGACGGATCCCAGCCTGATTATTTATGCTCCGGTTCGGGTATTAGGAAACAAGACCATTGTGACCAACGGCGATCAAACAGATACGATTTATGAAGGAATGGATCGGCAGATGACCTTTGAGCAGTCTCTGCGTACCCGGGAGTTTGAACCTGACGGGCCTAACTACACACCGCGTATTTCCGGTATTATGCATATTGAAGGCGGCAAATATCATTACGCCATGTCCATTTTA
>JAETNT010000153.1 GCA_021772025.1 Enterocloster bolteae | reverse complement strand
TGGTACGGAACTGCGGGAGTGCAATGAGGGTTAGAGCCTGTTTGAACGTGAAAACGATAAACCGGAAAAAGAACAACCCGGAAAAGCCTTTATGGGCTTTTGCCGGGTTGTTCTTTATGATTGAACCAGATAGACCTCTGCGCTCTGGGTGCCGTGCTGGCGTGTCTCGGCATGGGTGTTGAAGAAGATGTCGATGTGATTGCCTCTGACAGCTCCGCCGCGGTCCTCCGCTGTGTAGACAACACCGTTAATCATCACCTTGGAACCGTAGGGAATTACCCGCGGGTCAACGGCAATGGTGTGGCCGGCCGTGGCCACTGCGCCGGTGCAGGTATGGCGTCCCCAGCCCTCGGAGCAGGCCCTGCACGGGCAATACCCTGTTGTCTTGAACACGCCCAGGGGAACCAGGTTCTGGGCCTGGGCAGCAGGGGCTTCCTGTTTGGCGTCAGGGTTGCCGTTGGTATAGGTTCTGGGGTTGGAAAAATCATTGTCTCCCACATAGCCTTCCACCAGATAAATGCCATCGGGCAGCGCGCTCCAGTCCATATTGAGGGTAAAGGCGTGACAGCCATTTCCCTTTCCGCTGTCGTAAAGCTTGTCGCTGTATTCCCCGGCTGTCATCCTCTGGGAAAAAACTTCCTCACCTGTATTTTTATCTTTGACGGATATCCGTACGTTAAGCGCATCATCAGGCGTACTGCTGTTGTAAGCCCAGCCGCTGATGGTGGTGCTGTTCACTGTTTCGAACCTTCCCTTTGGCGCTGCTGCAAGGGCTGTGATGGCAGTGGCCGCAAGCAGGCTGACGGTAAGAATGGTTCCGGTCAGTAAGTGTCTTAATTTCATGGTGTAATACCTCCTATTGCTCAAGTAATAATTAGAAAAAGATTTTTAACACATTAATAAATAATATGTAATACTTTTGTAATATATGAGCAATAAACAAGTTTTTATCATATTTTCTTCCTGTTGTCAAGGAAAAATATGGAAATAACACCACTTTTATCCATATACAGCTGAATTTTGGTAATAATTTCTGTCCCTGCGCTTTCTTTTCCGGAGAAAGGCAAAAAATTACCAGGCTCATATGCCTGGTAGTTTTTTCCTTACATCATGCATCAATCCTGCACTAAAAATACCTCTGCAGTGTATGTACCTTTGGCCAGGGCCTCCTCATGGGAGCCGTAGAAAATATCGAGAATATTACCGTTTACAGAAGAACCTTTGTCCTCCACCGTGTAGACAGTACCGTCAACTTTCAGCCTGGTGCCAAGGGGAAAATAATCTAAATCAGCGGAAATAGTGTGGTTTGGAGTGGGAACCGTACCTGAAAAGGTAAGATTATGACCGCCGGAGCACTGTTCGCAGCCACAGTATCCTGTAATGGTAAAGCGTCCAAGTGATGTCTCCTTGGGGGCCGGAGTTTCCTCCTTCTCCTCCTTTTGGGCGCCTGGTCCCTGGGCTATGTATTCTTCTTCATTCATTACAGCGGCTCTGCGGCCTTTGGATTCCTGGGAAGCGGAAGTTTCCTGGATTTCCTGGGACGAGTCCTCAGACGTATCTGATGCACCGGCCTCCACTACGGTCACATCCGTTCCCACAGGCTCGTCCGCAAATGCCGGAAAAGCCACCGTGAGGCTGAATGCAGCCATGGCTGCGGCCAGAAGGGTTTTCTTAAAGTAATGCATACAACGACCTCGCAATCTTATCATATTGTTATGGTTTTATATGGCTTATAAAGTTGTACCTTCATTATATTACAAAAATGTTACTTGTCAAGTTAAAATAATTAAGCAAGTGTTACAAGAGTATAAAAAGTGGAGAGAAAAAGCCTTGAATTTGGAGTGTTTATGTAAAAAGTGGAGGATGAATTCCAATATTTAGTTGATACTGAGAGGGAAATGGCACATGATGTGCCGGCAGGAAACGGGAGGCCTTAAATAATATGAAAAGAATTTGGATTTATCTCTTGACAAATGACTCCAGAAGGAATATATTATGGAATGTAGATGTTAGCACTCCCGAACGTTGAGTGCTAATAATA
>JAETNT010000062.1 GCA_021772025.1 Enterocloster bolteae | reverse complement strand
GCCAGGATCAAACTCTCTTGTTTTAGTTTGTTTGTCCGGGCTTGATTAACTCTAGCTTTTAATCTTTCCCGTTTTACTTGGTTTCGTTCTGAATTCTCTCGAACTCCAGGCTGTTTCCCTAGCCTTTGTTTGTTCTTCGAATTTTCAGGGTCTGTGTATTGTTCAGTCTTCAATTGTTAAGGTACTTTTGCTTATCGCTCTTGACGACAGCTTATTTAGTATACCATATCGAAATGGATTTGTCAACAAGTTTTTCAGGAATTTTTTTCTGAATTTTTTATCTCAAATCCTTATTTCTCAATGGGTTTTTAATATACCATAGAAAAAAGGGATTGTCAATAGAATTTTTGCCATTTTTTAAACAATTTTTTCATCCACTACATATGCCCTGTTTTCCTTAATTCTACTACATTTTGTGGTTCCTGTTCTGCCTTTATTTATATTCCTGTCTTGTTATTGTTTTAATTGTTTGAATATTAAAAAATATTTCTTGCCATTCCTACCATTAAAGCACTGAGGAAATTATTATGATATAAAGCATAAAGCCAGGTACTTTTTTCGACCTGCTCCATAATGGCCATCCCAAAAACAGTACTGGTAAAAGCAGAAAGTACTATGCACCCAATCCAAAGATATAAAAGCCCTTGGATTCCTCCTAATACAGCCCCTGCCAATTGGTTTATTCCATTAATAATGGGAAGTTTCGCAATCAAATCCAGCCATCTCACTAATATTTGTATGGAAACAAATACGATTATAAACAAAAGAATAAAGCATATGGATTGAATAACTATATGAGACAAATATGCCCCTAAATAGTCTGCAAAAGCATCTACTCCCAAAGCTTGATAAACCTCATGGTTGTTATTGGCTATTAACGCTTCTTTTACACTGTCAGGTAAATTTAATCCTTCTATAATAAATTGCTGCTCATCCGGCATAATACTTCTACTCTTTTGAAAAAAATCCTCTCTGCTCTTTTCAGTTGGTTCTACGTCAATTGTCTGAAGAATATTGTTTCCTATCTTTTCATGAAACGTTGTATTTTCGGTAACATAAGCGGTAACATGGGGAAGGATCATGCAAACGATAATCAGCGTAATAACCAATGCTGTAAAAGATACCGCAAGCCGGATAAACCCCCGGTAGTGCCCATGCAAAACCATTCCCAATAAATATGCAGCTACCAAAACCGGCAGCCAGTTTTCCTGAAAAAATTCCATTCTATCTCTTTCCTAGTTGTACCGTCTATTTGACGGTGAATTTTCATACTAATACAAATTTTTCAATAGCGGCGGCTACTCCGTCTTCATCATTGCTTTTTGTTATATAGTCAGCCTTTTTCTTTAAGGATTCGATGCTATTTGCCATAGCTATTCCAATACCGGCTTCCTCTATCATAGATATATCATTTTCACCATCGCCAAAAGCCATTGTTTGGCTTTGGCTTATTTCTAAATAACTTGCCAGACGCAAAATCCCTTTTCCTTTTGTGGCCTCCGGATTATTAATTTCAAGATTCAGCGGAAGGGACGAGGTTATAATGTTCCCGGGAATCTTTTTTAATCTTTCCCGAATTTGTTCTTTTAAAGAGGAGTCTTTGAAAAATATATTAATCTTTTCTATAGGACAGTTGGCATCTTCTACATGGCGAATAATATTAGGAACTACATCTCTGGTAATGCGAACCATATCCTGAAGCTCTTTAGTCAAACCAAATTCATCCATATGATTAAAAAACCTTTCTTCACTAATTCCCCGGCCGTTAATATAAGGGTCATACATAACCGGATATTGTTCCAACATTCTCAAAATGGCCAGTGCTCTGTCATGATCCAGCATTCTGCTATCAATAACTTTCTGTTCTCTCATATCATAAATAATCGCCCCATTGGTAGCTATTATATAGCGCACTCCTGGAATCTCCTTAATGACGGGCGGGACGCCATCGACCGTGCGTCCCGTAGTTGGTACTATGTTTATCCCCTTGGCAATACAATCTTTTAATGCTTTTTCATTTTTGGGGGACAGGTGTTTTCTACTATCTAGAAGAGTCCCATCCAAGTCTAGAGAAATTAGCTTAATATTTTTCATAGTGTTTTTCCTGTCTTTTTAAATAAAATGTTCTTCTTTTAAAATCAAAAGTCCATCTTTATCATATCTGGAAGAAAAAACTCCAGTTATCATCTTCCCAAGAGAGCGCTTCTCTGCTTTGTCGGCTGCTTCCTCTATTAAGTTCTCTGCGTTTTCTCTGGTTAATGGGATATTATTCTCTTCCATTATTTCAATTCGCTCGTACAGCGCAAGCATGCTCTTTCCGGTAATGCTACAGTCTATCTGACTGGCATACTGGCTGGCGTATTGTGCGAACTCATCAATTGTCATCTCTTCCTCCGGGACCTCTTCCTCATAAGTTTCTTCTTCACCATAAGGCTCCTCTTCGTAGGTTTTCTCCCCGTAAGAATCCTCTTCTTCGTAGGTTTTCTCCTCGTAAGAATCTTCTTCATAGGTTTCTTCCTCGTAAGGTTCCTCCTCTTCATAGCCTTTTTCTTCCCTGTAAGAATCTTCTTCCCCACGGATTGGAGTCACCATACGAACCGGACGGTTATCTTCTGCCTGCTCCATCGCTTCCGGTCCTACTTTTTCCGGATTCCCTTTACTTCCGATACATTCAAAATAGGATGCCAAAGCCGGATTCTGGTTATGAAGCGCTTCTAAGCGCTCTGGCGTATCAATAAGAACCACCACTATTCCGGTTTCATCATAAGCCATCAAGCGGTTCAATTCATCTAAAAGAACGCTGTTCATGTCTGCTGCGCCTTCAATGATCAAATCTTTTCCTGCCAGCTTATCTGCGACTGCAAACAACCCCCTTGCGTTTAATTTTTTTCCAGTAATTTTTGCTGCCGGATTTTTGGTTCCCAGCTCTTGATGTATCTTTTTCAAAGCATTTTTTGCAAGTTCAATCCCTTCTTCCGGAGAATTTGCCTCGATCATTAAATGATTAGGCTGGGTTAGTCTCTCCACTCTGCTTCTAACGGGAGCAGCCGTTTCATTCTGATAAGCGGCTCTAGCTTCCTGAATATTGCGGATAACCCGGGTCTTTTCTATTTCATGGCTGCTCTCCTTTAAATCCTTCACATTATTGAGAACCCGGGTATAACTGATGCCAGAGTTTTCTGAAGCTGGCTGGTTGTATTGATTACCAGACAAGCGGGACATCTCCTGGGCCAGTTCTTCCTCTGCCTCAGCTTCTTTCATCTGAACTTGTAACTCTTCTTCCGGCCGAATTTGCTTAACCGGCGCCTCGTTATGATAAACTGCGGCTTCCTGATAAGGAGGATATTCTCCTGGTTCTAATGCCACGGCAGTTTCTGCATAAGCCTGTTCCTGTTGGTATCCGTCCTGGCTATAATATTGCTGTTCCTGATCGTAGTCCTGAGCTGCGTCATAGGCCGGATCCTGATAATATCCTTCTTCATAAAATTCGCCCTGACCGTAAGCTGTCGGCTGGCCATAGATCTCTCTCTCCTCATAAACCGGATCCTGACCATATTCCGTCTCATTTCCATAGTAAGCCTTCTGGTCATAAACTCTATCGCTTTCATCAAGTCCATCCTGGCCATAGGCCTCAGCATTCCCGTAAGCTCCTCCGCCCTCCCCGTATGTTTCATCTCTCTCATAAGTTTCAGCCTGATTATAAGCACTTTCTTCCTCATAGGCAGTCTGGCCATAAGTTCTGGTTTCCTCATATTCTTGGGAACGGTCATAAGTCTGGTTACCAAAACCCGACCTTTCCATATAATAGTTGCCCTGCTCTACTGCTTTCAGCCTTCCTTCATAAACGTCCCTATTTTCTATCAAATCCTTCTGATAGTTTGTCAAGGGAGCATACTGGACTTTTAGATCCATGGCTTTGTCTACATATTTCCCTAAGCCAAACATCAGCATTATTTTGTCGCAGGTGGCGATACATTCTCTCTCCATGCCGGCCAAGCTATATTGTTCTGCCAGCTCATAGAGCCATTTCTCGTCCAGCTCTAGGCTGGTATAGGACTCTAATACACTAATCAGCTGCTCCGGAGGAGCATTTTTAGCCTTCAAAATTAAATAGCGCAGGATATACTGTCTGGAATCATCCTCTGCCAAGGTGCAGAATTCCCGATAATAAGCCTCTGCCTCCTGAATTTCCCCATCTTTTAGGGCCAATTGGGTCAGCTTATATAACAGACGTTTTCCAATAGGGGCTCTCTCGAAAGCAATTAACAGAATTTCTTTTGCCTCGTGGTACTCACGGTTTTTTTCATATACCTGTGATACCTGTGAAAGGAGGTTTACATTGCGTACTCTTCTCCAGTCAATGGTATCTGCAATTTTCATTGCCGTATCGTAATCTCCCTTGTTGATAAGCTTTTTAAGCTGTTCAACCTTGATGTTAAACTCATATTTATCCATCTTTCCGCATCTCCTAACGCTTTTCTTTCCTTCGTTACAGTTCTACTCTGCCCTCTAATGCCCGAAGAAGAGTAACTTCATCGATGTATTCCAGGTCGCCGCCTACCGGCACACCGCTGGCTATCCGGCTGACTTTGATTCCCGTCGGTTTAATCAATTTACTGATATACATTGCTGTTGTCTCACCTTCCAGGCTGGAATTAGTAGCAATAATTACTTCTTTTACATCCGCCTGTAACCGCTGCATTAGTTCCTTTAGCTTGATATCCTTAGGGCCTATTCCCAACATAGGAGAAATGGCTCCATGAAGAACATGGTAAACCCCATCGTATTTTCCTGTTTTCTCATAGGCAGCCAAATCCCGGGAATTTTCTACCACCATAATTGTGCCGTGATCCCTGTTTCGATTACTGCAGATGGGACATCGCTCCTGATCCGTAAGAGTAAAGCAGTCTATACAATATCGTATATTATTACGGGCACTGGTCATAGAGTCAGCCAAACGCTCCACCTGCTCTTTGGGCATGTTAATAATGTGAAAGGCCAGACGCTGGGCAGACTTCGCCCCTACTCCAGGGAGCTTGGACAGTTCTTCGATTAGTCTGGTAACTTGATTACTGTAATAATCCATCAGAAAGGAAATCCTCCGCCTAATCCACCCATGCCGCCGGTAAGCTTAGACATGGCAGCGGAAGAGTCTTCTTCCATCTGGCGGAATGCTTCGTTGGTAGCGGCAACAATTAAATCCTCCAACATCTCAATATCATCCGGGTCTACTACTTCCTCTGAAAGTTTTACTGCTGTAACTTCCTTTTTTCCAGAAACGGTAACAGTAACCGCTCCGCCTCCGGCTGCTGCGGTATATTCCTTTTCTTCCAACGCCTTGGCGGTCTCTTCCATTTGGCGCTGCATACGCTGAGCCTGTTTCATTAAATTATTCATGTTACCAGGCATTCCGCCCGGGAAACCTCCACGTTTTGCCATTTTGTTAAATCCTCCTGTTTTTTAATCTATCAATCCTCAATTACAATATCCATATGGATTTTGTCTTTTAGTTCATCTTCACTTACATATATGGTATCCAGTCTCTCACCCTTCCCGGAAAGTCTGGATTTAAGATAGAGCTTTTTGCCATAAACTTCTTCAATATGCCTCTCCAAATCACCAAGAACACTTGGACGGCTACCGATGGCGTAGTTTGCTGCATTAGAAAATACAATGCACAGACAGCTTTCGCCGCTGGGTTCCACTATAGTATCTCGAAAACTGGGCCGAATAGACATTCCCATTTCCCGGACAATCTTACCCCATTGATTGCGGATAAAGTTTAAATCCTCAATCTGGGCAGGCGGCAGCGAAACCGTCTCTGGAGGCGGATAAGTCAAACTGCCGTTTTCTGATCCAGCAGTCAGCTGCCCTGATGCACTCCCGGCTGTCTGGGAAGTTCGGTCAAATGTATCTCCAGAACATTTTTTCCGATAATCTGTAGAATGGGCAGCTTCTGTCGTCTCATAGGCGGCCGGAATGCCTGATGCAGAACCTGCAGGGGATAAAGCTGCCGCTCCGGAAGCCACCTGCTCCTCCAGCTCTGTTAACCGTTGTAAAATAGAATCTAAGTTCGCCTCCATAGCGGGTTTTGTCAGCTTAATAAAAGCCACCTCCACCAGAACTCTTTTCTGGGAAGCAAACCGAATTTGGCTGGACAAATCTGAAAAAATCCGGATATAGCGCATCAAAGTGCCGCCGTCTGTAAGCTCTGCGTCTTCCTTTATCTGCCTCAGGTTTTCTTCTGACATGTCCAGAAGGCCTTCTGCATCCTCTGTGCTTTGAGTTAAAAGGATATTTCTCATATACCAGATAAAATCTGTGACAAATTGTCCCAGCTCCCTGCCCTGAATTACCAGTTCCTCTAATTCTTCAATACAGTCGCGAGTTTTGCCTTGGCATACTGCCCGAAACAGCTTGCTGAATACAGCAGTATCTACTGCTCCTAACACGTCTAATGCATTATCATAAGTGAGGGTTTTTCCATAATGGAAGGCTACGCATTGATCTAATAAGCTTAAAGCATCCCTCATGGATCCGTCGGCTGCCTTGGCTATATAAAGCAGGGCTTTGTCCTCCGCCTCTATCTCTTCTGCCTGAATTAATTCTCTCAGTCTTCCTGCGATAGTCTCCAAAGAAATCCTTTTAAAATCGTATCTTTGGCATCGGGATAAAATAGTAATGGGAATTTTGTGAACCTCTGTAGTGGCCAATATAAAAATTACGTAAGAAGGCGGTTCCTCTAACGTTTTAAGCAGAGCATTAAATGCCCCGATTGACAGCATATGCACTTCGTCTATAATATAGACACGGTATCTGCCATCTGTCGGGGGATATTGAACCTGTTCGCGGATCTCTCGGATATTTTCTACACCATTGTTAGATGCTGCATCAATTTCCACTACATTCATAGAGGATCCGTCCGTAATGCTTTTGCAGGACGAGCACTTGTTACAAGGACTTCCGTTCTGAGGATTCTGGCAGTTCACTGCTCTGGCAAAAATTTTGGCAATACTGGTCTTACCAGTTCCTCTGGTACCGCAAAATAGATAGGCGTGGCCTATCCGACCTGAAAGTATTTGATTCTTGAGCGTCGTCACTATATGATCCTGCCCCCGCACTTCCTCAAAGGCTGTAGGACGCCACTTTCGATACAACGCAGTATAAGACATAGTAATTGCCCCTTACTTTCATATTTTCCGGTTATTGATCGCCAAAACTGATACCCACCATTTTGGCTTCCTTAATGATCGAGCTGTTGGGATCTACATATTTTAATTTTCCTGCCGTTTCAGACAGAGAAATCTTAGTGATTTCATTGTCCTTTACTACTACCATGTAGCCATATTCTCCATTTTTTATCAGCTCCGCTGCCT
Organism: Enterocloster bolteae; assembly: GCA_021772025.1. GTDB lineage: Bacteria > Bacillota > Clostridia > Lachnospirales > Lachnospiraceae > UMGS1370. Next base: position 13,399 of record JAETNT010000062.1, on the reverse strand, counting down.
CTGCCCCTAATCTGGTAGATAGAACGCGGTCGTACGGACAGGGTTCTCCCCCTCTCTGCATGTGACCGGGAACAGTCACTCTTACCTCCTGGCCGGTTATCTGAGAAATCTTAGAACCGATTTCATAAGCAACCGAAGGATATATGGAATTTTTCTTCTTTTCTTTCAGCTCTTTTTTGGAAAGAGCCGCATCCTCTTTGGAAATAGCGCCTTCTGCTACTGCTATAATAGAAAATTTCTTTCCGGCTGCAGAACGCTTTTTTAGAGCATCGCAGACAACATTTAAATCATAGGGAATTTCGGGAAGGAGGATAATATCGGCTCCGCCGGCAATTCCTGCGTGAAGGGTAAGCCAGCCTACCTTGTGTCCCATGATTTCTACAATAAATACCCGGCCATGAGAAGCCGCTGTTGTATGGATACAATCAATAGCATTGGTCGCAACATTTACCGCGCTCTGGAAGCCAAAGGTCATATCCGTTCCCCACAAATCATTATCAATCGTCTTGGGAAGAGAAACGATATTTAATCCCTCTTCTCTTAAAAGATTAGCTGTTTTTTGGCTGCCATTTCCGCCCAGAATTACCAGACACTCCAGCCGGAGCTTCCGGTATGTATGCTTCATGGCTTCTACCTTATCCAGACCGTTTTCGTCCGGCTCCCTCATCTGCTTAAAAGGCTGTCTGGATGTTCCCAGAATCGTGCCTCCCCGCGTCAGGATTCCTGAAAAATCGCCGCGCTTTAAAATCTGGTAATCCGCATACATCAATCCTTTATATCCTTCTTCAAAGCCTACAATCTCTACATCATCAAACATATTATACAGGGCTTTCGCTACACCTCGCATCGTGGCATTGAGGCTTTGGCAATCTCCGCCGCTGGTCAACATTCCGATTCTCCTCATAATATTGCCTCTCTTTCATAAGATGGTTATAATATACCCATTTTGTAATTATACAGCAAACAACTGGCATGAGCAAGCAAAAAAGATAAGCTGTATCAGTCCAGAGGAATCCCGGCTTCCTGATACAGCTTATTTTGGGCATAATAATGATTATTTTAAATCCACGCACCTTGCTTTGTACACCAACCACAGACGTTACTCTGGCAGTCAACTCAGCCCAGGCTGCCTTGTGGCACACAGAAAGTTCTGCTTAGTGCTGCTGCATTCCTGCCCTGACACGGTTCACAGGTTCCTGTTGCACAAGACCCAGGCATCAACGCCACTTACCAAAGGCAGCTCTGCAGAAAAATGTCCTAGGCAAGGTATCACCCCTGCTAGAGCGGATTGCAGGTACAGGGCACCGCTATCTCCCCGGCTGCGTGGAAGCTTTGTGACTTATTTATGTTTGGATAGCTAATTTAGTATACATGGTGATTGAAAAAATGTCAAGATTCACTGCTGTTTTCCAGCACCTTCATAGCTTCTCTTAAAACTCCTTCTCCATTCAATATACCAAAATCTCTCGCATCAACCTTTTCCACCGGAATATCTCCCGCCAGCTCCTGCAGCTTTTTCTGCTCATAGCCAATTTGGGGCGCCAGCAGCACAATATCCATATCTTGAATTACTTCTTTGACTCCTGCTATAGATTTTACCTGGATAGATACATCTAATCCCTGATCCTCGGCTACCCTTTTCATCTTGGATACCAATATACTGGTAGATATCCCTGCACTACAGACCAATAAAATCTTTTTCATGTCCTTCTCCTCCTTTATTACTTTGCTTTTTTTCTCGAAGATTTTTAAAAAAGCTTTTCATCAACAATGAACATTCCTCACCCAGTACACCATTTGCAGACTCAGCCTGATGGTTAAAACCCTCCTGATGAAGCATATCTAAAACGGAACCGGCACAGCCCGCTTTCGGATTCATACATCCTATAACTACCCTTGGAATTCGTGCCTGTATAATAGCGCCGGCGCACATAGGACATGGCTCCAGAGTTACGTATAAAGTACAGTCCTCCAGCCGCCAGTCCCCTATCTTTTTGCAGGCTTTTTTAATTGCGATAATCTCTGCATGGGCTAGGGCACTGTGATCTGTCATGCGGCGGTTATAGCCTCTGGCAATAATTTTCCCTTGATATTCAATAACACAACCAATTGGCACTTCGCCCAATTCTTCCGCCTTTTTAGCCTGGCGGAGGGCTTGCCTCATATATTTTTCATCTTGGGTCATGAAATATCTCCTGCTGTTTTTACTAGACCCGGAAACGGGGATATGCTATACTTACCCTCAACGGATAAACTTCTTTTATTATACTACGAAATATCGAAGATGGGAATTAAATTTATGAAAATTTGTGGATTACAGAAAACAACATTATTAGACTTTCCGGGCCATGTAGCGGCTACTGTTTTTACCGGAGGATGCAATTTCCGATGCCCTTTCTGTCAGAATGCGGAAATCATTACTGCTGATGCAGAATCCGGCTATACCGATCAGGAAGTGTTGTCTTTCCTTAAAAAGAGGTCAGGGATTTTGGAAGGGATCTGTATTACAGGAGGAGAGCCTACTTTACAGGCAGATTTAGCAGATTTTGCCGAAAAAGTCAAAAGCTTTGGACTATTAGTGAAATTAGATACCAATGGGTACCGGCCGGATGTTCTAAAGCATATGGTCACAGGCGGGCTATTGGATTATGTAGCTATGGATATAAAAGCCGGGCCGGATCATTACAAAATTGTATCCGGACTTTCCCATATGGATTTGTCACCAATTAAAGAAAGTATGGATTTTCTGCTTTCCGGTAAAATTCCTTTTGAATTTCGAACTACAGTTGTAAAAGGACTCCACACAAAAGCGGATTTTGAACAAATTGGTTCCTGGATAAAGGGCTGCCCACAATATTTCCTGCAGAATTTTAAGGAGTCCGAATATGTCCTTCAGCCTGGCTTTACAGGATTTTCTCCCAGTGAACTGCAGGAGTTTGCAGATGTAGTTAAACCGTTTGTGGGCAGCGTGTCTATCCGTGGAGTTGATTTTTAGTTTATGAAATAATGGTTGTGCTTTGCCCCTGGCCTGAAGAAGGTTCTGGCTCCCATGTATTTCCCAATTGTATGTCTGTGTACCAGTAACCAAAGCGGCCGTCTCCGGATGGCTGCTTTTTGGATAAAACAAAATGGGGAAATCCAAACATAGCAGCCATATATTTTTCGTTACTGTAATAATGGCCAGGAACGCCTAAAAGGAATCTTGGATTTCCTCTGGGATTTTCCAGACGGGCCAGGATTAAATAGCGGTAATTATAATAGCCATGAAGCAAAAAGCTGTTGTTTCCATGGATCCATACTTCTCTCGGCAGAAGACCAATATCCTGAGGTTTTATTGCCAGGATAACGCAGCCGTGCTCACTGTCAAAGGCCTGTATCTTCGGATAAGCTTTCTCAAAACAATCCCATATTCGGGCCGGGCTTTCTGCCGGTTCATCGGTTAAAGGAATCTGTTCCAGCTCTCCCGGCATTCCGGCTTGAGGAAGCGGATGAGGCTTTTTTGCTGCAGCAGGCGGCAGCCCGGCTGCTGTCTGCGGTGCAGGCTGCTGAACAGCAGCTTGGGGCATGATACCGATTCCGCTCCAACCGTTTTCCTGAGTAGATACTGTCTGAACAGCAGGAGGAATTGACGCCGGCTTCACAGTCTCTGAATATGCCGGCTCCGATTCTGTCCCATCTACTAAATATACCTTTTCTTCTCCCTCTGTTTCCTCCTCTATTGAAGCTTCCGACAAAGGCGGCTTTTGATCCTCTTTCTCTTCTAAGGTAGCTTTTGTCTCTGCCGGCGGTTCTCCCATACTCTCTTTTTCTTCCACCATAGCAGGCGCTCCTTCTTCCCTGGCAAGCTCCTGTTCTATCTCTGCAACTATTTTTCCGGCCGTCTCCATAATATTGCTTTCTTTTTCTGAAACTGCTCTGGTCAGCTCAATTTCCGCTGCATGGGCTACCTCGTCTTCCCAAATTGTCCGATATGTACGCCAGTCATCTTCTGGTTCATGGATTGCAAGGCCATAGCAGTTGTCCATTTCACAGCCGCTTCCTTCTACGTTTTCTACTTGTACAGCAGTGCGGAACTCCCCCGCTCCCCCTCTTAAAAATAATTTCCCCAACGGAATCTCTCCGATAGAGGACAGTAGATAAATTCCGGCATCTCCGTTAGTAAAAATTTTTTTAACATTTACGCTGATTTTGCATTGTCCGCTCCGTGCTTCCAGCTTTGCAAAACCTACATTTCTTCCTTTTGTTTTTCCTTCATATTCATAAATATATGAAATGAGTCTTCTATAATTAGACATACAATCACCTCTAGTCTATATTTATGCAAATACCCATTGAAACTATGTCATGAAAATGATATTCTATAAAGGAAGGTTTCGAAGGTAATAGATTTCTTAAAAATGGAGGTTCTTAAAATGAAAATTTACAAAGTGAAAGATTACGAGGAAATGAGCCGCAAAGCCGCTGCTGTGATTGCTTCCCAGATTATCTCTAAGCCTGACAGCGTTCTTGGCCTTGCTACCGGATCCACTCCAATCGGTACCTACAAGCATCTGGTTGCCGCTTACAAGGCAGGTGATTTGGATTTTTCACAAATTAAATCTGCAAACCTGGATGAATATCGCGGTCTGACTAAGGATAACGATCAAAGCTACTATTACTTTATGAACAACCACCTGTTCCAGCATGTTAATATTGATCCCGCCAACACCAATATCCCGGACGGTACCAGCGAGGATCCGGATGCTGAGTGCGCCCGTTATGAAGAAGTTATCAAGTCCTTAGGCGGTGTGGATTTACAGCTTTTAGGTTTAGGACATGACGGACATATGGGCTTTAATGAGCCATGTGATCATTTTGATAAAATTACTCACTGCGTAGATTTAACCGAGATGACCATAGAGGCAAATAAACGTTTCTTCGCTTCTGCTGATGATGTCCCCCGCCAGGCTTATACCATGGGCTGCGGCACCATTATGCGTGCAAAGAAGATTTTAATCCTGGTTTCCGGCGCGGACAAAGCCGATATTTTATATCAAGTAGTAAACGGACCGGTTACTCCTCAGGTTCCGGCTTCTCTGCTTCAGTTCCATCCGGATGTAATTCTGATTGCGGATGAGGCTGCTATGTCTAAATTCTAAACAAAAATAGTCGAAGGACCATGGGTGTTCTCTTCTTTTAGGAGAATGTACCATGGTCCTTTTCTGATTCTTCAATTATTTATGAAAGACTGCTAAAATAGTTGGCCAGCTCCGCAAACTGGGAAAGGGTCAGTGCCTCGCCCCGGACGGAGGGCGCTACTCCCAGGTTTTCGATGGCAGCGGCGATCTGATCTTTCGTAAAGTTCAAGTTTTGAGCGTTATTAAGACTGTTTTGCAAAGTTTTCCGGCGCTGATTAAAGGATGCACGGATTAACTCAAACATAAACGCCGGTTCTTTTACCTTTACCGGCGGCATCTGGTGACGGTTCAAACGGATCACTGCGGATCCCACATTGGGCCGGGGAATAAAACAGTTAGGCGGCACATTAGCCACAATATAGGGAGCGGCATAATACTGAACTGCCAAAGATAACGCTCCATAATCTTTGGTCCCGGGGCCCGCCTGCATCCGCTGTGCAACCTCTTTCTGAACCATGACGGTAATGTTATCAATAGGAACGCCGCTTTCAAACAGCCCCATAATAATAGGAGTTGTAATATAGTAAGGCAGATTTGCCACTACCTTAATGGGCTTTCCGTCATTATGTTCCCTGGCTAGGGCTTTAATATCCAATTTTAAGATATCCTCGTTGATAATTATCACATTATTATAACCGGTCAAGGTCTCTTCTAAGATGGGAATCAAATTTTTGTCAATTTCTACCGCCACTACCTGCCTGGCGTTTTCCGCCAGATATTGAGTCATAGTGCCGATACCCGGTCCAATTTCTAAAACCATGTCCTCTTTGGTAACGCCTGCGGCTCCGATGATCTTCTCCAGCACATGCTGATCGATGAGAAAATTCTGGCCAAATTTCTTTTGAAAAGCAAATTGATATTTTTGTATAATTTCTATGGTTTTTTGGGGATTTCCCAGAGTCGCCATGACATTCTCCTGTCTTATTAACTATTTTAATCGATATAAGCTTTTCCCATTTTCAAAGGTCACTTGCTCGATCTCTTCCACTGTCATTCCTTTTATCCGAGCCAGTTCTTCGGCTACATAAGGCAGATTCAAAGATGAGTTGCGTTTGCCCCGGTTAGGAGAGGGAGCCATGTAGGGACAGTCAGTCTCCAGGACAATCCTGTCAAGGGGGGCATACTCTGCTACTTCTTTTAGCCTTTTAGCATTTTTAAAGGTCAGCACACCGCCGATCCCCAGATAAAAACCCATGTTTAAAAACTCTCTTGCCATTTCCACGCTATAAGAAAAACAGTGGATAACACCACCAATCTCCCCTGCCCTTACTGCCTTCATCATATTCAAGGTATCTTTAGCGGCATCACGGCTATGGATGATTACAGGAAGTTTCACTTCTCTTGCCATCTCCATCTGACGTTCAAACCATTCTTTCTGGATATTTCTGTCCGGCTCATCCCAGTAATAGTCCAAGCCGGTTTCCCCAACTGCAACTACCTTTTTTCGATTAGCACATTCCTCTAGCCAGGCCAGATTTTCCTCGTTCAGTTCTGCAGTGTCACTGGGATGGACACCGGCAGATGCATAAAAAAAGGGATATGTTTCTGCCAGTTTAATAGATTCTTTCGTAGATTCCAAGTTAGCCCCAATATTAACCACTAGACCAATACCGTTTTCTGGAAGGCTCTGGATTAACTTTTCCCGATCTTCATCAAATGCCTGGTCATTGTAATGTGCATGTGTGTCGAATATCATTCTGTAAGAAACTCCTTATATTAAATTACGGAAATATCCGGAAGTCAAAAACTCGCCTGCTTTATAAGCTCGGTCAGCCATTCTCCTCTGAGCAATGCCTGGCGAATTAAATATAATACCAGGAACTGCAGCGGAAAAAATACATAAAAGAAATATTTTAAGTGCCAGTATCCCCTCTTGCCATTATACATCATTATGGGAATATACGCCAGTATAGCAGAGCCAAAAAAACCGATACTTTCTATAACTGATAAAATTCCGCCTATAATCATTTGAAATAAAGCCTCGTTGCGGAACCAATAAAATACCGCCGGAAGGATAATACCGATAATATAATAGTCACTGCGAATCAGCCAGCTTACCCCACTGCCAATGGCAATACAGGCAATTTGAAGAACCGGCTTTCTGTTGAAACGCTGCATCCCCATCAGCACCAGAAGAGCTACAAGCAGCGTAAACAATACATTCTGATAGCCTGAATAAAACCAAGAATCATAGACTGCCAGATCAAAAAATACCTCAGAGATCAGAGCGCAGGATCCGAGCCTGATAACGTAATTTTTCCTATTCCTGCTATGAAGAAAACCTTCTGTTAATAGAAAGCACACAATAGGGAAGGATATTCTCCCAATCCCTCGCAAAACCCGATCTGCAAAAAGAACCTTAGAGCCGATATCGGAGACAAAAAATTGATTTATGACGGCAGTGTTTCCCTGACTTACTGCTAAAATACCCTGCTCTAATATTACCACTGCAACGTGATCCATCAGCATAGCAGCAATTGCAATCATTTTCAAGAAGTTTCCAGTCCAGATTCCCGGCCCTCTCCTTCTGTTGCGGCGCCCTCTAGTATAGCGTTCTCTTCTCCTCATTTGTAAACCTCACCTTTCAGGGATAATTGTATTTTCCCTAAATTGGTATCTCTTTCTAATTCCTACTATACTCCACAATGAAAAAAAATGCAAGTTTTCCCCACCAGAAGGGATTTTAAAGTTGTATTTTGCTCTTTTTCTACCACCATTACCAATTTTTCAAGAGCTTTCAGGGGCGTTGGAGAAAATATTCCCACCAGCTAAAATTATCCCGGGATAAAAGCAAACGCTCTCATCCCGGGATATCTCTGTTTATTTAAAGTTAATTTTTAAACCGAATTTTATTTTATCAGCAGATTTCCGCACCTGCCGGCATATCTTTCTCCGGCTTCATGATGGCTAAGTTGCCTTCTTCATCCTCAGCGCACAGAATCATACCCTCAGATAGAATTCCTGCCAAAGTGGCAGGCTTTAAGTTGGTTACTACCATAACCTTTTTTCCTACCATTTCTTCAGGGGTGTAATGAGCTTTAATACCGCTTACGATCTGACGTACCTGGGAACCCACTCTAACCTGGCTGCAAAGAAGCTTTTTGGACTTCTTAACTGCCTCGCAAGAGATAATTTCGCCCACCTGAAACTGAAGCTTTGCAAAATCCTCATAAGTAATTTCCGGTTTTGCCTCCAGGTCGATTACGTTTTCGTTAGCTTTCTCTTTGACTTCTCCAGGTATTTCAGCGGCTTCTGCCTGCATAGCTTCTACCTTTTCCATTATCTCTTTTACATCCATGCGGGCGAAAAGAATCTCTGGCTTATCTGTTACTTTGCCGCCGGAAGGATACAAACCGAAAGTTTCCATCTGATCCAAACTACGCTTCCCGGCATTTAACTGAGCCAGAATCTTTCCAGAAGTGTCAGGCATAAAGGATGCCAATAGAGAGGCTCCTATGGTGATAGCTTCTACTAAATTATAGAGAACTTCTGCCAGACGATTTTGCTTTGCCTCATCCTTTGCCAGACTCCAGGGCATGGTTTCGTCAATATATTTGTTGCAGCGGCGGAAAATACCGAAGGTCTCCGTAATTGCATCTGCCACACGGAGTTGATTCATCTTAGCGTCAACTTTTTTTACTGCGTCTAAAACAGTATCTTTTAAATCCTGATCTACCGCTTCTCTGACACCGGTTGTTTTTACTTCTCCGCCAAAATATTTATTGGTCATGGAAATGGTACGGTTTACCAAATTGCCCAAAATATTAGCCAGATCAGAATTTAACCGTTCTACCATCAGTTCCCAGGAGATAATACCGTCGTTGTCAAAAGGCATCTCGTGAAGGACAAAATAGCGGACCGCATCTACGCCAAAGAAATCTACAAGAGTATCGGCATAAAGTACATTGCCTTTGGATTTGCTCATCTTGCCGTCACCCTGTAAAAGCCAAGGATGCCCAAATATCTGCTTAGGAAGAGGAAGATCCAAAGCCATCAGGAAAATGGGCCAATAAATAGTGTGGAAGCGGATAATGTCTTTGCCAATGAGATGCAGGTCAGCAGGCCACAGCTTGCGGAACTGTTGGCTACTCTCTCCATCACACTGGTAGCCGATTCCGGTAATATAGTTGGTCAGTGCATCCAGCCATACATAGGTAACATGCTTGGGGTCAAAACTTACCGGAACCCCCCAGGTAAAGGAAGTTCTGGATACGCAGAGATCCTGAAGTCCCGGAAGAAGGAAATTGTTCATCATCTCATTTTTTCGAGACACCGGCTGAATAAATTCGGGATGCTCATTGATATGGTCAATAAGTCTCTGGGCATACTTACTCATCTTAAAAAAGTAAGCCTCTTCTCTGGCCGGCTGCACCTCCCTGCCGCAATCCGGGCATTTGCCATTTACCAGCTGAGATTCGGTGAAAAACGCTTCGCAGGGAGTACAGTAAAGACCCTCATAATATCCCTTATAAATATCACCCTGGTCATAAAGTTTTTTAAAAATTTTCTGCACCTGAGCCTCGTGATAGTCGTCAGTGGTACGAATAAATTTGTCATAGGAGGTGTTCATCATATCCCAGATATTACGGATCTGAGTAGATACGTTGTCTACAAACTCTTTGGGAGTAACACCTGCATCCTGGGCCTTTAGCTCGATCTTTTGACCGTGCTCGTCGGTACCTGTCTGAAAGAATACGTCATAGCCCTGCTCTCTCTTATAGCGGGCAATGGCATCTGCCAATACAGCCTCATAGGTATTGCCGATATGAGGCTTGCCAGATGTATAGGCAATGGCAGTAGTAATGTAATAAGGTTTTTTGATTTTCTGTGTCATGTCCATCCTCTCTTTCTGCTGCGGGATTGTTGAGACTGTCTCACCAGTGCGTTTACTGGTTATTTTGTAACAAAAAAATCCCGCCTTTAAATTTGCACTTAAAGACGAGATACTCTCCCGTGATACCACTTTAATTCACCTGAGCCTCACAGCACAGGCCTCATGGGCTGCCAATACAGTCCTTCACGATAACGGGTGAACCCGTCGCCGCCTAAAATCTCCTGTTCTACCGCCTTTATGCTCCAGACACCAACCGGACATTCTCAACCGCGAAGCTCCGAGACCATCTTCTGCGGTGTCCTCCTTTCTCCCTTCTCAGCTTCCGGGATTCTCTGGCAAAGGGTATTGCCGCATACTCTTCTCTTCATCGCCTTTTCAAAGTAATCTCTTACTATATAGGTAAGTCTACCTGTTTCCCCCCACTTTGTCAAGGGTTCTAAGAATGATTGTATTCTTTGAAAATATAATATATAATAATTCAATAGTTCAGTAACTTTGCATCTCTTTATGGAGGATAGTAAATGAATTTTTTTAAGCATTTTAGCATCCAAAAACTTTTTGCCTTGGCGTTATCCGCCGCCATTGCCAGTACTACCCTGCTAAACGGCTGTTCCGTAAGACGAGCGGAGCCTCTTTTCCCGGATTCCCAGACAAATATTCCAGGCATTGAGGAAAATTCTGATACCCCAGCCCGGAATAAAGAAGATGCCGCCAGAGAGCAGGCCCGGTTTGAGGAACTGATGAATGAAACTTTTCAGGACTCTTTAACCTCCTCTTTGCTGACTCTTCACTATACAGTCAGTGATCCTTCTGCCTATGGAATTACGGACTATCCCCATACCTTTGGCGATTTCTCTGTAGCAGACAGCAAAGAAAATCTTATAGAGCTCCGAGCTTTGGCTTCTCAACTGGACAGCTTTAACCGCTCCCTTCTGACAGAAAATCAGGCGCTGACTCTGGATATTTTAGAGGAATACGTTGACACCGAATTATCTCTTGACGGTATTGAGCTGTATATGACTCCGTTATCCTCTATCACAGGTATTCAGATTGATTTGCCCATTGTACTTTCTGAATACCGATTCTACAGCCGAAAAGACATTGATGAATATTTGGAGCTAGTCTCCAATACCGATGAATTTTTCGATCAGATCCTGACTTTTGAAGAGGAACGCGCTGCTGCCGGTTTATTCTGCGGTGATTTGGCGGCAGACCACATTATCGAATCCTGCCAGCCTTACATGATTGACGCAGAATACAATCTGCTTCATACTTCCTTTATCACCAGGTTGGAAGAATTTCCGGATTTGACAGATGAGGAAAGAGCTGCTTACATTCAGCAAAATCTGGATGTGGTAACAAATAGTTTTATCCCAGCCTATGAACAGCTTACCGCCGGGCTTTCCGGTCTAAAGGGAAGCGGACAATATGAAGGCGGACTCTGTAATTATCCGGATGGAAAAGACTATTTTGAATATTTAGTCCGTTCCAAAACCGGAACCTCTTATACCAGCATGAAAGATTTAAAAAGCGCCATTGAGAGTAAAAATATTAATGACATTGCGGCCATGGCAGTAATCATCCGCAACCGGCCCGAACTTTTGGATCAGGTCAGCGATTATGCTTTTTCTCCTACGGATCCCCTGGAAATCCTAAATGTATTAAAACAGGAAATTGCCGAAGAATTCCCAGAGATACCAGAACATAATTTTGTTGTAAAATATGTGGCTCCTGAATTGAAAGATATTCTTTCCCCTGCCCTGTATATGGTTCCTCCTATGGACAAATATAATGAAAATGTAATTTATCTCAATATGGATCAAAAAAACGGCATCACCCAATATCTATATACCACTTTGGCTCATGAGGGGTATCCCGGGCATTTATACCAAAATGTCTACTTTTATGAAACGAATCCAAGCCCCATCCGCTGCCTGCTTTCTTTTAACGGATACTCAGAAGGCTGGGGACTGTACTCTGAATTTCTGTCCTACCTCTATAATAATGGTGTAGATCCTGACGGCGCAAAACTTCTTATGTATAATTCTTCCGCCAGTATTGGTCTTAATGCACTCCTGGATTTGAATATTAATTATTTCGGGTGGGATGAAAAGCAGACTTACGATTATCTGGCAGATTATTATGACGTGGAAAACTCCAATATTGTCTCTGAAATTTACCAGACCCTGATTGAAAATCCTGGCTACTATCTTACATATTATGTGGGATATATGGAATTTTGTGAAATGCGGGAACTGGCACAAAAGGAACTGGGAGATAAATTTGATGCTAAAGAATTTCATAAGCTGATCCTGGATATTGGTCCGGCTCCCTTCTCTGTTATCCGATCCAGGCTGGACTCTTGGCTGTTGACGCAGAAAATAAGCTAACTTAAAAAAAGATTAATGCTAGGCCAGCGTCTCAAGGCGCTGGCTTTCACTTTGTTCAAGCCACTATGCTCTCTTGACTCGTTGTCGCTCCTGAAGGGACATTCGTATTACTGCCTAACCCTTAAAAGGGTCTTGATATTCTTTTACGCTTAGTTTATCCACCATGATGTCGTGCTTTTCTTGCTCTTCGATATACTTACGTATGGTGGCTTCGTTTAACCCTACTGTGCTTACGTAATACCCTTCCGACCAAAAGTGCCTGTTTCCGAACTTGTACTTTAGATTTGTATGGCAGTCGAACATCATCAGCGCACTCTTTCCCTTCAAATATCCCATAAACGATGATACACTGAGCTTAGGGGGAATACTTATTAGCAGATGCACAACTGTTTGATAATATCACGCAAATCTTCTTTTTTGAGTTTCCCCATTTTTTCAGACGTGCTTTCCTACTTAAAATAAAAATGCAAAAACACAGAACCTTTGTTATAATTGAATCGCCACAAAACAACAAAACAAAATTCATTAGTGAAACCTACGAAAATTTATGCTGTCTGGAATCCCTTTCCGAAAACTTTACCCCAAAATGCGTCCGCACCCTTGGCCGTGGTTTTGATGCCAATGACTATTACCGCTATTTCCTAAGGCGTGGGGAGCGTTTTGTCATTCGTGCCAAAAAGAACCGGAATGTCATCTATAATGGGCGGACCTGTAACATTATGGATGTGGCATTACGGTATAAAGGGGCTTACCGCATGGATTTTAAAGATAAAAAAGGATGGAGTGTCCAGTGTAAAATGAGCTGTATACCTGTACGGCTCTGTGAATTTCCGTCCAAGGAACTGGTGCTGACTGTAGTGCATGACTTTGGTGAAGAACCCTTGCTCCTGCTTTCTAATCTGAAAATGCAGGAGAAGAAAAAGCTGTGCCACATTATCACCAAAGTATATCTGCTCCGGTGGCGGATCGAAGAATATTTCAGGTTCAAGAAGCAGCAG
>JAETNT010000061.1 GCA_021772025.1 Enterocloster bolteae | reverse complement strand
TACAACATCAACATCCGATAAGTCGTAAACCGCTTTTAAGAGAAGGTACTTAAACATACGGACAGGCGGAACGGCATTACGTCCATTATCCAGACAATACTTATCAATTAACTCATTATAAATAAATCCAAAATCAACCAATCCTTTTATTTGGCGAAGCAAATTATCTTTCGGAACTACTAACTCATATATTTCCATATAAGGACTCAATACTAATTTTTGCTGTTGTTCAACCATAAAAACACCGCCTATATTTGATACTTATATTTTATCAAAAATAGACGGTGTTTTCTACTTTTTCAGTGCCCTCAATGGGGGCTAGGGGGTTGAAGTGCCGAAGGCACTTTTTTATCTCGTCCACCACGTATGCATTTTTGACTGCCCTGCTGGTCTCCGTCACTTTTTCCACTCCGGTTTCGCGTTACATTGCCGACTGTATTTATTTAGGCAAGGAGTCGGAGATTTTCCCTTCCGCTTTTGGTGTGCTGGCGCTGGCTTCTGCCATCTCCGGTGTCGTTATGTTCCTGCTGTGTGCAGGCATATATTATCATTCCCAAGGCGGAGTGCCAATGTCCTTTCTGACAATCTATTATCTCCTGGGCGTGCTGGTGACGGATGCTTACAGCTTGATGAACTATGCCTCGGCTCTAAAGCATTACAAAACTCTTTCCTTCAGCTTTGTCCTGGGTTTGCTGCTGACGGTCGGTGTGTACTTCTTTTGTGACAGACGGCTGGAACTCGCCAAAGTGACCGCAGCCTGTGCAGCCCTGGTATGCTGCTTTTTTGTAGTCGTATTCGCGTTGGTATTTCAGTGTGTAAGAGCTTTTGGGACGCCGCGGGGCCGACATTTTGCGTTCCTCTCTTATTTTCGTAAATATCCGCGACTGGCCATCGGAGGCAGCGCTTACATGGCGGGTCTCTACTGCCCTACCATCATTTACTGGTTTTTCTCCGAGATAGGGGAACAGGTCAGCATTTTCCGAACAGCTCCCAGCTTCGATATGGCCATGTTCCTGGCCTTTGCCGTGAACATACCGTCGCTGGTCATTTTTGTGGTAAAGGTGGAGACCGCGTTTTACGAAAAGTTCGTCGTGTATATTTCCGCATTGAACAACGGTACTCTCCATATGATTCAGAAGGAACGGAGTGTTATGATCAGGGCGATCCTCCAAGAGCTCTTTTTTGTATATGAAGTCCAGCTTATTATTACAGTGGTATTAGTCTGCCTGGTCAGCGTGTTCTTCCCCTACCTGAATGCCAGCATCCATATGCTGCATATGTTCGTAATGCTAAGTCTGGGGATATGCACTGTGTTCTGCATGTACTTTACCATTGTGGTATTCTACTATTTCTCGGATTATGGCGGTGCGTGTATCAGTTCCCTTATCTTTCTGACTGTGACAGCCCTTAGTGCGGCGGCCGCCTCCCAGGGGAATGCCTTTTATCTCCTGCCCCTGCCTCTGCTGCTGGGCGGTCTTTGCGGCTGGATCGTCTCCTTCCTGCTGCTAAATCGCCGGATGGAGAAACTGGACAGCTTTTTGATGTGCTGAAACGGTATTGCCAACATTCGGGGATAAACACGCTTAGTCACGGTAATATTCCTTACCCGAGGCGAAATCGGGACATCGCTTTGCTGTATAAACGAAGCTCCATTTTGATAAAATCGGTCAGCTGAAAACCCGGCTGGCCGATTATTATTTTGAAATTTTTGACGCTATTTTCGGAGGCAATGAAGAACGCCGAAAGTATCATTATTTCCTAAAGCGCCATAAGCAGAGTGCCTATGGTAATTAACACCGCCCCTGCTAATGACTTAGACGTAAAATGTTCATGGAGAAAAACGAAAGCTAGAATCAGGGTAATCACAACACTCATTTTATCGATAGGGACGACTTTTGAGGCTTCTCCTAGCTGCAGCGCCCTGTAATAGCAGAGCCATGAAGCTCCGGTTGCCAGACCGGATAAAATGAGGAACAGCCAGCTTTTTCTGCTGATAGAAGCAATCCCGCCTTGGGTATTCGTTAAAAAAACCATCCCCCATGCCATGACCAGAACAACAATTGTACGGATTGCCGTGGCGAGATTAGAATTTACCCCGTCAATTCCTATCTTCGCAAGAATAGAAGTTAACGCCGCAAATACGGCAGACAGCGCTGCAAATAAAATCCACATGGTTTTCCTGCCTTTCTATATATTCTCCCTGTTTCCGGGAGCTTTTTTGGAATTAATTATATTATACTCGGCCAGTGCTTTTTTGCAAGATTTAGAGTGTTCGATTATTTTAATATCACAATTAGCGGTATTATATATATAACGGTTAAAATATTTAAAGTAGAAACTTTAAGGGAAGAAAAGAGAAATGAGTTTAAGAACCGATTCTATAAATAATCTTTTCCGCTCTTTTCAAAGAACAGGAAAGATACAGGCAAGGGAAAAGCCTTCCGGCGGCTTTTCAGAACTTTTCCGGCTCAATGGAAAAAACAAGGCTGGTGAATATTACGGTGCGGCAGCTTGATAATAATCACGGAACAGCTAAAGGAGGAAAACGCCTTAGAATGGACAGGAAGAATGAATAACATACAGGCTTGTGCAATGGAGATTGTGAATGAGGAAATTATTTACGCATAACAGACAGGGGGCAGAGGGTAAAAGCTCTGTCGCTTTTCTTTTCGGAAAATTGTGCCAAAACGATGTGAAATCTCTTGCGATAGGATATATAGTCTCGTGTGACAGGAGCCCTAAGTACCTAAATGCGAAATTTAAAGGAAATCTCAAGCTTTACTCTTGATTTTTACTATTAATAATAGTACTATCGTAAAGTTATTCAACTGAATGAAAAAGGTTATCTTCAAAGTGATATTGTCAAAGGTGAAAGGTTTGCTGATAAGGCTATATATTCTATTACAGAGAAAGGCAAAGACTATTTTGAGCAGCTTATGGTTGATTATGCAAATCAACATGTACCTATATTGTTTGATTTTAATGTGGTAATTACAAATATTAACAAAATGGACAAATCAAAGGCTCTGGAATTGGTAACACAATTGCGAAGCAGTATTGTCGCTTCTAAACAGGCAAACAATAAATATGCCGATGAATATTATTCTCACTTGCCACTTGTTGGAAGAACAATTTTCGATGAGCAGCAACTCCTCTATAATGCTCTTTTGGAATGGATTGATACTTTTGAAAGACAATTTAAAGAGGAATAAGGATATGGCTGCGAGAAGTAGCTTGACCATTTTGTTTGAAAACCCGTTCTGGATAGGTTTGTATGAACGCATAGACGGCGATAAGTATGAAGTATGTAAAATCACTTTTGGAGCAGAGCCAAAAGCCGAGAGCAAAGAGAAGTCGAAAAAGAACGGCAATATGCTATACGGCAAGAAAAGAAAAAAGCTAAGCACAAGGGAAGGTAATATTTTTATGAATGGATACGATGTCCTATTTGTGGGAGCAAAACTCGTGACAGGATTAGAGAAGATACTATTTTGAAGAACTATCCTCTTTATTGTCCAAAATGTAAGCAGGAAAGTTTGATTGACGTAAAGAGTTTACAGATAACAGTTATTAAAGAATTTGAAATAAAAACGCAAAATTGATTAGCAAAGCGACAAACTCGAAATTTATCACGCAGTAATGGAGAATGAAAAATCGGTATTGGAGATATTGCAAATGAATGAATATGTGAATTATTTAGCAAAAATAATCCCCGAAAAAGATAGCCTTAAACTTGTAAAAAGTGAAGCAGATAAATATTATAAATCACATTCACTTGATGACTGTTTTAACATGGGGATTGAACTTTATCAGTCGGATAATTTTCAAATACAAGAAGTGGGTATTTTTCTTTTAGGATATTCTGCACATCATAATGCCTCTGCACTGTCCTTTTTGAAAGATACTGTTAGCCAGCATGATAGTTGGAAAGTACAGGAAGTCTTAGCTATGGCTTTTGATAATCACTGCAAAATTATTGGGTATGATGTAGCTTTGCCTTTAATTAAAGAGTGGCTAAATAGCGATTGCGCTAATGTTCGTAGAGCTGTTTCAGAAGGATTAAGAATATGGACAAGTCGTTCTTATTTTAGAGATAATCCTCAAATAGCAATACAGTTATTATCTGCACACAGAGAAGATACAAGTGAATATGTGCGAAAATCAGTAGGAAATGCTTTGAGGGATATTAGCAAAAAATATCCCGAATTGATTTCTGCGGAATTAAATTTATGGGATTTATCATCTAAAGAAATTAAGCAGGTATATAAACTGGCAAGTAAATTTTTAGATTCAAATTGAAAATAAATTCATATGTATTTGGTAGAACAAATACACCATCAAGAGCCAGACGCAAAAGAAAAAGCCTACCTAATAAAAAAACGATGGGCGGATAATCTGTTAAAAAAATCCTCGTTATCTCAAAGGGGCTTTCTACCTTACAAGCAGAAGCCAAATCTCTACATAAAAGAAATAAACTCTCTTTAAACCGTAAAGGTATGACCGGCTTTGCAGTTTTTCTTTTGTCGTTTTTTGCAGGAATACGCCGTAAGGCGGTTTTTGGCGTAGGCTGCCGTTCCCCGCCTTTCAATCTGGATTTTAACGATTCTCAAAATTCAGATTGGAGGAAATTAGAATGGCATATAACCGCGGACGGGAAGAACGCAAATGGCGTATCTGGAAAGAAGCCGAGGAAACGATTTTACGGAAAGGCGGCGTTTCCAGAAGGATTGACTGTCAATTATCAAAGAGAAATAATATCGGGGTTCGATGTAACAAAAACATATGAATACGCAACAACGCCTGGTGGTGCTTACGTTGCAATTTCTTTAAATCATGATGGTGAATTTGCCCTTAAAAATGTAATCTCCACGTCCCCGAAGTCACTTTACATTAGGGAAAAAGCTACAGCGGACAAGCCCTATTCGGCTCTTGCACAAGTGGACATTCCAGGACGCAAAAGGTTACCGAAAAATGTTAAATTTGTATATGATAACATGGATATTTTAACAATAGATATTCCGGAAAAAACGATGACAACATATTATATCCGTGAAAAGGCAACGGAAACCAATTTTATGTCCTATGAATACTCCGTGCCCTTAAGAACATATCAATCAACCCCAGGCTGTACAATGAACATAACCAGTAAAGAAATACGTTCCTTAACTGACAGTGTAGAATATCGGGTAAATTTATTCCGATTGAAGGTATAAAAACAGTGGAATTGACCGAAATTGCCAATTCATTACAAAGCATCTGGAAAAAGCGCAGGCGGCACGCTTTGCCGGACTGACATTCACTGGAATGTTTCTGTGCCGGATAGACGAATCCGGGAAGTTGTGCTATAATAGGAACACTTAGCGAGGTTTTTTAGCCTGGATGATGCAGTAAAATGCCCAATGGGGGTTGATTCTGCATCAGGAAAGAGGAAATGATGAGAGAAAAAGTCAAGATGAAGGGGCAGCTAAGGGTTTACTTACAATGGCCGCTTCTCCTGTCGCTGATTTTGATTGCCGCAAATGCAGTGGTGGGAGTTATAGATGTAAAAGCAGGGCTGGCTATGGCAGTATTTACATTGCTCTATCTGGGAGCCGCAGGCTGGCTTTATGCAAAGAAGCGCAGCGCCATATTATCGGATATGGTGGAGTTCGCCTCGGAGTACGCATGGGTTCAGAAGCGCCTGTTGTCAGATATGGTGCAGCCCTATGCCATAGCGGATGGGACAGGCCGGATTATGTGGATGAATTATGCTTTTTCGGAAGCCACAGGTCAGGATAGAAATGCGAAACGCCATGTTCAGTCTTTATTTCCTGAAATTACCGGGGAGGATATGGGAAATAGGGAAGAATTAGTAAGCGTTCACAGCGCTTTAGGCGACAGCCGTTACCGGGTGGATTTAAAGTGGGTTGCCTTAAATGATGTCCAGGCTTTGGATAACCAGCTGGGAATGAGCAGGGAAGAAGAATATCTCCTTTCTGTGTATCTGACCGATGAAACTGAGGTAGTAAAATACCGCCAGGAGATTGACGATCAGAAGATGGTTGCAGGCCTGATTTATCTGGATAATTATGATGAGGCTCTGGAGAGCGTGGAGGAGGTGCGGAGATCTCTTCTTACCGCATTAATTGACCGTAAGATTAATAAATATGTCTACAGCATGAACGGCATTGTAAAAAAGATGGAGAAGGATAAATATTTCTTTGCGATTAAGCACCAGTATGTGGCAAAGATTGAAGAAAACCGGTTCTCTATTTTGGAAGATGTGAAAACCGTCAATATCGGAAACGAGATGGCAGTTACTTTGAGTATCGGAATGGGAATGGATGGGGATTCTTACAGTCAGAACTATGACTTTGCCCGTACAGCCATAGATATGGCCCTTGGCCGGGGCGGCGACCAGGCAGTGATTAAAAGCGGAAGCCGGATCCAGTATTTTGGCGGTAAAGCTCAACAGGTGGAAAAGACCACCCGGGTTAAGGCGCGAGTTAAGGCCCATGCTTTGCGGGAGCTGATAGAGACCAAAGACAGGCTGCTGATTATGGGACATAAAAGAGGAGATATTGACTCCTTGGGAGCTTCTGTGGGTATTTACCGCATTGCTACGGCTCTGGATAAAAAGGCTCATATTGTGGTCAATGATATGACTGCATCAGTAAAGCCTATGATGGATCGGTTTGTTAATAACCCGGACTATCCTGAGGATTTATTCTTAAACAGCGAAACAGCAGCGGAATTGGTGGACGGAAACACTCTGCTGGTGGTTGTGGATGTAAACCGGCCCAGCATTACCGATGCCCCTGAGCTTCTGCGTATGGTGAAAACCATTGTAGTATTAGACCATCACCGTCAATCCAGCGAAATTATTGATAATGCGGTGCTGTCTTATGTAGAGCCCTATGCATCTTCTGCTTGTGAGATGGTAGCGGAGGTTCTCCAATATGTTGCGGACGGCATCAAGATAAAATCGGCGGAAGCAGATGCAATGTACGCCGGTATTGTTATTGATACTACTTACTTTACAAACCAGACCGGCGTCAGAACCTTTGAAGCCGCAGCATTTTTACGTCGAAGCGGGGCTGATATTACCCGGGTACGCAAGCTCTTCCGGGATAATATGGAGGATTATCAGGCAAAAGCCCGGGCAATCCAGGAGGCAGAGGTTTACAAAGAGTCATTCGCCATCAGCACATGTCCTGCGGAAGGACTTACAAGCCCCACAGTGGTGGGGGCTCAGGCCGCCAACGATTTGCTGAATATTAACAATATCCGGGCATCGGTGGTACTGACCTCATATAATGGAACGATTTTTGTAAGCGCCCGCTCTATTGACGATATTAATGTTCAGGTTATGATGGAATATTTAGGCGGCGGCGGCCACCGGAATGTAGCAGGAGCCCAGCTGACAGGTATGTCTATGGAAGAGGCTAAGGCCCGGATTCGGGAAGTGATTTCACAGATGTTAGAGAAGGGAGATATTACGTAATGCAGGTTGTATTGTTAGAGGATGTAAAAGCATTAGGAAAAAAAGGACAGATTGTAAAGGTAAACGACGGCTATGCCCGCAACTTTATTCTTCCAAAAAAGCTGGGAGTAGAAGCCACTCCTAAAAATTTAAATGATTTAAAGCTTCAGCAGGCTAACGCTGATAAGCTTGCGGCAGAGCAGCTTGCAGCGGCAAAGGAGCTGGCGGCCAAGTTAGAAAATCTATCGGTCACCCTGACCATGAAGGCAGGAGAAGGCGGAAAGGCTTTCGGCTCCATATCAGGAAAAGAAATTGCCAAGGCGGCAGCAGAACAGCTTGGGCTGAATATTGATAAGAAAAAGCTGGTGCTTCCGGACGCAATCAAAACATTTGGGACCCATGAAGTTCCGGTGAAGCTTCATAGGGATGTAACAGGAAAACTGACAGTAAAGGTACAGGAAGCGTAATGGATGAAAATCTGATGAAACGGGTGCTTCCTCACAGTATTGAGGCGGAGCAGTCGGTCATCGGTTCCATGCTGATGGACAGGGATGCCATTATCGCCGCGTCTGAGATTGTAACGGCAGATGAATTCTATCAGCACCAATACGGTGTGATGTTTGAGGCGATGGTGGAATTGTTTAACGAAGGAAAGCCGGTAGATCTGGTTACCCTGCAGGATCGGCTGAAGGAGAAAGATGTGCCTCCGGAGGTCAGCAGCCTGGAATTTGTCCGGGATATTATCACCATGGTGCCCACATCAGCCAATGTCCGTTCTTACGCCAATATTGTTAGGGAGAAAGCAGTCCTTAGAAAACTAATAAAGATAAACGAAGAGATCGCCAACACTTGTTATGCCGGGAAGGAAAAGCTGGAAGATATTCTGGCTATGACAGAGAAATCTGTCTTTAATCTCCTTCAGGATCGAAGCGGCGGAGATTTTGTTCCCATTCGCCAAGTGGCACTAAATGTTTTGGAAAAAATAGAGATCGCCTCCCGCAATCAGGGAGCCGTTACCGGCATTCCCACCGGATTTCTTGATTTAGATTATAAAACATCAGGAATGCAGCCTTCCGACTTTATCTTAATTGCCGCACGGCCTTCTATGGGAAAGACTGCTTTTGTCTTGAACCTGGTGGATCACATAGCAGTAAAGAAAAATATGCCCTGTATGATTTTCAGTCTGGAGATGTCAAAAGAGCAGCTGGTAAACCGTATGCTGTCTATGGAGTCAAATGTGGATTCTCAGAAGCTTCGTACCGGAAGCCTGACAGATTCAGACTGGGATGCAGTGGTAGAAGGCATTGGGATTATCGGAGGTTCCAAATTAATTATTGATGATACGCCGGGCATTTCCATTACGGAGCTGAGATCCAAGTGCCGAAAGATGAAATTAGAGTATGGTCTTTCCATGATTATTATTGATTATTTGCAGCTTATGAGCGGAAGCGGCCGGAGCGGCGATAACCGCCAGCAGGAGATCTCTGAGATTTCCCGCTCCTTAAAGGCCCTTGCCAGGGAGATGAATGCACCCGTTGTGGCGCTGTCCCAGCTAAGCCGCGCCTGTGAGACCAGGCAGGATCACCGGCCCATGCTCTCGGATCTTCGAGAGTCGGGAGCCATTGAGCAGGATGCGGATGTGGTAATGTTTCTATACCGCGATGATTATTACAATAAAGATACAGATAAGCCCAATGTGGCAGAAGTCATCATTGCCAAACAGCGTAACGGCCCTATCGGCACAATAGAGCTTTTGTGGCGTCCGGAATATACCAAGTTCGTTAATATGGAAAGAGAATAAAAATACCCGCAGTGGACAATATTTTGCATATATAAGCCGCGATAGGTCGGAGCCAAAGGGCGCTGTTCTATGGCGGCCTTCGTCCACTATGCTGAGGAGTGATAAAAAAGTGGAAACAAAGCGGATACAGATTTTAGAACCCTGCAAGGTAAAAGATGAGGATCTGACGGAGGCAGCCGGAATTTTAAGAAAAGGGGGTTTAGTGGCATTTCCCACGGAAACGGTTTACGGCCTGGGAGCCAATGGGCTGGACGAGGAAGCGGCTAAAAAGATTTATGCCGCAAAAGGACGGCCTTCTGACAACCCTCTTATTGCACATATTTCGGCACCGGAAGAATTGCAATCTCTGGCAGCAGAGATTCCCCATACCGCCAAGAGGCTGATGGAGCTGTACTGGCCCGGCCCTCTGACCATGGTTTTCAAGAAAAAGGAAATCGTTCCCTATGGAACAACAGGAGGCCTTGATACAGTAGCGGTAAGGATGCCTTCAGATCCCATTGCGCGGGCATTAATACGGCTGGCCGGGGTACCGGTTGCAGCGCCCAGTGCAAACCGCTCCGGAAGGCCAAGCCCGACTACGGCCGATCATGTGTGGGAGGATATGGCGGGAAAGATAGATATGCTTATAGACGGCGGCCCTGTGGGAATCGGCGTGGAGTCTACGATAGTGGATGTTACCGGCCCTGTTCCGGTTATTTTAAGGCCCGGTGCGGTTACTATGGAGATGATAAGAGAGGCCTTGGGGCAGGTAGAAATCGATCCGGCAATATTAGGGCCCATAAAAGAAGGGGTAAGACCCAAAGCGCCTGGAATGAAATACCGTCACTACGCGCCGAAAGCCCCTATGACCTTGGTAGAAGGGGAGATGGAACAGGTAGTTGGGACTATTAACCGTTTAGCCAGAGAAGAGCTAAAAAAAGGAAAACGGGTGGGAATTATCTGTACAGACGAAACCAGATCCTGCTATCCGGCAGGGATGATCCGCTCCATCGGCATCCGGGCCAAAGAAGAAACAGTGGCGCACAATTTATATGCTGTCCTTCGTGAATTTGATGATTTGGAGGCGGATGTGATTTTTTCAGAAAGCTTTCCTGGCGATCAAATTGGCCAGGCCATTATGAACCGCCTAAGTAAAGCGGCAGGGTACCATATTATGAAAGTATGATACTAGAGTCAAAGTATAAAAGGAGAAGGAAATGTCAGACAAGAGAAAAGATTATATTACATGGGACGAGTACTTTATGGGAGTGGCAGAACTTTCCGCCAAAAGGTCTAAAGATCCCAGCACCCAGGTAGGGGCCTGCATTGTCAGTGAGGACAATAAGATTTTATCTATGGGTTATAATGGTTTTCCGAAAGGGTGTTCCGATGACGAATTTCCCTGGGGAAAGGAGTGCGAAAAGGAAGACCCCTATAACGCAAAATATTACTATTCTACCCACAGTGAATTGAATGCTATTTTAAACTACCGTGGCGGAAGCCTGGAAGGGAGCAAGCTTTATGTAACCTTGTTTCCCTGTAATGAGTGTGCAAAGGCCATTATCCAGGCGGGAATTAAGACCCTGATTTACGCCAGCGATAAATATGCCGATACTCCGGCTGTGAAGGCTTCCAAAAGGATGCTGAACGCTGCAGGAGTTCGTTACTACCAGTATCAGCCTACCGGCAGAAAAATTGAGATCCAAGTATAATGAAGGTCCTTCTCACAGCGATTAATGCAAAATACATTCATTCAAACCTGGGGGTCTATTGCCTGAAGGCATATGCGGAGAAGAAACTGGAAAAAAAGGGACTTTGTGCAGAGATCCGGATCTGCGAGTATACCATTAACAACCAGATGGAGAAAATACTTGGAGACTTATACCGAAAAAAGCCGGATATAGCAGCATTTTCCTGCTATATATGGAATATTGCTTATGTAAGGCGTCTGCTAACGGATCTGAAAAAGGTCCTTCCAAAAGTACAGATTTGGCTGGGAGGGCCGGAGGTATCTTATAACGCGGAAGAGATTTTGACAGAACTTTCTCAGGCAGCCGGGGTTATCGTAGGAGAAGGAGAAGAAACTTTTCAGGAGCTGTTAGCAAGCTTTTTGACCGGAAAAACAGACCTTTCTCAGATCCCTGGACTGGTTTACCGGGATCAAGGGGGAGCTATCCGCAAAACCGGCCCGCGCCTGGCAATGGATTTAAACCAGATTCCTTTTGTCTATGGAAATTTGGAGCAATTTGAAAACAGAATTCTCTATTACGAGAGCAGCAGAGGCTGCCCGTTCTCTTGCAGCTATTGTCTGTCCTCTATTGACAAGACGGTGCGGTTTCGAGATCTGGAGCTGGTAAAAAAGGAATTGGATTTTTTTCTGGAAAATCGTGTGCCTCAGGTCAAATTTGTGGACAGGACTTTTAACTGTAAAAAGAACCATTCCATGGCGATCTGGCAGTATATTCTGGATCACGACAACGGGATTACCAATTTTCACTTTGAGATTGCCGCAGATCTGTTGGGAGAGGAAGAATTAGCAATTTTAAAGCAAATGCGGCCGGGCCTGATTCAGCTGGAGATAGGCGTACAGACCGTAAATCCAGCCGCAATAGCGGAAATCCGCAGGACAATGGATTTACAGAAAGTCAAGGAAATTACAGCGCAGATTAACCGGGGGCACAATATCCATCAACATCTGGATCTAATTGCTGGTCTGCCTTATGAGGACTTGGCAAGCTTTCGGGAATCCTTTAATCAGGTATACCGGATGGAGCCGGACCAGCTTCAGCTGGGCTTTTTAAAAGTATTAAAAGGGTCTTATATGGAAGAGCAGAAGGAAAACTATGGACTTCAGTTCACCGGGGAAGCGCCCTATGAGGTGCTGTCTACCAGATGGCTCTCCTATGAAGATATTTTACAACTCAAAAGAATAGAGGAAATGTTAGAGATTCACTATAACAGCGGCCAATTTAGGGGAGCCGTGAAGGCTCTGGAAGGGGAATTTTCTCAGCCTTTCGATCTGTATCTGGCATTAGCCGGTTGGTATGAGAGTCAAGGCGCGGCGGATGTAAGTCAGAGCCGTCTTGCCAGATTTGAGGTGTTGTATGAGTTTGGAAAAAAAGTTCTGCCTGATAAACGGCTGGAGGATTTTCGGGATATCCTGATGGTAGATTTGTATTTACGGGAAAATGCCAGAAGCCGTCCGTCCTTCGCCAGGGATCTATCTCCCTTTAAATTAGCGGTAAGGGACTTTTTTATCCGGGAAGCGGCAGAGCATACATATCTTCCCGGATATGAAGCCTATGATTCCAGGCAGCTGGCAAAAATGGCCCATGTGGAAATTTTGAAGGACGGAACAGGAATCCTTTTTGACTATCAGCATCGGGATCCCTTAACTTACAATGCAAGATGCGTAAAGCTGGAGCATTTTGCAGAACAGGATATTTAGAAAGGGCAGGATATGGAGGAGAGCAGGACAGAATTAAACCAGAGGGTGGGGCGGATATTGGAAGCCCTGGATAGAGAGTATGGGCGGGAATACAGGTGCTATTTGAATTATGAGACCCCTTGGCAGCTCCTCATTGCCGTTATTATGAGTGCCCAGTGTACAGATGCGCGAGTTAATATTGTAACAGCAAATTTATTTAAAAAATATGATAGTTTAGAGAAATTTGCAGATGCTAATCTTAAGGAGCTGGAACAGGATATCCACTCTATTGGCTTTTACCATATGAAAGCTAAAAATATTATTTCCTGCAGCAGAGATCTGGTGGAGAAATATAATGGACAGGTGCCGGCAAGTTTGGATGATTTGACATCTCTGGCTGGCGTAGGCCGAAAAACCGCCAATGTTATCAGAGGAAATATCTATGGTGAACCAAGCATTGTGGTGGACACCCATGTAAAGCGGATTTCCAGAAAGTTAGGACTTACTGACCAGGAGGATCCGGAGAAAATAGAGTACAGCCTTATGGAAGTTTTGCCTAGGGATCACTGGATACTATGGAATATTCATATGATTACCCTTGGAAGAACAATCTGCGCTGCCAGACGGCCAAAATGCGGAGAATGTTTCTTGCGGGAGCTTTGCCCAAGCACCCGGGAGTAACAGAAAGAGGAAAAAATGGAAAATTCTTATGTTGCCATTGACATTGAGACTACCGGGCTGAATCCAAAACAGGATAAAATTATTGAAATCGGCGCTATAAAAGTTATAGAAGGAAAGGAAGCAGCTTCCTTTGAGTCTTTTGTAAATCCCAGAAGAGATTTGCCGGAAAGGATAACGGAGCTTACCGGGATCCGGAAGGAAATGCTTGAGGACGCTCCGGATATTGAAGAGGTTATCCCCAAAATAGTGGAATTTGCGGAAGATCTGCCGCTATTGGGTCACAGGGTGATTTTTGATTACAGCTTTTTAAAACGGGCGGCCATTAACTGGGGAAGGGTTGATTCGTGGGAAAAGAAGGGAATCGACACTTTAACTCTTTGCCGGTATTTTATGCCGGAGGAGGAAAAGAAAAATCTGTCGGCCGCCTGCGGATATTTTAATATTTCCTTGGGCAATGCCCATCGGGCAGTGGCAGACGCGAAAGCCGCCCATTTGCTGTTTCAGTGTTTAGCGGCAGCCTATAAGGACAAGAGGCCGGAGATATTTCGGGAAAAGCCCTTGATTTACCAGATAAAAAAAGAACAGCCCGCTACAAAAAGACAAAAAGAACGCTTGCATGATTTAATAAAATATCATAGAATAGACATATCTGTGCAAATTGATCATTTGACAAGAAATGAAGCATCCCGGCTGACAGATCAGATTTTGTCCCGGTATGGTAAGGCATAAGAGAGAAAAGTGGGCCAGGAGGAGAAAAAAATGATTAACATGAATGACAAAAAGACCAAAAAAATTGTTTCTGCTGTAATTGTTATTCTTTTGGTAGTGGCTATGGTGCTGCCTATGCTTCTTAGCGTGCGGTAGGAATATAAAGATTTTATGAAAAAGCTGCCTTAGGGCAGCAGGGAGTTTAGAGGAGTTTGGGTATGAGGAGAAAATATTGGAAAGCTGGATTCTGTGCAGCGTCCCTGGCATTGTCCCTGTCAGCGCCTGCATATGGGGAAGGACTGATTCCGGAGGGGATTTATGTAGATGAAGTAAGTCTGGGAGGAATGAGCGCAGAGGAAGCTTCTCAGGCAATCCAGGAATATGTAGATAGCTTGTCAGTTCATAAAATTACATTAGATATAGGAGATGATAAAGCGGATACTACCGCCGGAGAGCTGGGACTCTTTTGGAACAACCAGGAGGAAATTCAGCAGATTCTGAAAGAGTACCAGGGCGGAAACCTTATAAAGCGGTATATGAATACGGAGGATTTAAAAGCCGCCCCTATAACTTTGCCAGTGGAGACATCTGTTTCACAGGACAAGGTAAAAAAATTTATCGACAGTAAAACAGCCGGTTTGATAGATGAACCTGTAGACGCTTCTATGGATGTGATAGACGGAGAATTCGTTATTACCCCGTCTGTACCGGGCAGGGCTGTGGATGTAGAGGCCACTAATGAGGCCTTAAATGAAGCCTTCAAAGCCGGATTTGACACGACTATAGAGGTAAAGGCGGAAATTACCGAGAGCCAGCCAAGGATCAGAACAGAGGATTTGGAGACGATTCAAGATGTGCTGGGAACTTTTTCTACGGATTTCAGCAGCAGCGGCTATGCCAGGGCTACCAACGTACAAGTTGGGGCATCCAAGATTGACAATCATATTCTGCTGCCGGGAGAAACTCTTTCCGGATATGAATGCCTGCAGCCATTGACAACCGCTAATGGATATAAAAGCGCGGCGTCTTATGAGAATGGACGGGTGGTGGACAGTATCGGCGGCGGTGTATGCCAGCTTGCAACTACTCTTTATAATGCGGCCCTTCAGTCGGAGCTGGAAATTACCCAGCGGCAGAATCATTCCATGATTGTAACTTATGTAAAACCCTCTATGGATGCGGCAATTGCCGGAACTGTAAAGGATATTAAGATTACCAATAATTACAGCACCCCTATTTATGTGGAAGGAAAGACCGAGGGAAGAACACTGACCTTTACCGTTTACGGCAAGGATACCAGACCGGCTAATCGGGAAGTAAAGTATGTATCCGAGACGCTGAGGAGAACGGATCCGGGAGCGCCCCAGGAAATCGTAGATCCGTCCATGGCACCCGGAGCAAGATCCAAGGTTCAATCCGCTCACTATGGACTGGAGTCTCAGTTGTGGAAATGCGTATATATTGACGGGGAAGAGGTAGAAAAGACTTTATTAAGCAGGGATACTTATTATGCCTCTAAAGCTGTTTATCGGGTTGGACCGGCAGCAGCGGCGGCTCCGGTGCTGCCGGTTATGCCTGCTGTGCCGGAAACACCGGCGGAGACCCAGCCTGCCGCCGATCCGGCTCCTGCTGCGCCTGCGGAAACTCTTCCCGGTCAGTATGGCCCGGGAATTGGATTGGGCAACAGCGCTCCGGCTGAGACTCAGCCGGCGGCGCCCGAACCTCAGCCGGCGGCACCTGAACCTCAGCCAACGGCGCCCGAACCCCAGCCGGCAGCACCAGCAGACGGGGCCGCCGGATGATTCGGCCTACTAATCGGGAAAGGCTGGGACGAATGGAACCGGGTCAGGATTTGGTGACAGCAGGTTACATTGGGGAACTGGGAGCCGCCGCCATTGCCGTAGAGAAGGAA
This sequence comes from Enterocloster bolteae, assembly GCA_021772025.1. Classification (GTDB taxonomy): domain Bacteria; phylum Bacillota; class Clostridia; order Lachnospirales; family Lachnospiraceae; genus UMGS1370. The sequence continues at coordinate 4,921 of JAETNT010000061.1, read as the reverse complement.
GCAGAGCTTTTAAACTGGTTTGACGGAGACTATTTGAAAAAAATTCAGACAATAGAGAATCCGGTAGTACTGCCGCCCTGGGAAGAATTTCGGGAGCAGGGGGCCACGGAGTATGAAGCAGTAGAGGAGGGCGGTATATTAACCGCCCTTTGGATTCTTTCAGGGACATATCACAGGGGGATGTCTGTCAACCTTCGGGCGATTCCTGTAAGACAGAGAACCATCGAGATTTGCGAAAGATTTGAACTTACACCTTATCGTCTGTGGTCCGGAAACTGTGGGGTTTTTGTGGCGGATAACGGATGGCGTCTGGCAGAATGCCTGAAATCGAAAGGAATTTATGCGGCGGTTATCGGCCGTGCAGAGGCCGGGGCACGGAAGGAAATTTGCTATGGAGAGGAGATCGGCTGTTTGGAACGCCCCAGACCGGATGAAATTTACCGGATCTTGCCGGATTTCAGACAGGAAATGGAAAATAGCAGCTGCCCTGAAATTTTAAAGAGGAGGAGAATAACATGAGAGAGAAAATTTTGGCGGTACTGGAAAAAAACAGCAGAATTGACATTAAGGATTTGGCAATTCTTTTAGGTGAAAGCGAAGCGGCGGTGGCAAATGAAATTGCGGACATGGAAAAGGAGCATATTATCTGCGGCTATCATACCCTGATTAATTGGGACAATACCAGCGAGGAAAAGGTGCAGGCTTTAATTGAAGTAAAGGTAACTCCTCAGCGGGGAATGGGATTTGATAAGATTGCAGAGCGCATTTACCAGTACAGTGAGGTAGACTCGGTATTTTTAATGTCCGGCGGCTATGATTTTACAGTTATAATTGAGGGAAAAACCATGCGTCAGGTAGCGCTGTTTGTTTCTGAAAAACTTTCTACCCTGGATTCTGTACTCAGCACAGCAACCCATTTTGTACTGAAAAAATATAAAGATCACGGTACTGTTATCGCAGAGCCGATTCATGATGAAAGGATGCCCATCAGCCTATGAGAAATCCATTATCAGATACTATAGTTCAGATTCCGCCTTCCGGAATTCGAAAATTTTTTGACATTGTCAGTGAGATGAAAGACGCTATTTCCCTGGGCGTAGGGGAACCGGATTTTGATACCCCCTGGCATATCAGGGAAGAAGGTATCTATTCTCTGGAAAGAGGGCGTACCTTCTATACTTCTAATGCAGGTCTTAAGGAACTGAAGGAAGAAATTTCCCGGTATATTAAGCGGCGCTGTAATGTGCTCTATGATTATGCCGGCGAGATTATGGTTACCGTGGGAGGAAGCGAGGCAATTGATATTGCTTTGCGTGCCATGATTAATCCGGGAGCGGGTGAGGAGGTGCTGATTCCCCAGCCCAGCTATGTTTCTTACGTCCCATGTACGATTCTTGCAGGAGGCACTCCGGTGGTGATTGAACTGGAGGCGAAAGATGAATTCCGGCTGACACCGGAAAAGCTTTTAGAAAAGCTTACTCCTAATACGAAAATTCTGATTTTGCCTTTTCCTAATAATCCTACGGGAGCGATTATGGAAAAGGAAGACCTGGAGGCTATCGCAAAGATTGCTATTGAGAGAGACTTGTTTGTAATTTCCGATGAGATCTATTCGGAGCTTACATATAAAGGGGATCATACCACGATTGCCTCTTTGCCGGGCATGAAAGAGAGAACCGTATTAATTAACGGATTTTCCAAGGCTTTTGCCATGACTGGATGGCGTCTGGGCTATGCCTGTGCGCCGGAGTTGATTTTAACCCAAATGCTGAAAATTCATCAGTTTGCCATCATGTGTGCGCCTACTACCAGCCAATATGCAGGAATTGATGCCCTGCGTAACAGTGATGAAGATGTAAAAAATATGCGGGAAGCCTATAATCAGCGCCGCCGTTATCTGATGCATGCTTTTAAAGAGATGGGGCTGGACTGCTTTGAGCCTTACGGCGCATTTTATACCTTCCCTTGTATTAAGCGATTTAACATGAGTTCCGATGAATTTGCCACCCGTCTGCTTCAGGAGGAGAAAGTGGCAGTGGTTCCGGGAACAGCCTTTGGCGACTGCGGGGAGGGATACCTGCGGATTTCTTATGCTTATTCCCTGGAGGACTTAAAGAAGGCGCTGGAACGGATTAAACGGTTTGTGGATCGGCTGGACAGGGAGAAGGCCTTATGATGAATATCGTGCTGTATGAGCCGGAGATGCCGGCAAATACCGGTAATATCGGCCGGACCTGTGCGGCCACCAATACCAGGCTGCATTTAATTGAGCCTTTGGGATTTAAGATTAATGAGAAGCAGTTAAAACGGGCAGGGTTGGATTACTGGGACAAGCTGGATGTGACGGTTTACAGTGATTTTCAGGAATTTTTGGCCGGGAATCCAAAAGCTAAAATCTATATGGCTACTACTAAGGCTCCCAGAGTATATACGGAGGTTTGCTATGAACCGGATTGTTATATTATGCTGGGGCCGGAGAGCCGGGGAATTCCAGAGGAAATCTTGGTGGAATATCAAAAGACTTGCGTGAGGATTCCCATGTGGGGAGACATTCGGTCGCTGAATTTATCTAATTCAGCTGCAATTATCCTCTATGAAGCTCTTAGACAGAATGGGTTTGAAAAGATGACCATGGAAGGGCATTTGACCCGATTTGACTGGAAATGACAAAGCATTAACGCTGACAAACAGAGTGCAAACAAGAGCAGAAAACACACCACTTTCATTAGTGGCCTGTTCTCTGCTTTTTTGTTATACAATAGAGTAGCCGTATTATTTTCAAACGAAAAGCTGTCTGTACCCCATAATAGATTAAGTTCATCAATCCAAAAGCCAGTATGATAACAAGAAGATTTATACTAAACGGCATATAATCGTTAGTAGAAACTGAAAGTGAATTTTGTATTGCTCTTGCGAATATCATACTTGGCACAAGAGTTATCACGAATAAAACCCATAAAACAGGCAGATAAACATCTATCAATAATTTTCGTATATATTTGGCAGGATGACCTAACATACTCAATATCAAAATATCATGGATATTATCTTGAAAGCTGATATGCAAAGCAAGAAAAATCAAAATAATTCCTACTAAGACACCTGTTACTTGATTGATTACAGCACTTATTTTATTAGAAACTGAATTGCGGTTTAACTCTTCTATGCGCTGTTCTTTGCTTGTTATGGTGCCGCCGCCTAGTTTATCTGCGCTGAATGCGCCATTATAAGATCCGGTTGTAATGCCAAGAATTTCTGCCAGTTGTTCTCCATTCATATAAATATGGTTGGTTTGTGCATTAGCGGCTATTTCTCCGACAATAAATGGATGCTGTTCATCGGCAATCGTAACGACTAAAATATCTCCGATTTTAACACCATAAATTTCTGAAAGTTCGGGATTGATATAAACATATCCTGTATTTGGCGCTGTTAATAATTCGTTGTTTTTGTTTTTCAATTCATACAGTGCATTTATGTCGTAAAGCCCTGATACAGTACGTTCAATTTCATAATCATTTATCGTAATAGTTGACGAACTGTCAATGTATATCATTGCATCACTGAAAATATCGGTAGTTTTATATTCTTGATATTGTATTTGATACTCGTAATTATGTCCTGCGGTTTGTGTATTAAATATCTTAGAACTACTGATATTCAGCGATTGACCTAAAATTATGCACACATTAAATGACATAACAGATATAAACAAAAGCAATACAGACAACGGCTTGCGTAAAGCGATTCTCAAAGAAAGTCTTTTATGTACGGGTGCAATATGACTTATTTTATCTGCAATTTTCAACATAACCGGAAAACGATTTTGTACAGCATTTCCTGCTAACAATGAACCAGCTTCTTTATTTCTTACAAACCCATAACACAATATTGTCACAATGCAAAAAATGATTGTGGAAACCGCAAGACCTATCACTAAACTAAAGCCGCTTATACTTTTTGTTAAACCTGTTAAACCATAAGTTTTTGAATTAGCCTGAATTAAAATATTTGATAAGACGTATCCCCCCAAGAATCCCAGTATTGCGCCAAAAATAGACAAGACTGCTGTAAAGACGATAAAGAAGAATTGCAAACTACTATTTTTGAAACCAAGAGCTTTTATGCACCCGATTTGCTTTTTATTCGCTCTGAAAAATCTGTAAAAAAACATAACAAATACGACTATGGAAAGACTTACAAGAGATAACCAAAATATAAAGCCAAGTATCCTATTTGAATTGAGTGCGCTTTTATATAGTTGTTGGCTGGCTGTAAGATTTTGCAAGCTGTTCAGTATCTTTATGTTTCCGTCGATAGAACTCATTACAAAGAAAAACGAAAGAGAGGTCAACATTGTAAGAAGTAATAACAATGACAGGAAGATTTTATCTTTTATAACTTGTTTGAAAAGCTGTTTATATATAAGTATCAAATTCCTTACCTCCAAATCATATCATTGGCAGATACTGGATTTTCATTTTCCATATCACTAATAATCATTCCGTCTTTTATTGTTATAATGCGATTTGCCGTATGTGCAATCTGTTCATTATGCGTTGTAAAAAGTATGGTAACGCCGAAAGTGTTTTTTAGATTGTGCAATAGTTCTACTACCTTTTTGCTGTTTTCTTCGTCCAATGCCCCGGTAGCTTCATCACAAAATATTAAATGTGTTCCTTTGATAACTGCTCTTGCAATAGCAACCCGTTGCTGCTGTCCGCCGGATAGCTGTGCTGGAAACTTATCTAACAGTCTGTCTATTTCGAGAATACGGGTCAATCTGTCAAATGCAAGAGGTGTCGTTTTGGAAGAAATACCGACTTTAATATTTTCTTCTGCCGTAAGGTTACTTAAAAGCATATAATTTTGAAAAACATAGCCTATATTATTTCGTTTCCAATCGGCAAGCTCTGTCTGT
>JAETNT010000060.1 GCA_021772025.1 Enterocloster bolteae | reverse complement strand
AATTTGGCTTGCGACACCAATTTCATTGTAGCATAGGAGGATTTTTATGGGTATCCTCTCCGTTTCCAACTACTCTATTCTCCCCAGCATAGCTGGGGGATTAGGCGTTTCATTCATTTTATAAACTTATAGACCATCAGGCATGCCTCAAAATCACCTTCAGAATTATTAAGTTTTTTCCCACACTTCAATTATACAAAAAACCTCCTGTCTTTACAATAACATTCCGATTCTCCTTTTTGAATATTATTTGATATTAATTGCTGATCATTATTGTATAGAACATAGATGGAACTAACCAAACGTCCCTGCATCCACCCACCCATACACATTACTGCTTCTATCACAGTGAATCAAATGATATGGGTGGGCTTTCCCTTCTGCTGTCTTTGTAATCTTTGCCCGGCCCTTTCCTTTTACCGCATAGCCTTTTGCCCCGGCATTAGAGCTGACATAATGCATTCCTCCCAGAAATGTCACTTCACTGCCTGTCCCATAGGCCCCTGTTTGCTGGTTTCCTTCTTGTAATGCTTGAATCTGCTCTGCTTTTTTTACTTTAAGGGTCATTGTCCGTGCGCCGCAGTCGTGGCTGACGCTTAACACCCGGTAATATCCGTCCGCCTTTTCCAGCCTGTCGCAGTAGATGGCGTCTCCTTTCCTTACATAGGGCACATCCGGAAGATCTAAGGTTATCTCTTCTTTTGGCTCCCCCTCTTCCTTTAACAGCTCAGCTGCCGCCTGCCTGGCCGCCTCAATCGTCTCGTCACTGTTTCGCTGATAGATTTTCTGAAGTATTCCAAACTCTGTCCGCCCGTCCAGAACAGCTTCTACCGGCGCGGCGTTGTCTTTCTTTGACTGCCCCAATACCTTAACCCTGGTTACCAAATCAGAAATGTTTTCCTGATAAGTAACCCGGACGGTATTGTCTCTTCCGAAAAGGTAAACCGTTTCGTTAGAAAGAACTGGGGATACCACGATTTTTCCCTGAACAGCCCGCAATATGTACTCTCCGGCCCCCTTTTTCCTGGCGTCATCCAACAGTTCCAAAAACATTTTTGCCGGGGTTTTGTTCTTCATGGGCATGGCCCCGTGAGATACATCCGGGCCGTGGTATTCCATCTCAATCCCCCAATCTGCGGCAATCTCCGCAAACACCTGAGCCGTGGTGCGCCCGGAGGATATATACCGGTTATCCTGAGACTTGTCCAGTTGATACAGTGTGTCATACACGGTACAGTCTGCAGTACGGGCCGTAAGGCCGTATGTATGCCGCCAGGTTTTTAAGGTTCCCCGGCATATTTCCTCTTCCTTTCCGTCAAATCCTGCCAGCAGAAATACCATTTGACCATTCCTGCACAGCTCCAAAGCCCCGTCAACATCCGCCAATCGAAATGTAATCCGGGATGCCAGCTCATTTTCGTTCTCCTCATATCCAAGATCCTGAACTACATCCTTTAAATCATATTGGACTCCATTTTCATCCAGCAGAATCAGACAGTATCTAAGTTTTCCTATATCCAGCATGTATTTCCCTCCTAAGTCATATAAGTATGATTTTGCCCCAGCTTCTCCCTGTACCCGCAAAAGCCCCTGATTAGTCTGTGGCGGCTGCACCGCCTGCTGCATTTACGAAAAACTGGCACTGCTTATATTTTTGCATCAGAAAAGAGACTCTGACAGTTCGTCAAAGTCTCTAAAATTCAGCCACTAAGCGCTATATTCCTAAAAATAAGGGGTGTTATTCAGCCCCCGGCATCTTTCCTCTTCTTGCTATTTTTCCTCCTGGATAGTATCATTAACTTACCAGTTTATTTTCAGGAGGATACCTTTATGAAGAAATTCTTATTTACTATTTTACTTATTTCCACCCTTTCTCTTTCGGCCTGCTCAAAACAAAAGGATTCTACCGCTTTTCCTGAGGATCTCATTGTGGTTCTCCCTGATGGGAAGGAACTTTCTTTGTACATGCTTCATGATGATGCGGCTGAAATTCTGGGGGCCGCTGATTACACGGATACCTACATTTTAGGAGGCAAACGGTATGTTTATGAAGATTTAGGATTGGATGTAGGCTATAAAGATGGACTTCTTGCTTATATAAGTGTAAAGGAAACCTCTTCTTGTTCTTTACAAAATGGTCTTAACTCTTCTTCTGGGAAATCAGACTTTGTTAAAGCTGGATTCTCAGACGGTAATTATGGGGATAAGTATTATTTAATCAATGATGGGAGTCATATTCCAAGCACAGAACGCCCTGATGCAGAATTTTCTTTTCACTCAGTCGTTTTTTTATATGTCTATCCGAGCTATAGCGAAGCCGATTCCCCTTCTTTTGAAGGTTATTCGATAACTGTTATGGATGAATACTGCACAAAATATGGATGGGACTAATCAAACGGCCCCCTATCCCCCACCCATATTATCTGATTCACTGCTTCTATCGCAGTGAATCAGATAATATGGGTGGGCTTTTCCTTCTGTTATCTTTGTAATCTTTGCCCTGCTACTTCCTTTTACCGTGTAGTTTCCCCAGCAAAATCAAATGGTATCTAGCTTTCCAATATCTGGCATGGCGTTCCCCTCCTAAGTTCTATGGTATGGTTAAGATACAGCCCGGATAAATCCAATGGCCATTATCAGATGATGTTTTTCCGCATTTTTTTGCGGTCTCTTCAATAACTGATGCGTTTGCGTCGTATATTTTTTTCCAGTCACTTCCACTTCCGCCGTAAAACCTTCTGGCGATTTTCCACAGATTATCCCCGGAAACCACTGTGTATGCCTGCCCGGCAGGTGTTTCTGGGCGGGTTTCCACTTGCTATTTTCCCTTCTGGATAGTATCATTAACTTACCAGTTTATTTTCAGGAGGCTATCTTTATGAAAAAATTCTTATTTACTATTTTACTTATCTCTACCTTACTTCTCTCAGCCTGCTCAAAGCAGCAAGATTCCACCGCTTTTCCTGAAGATCTCATTGTGGTTCTTCCTGATGGCAAAGAGCTCTCTTTGTATATGCCTCACGGTGATGCGGCTGAGATTCTGGGAGCGGCGGATTACACGGATACCGACATTTTAGGAGGCAAACGGTATGTTTATGAAGATTTAGGATTGGATATAGGCTATAAGGATGGGCTTCTTGCTTATATAAGTGTACAGCAAACCTCTTCTTGTTCTTTAAAAAATGGTCTTAACTCTTCCTCTGGAAAATCAGACTTTGTTAAAGCTGGCTTCTCAGACGGTAATTATGGGAATAAGTACTATTTAATCAGTGACGGGAGTCATATTCCAAGCACAGAATGTCCTGAGGCAGAATTTTCTTTTCGCTCTGTCGTTTCTTTATATGTCTATCCGAGCTATAGCGAAGCCGATTCCCCTTCTTTTGAAGGTTATTCGATAACTGTTATGGATCAATACTGCACAAAATATGGGTGGGACTAGTCAAATGTCCCTATATCCACCCAAAATATCTGCTTCTATCACAGTAAATCTTCATGTGCCCGGCAGCGGGCTTTTATGGTAGATGATATGGGTGGACTTTCCCCTCTACTGTCTTTGTAGTCCTTACCCCGTTACTTTCTTTTGCCTCTTATCTCGTAGCTTCCTCCAGCAAAATCAGGCAGTTTATAAATTTTCCTATATCCACTTGCCACTTCCTTCCTAAATCCTATGGTATGGTTAATATACAGCCTGGATAAATCCAATGGCCGTTATCAGATGATGGCTTTCCGTACTGTTTTGCTGTCTCTTCAATAACTGCTGCGTTTGCGTCATATATTTTTTTCCAGTCACTTCCACTTCCGCCGTAAAACCTTCTGGCGATTTTCCATAGGTTGTCCCCGGAAATTACTGTGTATGCCTGACTGGCACGTGTTTCCGGGCGGGTTTCCACTGTTTTTGCCAAGGGTTGGATGTTTTTCTCTGAAACCGTATAGACCTTTAATGCAGATGCTTCCTCCAGTTCTATTGTATACTCAATATCTCCATATGCCCCTACAGCCTCATAGCTCAATGTGGAGATGGTTACGTCCAGATTAATGGGTGCTTCATCTACAATCAGATTTAAGGTTTTCCCATTTTTCATAGCATCCTCTAAAAAGCCAATACATTCCGCCGGTTCTTCCCATTGCTGAACCAGTACAGTCCTGCGCCTCTTCCTCCCAAAGAATGTGCCGGACCATTTAACAGACTTGACGTCTTTCCCACTAGGTATGGACGCACTCCCGGCAAGCAGGCTGTAGGTCTGGTACACCGCTCCCCCGCTGATTCCGATTCGTTCCGGCAGAGACGGAAAGGTAAAGGTATCTAAATAAATCATGCTGTTTCACCTCCTGGAATATTCTCATTGGCCCTGAGTACCATTCTGGCTATATCAGCCGCCATCTCATCTAACATACCGGACAAGCTTTGCCGGACTTTTGTTTCCATTTCTTCCTGTGAATCTGTCCCATTTACCTGAATGATGTTTTGGGGGTTAAAGGACAGTTGTACTTGGGTGGTTCTGTTTTCCTTTCCTGCGTCTGCCTGTCCGGGAAAAATTACCGGAGCCGGAGATTCTGCCTCATTATAAATGGTGCCGTCCCTATGGAAACCTAATCCAAGATAGCGGCCCGCCTTCTGGTATAATTCAAGCCCCCGCCTCCGGTATTTCCCTGACAGGGGAATCACTGCCTCCGGCCCATCCTCCCCGATCCAGGATAATTCCGGCCCGGAAGTAAATCCCCCCAGCGCCCGCTTGCCAGGTTCTTTACCAAACTCAGGTCTTTTGGATGTATAATGCATTTTCATTTTCGGCATGGTTTCCGAAAGTGACGGACCAGTAAAGTCCCAGTTGATATTAATTTTTACATCCTCCGGCAAAATAGTCAGCTCCTGGTTTAATTCGCCTATGGCTTCCAAAACTGGTTGTACATTCTCCTGAATCTCAGCTATTCCATCCGCCAGCATTTTCATCTTTTCCCATTTCTCGTCTTGTTCTGAAAAGCCGGGAAGGACTTGTTCCACCATTCCTGCTGTCCCTGGATCCAGTTCACCTGTTAATTTTAAAATCTCATAGGCAGACTGAAAGAGTTTTAATTTTTTTTGTTCTTCCTCCAAATTGATACCGGCATCTAGTTCTTTTGACCATACAGAAGAGTCATAGTATTCTTTAAGCTGAGCATCAGCGTCGTCTAGCGCATCACAAAGCTCGTCCATTTCCTTTTCTATTGTATCTCTTCTCTGAATATGTTCTTCTAGTTTGTCTGAAAATATCTGCATATTTATTGCATCAACAGGTTCATACCCAAAAGATTCGTGAAGTGCATTAGCCTCTTTAACCAATCTCCTTTCTTCCTCACTACCAACGGGTGCATACCGATACTGTGAAATAAGATCTCCCATTTGGGAAATATAATCTTGCGACTTCTCCCACTCCGGCTGCAATGCATCCAAACATTCCTTTTTTCTTTGATAATCCGATATAATCTCCGGAAGATTATACTTCACCTCCTGCAGCCCTACCTTTAGATCGCGCTCTTCCCGCTTCAGTTCCCGCTCAGACTTTTTTTCTATATGATCAAGTTCCTCCCCAAGCTTTTCTATCCTGTCATCACTCAACCCATTTAAAATATTATACTGACTAACCATGGTCGGAAACATGTTCTGCAAATCCTGCAAAATCTGTTTCATCCGCACTTGGGCTTCCTCTGCCTTTGTCCCATCAAATTCTCCGTCATTCAGACCCTTTTTTAACTCCTCATACTCCCCTAACAGCTCCTTCGCCACATCTACTTTAGAGACCGTTTCGTTATAATTTTCTACCGCCTGCTCCAGATCATCCCCCAGCTCTGTCAGGGCGTCTAATGCCTTCTCCTTATCTGATCGAAACATATCTGACAGGAGATCCCCGCCCCAAAGAGCCGCCAGTCCTCCGATTCCGGCGCCCACGAATGTGCCTGCTCCAGGCGCGATTAGAGTTCCTATACCTGCGCCTGCAGCAACCAATCCGCCTTTTGCAAGCCCGGTTTTCATCCTCCTATCCCTATTCTCTGCTATGGCGGTCCTTCTGGATGCGTGAATGTCTCTCACCGCCGAGCCAAGTCCCATAAGGCCCAGCACTCCCCCGGCAATACTCGCCATCATAGAAAGGGAAATCCCTGTTCCGGCGGCAGCCCCGGAAGCGGTTCCCGCTGCTGCCGCTGCTTGGGCTGCTCCGGATGATGCAGCTACGCCAGAGGATGGCTGAAACAGCTTCCATATGGATTTTATTGCAGAAAAGATGTCCATTACCCCTTTTCCCATTGCCGTTCCCGCTTCCAAACCTTTCAGGCCAGCCATACCCACCAGTGCGGTAGAAAGAATGGATGTTCCGCCTCCGAAAAAGGAACTTTCAAATACTCTGGATATTGCCTCTTGTAATGCGGCGCTGATTTTCTGTCCCTCAAAGCCTCCTAAAAATCCATCCACAAAGCTTTTTCCCACAGACAATCCTTCTTCCGCCGCGCCGTTGTTAACGACTCCAAGGATTGCCAGAATCCCCTGGTTAAATCCTGTGCCTAAAAAATCGCCAAGTTCTCCGGCCGCTTGTGTTATCTGCTCTTTTCCCTGTGAGTTCCACCACTGAGAAAATGGTTCCCCGATTAAGCGATCCCAGGCAATTTCTATTTTTCCGAAAAAGTCCGCGCTTTTCCAAACCGGATCTTCTATTAGCTTTTCCGCCGCTTTTTGAATACCTTCTATCTGTCTGGTAATGAAGCTGCCAAGCTCTGCACCCATCTCCTGCAGGCGATCCAGCCACCCCAGGATCTTATCTTCGTTGTCATCCAGCCAACCGGTAACTTTTTCCAACCCCGGTTTTAATCCTTCCCAAAGGCCTGTCTCCCACTTTTCTATAAGTGTATTTCGGAACTTGTCAGAAACAGTGCCAAGGAAGCCTTTTATACTTTTGGATTCTGTATTTTCCAGGTCAAAGCCAAGGGTAAGGGACAGCTTAGGGCTTTCGCTTTGTTCATAGTCTCCGGCAATATTTGCGGGAGCTGCCATGGCTCCAAATACCCCTTTCAGTCCAAAGGTCATATTCCGGACAGATGGCAGAAGGCTTAAGATTCCCCTGACAGGCCGTGTTACATAATCTGTTGCCTTTAACGTGACATTCCAGGTTTTTCCGGTTAATTCCTTTAAGCTGCTTTGGGTCTTTTGAAGAACAGGAGAAAGGTGATCCCGGGCTTCCATTAAAATTTCGATTCGCTCACGGTTCAGTTCCTTTAACGCCCGCTTCACCTGTTTGCTGGCATTGTCTGCCATATCCAGACCCTTCTTTAATTTCCGGGCAGACTTTTCCATTCCGTCAAAAACGGAAATATCAATGGCTATTGTCTTTGCCACTCTTACTCACCTCCCTGTTCCTGGTTTTCTCCGTCCAGGTTGTTTTCTACAATAATGGATGCTGCCAGAAAGGCCCTTTCCACGCAGGAAAGGGCCTCAAACTGGCTTGGCAGTAATTTTAAATCTTGTATTGCCCGATGCCGGATCACGAATTCTTTACATCCGGCCCGGATGAGTTTTTTACGGTGTCTTCCAATGCCTCTTCGTCCTCGTCCCGATAGCCGGAAAGAGCGCTGATGGCGTCTACGATCCGCTCTTTTTCTCCTGCCAGCAATACCTGGTCAATGGTTTCCCAGCCGGTTACAACAGGGTACTGGCTCTCCAGGGCCTTCCACAGTTCCTTGTTATCCCAGGTCTCCGTCTTATTGACCGTCGCCTCGTAAATTAACATGGAACGGAATTTTGTCATGTCCGTGTCTTCCGGCATTTTCACCCCATAGGTACGGTTTTTCTTATAGCTGGTGCATTTCTGCCTCAAGTCCTTGCTCTTTTTCTCGGATACCGGCCGGATAACCAGGTTAAAATACTTTACCCCGTTTCTGGATACCTGGATTTCCTGGGTCTCCTCCGCCACATTCCGGGCAGCGGCAATGATGCCTTCCAGGATGCTGTGGGACTGGGCGGTAAGCTCCTCCTGGCTTGCTGCTGTGTTTTCTTCATTGTGGATTTTCATTTTGTTTGTCCTCCTGTCTAAAATTTGCGTTTATCGCTCTACCGTAAGCCTGCTCTGCAGCTCCGGAACCTGATTTACAAAGAAGCTCCAGGAGCGCTTAATCGCATCCCCTACCCCGATATTCTGTAAATCAATTGTTCCGGACGGGATTACCTCCCGGTAAACTACCCGCTCCTGGGATCCGTTTCTTCCCTGAAGCACGCCCTGGAAACTCCATTCCGGCATTATCTGCTCATTCATAAACTCAAATAAATCCTCAATAAACTGATCATCCTCAATCACCACCTGGCTGGCAGTAAGAGTGATCCCGAAGGTATTCAGCCCTTCATGCTCCTGGGCATCCCCCAGAACAGAGTACTTTGCATTGTTAAAGGCTGCCTGGGACTGAAAGCTTTCGATTGTCGCCAACAGCACCCCGTCACTGCTGTAAAGTGCTCCGTCTTTTCCTGTTCTCATATGCCGGGCATCTGCTCCGGCCCTTGTATTTAACTTTGCCATAAATTATTCCTCCCCTCCGTTAGTGCTGTAACAAAAATTATAGTATAAATACAAATGCTCCATACTGTCCTTATCCACTACGCTGATAAGGAAGTATGCATAATCTGTATCGGCCGCCTTGTCCGGATGTTCCGTTACTGTACAGGAAACCAGCTTTCCTTCCCGGATCATAGCTGCCCCCACTTCGTTTAAATTGGCAATGACGGTTTCTCTGCCGTTTTTATCATTATCCACATTCCCCACAAGGTTATCCGCCGTGGTATTCATGCGGTACATTAGCTCAAACCGAGTCTTTGTCCGGCGTATCTTCGTCCAACCTTTATCCTTGTTCTCCGGAAGCTCTACCAGGGTATTAATGGCATTATCGATCCAGCATTTTCCGGCGGGGCTGTTTGACAACACCAGGCATCCTTTCGTCTCGGCGTACTCCATCTGGGATGGGGTTAAAATCTCCTTCAGCTCTGATACTCCCGGCAGGATCTTATGGGTAAGGGCTTTATTGCTGGGATAAGAGGCATACATTCCTGCTGCTATTGCAGCGGTCTGATAGCCGTCCAGCTCCTTTTCCAACATTCCCACATGGGCATTTAAGAGATAAATTATCTTCTCGTCATTATATATAAGAGCGTTGGCAATCCGGTCTTCTAATGCCTGGCTGCTAAGCTCTGCCACAATGCCGCAGGTAAAAAGACCATTGTCATAAGCCCGATCTAAAAAGGTCTTTAACAGCAGGTGCACCGCCGGGTCTTCCGTATCCGTGCACACCACATTCATGTATTGAGATTCTAATTTTTCCAGACCGTCAGAATAACTCTCCACTGTAGCAGCCGGATCCGTTCCGGCGGTAAAGGCCTTTTGGGATACTGGCTCCAATTCTCCGTCTGTATTTACTTTCACCGTAAAACGGGCGGATTTCTTCATGGCTTCCGCCAACGCCGCACCTTCCTTGTCCGCGCTTTTTGTAATCACATAGCTCTCGATCCGGCGGTTTCCGGAATAAAAAATAATCTCTTTTTTGGTATTATCTGTAAGACTGTCTTTTACACTAACGGAGAACTCCCTGGAGCCGGGATACCTGCCCTTTATTGTAACAATTTCTCCTAACTGGACTGCTGCCTCTGTGCCTTCTGAACCCACGCGCACGGCAAAAACCGTATCCGCCCCGCCCAAAAAGGCATATTCAATTACGTCCGCGTTTCCTCCATCCCCAAAAACGCGAAAAGCTTCCTGCGCCGCGGTAAGCTTCACTACTTTATTGAGAGGGCCAAAAGTTCCCTGAAAGACCACTCCCACAATTCCATCCTTGGCCCCGATAATGTTTGAGCCGTCATTGGTATTTACATTAAAATAAGTTCCCGGACGGATTTCTGCAATTCCGTCTGTAAAAATTCCTGCCATTTTGTCACCTGTCCTTTCTTTGTTTTACTGGTGTTTTTCCATAAGCTTTTACTATTTTTTTCGCTTCCCCTAAGGTATACAGCGGCTTTCCGACCTTTCCTAATGCTGCCGTTACCAGTTCTTTTCTGCATTGGAAGGTTTCCTTATGCGCTCCAGCCAGCTCTTCCACTGTATACAGTGATTCTGCCGGTTTTACTTTTTCCTCGCTTTTTACCTGTTTACTTCCTGACTTTTTCTTTTCCACTTTAACCTCCTGTTGTTACTGATAATCTGACTGAATCTCCCGGATTGCTTTCTTCCTTTCTGTGTGCCTTAATACTCCATACTGTCCGGTTATTCGTAATTGCCCGGCCTGCAGATAACCGGCCCCCGGCACTGCAGAAATTTCCTTTACAAAAAACGGCGAACCGTCCAGCATGGCAAATTCTCCTTCCCCGCTTAAGTATTTGGCAATTGCTCTTGTATAGCGGCTTCTGTTTTCCGCGGATTCACATAATACCTGGACTGCCAAAGTACATGTCATCCATGTCACTGCAAAGGTGGACTGAGCCTGATTTTCTTTCTCTTCCTCCAGCCGGACATAGAATACCGGCAGTCCGGCTGTTATTGCTTCCTCCTGCTCTGGCCGATCCATCCACAGTACCCTGCTTTCGGGAAAAATTCCCTTCAGCCAGGCATTTAAACTGTCTACCGGATCTGGTTCCATTGATAGCTGGCACGGAAATTCCAGAATATCCAATTGCATCTCCTGGCTGCGGATGTTTGTCTCTTCTATTGAAAAGCCGCCGCTTCGGTTCCAGGCCAGGCAATACGCGCTTTCTCCCTCCGGCGTTAAAAGAGCTGAGCATAAACATTTCTTTATCTGGCTGACTGCATTTCCAAAGTCAAAAGTTCCGTTATTTTCTGCAGACACCGTAAGAACCATATTCCCCTGGCATTTTCGCTCTTCATTGACGGATAGATCCAGCCCAAAAGTAATTCTCGGATAATGAGGCAGGCCGCCCCATCCCTCATCCTGGTCCGTCGGAGCTTCCGGCGTAAAAACAGCCGGTCTTCCACGAAATCTGGTCACAAGCCCGGCTACCTCTTTTTCCTCTGACAGCCGCTTCCCAATTAATTCATGCAGTTCCATTCCTTTTCACCTCAAACATGTCTTGTAAATCTCCTGATATGAGAAGCTCCCACTCTGCCCTTTTCACCTCCTCTGCCTGAATTCGGTAATGGCTTGTAACATTTCGGATATCCGGCAAAAACTGCACCAGAATTTCCGTTTCGGAGACATGGGAAACCAGACCGTTTATGCCTGTTTTCCAGCTTCGGTGTTTTCCATAAATAAAAAATCCCCGGCTGACTGCCGAGGTGTCAAACACCGTTCTGTCTTCTGTTTTTAAAAGTTCCATTGATATACACCTCCTGACAAATGGATATGATAGTATTCCCTCCCCTTCCGGTAAATTCAGAGTGTTTCACCGGCGCGCCTTTTAGGATCTCTGTTTCTACCTTTATCACCTGAAAGTCATGAATAAGTACATGAAAAAAGACACCCTCTTTTAGGGATGCCTTCAGGAGCCGGAATGTCTGGATGGAGAATCCAAAACCAGGCATATTAGTGCCGCACTAGCTAACAAAATTATAGGAAAAATCCTCTGTGCTAGTTGCCTTTGGATTCAATTATATTATACAACGAAATTTCCGAAATAAACGAATAATTTTATGGAAAGTTTTAAAAACTGGTGTTGAGTTGATATGGTTTACAATCAGCTTCACATCCCATTGCGTCAGATATTTAAAGCTGGTTCCTTTTGGGAGGGTCACCCTTAACAGTGTATGTGCCTGCTCCAGTCCGCCTTTCGTGCAACGGTTCATATTCTTAAACCAAGTTAAAGCAACACCTGCATAACGATTCTGTAAACTGGAATTGAACAAAATCGCTGCGCGATGGCCTGCCAAGGCTGTGGCATAGCGATTTTCTGTTTTCTATAACCCAAAGCAGTGTTTTTGATTACTACTGATTTTACATGGAGGATTTTATTATGTACGAAAAATATTTACAACGGCTTAAGGAAGCCGAAAAAATCCGTGACTTCAAAGAGCGTTCCATCACCTGCTATAAAAACTATGTCTCTTATTTCCTGAACTATCAGGGTAAGAACCCAGAACAGCTTACCTGTCAGGATGTCAGGGCTTTTCTCCTTGCAAAAAGGGAGGAAGGGCTGAAAGCCTCCACCCTGAACCTTTATAATTCCGCCATACGCTTTTTCTATCGGAATGTCCTACATATCCTTTGGGATGACATTACAGTCCCGTGCATGCTTCTGGAACACAAACTTTGCAACCATGTATTCTTCCGGAATGCGTGTTTCCGAAGTGATTCATCTGCATTATGATGATATTTCCCGCACACATATGCAGATCCATGTCCGGGATACAAAGAGCCGGATGAGCCGCTATACGATTCTTTCCAAGCGGTGTCTGGACATTCTTACACAATACTGGTTTGAGAAAGGACGTCCCCGTGGAATCCTGTTCTCTAATAAGTTCACCGGTAATTACCTGACAGTCAGTGCACTGGAACAGGTGATGTGCCGTGCTGTATTTGATGCTGAACTTCCGACGGGAGCAGCTCCCCACTGTCTCTGCCACAGCTTTGCAACACATCTTATGGAGCAGGGCGTAGAACGGCATAATATCCAGGCACTACTTGGACACCGTGACCCGAAATCCACGGAGGTTTATCTTCATGTCAGCAACAAATCCCTGATGGGAATCCAGAGCCCATTTGACCGGAAAGAAGGTGCCGGTCATGAATAAACCCACAGTACAGGATATCTTTCTGCGCTTTTATCCTGCATACATGGGGTTCTGAAATGAACTTTCATCCCCCATATCCACACAATACTGCTCGGCGGAGGATTGACACCCAAAAATGAATGGAAGGATAACGGCACTGAATTTTTCCTTCCAATTCAGATCATTTCCAAAGTATTCCGTGGAAAATACATGGAAGAATTGAAAAACCTTTGGGAGACCGACCGGCTTGAGTTTCATGGAACAGCCGAAAAATACCGTAACCATTATGCATTCAAAGAGCTGCTTGATACCTGTTACTCTGCGGAGCGGATCCTTTATTGTAAGAAAACCTTTCATAGTGCACAGTCGGTGATGGATTATCTTGGAAAATACACTCATCGGATTGCTGTCAGCAATCATCGCATCATCCGTATGGATGATGAAACCGTCACTTTTTCTGTGAAAGATTACCGGAGCAAAGGACAGTGGAAAGAACTGACCCTTTCCGGTATCGAATTCATACGATGTTTTTGGATGCATGTCCCCCAAGCATTTTGTACGAATTTGGCATTACGGACTTCTGTGTTCCCGCAGCAAAAGTAAAAAGCTTACTTTATGCCGGAATTTTCTTGAATGTAGAAAATATATTTCATTTATCAATCGTTTTTTGGAGCCTCAAGGCCTGAGGTTTTATTGTCATGGTCATTTATCTGGAACCACTTGGTTTCCTATCGTTTTTACACAGAAAATCCTGTATAATCATGGGTAAAAACAAAAGATTGAAAGTCCATAGGTAGTAGCTGCCCGGACGTGCACTTTGTTCAATTAGGTCAAATCGAAAATGGTGTAAGCGGAGAGGCAGTTCACTGGAATGCCAAAACTGCTTTTTCGTTTACCCCATCATCGATTCTAACCTAAAGAATTTGTTTATGCATATTTACAAAGCCGAAATCCTATGTTATCCTCTCTATAAGAAAGGGGTATCCATGATGAGATGACCTTTGGAAAGCGGCTGAGATTTGTGGAATTTTAGATATTACTTCCAATTATTTGTTAGCAGCTAAGCCGGAAGCTTTTTCACCAGCAGAAAAATTATTTATAAAAGACACAGGGCACTTAATGATTTTAGCAGAGAAACAGTTGATACGCTTATAAATCGGGAAGCTAATCGCACCAGCCAAGTCAAAGGAGTCTCCAGCAGCAGATAGTCGCACATTCTACCGCCGCCTGCTTCTTAGCATACTATGGCAGGATAGCCGCCGCAAAAATCAGCGTGAAATTTTCCGATATAACCGCCGGAATCAAGTCCTATCCGAAAAATGATCTAAACAGAAATGCCGACTACGTTGTCGGCATAAACGGCGATTTTATGGAGCCTGAATATTTCAATGAGGATATGGTCTATGTCCTAAAGACCCATCTCTTAAATGCCAGGTATAGGCATCTTCCAAAAAGGCAACAGCATCTACACCAAGAAAGCTGAGGAAATGGATTTATTTCCTTTAATTCCAATTATTCGCCGCTTACAGCGGATGGTGACAAGGTATTGGCATTGAGGAAAGTTCTTGGAAAAGCAGCAGAAAATTAAGTTTAAGCCAAAGGAGGATAAGGAAATGTTAGAAAAGAAAGACTTAGAAATGATAACCGAAATCATGAAAGAAATAAACAAGCCCCTAAATGAAAGACTGGATAAGATGGATTCCAGACTGGATAAGATGGATTCCAGGCTGGATAAAATGGATTCCAGGCTGGATAAGGTAGATTCTAGGCTGGATAAGGTAGATTCCAGGCTGGATAAAGTAGATTCCAGACTAGATAAAGTAGATTCAAAAGTGACCGAGGTTCAAATGACTTTGGAAAATGAGACTAACAAGGAAATCCGTATTATTGCCGAAGGCCATCTTGACCTGTCACGTAAGTTGGACGATGCTTTAAAAGTGGAAAGCGAAAAAGAGCTG
The DNA here is from genome assembly GCA_021772025.1 of Enterocloster bolteae. Taxonomy (GTDB): domain Bacteria; phylum Bacillota; class Clostridia; order Lachnospirales; family Lachnospiraceae; genus UMGS1370. The sequence continues at coordinate 6,367 of JAETNT010000060.1, read as the reverse complement.
CTGCTCTTACGGGTAACTCGGTTGGAGAATGAATTGAGACGGCTTAAACAAAAAATTGAGGAAATTGCATAGATTAATATTTTACCCACCCTCTCGGAAAGTAGAGACGCCACTTTTTACAAATCGTAACTTGAAAACCGGGCATAAAAAGGGTAGTGTAAAATAGTTTGTGTCTTTAGAAAAAAATGTCTCCTTTTCGATAAGAATTTAGATATGACAATTCTTATCGAAAAGGGGACCTGGTCATAAGTAACAAATGCAATGGACATTCGCCTAAAACCTTAAAAAGCCAGTATGGGGAATTCGAGCCCAAACTCATTCCCAAATACCAGCGTGACATCTCCGGTATTGAAGAAAAGGTTATTTCCTTATATGCAAGATGCATGAGTACAAGGGATATCCATGAGCAGCTCTTGGCTCTTTACGGCATTGAGTTATCTGCTGAAATGGTCAGCAAGATCACGGACAAAATCAGTTCCGTCTATCCCCATGCACAAATCCAAAGGTGCGTGATCCATATGCTGCGTAACTCATTCAAATATGTCAACTACAGTGATTTGAAGAAATTTTCCAGTGACTTTAAAGCGGTATATAATGCCCCAAATGAGACAGCCGCATGGTCAGAGCTGGAAACAGTCAAAGAGAAATGGGGAAAGAAGTACCCTTATGCAATTAGTAATTGGGAGAATAACTGGGAGGACATAAGTTCTTTCTTTCAGTTTTCCGATGACATCCGCCGCATTATGTATACTACTTATACCGACATTTCGCAGAAACCAAGCAGTTGCAGGTACTTTCTGAAAAAATGTCGGTATAGTTTTTAAAGACAATATAAGTAAGCGTCAAATCGCTCGCCTTGGACAATTAGCATTTTTATGCGACACTCTAAAAGACACGAAAAAACTATCTTCTGGATCGTGGCGCTGTTTAGCGTATAGCCACACAGAAAAGGTCTATGATCCAAAAGCAAAAAAATGAAAGACAAGCGGATCTATGAATCATTTACCAGTGATACACCGGGTCCGCAGGGCAAGCGGGAGGCTGAATTCGCTGCCGCACAATTTCAGAGGAAAAATCCATCATGTAGAAGTTACGTCCCTCTGTATTTCCTTCATTGGCCAAACAGCTTGCTGCTATTGTCCTGAGGGATGCTCCTCTGAAATCATTGGAACCTGGCGCCGGGTTTACAATGGAAAGCAAGCAGCATGGCCAGGTTCAGGGCTACCGACCAGCCAAGGATGTTATGACGCTCTGATAGTCTTCCTTTCAGCCGGCTGTTTTCTTTAAGCAGCTCCTCATATGTCTTTTCATTCGGATCCGGTTCGTAGATTAACTGCATGATTCCCCACCTCCTTTATCCGAACACCAGGGACTTCATATCCTTTGGATTTTCCTTTTTCTGGTACTGGTGTATTTTCACTGTTTTATCCTCTGTTTTTCGGTAAAACTGGCTCATTGGTATCCGGTGATCGCCAGTCCTTCTTGTTGCTTCAATGGTCCCTTCCGGATTTTTACATATACCGTATTAACTGAACATCCCATAATCTTTGCCAGCTCTCCGGCAGATACGAACCTATCCATCCCATCGTTTTCTAAGGATTCAATTCTTTTTCTCAGTTCCAGGTTTTCTTTTTCGAGACGTTCTACACGCTTTTCCAAATACATCTTCCTGCCTCCTAAGCTTATTGAGACTCAACATCTTTACCGCTCAAGAGAGAAAATCGCCCAGCGCAATGCCGCCGCTGATTCGGCATCCTTTTCTTTCTCTGCCCTCTCAAACAATTTATACAATTTTTCAATTTTCTTTTCTTCCATATGTGTTTTTCCTTTCCCTCTTTACTGGCATTTAAAAGTTACTTCGTGCCCTGGATTCTCCTTAATAAGCTGCTTTTTCAAATCATCTACCATTACATTGTTATCGAGGGCCGCCTGAACCACGTCAACTAGCTTTTTTCCGTCCAGATATGCCCACAAAGTCTTTCTCTTAATTCTTCTCATATCCCCTCACCTCCTTCCCGTAATCAAATTTAATTTGATTTTTCTGAAAAGGATAGTTCCATCTGTTCGTATTTCGGTACCTTCACAAAATCATCCGGCAGCCGGATGCCATACTGCTGTGATACCATCTTGAAAGCCTCTGCAATTTTATGTGGAGCCATCCGTTCTTGCTCCATCCTTTTTCCCATCTCTTTTAAATAATTAGCTACCTCTCCTGGATGCTCGGTTAAGGGAATTTGTATAATTTGGGCCTCCATTTCATGGAATCGCTTTACATATCTCGCAGTGAATAACACTCCCTTCTCACCTGTGGATTTATTGGCCAAGAAATCACAGCCAAGACGGGTTACCTCATAACATGGCCTCTTCTCTCCCTTTGCGTCCAAATAGGATGATTTGTAAAAGAAATCATCCACGGACATTTGTCCTTCGTTAAGGATCTGGACATATCCTTTTCTATCTTTCCTGCCTTCAAGTTTCTTTAATAAATCACCATGTGGAATCTCCATCATCTCTGCCACCTCTAAAGTGGTAAGCGTTGCTTTTCTTAAATTGTTCAAACGATTACCTCCTTTACAAAACCAATTGGTTGATTTCAACATCCAAAATCTTAGCGACTCGGCAAACCTTATCAAAAGAAGGCTCTATAACATTCCATTTGGAAATACTTCCCTTTGCTATCCCGGCCTTTTCTTCCAATATATACAATGGTATTTTTTTGTCCTTTGCTATTCTCTTTATCCGAGAGCCAATAAAAATCTTATCAGCCATATAAACCTCCTTTCTGTATTGATTCTGAAAAAATCGCAAAATTATATTGACACACTTCTGAAAATATTCTATAAAATTGTTCATCCTATATACCCTCCCTATTGCATATCTACTACTGGTAAAATTCCTTGTTGCTTCAAAAAGTCATATAAAAACAGTCTTCCTTTTTGTGTCCAGTAAGAATGTTCTCGAGAATGTTGAACATCTTTCGTATCTGCGTAATTGTGTGTTTTGGCCTTCAAATAGCCATTGCCTTGGTACTTTGCGTATAGCACCCACGCGCTTCCCTGCTTAAATTGAATTCCCATATTGTGGAGCATTGTATTGAACTTTTTTGCCGACATTCCATAGTCTTTTGCAATGGTTGTTGTAGCAATGAGATCTTTACATTGAAGAATCATATCGTAATAAGAAGCCTTTGGCTGAAGCTCTTCAATTATTTTCTGTTGCTCTACAATCTGCCCACCAAGAAAGCTGCAACGCTTTTTTAAACTATCCACCACTTTATCAGCCATGTGTAAGGCTCTCGCAAAAACCTGTTCTGGTGAGTTCCAGGCTTTCTCTAATTCCAAGAAATATTCCCTGTATTGCCTGCCTTTATCCGTGCGCTGAATCATACAAATTTGTTTTGCTATGTCTACAGTAATGTCATAATCTGTAGCTGGACGCCCTCCGGTGCTTTCAGAGGTTTTACTCATTTTTGAGTAAAAGTCTTTTCCTTCTGAAAATCCGTACTCTACCATTCTTAGAAACCAATCATTGAACCTTGTTCCAATTTCCAAACCTTCATGCAACTCTCTTGCAGATACTGTCGGCTGTTCTGTATCATAGTTGATTTTAATTAAATCTTTCACTTTATACGCACTCCTTTTGTCTAGTATGTTAAACTCCTAATCAAAAAAAATATCGCTGACCTTTTTCCCTAATGCTTGTGCAATTTTAGATAGTGTTTCTGTCGTTGTAGTTACTGTTGCGCCACTTTCTAAGCCCGAAATAATTGCTCTTGAAACATTAGCTCGTTTTGATAGCTCTGCCTGAGACATTTTTTGTTTCTCACGAAGCTCCCTTATTTTATACTACAAAATATTACCTCCTCTACCTTGTCCACTTTATTTGACTAAAAAATTTAACATATTATACAAATATTGTCAATAGTTTTGTTTAAAATATTTGACATTATCTCACTCTTATTGTATAATAAAGTAGACAAGGGCAGGTGAGTAAAATGACTTTAGGAGACATTATTAAAGATTATAGAAAAAAACATGATTTAAGTATGGATGCTTTTTCTGAAAAAAGCGGAATTAGTAAAGCATATATATCTTTGTTAGAAAAAAACAAACATCCTAAAACCGGAAAAAACATTGCGCCTTCGATACAATGCATTAAACAAGCTGCTGACGGAATGAATATGGATTTTAATGTATTGTTTGGTCTTATTGATGGAAATGTGACTGTGGGAGAGTCAATTAAAAAAGAAAATATTTTTAATTTTGATTCAGATCCAGATGTTCGCAGGATACAACGCGCAAGGCAAAAAATGCCTGAAGAAGATAGGGCTTTTATGATGCAAATGTTAAAACGCTCTTTTGGAGAGTATTTTGAGGATGATGGCTCTGATGACCCAGATTGAAATTCCTGAAAAGAGAAGAAGTGAAATCAAACAAGCTGTAATCAAAGCTCTTGAAAATGGTAATATTTTCTATCTACCATTAAAAATCAAAGCGATAGTGAGGAGTTTTTCCAATATTCGTCTAATACCGTTTAGTAAATATATGAAAAAGCTTAATTTATCATATGAGCGAGTGGTGAAACTTGTAGAAAGCAAAGATGCGTGTACAGATTATTATGCTGATAATAATCTGTACTATATTTACTACAATGATATTGATAAAAATATTACAAAATCTGGCCGTTATAGATGGAATATTGCCCATGAATTAGGCCATATACTTCTTCAACATCACATTGATTATGAAAAAACAAGGGTATTTAGAAGTAATTTATCAGATGAAACTTACGATATGCTTGAAGCTGAAGCTGATTATTTCGCTCAATTAATTTTAGTTCCTCACGCTGCTCTAATTGGTTATAAAATCGAAAGTTATCAAAATATACGTTTTATGTGTGAGATATCCGGGCCTGCTTCTAAGAAACGGTTTTATGAGTATTCTAAATGGAAAAAGCACATAGATCCTAATGATGCTTACGATAACCGGATTTTTCACCTATTTTATCCTTTCATCTTTAAAAAAGAATGTCGATTTTGTGGCGCCTCGTTAATTCAACGATATGGCAAATACTGTCCTATCTGCGGCAATCAACCATTAATATGGGGAGAGGGAAAAATGCAATATAAAATAAGATATAATTTGAATGAAAAAAGCAGGCTACATCAATGCTCCGTCTGTGAAAACGAAAATATTCCAGAAGATGCAATTTATTGCCAAATTTGTGGTACACCTGTTCAAAATAAGTGTACCAGTTGTGGTAAACTTGCTAATTCTGATGCAAGATACTGTATTTATTGTGGAAGCACAACCACCTTTAATTCGAAAGTCTTGCCAGACTGGAAAGAAGAACTAGAAAAGGAAATCCATGCTGAAAACGGATTTATGAATATACCTGACGCATATGATGATGAAGCTTTACCTTTTAATTAATTTAACGTGATAGTCTCCCAGCGTCTTGAGATGCGGCATAGGGATGTGGGGAGCTTCGTGGTCAATGGAAAGGCTTATATCAAGGAGTATGGTGAAACGGAGCTAATTTCACGTACCCCCGATTCCCCAATATCAAAACAGCAGAATATGACAATATTGTTTGTATGGGGAAGGTAGTAGGAAGGCTGGAAAGGCCGTATGAGATTATAAGTAGCTAAAGTAAGCTGTAAGGTTACAGGTTTACAAAGAAGGGGTATATGAATGGAATTAAATATTTTAGATTTACGGAAACTGTGCCTACCAGAAAAAATCGAAATTACGCTACATGCTGCCAAACGCCTTGAACAGCAAGGCATATCTATCAATGACATAATGTCTTGCATTTTATCGGGGGAAATTATAGAACAATACCCAACCGATTACCCTCATCCAAGTTGCCTTATTTGGGGAAATTCCTAAAAAAATATTGTTCTTCATGTAGTAGTAGGAAGTAATTTGGAAAATCTTTGGATTATAACCGCATATTATCCTTCCACAGATAAGTGGATGCCAGATTTCAAAACCAGAAAGGAAAATCGACCATGACTTGTTTTACATGCAAAGGTAATGTAGAAAAATCAACTACCACATATATGACAGAATGTGACGGCTGTTATATTATTATCAAAAATGTTCCTTGCACCAAATGTACGCAATGCGGGGAAGAGTATTTAAATGGTGTCACTTTACAGAAAATAGAATCCATTCTCGCAAGATTAAAAAACATTCTTACTGAGATTGCCGTTATTGATTATAACAAGGCTGCTTAAATATGAGAAGGATTCCATGGAGCCTGAATATTCTGACGGGGATATTGTATATGTCCAGAAGACCGATCACATAGATACTGGGGAGATAGGCATCTTCCAGAAAGGTAACAGCATCTACATTAAGAA
>JAETNT010000152.1 GCA_021772025.1 Enterocloster bolteae | reverse complement strand
CTGCTCCCCGGACTGAATCATTTTCAGAAGCTTGTCCATCTGCACCAGTTCTTCCATGCGCTTTTCCCATGCAATCAACGCTTCCGTATCCGCTTCATTAAAGCCGGAGCAAAGACTCTTACGCTTTGCCGCCCTCCAACAATCTATATTTCCTCTTCCCTGTGCCAATTCATATACATTCAATGCGGCATCCAGCGCTTCCTTTATCGTCGGGCAGGCCGGATAAAGCTTGGCATTCCACAAATACGCATCATCGCCCTCTTCCCACAATTCAGCTTTGGATATGTTATTCTTTTCAAGCAATTCTTTAAAAGGATGTCCCAGGAATGTGCCTTCCGCCAAGCCTCCCTTAGGGTTATCTTCCACCCCGTAAATCCTGGCCACAAAATTTCCATCCTTCTGTTTCAAACCATGGATAACTACATTAGAAGGAATTGTCTCATCGTGCACATCAATATAAGAAAGGAGCACATTATCCCCTATTTTAGCCCCATGGTGGACATAGCTCACCTCCAGATAGCATCCGTTTCCGCAGTCCGCCTGGCTGGAAAGCACGCTATGATAACCGGCCACACGGTCATGGCGGTAGCTGCTCCCCACATGCCGTCTCCATCCCAAATCCTTATAATCCTCCACGCCGCTTCTCATCAGCGCGAGTATTTCCCCTGTCGTTCCAAAATGGATAAACTTCGCCGGCACCAGACGTAAAAGCTTCATCCGAAACGGGCGCAGCGTCTCCCAAACCGTCCTTCTCGCCTCTTCCAATTCCTCACAGAAACAGCCTTCCGGCTTCTCTTTATAAAATCCTTCCAGCGTGGATTCCTCCGCTAACGGGTACAGGAAATCCCCATAAAGGGACAGGCGCACTTTTTCGTTCACAAACCGCTCAAACAGCCCCTCTTCAACCTCACCGTCTTTGGAAATCATCCCGTACAAAGCCGCCAGCATTTCTTTGGAAAAAATAACGGCCCCGGTATCGATATCCACACATTCCTGTTCGTTGACTGCCCCATAACTTCTCAAGGCCTCCACCGTCTGCTTATGCAGGAATTTTTTCACATTCCCATCTTCCCCCCGAAGGAACACCCCATGGTTTTTCCCCGTTTCCACATGTTCTTTAAAGGAAATAGCCGCCGCGCCTTTGCCGGAATAGTCAATCAGCAGAGGGTTGAAAAGGAGCAGCACATCCCCGGAAAGCAACAGCATCCCTTCCCTGACACGGGAAGGCACTGTTGACATGGCTATCATAAGCTCATCAAACAGCGTAGAAGCCCTTCCGTTGGGCAATTCATGGGGCACCGGGGAAAAAAGCTTCCCTAATGCCGAATACTGAGGAACCCTCTTGCTGTCACCCCCGGAATGAATAACCAAAATACGCAGCCCGGAAAAATCACCGCTTCCAGTCTGCTCCGCTATATATCTTAAGACACCCAGCGTTGCTCCGCCGCTGCCCACTCTTTTTCCTCCCGGGTCCGGGATAACCGCAAACTTCGTCTGTTCCGGAAGAAATTTCGCCTTCCTGCGTTCTTCCAGCTGGGCCAAAAACCCCTCCGCCTGCTGTTCATTAGATGCCGTCAAAACCACATAATCCCAATGCACAAACTGGGGCCGGACTAAAGAACGGCTGTAATCCGCCCACGCGTCTTCATAGGACTGGGATAAAAATAAAGATGAAATCGGATGCATAGATTAAATTTCCCTTCTTTTGATATCTCTAACTTTAGCACATAATTCCAATAAATTCAATTAAAACCAAATGGCAGATGCTTCGGCCCTTCCGGCTATCTGCATCTGCCATCCCTCTATGTTTACCCTTTTACATGCAATTTCATAATACCATAAATTTCCAGCAGAGTAAATATTATTTCTCAAAATATTTATCCGTGGGGCTCATCTTTTTCATTTCAAGTCAATGCCCCTACTGTAAGCAATAGATATTGTTCCTGCGAAGCAACAGGGTATATGATAAATATTGTTTCCGTCAGCACTCATATCATTATCAGAATATATAAGGTATACTAGATTTAGAAAGTATAATCCCGCTTTTCGTAAAATAATGCCTTTTTACATATTCATTTAATTCTTCCGTATACTGCCC
>JAETNT010000151.1 GCA_021772025.1 Enterocloster bolteae | reverse complement strand
CAGGACACAGCGGTTTTTTTAGGACTGGAGCCGGCTGCACAGGCATAATATCATAGTAATTTCACATAAGGATCATATAAGAGCCATGGTCCCCGGATTTGAGAGAAACCGGGGGCACGGCTCTTTGTGCGTTTACATTTGTCCTATGTTCTTTTTGTAATCCGTTCCCCAGGCTACCATGGAGTCCAGTATGGGTTTCAGGCTGTACCCTGTTTCGGTCAGGGTATATTCCACCTTCGGGGGGACCTGGGGATATATTTTGCGGGTAATCAGGCCTGCCTGTTCCATGGCCCTGAGGTGGCTGGTCAGGACTTTCTGGGTTATGCCGTTCACTGACCGCATGAGCTCGTTGAACCGTTTTGTCCCTGTGAGCAAATCCCGGATGATGAGAACCTTCCATTTATCGCCGATAAGCTGCAAGGTCATTTCCACGGGACAATCAGGTATTTTTATTGCGTTATCCATTCTGTATCACCTCCTGAGTATCTTTATAGGTGTATAGTATAAAAAAACTGTTAGTATAATTATATACCTGTAAAGGGGATTTGACAATGGGAAGGGAGGACGGGGATGTTAATTTTAATGTGGGAGAATCCCAAGGAATATTTTTGAAACTCAGACATAGCCAATCATAACAAAAAATTAGAGCAGACCATAGAAAATATAATTTTACATCTTACATACATGAATATATAATGGTTAAATGTATTGTAAACTGTGTTTGAAAGGAGTCAATACCATGGAATATAAGCGATTTGGACAAAAAATCATTCTCCGCCTGAATCCGGGCGAGGAAGTGACAGAGTGTATCCGGGAAGTATGCAGAACAGAAAAGGTGGCTCTGGGAGAGGTTTCCGGGCTGGGAGCTGCCTGTGAGGTGGAACTCGGGGTATTTGATACAACGGAGAAGAAGTATTATGGAAAGTCCTTCAAGGGAATCTATGAAATTGCCTCCCTTACAGGCAACATTACACAGCAGGGAGAAAACCCCTATCTTCATCTGCACATGGTAATCGGCAATCCGCTGGTGGGAGAGTGCCACGGAGGCCATTTGAACAGGGCGGTTATCAGCGCCACCGCTGAGATTTTCATTACAGTGATTGACGGAACCGCAGGCAGAAGGATGAGTGAATCCATCGGACTGAATCTGATTGAGTTCCCCCAGGCGTAATATCTAAAAAGGCATACAGACCCGGACTGTCTCGACTGAGGAGACGGTCCGGATTTTTTTGCCTTACCCTTTAATTGGGATTTGGAAATCGGATGGAATCATGATATACTTAGGAAAACGCGTTGTACGGGAACGAAAACAGCGCAGAGGGAGGCTTTGAGGTGGAACGGACCATTCTGTTATTGGGAAATCCTGAATTATATGAGGCCAGTCAGGAAGTGAAAATAGAAGAGCTTCATCAGATGGAACAGGTGAGGGAGGATTTAAAGGATACTCTGTTGGCATTTAGGGCCCGCTATGGAGTGGGAAGGGCCATTGCGGCGCCCCAGATTGGGGTGAAGAAACGTGTTATTTACCGTCATCTGGACACGCCGGTGCTGTTTATCAATCCCCGGCTTACCTTTCCAGAACAGGAAATGATAGACGTGCTGGATGATTGTATGTCGTTTCCTGACCTGCTGGTAAGGGTAAAGCGGTATAAACGGTGCATCATATATTATAAAGACCTGGAATGGAACGATTGCTCCATGGAACTGAAAGGGGATATGTCGGAACTGATTCAGCATGAGTACGATCACCTGGACGGAATACTGGCAACCCTGCGGGCAGTGGATGAAAGAGCGTTGGTGATGAAGCCCCATTGACGGATAAAGTACGGCGTCAGTAAGGATATGCAGACATTTTAGACACAGGAGGAATGATACCGGATGATTGACAAGGAAAAATTTTTAACAAGCTACAACATTGAACCTGAGGAACTTAAGGCGGCCGGACTGAACTGGGAGGAGCTGGCGGCCATCTATGATGACTATTTGTCTGTTGAGGGAAAACTGCGCAGCATTGGTAAGGATTTTGTGTACGATTATCTCTATGATATTGAGAGGGCAGGCATCCATTCCTACCGGTACCGCACTAAGGATCCCGGCCATCTGATAGAGAAAATCATACGCAA
>JAETNT010000150.1 GCA_021772025.1 Enterocloster bolteae | reverse complement strand
AAGAAACGGTTCGTAATCAGTATGAACCCAGCGGAGTTTTTGGAGCAGGTACTGAACTTTTAAAAACAAGATATTTTAAATAATGAGGAAAGAAAACAATTCATGCGTTTGTCCTGCGTATAGAGAAAAAGTACTTGATTTTTTAATAGGTTTATGATAATATAATCAATGCTTGTCAAAGCATTTGGATGGATTCCCGAGTGGCCAAAGGGGGCAGACTGTAAATCTGTTGCGACACGCTTCGGTGGTTCGAATCCACCTCCATCCATTGGCGCTTTTCTTTTAAAAGAAGACGCCACCCCACCCCTCAAGCCGCAGTGGCGGAACTGGCAGACGCCCGGGACTTAAAATCCCGTGGGTAGTAATACCCGTACCGGTTCGATTCCGGTCTGCGGCACGATAAGAGCCTTGACGTTCAGGGCTCTTTTTTACTTTATAGGAAGTTTCGATTTCGCGAGAGGCACAAAAAAAGAAGCCTATCGAACATATGTTAGAAAGACTTCTGGTTTTGGCATGACAATAAGACGAGAGCGGTTTTAGAAGATATAGAAACCTTCCACGCCAGCTTCGTCATCTAATAAGTCATCCTCATTTAAGAAATAATCCATATCGAGAAGGTCATCCTCGCTCATGCGGCGAATGTCCTCGGATGTCGTTCCTTCCGGTGGGTTATCCATATATTTTTTGCGTAGCTTCTCTGTGTTTGGGTTCATATGTGCGGCCTCCTTTGAAAGGAGTATACCATAGGGATGGGGTTTAGGGAAGTTAGGCCGATGACCTTTTTCCACGGGAACGGGACATGGCTTTCTCGTACATTTCATTAAGAGATACGCGCTTATGGTTAAAATAAAGTTCTAAAAACAGCATGGTTGTGCCGCACTCACATTTCAGGGGGTCATAGCCAAAAGCAGAGAGGATGGCAGTACGCCATTGATTATAACTTCTGAAAATAGGATGCTTTTCACGAGAGATTGCACGAAAAAGTTTTTTGTCAATCTCCCGGAGACGGGCGTAAATACCGCCATAGCGGATCATTTTATAATGTTTTTCCGGGATGTGGCGGATAAGACGCTGTATGAATTCCATAACAGGAATCGTTTCTTCTACGTACCGGTCATCTTCATGGCGGTTATAATGGAAAGTGACAAAGTCGCCGTCATAGGTATCAATTCTGGAGGTGGCAATGACAGGGCGGCCAAGATAGCGTCCGATATACTTGACAACGGTTTTAGGGTCACATGGATTGGGTTTGGCATAGACGTAGAATCCCTCTTTGTGTTCCCTGTAACAGCGGGCTTTTACTTTTTTGAAGGAAGGTCCAATTCTGGATTCCAGCTCATTAAGCAGGGCAGTGCGAAAGGAATTGCGAAGGAAGGTATAGTTAAAATAATTGACCTTGCGCCAAAAACCGTTATCGCTGTAGCCGCCGTCGGAAATGAGGCAGTGAATGTGAGGATTCCATTTTAAGTCTCTGCCAAAGGTATGAAGGACCATGATAAAGCCAGGAGTGAAATTCATGGATTTATTTTGTTTAAAAAACAAGCGGGAAACAACGCTGTTTACGGCATGGAACAGGCAGTCAAGGAGAGAACGGTCATGCAGGAAAAGCGAGAGGAGCTGTTCGTAAATGGTAAAAACACAATGGCGGTGTGAGACATTGACCAGTTTAAAGGCCATAGAGGTCGTGCGCTGCATGGCGTAGAGATTTCCACAGGTAGGACAAAAGCGGCTATGGCAGCGGAACGGGACAAACTTTAACTTACCACAGCGAGGACAGCCATACATAGCTCCGCCGAAAGAAGGATCGCCGCAGTGAATCATTTTATCGATATTTTCCATTTCCGTATCTCTGGGATGGAGAGTATATTTAATTTTTTCATAATGGTCTGTAAAAATTCTTTGTAAGATGTTCATAAGACTATTATGAAGGAAAAGGGAACAAAAAGAAACCCCTAATTCCCCCATGAATGGGGGGAGGCCACTGAAAAACGACCTATTATTCAGTTTTGAGTTTCAGATGCTCATAAAAAAATCCACCAGTGTTTAACATGCTGATGGATTTTTTGTGGTGCGCCTTGCGGCGCACGTTTCTAACGGGTGAAAGTCCCTAATCCGCCCTAGTAGTGGGAAGGATACAGCCAAGACCAAGGGTGTCCATTGTGAGGTGGAATCTGAAGGAAGGTG
>JAETNT010000059.1 GCA_021772025.1 Enterocloster bolteae | reverse complement strand
CAGTTTATTCAAGAAAGCGAACTCATCATCTAAACTGCGCTCCCTGGCAAATCTTTTTTACCAGACCTTTCCAAAAGCTTTATCTTCCCAAACAAAAACTGTTACAGATAAATTTGTTACCTGTAACAGTTTCTCTATTTCTCTATTTTTATCTGATAAACTCATACCGAAATGTTTATCAGATGAGACGACATTTTTATTTCCCACTCCTAGGACAAGCTGAATCACTATGAGAACGTCTGTATTTCGCAGCAATTTTCTATAAATATTCCATAATAAAAGTACCATATCCATTACAAACTTTGCTTGAAAACACTATTAAAACTTCATTTTATAAAATCCAGAGCATTTTATTGTTGATCCTGCATGCACACCAAATCAGTATTTACGTCAAATCCATAAAAACTCTCTATTCTTTTATACTGCTTTCTATTTCTGCCGGGGAAGTGCCTGATACTTCTCCACCTTCCGTCGGTACAACGCCTGAGTAAAAAGGCCTGTCCGCTACAAACCACAAGTGTCCTATTTTAAAATCCTTGCCACCATCCATGGTAAAGTAAATGCCCTCTAAATCGGCTATATTCTCATAAATACTACGGGCAAAATTATAAAAGAGCAATCCCCCTGTGCCTTCTTCTAATTGCAACGCCCCAATACTTTCCGAATCGAAGTCAACCCACACAGCTTGGTCCTTTTCTGTCACATCATTAATCTTCAACATGCTGGGATATGCACCGCCAATCACCAGCTGGTTATAAGCCTGCACCACCCGTTTGGCAGATAATTCATCTTTGGGGATTTCCGCCACCATGACAGCATTCAAATTTTCTTCATCATTCTGCTGCTCCTGCCCCTCACTCTGTGTCAGGGCATCCAACTCATTGGACAGATATAACGTAATATACATTGTATCTTCTGTCTGTTCCTGTACTGCCTGCTGACCTGGTTCATTCTGTTTGCCCGATGCCTGTGGAGTTGTCCCACAGCCGACAAGCAGCAAAACGAAGATACCAAGTACCAGAAGCACATATATGCCACGTTGCTTTCTCATTGTTCCGCCTCCTAAACACCATGAAACTCTTTCCCTTCTAGTATGCTTTTCCTTGATGAAAATGTCAACTAAAAAATCCATTTTCTGCAACAATTCATGGTCTTCTGTGTAAGGCAGATGAGAAAAAAACTTCCTCAAGCAGTTCTCTTATAATAGTCGCTTCGACCGGAAAAATTTCTTTGTCCCTTGGCACTGTCAGTGACATGCAACATATAGACCACCGTGCTTTGCGTTTCCCCTTGGATTTTTCGATTCACCCGCTCCCAATAAGAGCCCGCCTGAAATTCCATGACATTCAGCTTCATCAGCGCATACAGTAGCATACCGCTGCACAGCAAGCAAAAAAACGCCATACCCAGCAAATTCACCGCACCATTTCCCTCTACCAAAGAAAAGCCAACACCTAGCAAAAGCACCATCATAAACGCCAAAACACCATATTTCCTGATTTCCTTTTTCATCACATTCACAGCTCCTTTTCGAATTTATGTTCTATTTATACTATACAATACAAACTTTTGTTCGTCAATATAGGAATCGAACATTTTTTCTATTTTTATTCTTGATTCTCCTTTCTCGCTATTTTCGCTGTATTGTTGTATAATAGAAACTACAAACAGAAAGGAGCTGTTTCCAATGGGGAATGAGCAAATGATTGCCAAAATGCGCCAGATTGAAGATGCCCTGCCGCCGCTCTTAGAGCAGCTGGTCATTTTGCAAAAAAAAGAGACGCTTCCCAATGATACCATCACAAATTATTACCAAATTCCTGACGGAAAGCGTCCTCCAGGATATCTATGGATTAATTACAGCAAAGAAACAAAGGAAGTATTAGCCGCAGAGATGAACGTCAACTTTGACTGCCTGATCGGGCTCAACCGCAGCCCTATCGAGCTGAGGCTTCTGGCCAACCATGTGCTCCAATACCTTCCTTAATCATCAAAAGCGTGATTGCACCCGCCACAGGTACCATCACGCTTTTTGGTCAGTGCTAATGCTGCACAATAATGGTCACACCATTTTCCAAATCATGGGACATTGCCTTCAGAATGCGGCTCAAGAGCAGCGCTGTGCGCTGCAGTTCCGCCTCATCCTCCACCACAAAAATACTGTTCATGCCCTGTACCTTGTCGGCATAGCGCCGCGGTACAATAGCCGCTAAAATCGTGTCCTGCATCAATCTGCCGCCTTTCTTCCGATGGTATTGGCCAAGGGCTTCTGTACCGCGCTTTCCAGCACCGGAGTACGCTTCGCCGCCTCTATCACACATTCAACATCCTTTTCATTAGGCAAAAGGAAAATGCCCAATGCACCGGTTTCCATATTTTTGCGGGCCGCCGGCGTCCATTCCTGTTCACCCACTTCCAGCTTATTGCCCACCAGCATAGAAATATCATGCACCAGAGCCTGCCTCTGCCCCAGATTGTTCAAGATCGAGCGGCCGTCATCATCATAAGGGTGCAGCACGATTCCCACACCCTCCCGCAAAATCTTTTCCCGCGCTTCTGGATCGCCCACATTCATCAATACAATATCATCTACATAGAGCAGCGATTTCTCAAAATGCAGTTTTCCTTCCGTCACGCGGGCAATACCGCGGATAAAGCTCCCCCGCATGAGAAAGCGGGCAAACAAGATCATCACCAGACCTGCCACAGCACCCAGGCCCACGCCCCCGTAAATGGTGGCGCCGCTGGTTACCAACGATACCAGCATGACCAGATAATTGCGGGACTCAAATACCTTGGCAATGCCCTCAATATAATCCAGTCCCCGCGGCACCAGCGTGTTTTCCTCCAATTTCATAAGGGTTTCCCTCTCCATATTCCGGATGTCACGAAACTGCTGAGCACATAACACCAAAAATGTAATTGCAGTATATTCTTCCTCCAGCAAAGCTGGCAGCGCAATGGAGGCCAAACTGGCCGCGATTGCGCCCAACGATAAATGAATGATATAGCCGTGGGGATAAGAGGGATAATTGCGGTAATCGGTCCGCAGCATATACAGCCGAGCCAGAAAACCAGCAACCATGCCCAATATTACTGCTTCCGTATACGTATTCATATCAGTCCTTCTTCAAGGAACCGCGACTGACCCATACAAAACCCAGTCCGCCCACAACAGCCAGCACAATCAACCACAGAATAGCTTTGCCTATTCCGCCGTTTTTTTCCTCCTGCTGCTTCGGCTCCGTCTCCTGTACTCCCGCTGCCTCTGGCTGTTCTGCTTCCCCATTGGTTTTCAGCCCTAAAAATTGCGGCAATGCCTCCGCAAATTCCCGCGCGCCGACCTCCGCCTGCTCCAGAGAATTGGTATGGGTTCCCACCTCCAACAGGATGGAATGGGGCGCCAAATCCTGATTATAATTGCCCTTGGCCATAAAAATAGACTTAATCAGTCCTGGCTTCACTTCATCATAATACGCCTTCATCTTCTCTGCAAATTCGATATTGGCTTCACTGTTTTGATTTTGCCGACCCACCACCAGACGAATCTGTGTGGCAGCCTGTCCGTCAAATTCCGTCGCATAATATTCCGGGTCGGGGACACCGTCGCGGTGTACATCAATCATGGCAGCAGGACCTTCCTGCAAAAGCTCCGCTGCCGTTTTTCGCGAACGCTGATAGGCATTGACATCATGGGGATCATGAATATTTTCACTGTGAATCACCTCTACCCCCTGATCCTCCAGCACCTCCACAATAGAAGTGGCCACATCCAAAATATCTCCCCCGCCATTTTTACTTTCCGTGCCCGAGGTGGGCACATAGCTCTCATCACTATGAGTACAATAAATGGCTACAGAGCGAAACGGTCCGCTCTGGCTACTCACCACCTGGGCAGTATCTTCCAAGCTTGCCAATGCCTGCTCCGTTTCCCTTTGCTCCAGAAGCTGACACCATGCCTTTTGACCATCCACCTTTTTCACCTTATAATGCTTGTTATCCCCAGTGAGCAATTCATCTCCGGGATACACCTTGCGGCTCATATACTCAATGGCTTCGCCGGTTTCCTCATCGTACAGCGTATAATAAGAACCGTCCATCTGTTCATCCCCTGTCTGCATATTATTTTCCCAAACCGGCATGAGTGTTCCGTTCTGCTGCCACTGCACAGTCAGATAGGTAAAAATACACAAACAAAGTACGCTCAAAAGCGCTACAGTCCAATTGGCACGTTCCCGGCTAAGACGATGATTTTCTCTATCCATGATGCTTATCTCCTTTCATCCCTGCAGCGCGCAAATTTTCTAGTACACTGGGGTCCCGATTTTCCTCGCTGGGCCCTCCCTGCAAACGTTCCCTGCCTTCCCCAATCAGCTCAGCAAGGCACACGGCCAGCACGCCGGAGAGCACCACCGTATCATACATGCCGCCTCCGCCGAAATGTACCAGACCCGGCACCTGCTGCCAAACTAGATAGATGCCGTGGCTGAGATCAAAAAGAAGCACGCCCAGCACAGCGGCCACAAAAGCACCCTTGCGGGAACGGCCAAACAAATAACCTACCAGTCCTGCGATAATTGGATACAGATAAATAATATCCACCGGCAGCGCATATTCATCCGTTACAAAACGGCCCAAAAGCCAAATCGCTGCCATGGTGAGTACCGCCCCCAAAAGAGAGCGCAGCCTTTCCTTTATAGTGCCCGCCTTCACCCATACATAAATGGCTACCGCCAAAGGCACCAACGCACCGCCCACATTCATCCGCACCGTCAGTACGTCAGAGCGATACAGCGTAAGATTGATAAAGCTTCCCAGGACAATGGCACCTAATACCAATAGCGCCGCTTTATCGCTCATGTGCATACGGTCCAGCACACGTTCCGCAACGCCGAAAAAAATCAACAATGACAAACTAAGTAAAATCAACCGTCCAATGGTAAATCCCATTTTCTACATCCTCCTTTTGCTGTTTCATTTCCCTAGTTTGTCCTTCATCCTTACTTTTATACCTGCTATCACTCCAGCAACGCAAAGGCTTCAATGAGTACAGAATGTTCTGTTAATTCATCCATATAATCAAACCAACAAAAAGGAATATACATGTAGCCCTGCGCAGTGGGACCCTTGGCGCCTTTTCCCCAGCTCTGCAGCACCTGCAGCAGCCTGCGCTCCAAATCATAATTGACCGCCACCATAGAGTGCCCACCGATGCGGATTCCCGTCCGCTTCTCTGGAATCACGCCGTCCTTCGTTCGAAAAAAATCCGTATAAATCACCATAGAAAAGGCCACCGGTTTGCCTTCCGCCAAAGTCTGCAAGATTTCCTCCAAAGAATCACAGCGCCGGTAAGCATGAATGCAATATTTTTTCGCCTGCTCCAGCAACCGCTGACTTTTCCTGGGAAATACCTTATTGCAGTTGCGTGCATTGCTGGGATATAAATATTCTGAGCAAACGCCCTTATATTCCAACGTCTGCATAGAAGCCTCTAGCGTGCTGCCGCGCATGTCATTGGGCAGACCGTCAAACAAGCGATTCATCTTATAGATAAACAGTCCGGAAAATTGCATGATCTGACCTGTTTGCTGATAGTGTAAAATCATACGGGCATTGGCCGCAGCCACACCTGTGCAGATGGGCAGCCTCCCCTGATGCACTACTGGCAACGGCAACACACCTACACCACCCTGCTCAGGCAAACAAAGGCGATTTCTCACCATACAGGGAAACCGCTTCTCCTCTGCGGTATCTATAGTATTTGTAATTACCACACCGGGTACAATACCAAAACTCATAAATTCATCCTCCTGCCGTCTATTGCCGTCAAATAATGAGATATTTTCATAATGTATACCTTCTATTTTTCTCAAATAATTATGCTTCTGACCATAGTATATGAAATTTTCTTGCAGATTGCATTGCATTTTTACCTTACTTGTGCTATATTAATGAGATTAAAAGATCATGTAAACAAAGGAGAGATATTTGTGGGACGTATTCACAATATTGAAGGCAAGAAAAATAAGATGGATTCACTGCGCTCCAACGTGTTCACTAAACACGCGCGGGCAATTACCGTAGCAGCTCGTGCGGGCGGAGGAAACCCTGACTATAATGCAGCATTAAAACTGGCAATCCAGAAAGCCAAAGCCGATAACATGCCCAATGATAATATCAACCGCGCTATCAAAAAAGGGACCGGTGAAGACGGCGGTGCCAACTACGAACAGATTACATACGAAGGATACGGCCCTGGCGGCGTGGCAATGATCATTGAAATGCTGACCGACAATAAAAACCGTGCAGCTAGCAATGTACGTTATTATTTAGACCGCAACGGCGGCAATCTGGGTACTGCCGGTTCTGTAAGCTATATGTTTGAGCGCAAAGGCATGATCTTAGTCGCAGCTGATGACAACGTAAACGAAGATGAACTGATGGAAGCTGCCCTGGAAGCAGGCGCCGAAGACTTTATCACCGAAGAAGACGGCTTTGAAATCATCACAGCACCAAATGACTTTATCGCAGTGCGGGAAGCATTAGAAGGAAAATATGAATTCGTGCATGCAGACATCACTATGTTGCCTTCCACTTATACTTCCATTGATTCTTCCCTACAAAAACAGATGGATAAACTGTTGGACGCTTTAGAAGAAGACGACGATGTGCAGAATGTGTACCACAACTTGCAACAATAAGTAGCCATAAAAATAGGAAGTACAAGAAGGCATCCTCCAAATACCGAAATGATTTGGAAGATGCCTTCTTTTTGTATCTTTAAAAACTTATGATTTCAGGACAAGCAAAAAGCCGAAGAGTATGTATCTTCGGCTTCTGTAATGTCTTAACGACGTACTTCTTTGATTCTTGCAGCTTTCCCAAAGCGTTCTCTCATATAGTACAGCTTTGCACGTCTTACTTTACCATGACGCATTACTGTAATTTTGTCCACGCGTGGGGAATGGATTGGAAAACATCTCTCTACAGCTACGCCGTAAGCTACACGACGTACAGTAAATGTCTCGCTTAAACCGCTGCCGCGACGTTTAATGACTACGCCTTCGAAAGCCTGAATACGTTCTTTGTTGCCTTCTACTACTTTTACGTCTACGCGCACGGTGTCACCAGGTCTGAAATCTGGAATATCAGCTCTCAACTGTTCCTGTTCAATACTTCTAATAATATCATTCATTTCTTTTCTCCTCCTTCCCGCTAGGCGTTCTTATCTTAGCCTCTCTAAAACAGCGGACCGCCCTTCTCAAAACATGAATAGTATATCAGATTTTTCCACCCATAACAAGTCCCATTATTTATAAAATATGATTATAAAATATATTTTCGTATTATTTCTTTTCAGATTTCCTCATGCAGCAAAATGGGAAAACGGTTTGACTTGCGGCGGGATTTGTGCTATCTTAATTTGCAATCCTTTTTATATCGGTTTCACCAGAAATCGCTTATTTTTACCTCATCAGGTTATATAAGAGGTGACCCATAAGCGTTTTATTCTTATAGGAGGTTTGTTATGGTATTTCGAGAAATGAGAAGAAAAAAACAGGCGTTGTCCCAACAGGAAATTGCCCAGATTCTGCAGCAGGAGACATCCGGCGTGCTTGCCCTGATTGGTGACGAAGTGTATCCCTATGCTGTTCCCATCAGCTATGTATATGACGGGGAAAAGCTCTATTTTCACAGCGCCAAAAGCGGGCACAAGCTAGATGCCATCCAGCAGAACGCCAAAGCGTCTTTTTGTGTGGTTGCAAAGGATACTGTCGTTCCGGAAGAATACACGACTTATTTTCAGAGTGTAATCGTCTTTGGGCAGATACGACTCATCCAAGACGAGCGCGCAAAAAGAGCAGCAATAGAGAAACTGGCGGGCAAATACGCGCCGGAAGCTACCACCATGGAACTTGAACAGGAGATAAATCGCGAATGGAATCCGCTTTGTCTGCTGGAAATGACCATTGACCACGTCACAGGAAAAGAGGCAATCGAACTGTGCGGAAAAAACAACAAACACCATAAGCACTCCCACACCTTAATGCACTAAACTTTCCATGAACCATTGCCTAATAAGAATTTACTATGCCCCCTTCTCTGTCTTGTCTAACAGGTCCAAGGAGCCATATCCAGTGATATGAAATATCCTTGCCCGTGCTGGCACACCGGACATTGCTCCGGCACCTGACTGCCCTGATGCAGATAACCGCAATTGGTACACATCCATACGCTGTTTTCGCCATCTCTGCGAAACAGCTTGCCCTGCTCCAGCAGCTGTGCGATATGCTGGAATCGTTTTGCATGGCTGTGTTCGATCTCTGCAATCATCCGGAAGCTGGCAGCTACCTTGGCAAAGCCCTCTTCCTCCGCTATGCGGGCAAACTCTGGATAAGCCTCCTCAAATTCCTGCATTTCATTGTGATGGGCCATTTTCAACAAATCCAGCAAATTATCTGCAAGGTCCACCGGATAAGAACCGTCAATAACAATAGTCTGGCCTGCCGCCTGTACCAAATGGTCATAAAATATCTTCCCGTGGGCCAGTTCCTGGTTCGCTGTAAACTTAAAAATCTCGCTGACCACCTGCAGTTTTACATTGTCAGCCTGCTCCGCTGCCAAAGTATAGCGATTGCGCGCCTGACTTTCACCGGCAAAGGCTCTCATCAAATTTTCTTTTGTTCTGCTTTTCATAAAATCCACAGTCATCAAAAAACCTCCTCTAAATTTTGAAAATACCCTTTTAAAGTTTTGTTGTCTTCCTCTGCCTTTAGTATGGAAAAAACTAGACATTTTTATTCTTAGTTTTTAATCTAGTTTAGGAAACTAGATTGACGAATGTTCATATTTAAGTTAATATGTTATAGAAGGAAAGAAGGGATTTCATGTCAGAAGCAGAAGAACAACTACGAACCTGGATTAAAGAGGTAGAGCAATACCACCTGCCGCTTTGGGAAGAGTTACCGGATATAGAGTTGTATATGGACCAAGTCATTACACTGATTGAGCGCTATTTGGCGCCGCTGGTGGGACAGACTGACAATAAGGTGATCACCTCTGCCATGATTAACAACTACGTAAAACTGAATATTATGCCCAAACCTAATAAAAAACGCTATGAACGGCTGCATATGGCCTATCTTATCGTCATTACTATTCTCAAACAGGTGCTTCTCATCCCTGAGATTAAAAATGGCATTTTTTTGCAGTCCAGACATTGTTCTCTGGCGCAAGCCTACGACTTGTTTTGTCAAGAGCAGGAAAATGCTTTACATACCATGGCTTCCAAATATCTGACTGACTCTGCCATAGAGCCCGCCGTGATGGACTATCCGGTAAACCTGAATACATTGGGACTGCACATGGCCTGCACTTCCTTTGCTAGCAAAATTTTTACAGAAAAAATTATCATTTTGCGCATGGAGGAACAAAATCATTTAGAGCAAAAAAATTGAAGAAGGTGTTTATATGTCTACCGATAAAATTGCAATTCTTATCGACTCCGGTACCGACGTACCGCCAGCCTATATTCAGCAGTATCATATGTTTGTTGCGCCGCTGCGCATCATCTTCAATGAAGGAGAATACAATGACGGCATTGATCTCACTGCATCCCAGCTGTATCAGCGATTACCCCGTGAAGTGCCCAAAACGTCTCTGCCCAGCGCAGAGCTGGTATTACAGATCATTGAGCAAATCCGCTCCGAAGGATACAACAAAGTATTGGCAGTCACCATCTCCAGCGGTCTCAGTGGAACCTATAACATGCTGAACCTCTTGGCAGACAACATTCGCGATTTGGATATTTATGTTTATGATACAAAAAATATCGCCATAGGCAGCGGTTTCTCCGCTATCCAGGCAGCAAAATATATTGAGCAGGGCATGGACTGGAAAACATTAAAATATACAATGGAAGCGGAGACTACGAAATCCAAGGTATTTTATTGTCTGGACACTTTGGAATATCTGCAAAAAGGCGGCCGCATTGGTTTGGTCACCGCTATGCTGGGCACTGCGCTAAATCTCAAGCCTATCATTTCCTGCAATACAGAAGGTGTTTATTATACTGTAGCTAAAGTGCGGGGCAGACAGCAATCCTTGAAAAAAGTGCTGGATATGGCTGTACAATTTGCCGGCAACTCTAAAAAATACAACGTCGCTTTAATCGGCAGCGGCTTGCCCGGCTTGAATGACGCCGCCTCCATTCGCGACCAGGTACTGCAAAAACTGCCGTTCCGCGATACCTTAATTGAAGGAGAATTGGGCTGCTGTCTGGGCGTTCACGTAGGCCCTGGGTTAGTAGGCGTTGGCGTTCAAATTTTAGATTAGCTTTCCTGACAGGCGATAACACAACGCCCAGCATCTTTATCAATAAGCCAAACATTACAAATAAAAACAACAAACTTTTGAAAAAAGCAGTAAGTCGGAAAAAGACCTGCTGCTTTTTTGTTCTGTCACACCAACCCGCAATTCTTTGATAGAATATTTTGAGCATGCTTCCAAATAAGAACTGTGCTGATATTTCCCTACATCTTATCTTGACATCCAATAAGTAAAGTGATATATTTATCACATTAAGAGCGAAATATATCACTTTACTTGGGAGGACTTTTTATGCTGCACAAACTTAACTACCTGGGTTTCTTATCTCTTTTAGCACTCATCGCAGTGTTAGTGTGGACAACTGGAAACACTGGCTTGTATGGTTTTCTGGGATTTGCCTACTATTTTCGCTATTTCTGGGTTATTCCCGATGAATTATTCCTGCTCACTGTCCAAAAATCCGCGACATTGGCTTTTATGGCAGAAATGATTCTCCTTGTGCCTTTTAGGTTTGCCTCTTCCTGCCTTTATGACACTGCCCAGGCCATTCCCACTGCCTTTGGACTAAGCTTTGCAGCTGCCGTTTTCACTTTCACCGCTGCGCTTATCATTTTAGAATGGAAGGAGCAAAAGGGCTCAGAAAATGATTAAAAACCGCATAAAAGAATATCGGGCAAAAAACAATATGAAACAAGAGGAACTGGCCAAATTGGTAGGTGTCCGCAGAGAAACCATCGGAAATCTTGAAAAGGGAAAATATAATCCTTCCTTGGTTTTGGCATGGAATATCGCCAAGATATTCGGCGTTCCTATTGAAGAAATCTTTACTGTTGAGAAATAGAGGAAAAAGAGAAAATTACAACTCCCCCCTGTGCTACGCTTTGTTACATAGAGGGGCAGAACACAACCGATTCTACATTGCACATTTACATTAGATTTTTCATTGTCTAACCGGCGGCTTTCAGTTACAAAGCCACCGGTTTTTAATATGCCTATACCGGTACGATAATGCCCAGCGATACCAAATAAAAGTAGCATTCCTTCACCGGTTCTCCCAATATCTGCTCCACTGCATAACGATACAACTGAATCTGTCCACCATAGCGCTCCAAAATGAGATGGGTTTGTTTTTTTCCCACGTGGTCGCTCTTGTAATCCACCAATACCCAACCGTCTTCTTCTCGCCACAGACAGTCAATGACGCCCTGCACCAGAACGTTTTTGCTGCCTTCCGGCAGAGATTCTTCCAGAGCATGGCTATCCAGCGCCACGATAAAGGGCAATTCCCGATATCGTTCCTCGTCCTTCGCCGCTAAGAAACGCTGTCCTAACGGCCCTTGGAAAAAATCCAAAATGCCCTGCAGGGGCAAACCATCGGCAGCACCGGCGGCGATAAATTTTTCCGTCTCCAGCTCTTTGAGCAGACCTTCCAGATAAACCGCATCAATTTGCGCTGTCAAATCTACTTTATTCAAAATTAAATGCAGCAATGTCCCTTTTTCTGCCGAGGTCAGACCCTCTTTGGCGATCACCGCCCCCGGTCGACTGTCAAAACTAAATTGCAGTGACTCTCCCGCTGTGTGGGGATTAAACCTCTGCTTCAATTCGGTCACAGAGGACTGGGCCTTTACTGTGCATAGCGCCGGTTGGGGATACTGCCAATCCAGCTGCTGTGCAATAGCCTGACGCCACTTTCCCGAAGTTGACAAAGTTTTTCCCGTCTCTATGCGTTCACGCAAGGGTGCTACCAGCTGTTCCTCCCGTTCCTGGAGCATGACGGTACCCGTCGGCACATATTGCACCTGCCACAGAGGCTCCTTGAGCTCCATGGGCAGCAGCCAATCCAAATAGCATCGGGCGTCCTTTCCCGTCATCTGGCTGCGCTTTTCCGGCTCCCCACAGCTGCCGATGAGATACAACCGCTCTCTGGCTCGCGTCATGGCCACATAGAGAATGCGTTTTTCTTCCTGCAGCAGGGTCTCCCGTTTTTTTTGGGCGATAACCTGCTGTGCAATGGTGCGGTATTTGATTTGCAGTTCTTCATCTACCACGGAAAAGGCCAAGCCATAGTTTCTGTCCAGCAGAAATTCCTGCTGGGTGTCCTGGAAATTGAAGCACCGGCCCATTCCTCCCAAAAATACAATGGGAAACTCCAACCCTTTGCTCTTATGAATGCTCATAATCCGCACCACATTTTCATTGTCGCTTAAAATTCGCGCCGGCTCCAAATCAGCTTGATTTTCTTCCAGCTGCTCTAAAAATCGCAGAAAAAGAAAGACACCTTTGAAGCTGGTCTTTTCATAGGCGCGGGCTCGCTCATAAAGGGCACGCAGATTAGCCTGCCGCTGAACGCCCTCCCGCAGCGCGCCTACATATTCATAAAAACCGGTGTCCTTATAAAGCTGCCAGATCAGTTTACTTAAATCCAGCTGCCGCGCCAAACTGCGCCAGCGTTCCAGCCGTTCCAGGAAAGCCCTTGCTTTGCACTGCAAATCTGGCGCAATCTGCGGTGACTCACTCTCCTGGGCGCCCTGCTCCAGACAATGATAAAAATAACCTCTGGGCGCCAACAATCGCAGCTGAGCCAATTCTTCCTCATCAAAATGAAAGAAGGGCGCTTTCAGCACCGCCAACAGCGGCAAATCCTGTAACGGATTGTCAATAATATGCAACACAGACAGGATTATCTGAATTTCCCATGCGGAAAAATAACCGTCACCTGTATCTACCACTGCGGGAATGCCCGCCTCTTTTAAAATACGGGCGTAAACGGCGCCTACCGTCTTGGGTGCCCGTAGCAGCACTACCATGTCCCGCCAAGTCACCCTCCGGTATTGCTGCATCCGTTTGTCATAAACCAGCGCCTTTTCCTGCATCAGGTGCTGCATTTGCTGACAGAGCAGGAGCCCTTCCTCCTCCATGGCAGAAAGAGGCTGTTCCGCATCCTCCTCTGCATCTTCCTCAGGTTTGGTAAGCACCAGCAGCTGAATTTGTTCAGGGATGTCCCCCTGCCCCTCTAAGGGAGCGGGATAGTCGGCTCCGTACACCAGCGCCGCCTGCTCGTCATATAACAAATCACCGTTTTCGCCGGTCATCAGTTCTACAAATACAGCATTGACACCGTCCACAATATTGCGGCGGCAGCGAAAATTGCGGTTCAAATCCAAACGCTGCTTCTGTGCCTGTCCCTCAGGGGAAAAGCTCTGATATTTTTCTGAAAACAGCTGGGGATTAGCCATGCGGAAGCCATAGATACTCTGCTTGACATCACCCACCATGAAAAGATTTTCTTCCCGGCTCACGCCCTGCAAAATTGCTTCCTGCAGATCATTCACATCCTGGTATTCGTCCACCATCACTTCATAATATTGCCGCTTCAACTCCATCGCCAGTTCACTGAGCTCCACACCCTCCGCTGTCTCTTCATACAGCAGTTGGAAGCAAAAATGCTCCATATCGTGAAAATCCATGATGCCTTTCTCTGCTTTTTTCTGTTGAAAACGCTCTGAAAGCTGCAGCGTCAGCTCCACCAACAGCCGATACACCCATTTCTGACCAGCTAGCTCTTGGAGCTGTTCCTCTCTTGAGCGACTGAAATAGCCCTCCTTCAAACCTTCTATCAATTTTTTTGCGCCATCGCGACAACTTACCACCTGTGCTTTGGTTTCCTCATCATAGGTACCCTTTTTCGTGCGCGGCAAGCTTTCAAATTTTCTGCTCCCGAGCTTCTCCGCCAGCGCATCCCAGCCTTCTGCCAGCGCCGCCAACAGCTCACAGCTCCAGTTATACTCCTGCTCGATATGAAAGAAATATTTTTGCAGCCCCTCGTCGGTGCCAGCCAGCTGAATAGCCTGCATGAGCAAATATTTCGCTCCGCGCAGCTGCCGCGCCACATCCGGCGCCGCCAAAGCAAACCAGTCCGTCAAGGACGTAGTCTCCAGTTGTTTCAGCCAGTGCTGCGGTCTGGCCATGCTCTGCGACATCTCATAAAGCTCCAGCAATACCGCCCGCAGCTGTTCATCCTCTCGCCCACCGTAGCAGTCCACCAGAGCGATAAATTCTGTCTGTCTTTCCTCCCTGCTGTAATATTCCTCCAACAAATCGTCCAACGTTTCCCCCAAAAGCAATTGGTTTTCCGTCTCATCGGCAATTTTCATCTGGGGGTCTAAGCCCAGGCGGAAAAAATTCTGCCGCACCAAATCCAGACAAAAAGAATGTAGAGTGGTAATCTGCGCTTTGGAAAGCAATAAGCTCTGCCGATACAAATGCTCTGACATAGGATTTTCCAAAAGCTGCTTTTGAATCGCCGCGCCGATGCGCTCCTTCATCTCGGCAGCGGCGGCATTGGTAAAGGTCACCACCAGCAGCCTATCCAAGTCCACCGGATGGACTATATCGCTGATGATCTGAATAATCCGCTCCACCAGCACCGCTGTCTTTCCCGAACCTGCTGCCGCAGCCACCAGCAGGCTTTTTCCCCGCAGTTCAATGGCTTGCTGCTGTTCTTTCGTCCATGTCGGCATCTTTTTTCTCCCCCTTCTCCTGTTCTAAACGGGCCCAGATTTCATCCCGCTCCAACAACGGCAATTCCTCCCAATAGGCACTTTCGTTCACCGTTTGAATCTGACAAATAGTCTGATATCCACAATATTGACAGCCTGTAAACTGTCCTATGCGGCAGGGCCGCACTGCGATATCACCCTGATGAATCTGCTGACCCAGCTGGACAATGATTTGCTTCGTATGCTGCAGCAATAATTCCAGCTGTTCCCGGGTCACCACAGTATTGTTGCGCTTTCCGAACAGCGCCAGCGGATCCTCCAGTTGGGCAAAAGCCTCTGCATCCTCCATATAGGGCGCTGCATCCTTCAGCAGAGATAACGGCAGCAACGTGCTGCTGCCCGTAGTCAAATCCCGCTGCGCCAGTTTCAGCGCTTTCATATCTGCCACCAGTAATCCCTGGGCTTTCACCTCTTTGTCATGCAGCTCCTTGGCTTTCTCCACACTTAACGGCCCGTCGGCACTGAGGACACTGCTGCGGAAGAAATAATAGAGCACGCCTGCCGGTAATACCCTTTCCCCCTGGGGCAACAATCGCTCATAATACTGCAGGGCAACCTGCAGATAGCTCAACAACTGAATTTTCAGGCCATAATAAATATCCGTCAGGCGAAGCCCTTGGCTTCCCGTCTTGAAATCAATCACCCGCAGATAATGGATGCCATCCTCCTCTGCCTGCTCAATTCTGTCAATTCTCCCCTGCAAAAGGAGACTGCTACCATCCTTAAGCGTGAGCCTCCACGCAGGCAGCTTACTCTGGGCCATCCCAAAATCTGCCTCCAACGCGATGGGCACAAAATCCCCTCTCCGCCCGTGCTCCAGCAGCATCAGAGCCGAGCGCTCCAAGGTCTTTTGCAAACGGCGGCGCAGATAGCGGTATCTCCCTGTGCTGAGCAAAATTTCATTCTGCATCTCAGGCGCCAGCTGCTCCACAATCATAGCCATGATGTCCTTTACCTGCCCAGAGTCCAGTCCCTGCCAGCTAATCTGCCGCTCCAGCAGATAATTGCTGAAGCGCTCGATAGCCGCATGATAAAACTGCCCCACATCTACAGCTTCCATCTGATAAAACTGCCGCTCCTTCAGACGCAGACCGTAGGTGAGAAAATAATTATAAGGACATAGCCGGTATTTTTCCAGTGCCGACACGCTCAGCCGCAGCGGCTCCCCATAAATTTCCGTGCTGTGCAGCGTGCGCGCTGCCAGCTGTTCCTCATGCTTCAGGCTGTCGCATACGCTGTCAAACAGCGCCGTGGGATGATCAACAAACCAATTGTAAAGCTCCGCCCAGATCTCCTGCGTTTCTTCGTTCTCCGGTTTGCGCAGATGGGCTCCCAAAAGCCCCATAGCCTTTTCCGAATGATTCAGATAGGGCAGCACCTCCTGCCCCTCTGCCGGAGGCCACTGCACAGCTTCCTCCTGCAACAGAGGATACAGCCGGCGCAGTCTTTCCACAATACCTGAAGGACGCAGGGCCTTGCCATCCTCATCGCTCAGAGAGTAACTCAGAATCAATTCCTGGGAAGCTCGCGTCAGCGCCAGATAAATCAGCAACTGTTCCTCATAAAGCTGCTCGCCGCTGTCAGGCGACAACTGGATACCCATCTCCCGCAGCGCCTGTTTTTCCCCGTCGTTGAAAAAGCCGTCCTGGGTCACCTTGGCAGGAAAAACGCCTTCATTCAGTCCCAGCACGAAGGCCACCTGCAGCTTACAGCTGCGAGAGTGCGCTAAAGCGCCGATGAGCACCTGATCCAGACTGTTGGGCAAGAGTCCCAAGTCCAAATTGTCAAAGGCGCTCTGCAAAATCACGGCAAACTCCCCGGCAGTCAGCAGCGTATCCTGCAATAACTGACTCATCTGGTCAAAAATCTGAATCACATGATCCCATATCTGTTGATGCAGCTGAATACTTTCCAAAAGGCCATGATCATTGGCCTCCTGGCAAAGCCGGGACAACTGCTGGGGTACCACGTATTCATCCAGCAGCGTATAGATAGCTTGTATGAACCCATCCGCCGGTTGGGGCTGGGCCAACGCAAGCTGGAACCTGCGTAGCGGTCCGGCAATCTGTCTGCGCAAAGCGTTGAGCTGCTCCAGCAGTTCGCCATTCCCATTGCCGTACTGCCAGTCCTCTTCCCGATACCAGGCGCTGCCGCGAATACCATACTGCAGCACATAGTTTTCCAAGAGATCCAGCTCCTGCTGCCCATAGGGTAGCAGTGCTGTTTTCAGAAAGCGGAACATCCCCTGATAGGACCAATTGTTCTTCAAAATATCAAAAGCTGCCAAAATCAGCTCTGTCAGCGGATGTTGACGCATCGCTTCCTTGTGGTCCACAAAATAGGGAATCTCATAGTCCGTCAGCACCGTTTCCAGCAAAAGTTCATATTGATCTCCCCGCGTAAAAATGCCAATCTCCCCATAACGATAACCCTGTTCGCGGCAAAGCTGGCGAATCAATCTGGCCGCAGCGTCCACTTCTGACATCCGGTTTTGTCCACAGAGAAGCCGCAAATGCTCTGGTTTTTCCTGCCATAGGGTATTCCCGATGGAAAAATAATGCTGCTCCAAAAATGCCAAATCAGCAGCCTGTTGCCAGCGCACCGGTCGCATGCACCGATCCTCCCGCTGCTCTACATTTCGCTCTGCCGCCATCTGCCTCAGCCGTGCTAGGGTTTTCCCTGTGCTGTAAAAGGCCGTTTGTCTGCCCAGTTCTGCATGCTCTGGATCCGCAGGCAACACGATATGCACATCGGTCTGCTGCATCAAAGCGCCCAATATGGCATACTCCTGGGGCGTAAAATCATAAAACTCGTCCACCCAAAACTCTACGTCCCTAAAAAGCTCCCGTTCCTCCAGTCTTTTCAGAAGAAGCTCCAGCACATCCTCACTGTCCAGATAATCCTGGACCAAAAACGCTTCATATTGCAAATAAAGTCGGGACAGCTCCTCCAGCTTACAGGCAAAGGTTGTCTTGGGAAGCTGGCACTGGGCAACGGTGCGCTCCAACTGTTCACTGCTGATTTGATAGCGCTTCAGCTCCTGCAGCATCTGCCCAATTTTCATTAAATATCCAGAGCGGTCCACCGAGCTGTTCAGAAATTCATACTGTTCCTGGTGCTCCTGTAATAATCGCCGCAAAATCAAAAGCTTTCCCAAATCGTCCAAGTGCTGATAAGCCAGGCCGCCAGTCTGCTGCATCACCGTGCGCGCCAAACGCTGAAAGCTGAGAATCTCCAAGGTCAACACGCCGGACAGACCGTAGGCGTTGATGAGCTCATACTGATAAGTAAAGGTTCCCTGCTCCGGTACCATAAGAATGATTTTTTTTCGCGGCTGTTTCCGCAATGTATCTGCCACTGTGCCCATGACGTAGCTGCTTTTTCCGCTGCCCGCCGGACCGAGAATAAATTGTACCGTCAAAAGCATCCCCTCCTCTGTCATAAATACTCACTTTATGCACTATTATAGCATGTCCTGTTTTTTTGCGATACGTTTTTCAAAAAATTCCAGCAATACATTGAAATTATTTCCAATATATGGTATTCTAATAAAAATCGCGTCGCATGGAGGTTTTATTATGTTAGCCCAACTAAAAAGTACCGCACTGTTAGGATTATCCGTTTATTTGGTAGAGATTGAGGTGGATGCCGCATCGGGGATGCCGGCGTGGGATATCGTCGGACTGCCGGATACAGCAGTCAAGGAGAGCAAGGAGCGCGTGCGCACCGCCATCAAAAATGCTGGCTACGCTTTTCCGCCCCGCCGCATTGTTGTAAATTTAGCGCCCGCCTATCTGCGTAAGGAAGGCCCCAGCTTTGATTTGGCCATTGCTATTGCCATTTTAGCTGCTACCGAACAGCTGCATTGTAGTAATCTGGAACAGTATCTATTTTTGGGAGAATTAGGTCTAGACGGCTCGCTGCGCCCGGTAAAGGGCGTTCTGCCCATCTCGCTGGAATATTGTCATACTGACTACACCTTATTAGTACCTGCTGCCAATGGGGAGGAAAGCGCCATCGGCGGCACTGTCACCTATGGATTTCATCAGCTGCGGGAAGTGGTCCACTTTTTGGAAAATCCCCAATCCCTGCAGCCAATCACCGCCCAACCACCTGATTTTTCCCAGCTGACGCCTGCCCAGAGTCTCCACGATTTCGCCCAGATTAAAGGCCAGTCCGAAGCCAAACGGGCTTTGGAAATTGCAGCAGCAGGCAATCACAATATTCTCATGGTAGGCTCTCCCGGCTCTGGCAAAACCATGCTGTCCCAAGCCCTGCCGGGCATTCTCCCACCTTTAAGCTTTGCGGAGTGCCTGTCACTCAGTAAAATATACAGCATCGCCGGCCTCCTGCCGCCCAATCAACCCCTGATCTTAGAGCGGCCCTTTCGAGCGCCCCATCACAGCGCCTCCACCGCCAGCATCATCGGCGGTGGACGGATTCCCCATCCCGGCGAGGTATCCTTGTCTCATCACGGCGTGCTCTTTTTGGACGAGTTTCCCGAATATCGCCGGGAAGTGTTGGAAGCTCTGCGGCAGCCCCTAGAGGACGGTCAGGTAACCGTGTCGCGGGTACAGGCGCAGATTACCTTTCCCTGCCGTTTTCTTTTAGCATCCTCCATGAATCCCTGTCCCTGCGGGTACTATAATGATCCCCACCGTCAATGTACCTGCACGCCCAGTCAGCTGCAAAAATACCGCAGCAAGATTTCCGGCCCCTTACTGGACCGCTTTGATTTACAGCTAGAGGTGGTACCCGTCACCTTTCAGGAGCTCCACCGCGAACAGCCAGAGGAAGATTCTGCCACTATCCGCCGCAGAGTCCTGGCCGCCCGCCAAATACAAGCGCTGCGTTTTGCCGGCTCAGGCACCATTCACAACGGCGCCATGACGCCTGGGCAGATCCAGCAGTTCTGTCAACTGGACAAAAAGAGCAATCAGTTTTTGGAGCAGGCCTTTCAAAAGCTGGGTCTCAGCGCCAGAGCCCACAGCCGCATCTTAAAAGTTTCCCGCACCATCGCTGATTTGGCCGGCAGCGAAAACATTCATCTGGCTCATTTGGCAGAAGCCATTCAGTACCGCACACTGGACAAAAAAATGTGGATGGAATGACGATTCCTTTAATTTATATTTATATTTTGCATATTTCTCCTGCAAATATTGAATTTATTTGTCGGAAATGATAGAATCACAACTACTTATACACCATCTATAGAAAAGGAGCTGACTGCCATGACAACACACCCATCTCAGCAAGGAACTATCGGACGCGCTTTTCATGCCGCATTTCCATACACCATTCCCATTCTGACCAGCTTTATCTTTTTAGGTCTCACCTATGGCATCTATATGCGTGCAGCAGGATTCAGCTTTTGGTATCCCATGCTCATGAGTCTCACCATTTTTGCTGGCTCTGTGGAGTTTGTCGCCGCCAATCTGCTGTTGGGAGCGTTCCATCCGCTGCAGGCCCTTGCTCTGACTCTCATGATCAACGCCCGACATCTTTTTTACGGCATCTCTATGCTGGACAAGTATAAACATACCGGTTGGAAAAAGTTTTATCTCATCTTCGATATGTGTGACGAAAGCTTTTCCATAAACTACACCACTGCCATTCCCGCCAGTGTCGACCAAGGCTGGTTTATGTTTTTTGTCACGCTGTTGAACCACTGTTACTGGGTGCTAGGCTCGACCCTAGGAGGTATCTTCGGCGCTATGATTCCCTTCAATACAGAAGGACTGGATTTTGTGCTGCCAGCCATGTTTATTGTCATCTTTCTGGAGCAGTGGCTTAAGGATACAAACCACACCAGCGGTATTTTAGGTCTGGCGCTGTCCCTGCTCTGTCTTTTA
Organism: Enterocloster bolteae; assembly: GCA_021772025.1. Lineage (GTDB taxonomy): Bacteria > Bacillota > Clostridia > Lachnospirales > Lachnospiraceae > UMGS1370. The sequence goes on along the minus strand of JAETNT010000059.1, from coordinate 1,693 downwards.
TATTTTGGCGCAGATGGCTTCATTCTTCCTTCCATGATCGCCATTTTTGTCGCGCTTACCCTTTTACACAAACCATTAGAGAAAGGCAGTGACCCACAATGACCATGACTCTCACCCAACAAATCCTTACCATAGCGGCAGTGGTATTAGGGACCATGACAACACGATTTTTACCATTCCTGCTGTTTCCCGCAGGTAAAACCACACCGGCCTTTGTGCAATATTTGGGCAAGGCATTGCCCGCTGCTGTGTTCGGCCTGCTTGTCATTTACAGTCTCAAGGATGTCCAATTACTTACCGGCAGCCACGGCATTCCTGAAGCTATCTCCATCGCACTGGTCATCATTCTGCACTGCTGGAAGCGGCAAATGCTTCTCTCCATTGCCGGCGGCACAATCTGTTACATGCTTCTGGTGCAGCTGGTGTTCTGAGCAATATAATGCTAGACAGAAATCTCCCCTTCACCGATAATAGTGAAGGGGAGTACATTTTATCAGACTACCATATGAAATTACACTACTCTCAAACGCAAGGCACTAACAGTAGAACAATTGCAAGGTTTGACTACCATATGAAATTACACTACTCTCAAACTATCCGGGAAATGGCCTGCTTTGATAGTGAGTTTGACTACCATATGAAATTACACTACTCTCAAACGGCGTGTAAAATTTGTAGACCCAAACAGCTGTTTGACTACCATATGAAATTACACTACTCTCAAACGTATCGCGACATACTTATCAGACTGCAAGGGTTTGACTACCATATGAAATTACACTACTCTCAAACATACGGATGATATACTGCATATCACATGCAGTTTGACTACCATATGAAATTACACTACTCTCAAACCATCTGTTACAACTTCATTAAAAGAAAAATGTTTGACTACCATATGAAATTACACTACTCTCAAACCATCTGTTACAACTTCATTAAAAGAAAAATGTTTGACTACCATATGAAATTACACTACTCTCAAACTGTTTCCTCATCCTCTGGAATTGGATAGCGGTTTGACTACCATATGAAATTACACTACTCTCAAACGAATAAGCTCTTCAATCAAAGCTCCCACACGTTTGACTACCATATGAAATTACACTACTCTCAAACGCTTGTTACCTTTACCAGCTTACCATCTAGTTTGACTACCATATGAAATTACACTACTCTCAAACCATTGGCGAGTTTATCACGCTCACGGCCCAGTTTGACTACCATATGAAATTACACTACTCTCAAACTTTTGGAGCAAACCCATATAAAGCAATACAGTTTGACTACCATATGAAATTACACTACTCTCAAACAACTTTTTGAGGAAAAGCGTAAATGTTTAGGTTTGACTACCATATGAAATTACACTACTCTCAAACAAAGAATCCTTGTACATTGACGAAACATTAGTTTGACTACCATATGAAATTACACTACTCTCAAACCTGCGCGTAAATGTTCCAAAGTAAATACCAGTTTGACTACCATATGAAATTACACTACTCTCAAACTTAAATGTATCGCAAATATTACTCATAACTGTTTGACTACCATATGAAATTACACTACTCTCAAACCTTATGCTGGTGGACAACCTGCTTTTTATTGTTTGACTACCATATGAAATTACACTACTCTCAAACAGTGTTTTGTGCAATTATACTACAATGTTTGTTTGACTACCATA
>JAETNT010000005.1 GCA_021772025.1 Enterocloster bolteae | reverse complement strand
CCATATATGGACTTAACACCAATCTCTGTTGTTGTTCAATCATAAAAACACCGCCTATATTTAATATACACATTATATCAAATACAGACGGTATTATCTACTTTTTCAGTGCCCTCCCTCAATCTTGAGGGGATAGGGGTTTCTTTTTGTTACTTTTTCTTGCATAATAGGTTCATGAATATCTTACAAAGAATCTTTACCGACTATTATGAAGAAATTAAATATACTCTTCATCCCAGAGATACTGAGATGGAAAATATCAATAAGATGATCAACTGCGGTGATCCATCCTTCGGTGGTGCCATGTACAGCTGCCCCAACTGTGGCAAACTTAAGTTTGTTCCCTTCCGCTGTCACAGCCGCTTCTGTCCCACCTGCGGCAACAAATACTCCATGGAACGCACTACCAGTATGTCTTTTAAACTGGTGAATGTCACCCACCGCCATTGCGTTTTCACTATTGATGAAAACCTTCGTGAGTTCTTTCTCAATGACCGTTCTCTGCTCGATTGTCTCTTTCACTCTGCAAACAGCGTGATCTCCCGTATGTTCTACAACCTGAATAAATCCAAAAACTTTACGCCCGGTTTCATTTTGGTTTTGCATACTTTTGGCAGAGACCTGAAATGGAATCCTCATATCCACTGTCTCATATCAGAAGGCGGATACAGCAATGATGGTTTTTGGCGTCCTGTCAAACACTTGAATTACACTTATTTACATAATGCTTTCCGCACTGCCCTGCTTAATGAAATGGAGTCAAAAATCGGTCCTTCTTTCAAAAAAGTGAAAGCGAAATGTTACAGGGAACACAAACAAGGATTTTATGTTTATGCAAAACCAAACCTCTGCGATCCCAAGGTCGTTGTGAAATATATCGGGCGCTATCTTGGCCGTCCTGTTATTGCCACTTCCCGTATCAATAAATACGATGGCGAAATGGTTACCTTCCATTACAACAGGCATGAAGATGAGCAGTACATAGAAGAAACGATTCCTGCCTTAGAATTCATTCGGCGGCTGATCCGACATATACCAGAAAAACATTTCAAAATGATCCGGTATGGCGGCCTTTACGCCCGCCACCGTAAGATGGATTCCAAGCTTCATCGTGCTATTTCAAAGAGCAAGCATCACATTTATCGCAGCTTCAATCAATGGAGAACTGCTATTCTGTCCTCTTTTGGTTATGATCCTCTGGAAGGAGGATGAACTTCTGGATATGGATTACTTCTTGAATGAAGATGACTTATTCGCCGACGAAGCTGGTGTAGAAGGTTTTTATATCTTCTAAATAGTGTCGTCCAGTTTTTGTGCCCGCCTCCGTGCGGGCCTTTTCAATTCAAGAGAACGCCTCAGACGATCTTTCCTATAAAGCGAAAAAAGGCTTTCGGAGAAATCCCCGAAAGCCTTGATTTTACTAAATAAATTATAATTACTCAATGATAGAAACAACTCTACCGGAGCCAACGGTTCTACCACCCTCACGGATAGCGAAACGAAGACCCTGCTCCATAGCTACAGGATGAATCAGCTCTACGGTCATCTCTACGTTATCGCCAGGCATACACATCTCGGTGCCTTCAGGTAACTCGCAAACGCCGGTAACGTCAGTGGTTCTGAAGTAGAACTGAGGACGATAGTTGTTAAAGAAAGGAGTATGACGGCCACCCTCGTCCTTAGTCAGAACGTATACCTGAGCGGTAAACTTCTTGTGGCACTTTACAGAGCCGGGCTTAACCAGACACTGTCCACGCTCGATCTCGTTTCTCTGAACACCACGAAGCAGAGCGCCGATATTATCACCAGCCTGAGCCTCGTCTAACAGCTTACGGAACATCTCAATACCGGTAACAACAACCTTACGGCTCTCTTCGCTGATACCAACGATCTCAACTTCATCAGATACATGCAGAGTACCGCGCTCTACTCTACCGGTAGCAACAGTACCACGACCGGTAATAGAGAATACGTCCTCAACAGGCATCAGGAAGGGCTTGTCATTCTCACGAACCGGATCCGGAACGTAGCTGTCAACAGCGTCCATTAATTCAAGAACCTTGTCACCCCACTCAGAGCTGGGATCCTCAAGTGCCTTCAGAGCGGAGCCCTGAATTACAGGAGTATCATCGCCTGGGAACTCGTACTCGTCTAACAGTTCACGAATCTCCATCTCTACTAACTCAAGCAGCTCGGGATCATCAACCATATCGCACTTGTTCATGAATACTACGATGTAGGGTACGCCTACCTGACGGGAAAGCAGGATGTGCTCTCTGGTCTGAGCCATAACACCATCGGTAGCAGCAACAACCAGGATAGCGCCGTCCATCTGAGCAGCACCGGTAATCATGTTCTTTACATAGTCAGCATGGCCTGGGCAGTCAACGTGTGCATAGTGTCTCTTGCTGGTCTCATACTCAACGTGTGCGGTAGAAATGGTGATACCACGCTCTCTCTCCTCGGGAGCCTTATCGATATTCTCGAATGCAACGGCCTCACCGGTACCTAATCTCTCATGTAAAGTTTTGGTAATAGCAGCGGTTAAAGTGGTTTTACCATGGTCAACGTGGCCAATGGTACCAATGTTACAATGCGGTTTGCTTCTTTCAAACTTAGCTTTTGCCATTTTATAACGTCCTCCTTAATTTGCGCCCTTTAGGGCTGTCTTAGTTTTTACAAGCATAGGCTGAAATCATTATATTCTATTTTTAGTAAATTTTCAAGCCTATTGTGCCCTTTTGACAGGCACTTGTTTTCAAATCAGCCGCAGGTATTTACCCCACGGCTGGGATAAACAGATAGGTTGCTATTTGCCGTTCTTTTCGGCCAGCACTTTCTCCTGTACGCTCTTTGGTACCTGCTCGTACTTGTCAAAGAACATGGAGTAATTGCCGCGTCCCTGTGTTCTGGAACGCAGGTCAGTGGAGTAGCCAAACATCTCTGACAGCGGAACGAATGCTCTGATGATCTTTCCGCCTCCTACATCATCCATACCCTCAATACGGCCGCGCCGGGAATTAATATCACCGATAACGTCGCCCATATACTCTTCCGGCATAGTTACTTCTACCTTCATAATCGGCTCCAGCAGAACCGGATTGGCCTTCTTCATAGCTTCCTTAAATGCCATAGAACCGGCAATATGGAATGCCATCTCAGAAGAGTCAACTTCATGATAAGAACCGTCATATACATTAGCGTGTACACCCAGTACGGGGAAACCGCCTAAGATACCGCTCTTAGCTGCCTCTTCAATACCTTCTCCGATTGCCGGGATATATTCCTTAGGAATGGAGCCACCCACAACGCTGGATTCAAACTTAAACAATTCTTCTGCATTTGCATCCATAGGTGAGAATCTAACTTTACAATGTCCATACTGACCGCGGCCGCCGGACTGCTTGGCATACTTGTACTCTTGGTCAACAGTCTTGGTAAAGGTTTCTTTGTAGGCTACCTGAGGAGCACCCACATTCGCTTCTACATTAAACTCGCGGAGCAGACGGTCTACGATAATCTCCAGATGAAGCTCTCCCATACCGGAAATAATCGTTTGTCCGGTCTCCTGATTAGTTTTTGCACGGAATGTGGGATCTTCTTCAGCAAGCTTTGCCAAAGCTTCTCCCATCTTCTGCTGGCCAGCCTTGGTCTTAGGCTCGATAGCAATATCAATAACCGGCTCCGGGAACTCCATAGACTCCAGAATTACCGGGTGCTGCTCATCACAGATGGTATCGCCGGTGCCGCTGAATTTAAAGCCGATAGCTGCGGCGATATCGCCGGAGTAAACCTTATCCAGCTCCTGTCTCTTGTTGGCGTGCATCTGAAGGATACGCCCAACACGCTCCTTCTTGCCTTTGGTTGCATTCAATACGTAAGAACCGGAGTTCATAGTACCGGAATATACGCGGAAGTAAGCCAGTTTACCAACAAAAGGATCCGTCATGATCTTAAATACCAAAGCGGAGAATGGCTCATCGTCAGAGGAGTGTCTCTCAATCTCGTTTCCATCCAGATCGGTACCCTTAATGGCAGGGATGTCAGTAGGAGCAGGCATAAATTCCAAAACCGCATCCAAGAGCTTTTGTACACCGCGGTTTCTATAAGCGGAACCGCAGCAAACCGGAATGGCAGCGCATTCGCAGGTAGCTTTTCTTAATACTCGTTTTAGCTCCTCAACCGAGGGCTCTTCACCCTCCAGATACATCATAGTCAAATCGTCGTCCAACTCGCAGATCTTCTCAACAAGCTCGCTGCGATACAGCTCCGCATCATCCTGCATATCCTCAGGAATATCAGTAATGGTGATGTCGTCGCCTTTATCGTCGTTGTAAATATAAGCCTTCATCTCAAACAGGTCAATGATTCCCTTAAATTCATCTTCCTTGCCGATGGGAAGCTGCAGGCAGATTGCATTCTTACCTAATCTGGTACGAATCTGCTCTACTGCTCCGTAGAAATCCGCCCCCAGGATATCCATCTTATTGATGAATGCCATTCTGGGTACGTTGTAGGTATCAGCCTGACGCCATACGTTTTCAGACTGGGGCTCTACACCGCCCTTTGCACAGAAGACGCCTACAGCGCCGTCCAATACACGTAAGGAACGCTCTACCTCTACCGTAAAATCAACGTGTCCTGGAGTATCAATAATGTTGATGCGATGTTCCAGAGCGCCGGGCTTCGGTTTGCAGTTCTCTTCCAGAGTCCAGTGACAGGTGGTAGCAGCGGAAGTAATGGTAATACCTCTTTCCTGCTCCTGCTCCATCCAGTCCATGGTGGCGTTGCCTTCGTGAGTGTTACCAATCTTGTAGTTTACGCCAGTATAATACAGAATACGCTCGGTCAATGTGGTTTTACCCGCATCAATATGAGCCATGATTCCGATATTCCTGGTTCTGTCCAATGGATATTCTCTTCCAGCCAAGGTCTTTTCCTCCTGTGATGATTAGAAACGATAGTGAGCAAATGCCTTGTTTGCCTCTGCCATCTTGTGCATGTCTTCTTTTCTCTTTACAGATGCGCCGGTGTTGTTTGCCGCATCCATAATCTCGTTTGCCAGTCTCTCTTCCTGGGTCTTCTCGCCTCTCTTGCGGGAGAACATGGTGATCCAGCGGAGCGCCAGCGCCTGCCTTCTCTCAGGCTTAACCTCGATGGGCACCTGATAGGTAGCGCCGCCGATACGTTTTGCCTTAACTTCCAGTACAGGCATAATGTTGTTCATTGCTTCTTCAAATACTTCTACAGCGTCTTTTCCGGTCTTTTCTGCAACACGTTCAAATGCGCCGTATACGATCTTCTGGGCAACACCCTTTTTGCCGTCTAACATAATGTTATTGATCAGCTTAGTTACAACCTTATTGTTGTAGATCGGGTCTGCCAGTACGTCTCTTTTCTGAGTATGTCCTTTACGTGGCACGTTACTTCCCTCCTTAATACTGCTGCCGTAATCTGACAGCCTTTCATTAGATCTTCGGTACTCGTACGCTTCGTGCAGTTCCTTAAAGAACCGCTACAGTGGGCACGTTCATGCGCGGGTCTGCTGTGAACCCTTCACAGCAGGTAATATCTATCTCCTGCAACCTACAGGTTCAATATCATCAATCCGGCATTATCCTACAAATCAAATACTGCGGCAACTAATTACTTTTTGTCTTTTGGTCTCTTTGCGCCATACTTGGAGCGGGCCTGCTTTCTGTTGGCTACGCCTGCGGTATCCAGGGTACCTCTGATAATATGATATCTGGTACCGGGAAGGTCTTTAACACGGCCGCCGCGGATCAGAACAACGCTATGTTCCTGTAAGTTATGACCCTCGCCAGGAATGTAGCTTGTTACCTCGATACCGTTGGAAAGACGTACTCTGGCGATCTTTCTCAATGCAGAGTTGGGCTTCTTAGGGGTTGCAGTCTTAACTGCAGTACACACGCCTCTCTTCTGAGGAGCAGAAACATTGGTAGATCTCTTCTGTAAGGAATTATATCCTCTCTGAAGAGCCGGAGCGGTGGACTTCTTTACGCTGGTCTGTCTTCCCTTTCTTACTAACTGGTTAAATGTGGGCATTCTCTTCACCTCCTATGATATTGACTGCGGTTGCTGTATGTCAGCTTTTTGGCACACCAAAAATTCACGTTCTGATGCACGCCTCACTATTATATCTATCCAAACTTTTTCTGTCAAGGGAAAAATCTATTTACTTTCTATCTTTTTTTCGTTATCATGATACCAGGGTCAAAATCTTTTTAATTATTACCTTTTGGAGGAAAGATTATGGAATACCGCATAGAATCCGATTCTATGGGCGAGATAAAAGTCCCGTCAGATGTTTACTGGGGCGCCCAGACGGAACGGAGCTTTGAAAATTTTAAGATTGGAACTGAAAAAATCCCTATGGAAGTGATTCGGGCCTTCGCTATTTTAAAAAAGGCCGCCGCCATAGCCAATCACCGCTTGGGGCGGTTGGATAAACGGCGGCTGGATCTTATTTCCCAGGTCTGCGATGAGATATTAAACGGGCGGCTGAATCGGCATTTCCCCCTGTCCGTATGGCAGACCGGCAGCGGCACCCAATCTAATATGAATGTAAATGAGGTAATTGCCGGCCGGGGCAATGAGATTGCCGGAGAAAAGCTTCTCCATCCCAACGATCACGTAAATATGTCCCAAAGTTCCAATGACACGTTTCCCACTGCCATGCATATTGCAGCAGTAATAGAAATTCAAAGCCGGCTTATTCCGGCTATAGATGCGCTTATTCATACTTTTCAGAGGCTGGAAGCGGAATATGCCGGGATTATTAAAACCGGCCGTACCCACCTGCAGGATGCTACCCCTATCGCCTTTTCTCAGGAGATCAGCGGTTGGAGAAATATGCTGGAAAAGACTGAGGCCATGCTGGCAGACAGCCTGAAAGGCGTGCAAGAGCTGGCTCTTGGTGGAACTGCCGTAGGCACTGGTTTAAACGCCCCGGAAGGCTTTGATAAGGAGGCGGCAGCAGCTGTAGCAGAGTTAACCGGCTTAAATTTCGTCACCGCCTCTAATAAGTTCCACGCACTTACCAGCAAGGACGATTTGGTGTTCGCCCATGGGGCCTTAAAAGCTCTGGCGGCAAATCTGATGAAAATTGCAAATGACATCCGCTGGCTGGCCAGCGGCCCCCGGTGCGGCCTGGGAGAAATTGCTATTCCGGAAAATGAGCCGGGCAGTTCTATCATGCCGGGCAAAGTAAACCCTACCCAATGCGAAGCCGTCACCATGGTTGCGGTTCAGGTTATGGCCAATGATGTGGCTGTAGGTATGGCGGCTTCCCAGGGGAATTTTGAGCTGAATGTATATATGCCTGTGTGCATTTATAATTTTCTTCAGTCCGTAAGGCTTTTAACAGATTCCATTTTATCCTTTGATAAGCACTGCGTATCCGGCATTAAGGCTAATCGGGAGAAAATGGATGAAAACCTGCACCGCTCCCTTATGCTGGTAACCTGTTTAAATCCCCATATTGGCTATGACAATGCAGCAAAAACCGCCAAAAAAGCATTTAGGGAAAACATTTCGTTAAAGGAGGCCTGTGTATCTCTGGGATTTTTGACGCCGGAGCGGTTTGATGAGGTATTTCAGCCGGAAAATATGGTGTAGTAAAACAGCCCCTAAGCGGGCGTGATGTTGTATAAGGAGGATTTCGCAATGAATATAAATGAAGCTGCATTACAGCTCCACTATGATCTAAAAGGAAAAATTGAAGTAGTTTCCCGCAAGCACATTACCACCAGAGAAGAACTTTCCCTGGTCTATACCCCCGGTGTAGCGGAGCCCTGCCGGCAGATTGCCGCGGACTATGAAAAATCTTTTCAGTTGACCCGCCGTTCTAACTTGGTGGCGGTTATCACCGACGGAACTGCGGTGCTGGGCCTTGGCGATATCGGCCCTGCCGCCGGTATGCCGGTCATGGAGGGGAAATGTGCCTTATTTAAAGAATTTGGCAATGTAGATGCCTTTCCCATCTGCATTGATTCCAAAGATACCGACATCATCGTCCAGACTGTCTCTCTGATTTCCAAAAGCTTCGGAGGAATTAATCTGGAAGACATTGCGGCTCCCCGGTGTTTCGAGATTGAGCGCCGGTTAAAGGATATCTGTGATATTCCGGTATTCCATGATGACCAACACGGCACCGCCATTGTGGTAGCCGCTGCCATGATCAATGCCATAAAGGTTACCGGAAAAAAAATGGGTAAGCTTCGCATTGTCATTAATGGCGCCGGAGCTGCCGGAATCGCTATTGGCAAGCTTCTGATTTCTATGGGCTTTGGCAACATTATTATGTGTGATATTAACGGTATTATCCGTGAAGGTGATGAAGGGTTAAATCCCGGCCAGGAAGAAATCTCTCACATCAGTAATTTAAATAAAGAACATGGCCTGCTAGCTGATGCTCTGAAAGGAGCCGACGCATTTATAGGCGTGTCCCGCCCCGGCCTGGTCACCAAAGAAATGGTAGCTTCCATGAATCAGGGGATTGTATTTGCCATGGCAAATCCCACCCCGGAAATCATGCCGGAAGAGGCGAAAGAAGGGGGAGCCGCAGTCATAGGTACCGGCAGATCCGATTATCCCAACCAAATCAACAATGTCCTGGTATTTCCGGGTATTTTTAAAGGTGCCCTGTCCGTCCGCGCCAGGGAAATTACAGAATCCATGAAACAGCGGGCAGCTTACGCCATTGCTTCTATGATCCCGGATCATGCTTTAAATGCAGAAAATATTATTCCCTCAGCTCTGGACAAATCTGTGGCGGATGTGGTGGCCAAAGCTGTGGCGGATACTGCAGTGGAAGAAGGCATCGCCCGTCTGTAAGCGGACAGCCTTATAATTTTTCATCCGCCTCCTCCTTCTTTTTCTTGCAGATAAGCGCAATAATTCCAGCGCTGGATGCCGCTGCCAGAGCAACCAGACCGATTACAGTCATTAAGACAGCAGCAGTACTGGTCCTAGGCCTGGTTGTTCCTTCTTTTCCCGCATGTTGTTCCCCTAACGCATCATCCATGGTTTCCGGCAGATTTTCAGGAATTTTTGCCGGGGCTACCTGTTCCTGCGGAGAAGGAGCCCGCACCGGCAAATCCACCGCCGACGGATGAGTAATACAGACCCAAACATCCCTAATCCCATAATAATAGTTCACATAGCCCCACTGTTCTCCGTCCTCATCGGTGTAAACCTGTTCAATGGTAAGTTTGTCTGTGTCAGGTGTACTTCCGATAATGTTTCCGGAGCCAGGATAACTCCAATATTGCAGCTCTTCCCCAGGTTTCAGCCGAATCTCAGCTGTTCTGTCATTGACCTTAATCTCCTCTTCATGATCCTTTTTAAATTCTTCGCTGTCATAAATTAAGGACAGCTCTTCCATGCGGATCCAGCCTGTCTTTACACTTCCATCCTCTGCATACCGATAGCTGGGGATAATCTGTCCGTCCTCCCCTTGTTCATACTGGATCACTCCCCATTCTTCCCCTTCGCTGTTTACATAGGTGAAGGACACAAAAACCCGAATGCCATTTTCCAGGGCATCTGCAATGGTCTCTTTCTCCGGATCGTCTGTAACGTAAATATAGCCCAATTTCCCGTTGGTAAAATAATTCCGGTTATTCAGAACAAATTCATCCCGGCTTATCTCTTCCATATATTTTGCAGTGTAAAAGGGATCATTCGGTTCCCAAATCACATCCGCACGGGCCGTCCCGGTGCCCGATACCAGAACAGCGGCAAAAAACAAACAGGCGGCGGTCTTCCTTCCGGACCTCCATAAGGCAGGCAGTATGCGTGCCGTCAAAGATACTCGTTTCATAAACTTCTCCTCCTTGTCTATTTTAAACAATCTGCTTTCCTATAAAGTAAGAAAGACTGTTGGCCAGCAGGGAAAACAACCATGGGCGACGAATATCCCGGCTGGCCAAGCGGTAGCAAACCGCCTCCGTGCTTATGGCGGCAGCTTCCAGAAAAATCTTTATTCCTTTTAATATCCAGAGCCTTTTCATCCCCGGTATTCCCAAGAAATTTCCCAGAATCAGCCAGCGGGCCAGGTAGTACCCAGCCACTACGGCCGGATTGGTAAGCAGGTTTACTGCCGCTACCAGCAAAAACTCTCTGGGATTCTGAAGACGCCAGAAAAAGGCAAATGCCAGCTCAATAATCAGGGTAAGTCCCAGGGACACTGCCATCGCTGCAAATATCCATGTTCCTATCCATGCGCTTTCCGGCACAATACATCCCTCCCTGTAAAAGTACTAGGGAAATTCCGCAGAGAATCCCCAGGCCCAGTTCCTGACTCTGAAATAATTCGGTAAGGGCTTCCGCATGCAGGTAAGACGGGCAAAAGCCCAGAAACAAAGCAAACGTCAGAAGGCCAAAAGAAAATCCTTTGGCTCCGGGAAGCACCCTGGCCACTGCCCACAAAGTAAGCGGCATAGTCATGTTCCAGAAAAATACTGCCAGAATTCCGGCAACAGGATAGTCGGAAAACATATACAGGACTCCCGCAGCAAAAACTGACCCAAAAGCCGTCTTTTTCATTCCTGCTATATCTGCAAGGAATCCCCCTGCCACCTTTCCCATGGCAGTGGCGCTTACCAAAATCATCCCTGCTCCCAAATTATCTTTCCAGGGAAAGTTCTGAATCATTCCCAAATAAGATCGGAGAACCACCACCAGGAACAAGCAAATCACTGCCGTCCCCGCCCCTTTTTCCCTTATGTTGTGATAAAAGACAGAAGCATTACCGGAGCAGCGCCAAATCTCCTTTTTCTTTGCTCTCTCTGCAATACAAAAAGCCGCCAGAAAGAGAAGGAAAGAAGGCCACATATCAGGTTTTTCCGCGCCCTTTCCCATGGCGGTTCCAAAAAATATCCCCAGTGCGCCAGGTGCTACAAATATTCCCAAAAGACCGGAAAATCTTTCGCTTTTGTTTAAAGTATCTAAGCCGCCTCCTACGTGAAACAGACCGTTTCCAAGACCGGCCGTCACTGCCGCTGCCAAGGCAATTCCTTGTCCGGCCGCAATTTCATTCCATTCCCAATGTATCAAGGCAACTCCCGGCACATAGGCCGCTGCCGTCAACACGCACCCGCACACTGCCAAAAGGCTATTACGGTCTCTCCAATCCGCAAAAGCACCCATAGGCATCTGTATAGCAAAGGCGCAAAAATTGTATAAAAGCAGACAGAGATACCAATTCTCCGCCTTGTAAATCCCCGAAAACATCAGATAGGCACAGGCAAAATCCACCAAAAAGTGAGCCGCTCCGTAAATTGCTGTCATATTTTTCTTTTCCCCCCTGTCCAATCCAGTATAGCACCCTTTTCTTTCGATGTTGTTACTTTTTTCCTAAAGAATCTTTACCAGAAACTTAATACTTTTTCTCAGAAACAACAAAGCAAAAAAAAACCGCTGCCAGGAGAACCCTTATGTGCAGCGGTTTACAATCTTTTGCCTTTAATTTTCTTCCAATAATCGGGCCACGAATTCACTTCCCGGGTCTGCTTTTACCGCTTCCGGAGTATCTAAGCGGAGGATTTTCCCCGCCTCCATAATCAGAATGCGATCCCCAAGCGCCATAGCTTCCCGAATATCGTGAGTAACAAACAGAATCGTGAGCCCCAGTTCTCTGTGAAGGCGCTTTAACTCCTTTTGGAGCCCTTTTCGGGTAATATTATCCACAGCGCCAAAAGGCTCGTCCATCAACATCAGGGATGGCTTTGCGGCTAATGCCCTGGCAATTCCCACCCGCTGCTTCTGGCCGCCGGACAACTCAGAAGGATATCGTCCTGCCATTGTCTCATCCAATCCGACAATTTTTAAAAGCTCTGCCACCCGGCGCCGCTCCGTCTCTTTATCCCATTGTTTTGACAGAGAAGGCACATAGGCAACGTTTTGTCTTACCGTCATGTGAGGAAACAATCCAACATTCTGAATGGCATAGCCGATACCCCGGCGAAGGGCGGTAAGATCCGTCTGGCCGATATCCTTGCCATCCACCAAAATCCGTCCGGTATCCGGCGTTAAAAGGCCGTTTATCAATTTTAACATGGTAGTCTTACCGCAGCCAGAGCTTCCAATAATGGTCAAGCACTGCCCTCGGGGAACTTCCAGGGAAATATCCTTTAAAATCTGGCTCTTCCCGTAGGACAGAGACACCCCTTCAAACCGGACAATGGTATCTGGAGTTTGTTCTTTATTCATTACTAATCAATCCCTTTTCTGTCAGGTAATCTATGGCAATCTGTTTTTCATCCATGCCCTCTGCTTCCAGTTTGTAATTTAATGCTGCCATGTCCTTATCTGTCAAAATGCCGTCCATCTTCATCAGGGCATCCTCCAGTCCCGGGTACTCGGCCAAGGTGTCTTCTCTTACCACAGTAGAACAGAAATAATTGGCCTGCAAATGCTTGTCATCTTCCAGTGCCACTACATCCTCTGTGCCCAGCTGGGCATCTGTGGTATAGCCGTTGGTAACGTCAATTTCTCCGTTTTCCATAGCCTGATATTTAAGTCCAATATCAATATCCATAACCTTTTTAAATTTCAGGCCATAAGTGTCACATAGCAGGTTAAAACCGTCTGCCCGTTCAATATAGTCCGGATTGCCGCCAAAAGTTAAATCACCGGCTATTGCCGCCAGGTCGGAGGTGGTAACAATATTATTCTCCTTTGCCACATCGCTTCTTACGGCAACGGTAAAGGTATTGTTAAATCCGTAAAGTCCCACCCAAGTCATACCGAATTTGTCGTGATACTCAGCTTGTAAGGTTTCCCAGATCTCATCGTCGGACACTCCTACTGCATCGTGTCCCAGCACCATGACATAACCGCTGGAAGTATACTCCGGATACAGGTCAAACTCCCCCTCTACCATAGCCGGATGAATATTGGAAGTGCCTCCGCCGATACCCGGTGTAATATTAACAGTATAATCGGTGCTGTCCTCAATAAGAAGTTTTAACATTTCCGCCAGTATATACTGCTCTGTCATAGGCTTGGTTGCAATCTCAATAGGATCTTTGATTCCACCTCCAGGCGCAGCCATAGCACCTGTCTCTGCCGGTTCCTCTCCGGCAGAAGGAGCGTCGGGGGCATCCTGGCCTTTGGTCTCCCCTGAAGGACCGGCTGCCGTGGTTTGGGCCGAAACCGCTCCATTATCTGATTCATTTCCTTTGCATGCTGCCAGAGATAATGCCATAGCTCCGGATAAAATTACTGCTGCTATCCACTTTGATTTTTTCATGATTATCACATTCTCCTTTTATTTTTGTATAATTTTTCTACAATCCCCAGCAGCATATCTGCCGTCAGGGCCAGTAAGGCGATTACAATACTTCCGGCAAAGGTCATAGCCGGATTGTAAATACTGATTCCTCGATAAATAGCCTTTCCCAAGCCGCTGGCGCCAATATAGGATGCCAAGCCGCACATGGAGATCGCCATTACCGTCATGCTGCGAAGCCCGGTTAAAATCACCGGAAAAGCCAGCGGCAAAGTAACCCGAGTCAAAGTCTGCAGCCGTGTGCTTCCCATTGCCTTGGACGCTTCTAAAATATCCTTGTCCACTGTAGTCAATCCTGTATAGGTATTTCGCACCATGGGCATAAGGGCGTAAATGGAAATGGCAGTTACTGCATTTTGATCCCCAATACCCAGCAGAGGAATTAGAATTCCCAGCATAGATATAGAAGGAATGGTATAAAATGCATTGCAAATCCCAATAACCACCGGCGCCGCCCTACGGTGCTCTGACAGCAGGAGCCCAATCAAAAGTCCCAGAATTCCCGCAATGGTGATTGCCATCAGGGACAGGCGGACATGGGCCGCCAACAGCTCTAAAAACCATGGACCTCTTTCTATATATAATCCAATTACTTCTTTTATAAATTCAATCATAATTTCCACTTTCTATTCTTGCTTTTCCCGATATTTCTTCCTCAGTTTATCGCGGTTTCCCCCATTTGTAAAGCAGGCACTTTCGGGTAACTGTGTCAAAAAGAATGCTGCAAAACGAAAGCTGCAGCCTTCATTTTACAGCACCCTTCTGATTACAGAATATCCGGCAGCTCACGTTAATGACACATTTTGTCAGATTTTCTGTCAGTCTTCCCTATACTTCAAAAATCAAATCTCCGTAGCTTGGAAATGGCCACAGCTCCTTGTCTACAATCATCTCCAGTTTATCTGCCGGATCCCGCAGGCGATCCATGGCGGGAACCACCTGGCTGTAATAGGCCTTAGCCTGGGCTTCCCCGGCTTCCATAGCAGCGCATGTCTCAGTAATATCAGAAAGACGGGACAGCTCCCTTTTCATCTCTGCCAAAAGCTCAGAAGTCTTTAACAGCAGATCGGTCTGGGCACTGACATCCGCCTCCGGACAGGCTCCTCTTACCGCCTGAATAGATCGGGCAAGCTGAGCAGTATATTTGATTACAGCAGGTATAATCTGTTTTCCCGCCATATCCAGCATAGTCCGCGCCTCAATATTCATGGTTTTCGCATAAGCTTCATATTCGATCTCTACCCGGGATTCTAATTCCGCTTTGGTAAAAACATGGAATTCCTCAAACAATTTCACTGCCTTATCTGTAGTCAGGGTTTCAATGGAATCCACGCTGCAGCGTATATTGGGAAGGCCAAGGCGGGCTGCCTCTTCCACCCAGGCTTCCGAATAGCCGTTGCCGTTAAAGATAATCCTGCGGTGCTGGTGGAACAGCTCCTTGATTAAATCGTGGACTTCCATCTCAAAGTCTTCCGCCTTTTCCAGACGATCCGCCGCTTCTTTAAACGCTTCGGCTACAATAGTATTCAGCACAATATTGGGGGAGGCTACAGAGTCGGAAGCCCCCAGCATGCGAAATTCAAATTTATTACCTGTAAAGGCAAAGGGGGAAGTTCGGTTTCTGTCGGTAGCATCCTTATATAAATCAGGAAGAGTCTTAATACCGGTTCTTAAAGTACCGCCCTTTTTGGAGTGAGTAGCTTCTCCTGTGCTGCACAACTGGTCAATCACATCTTCCAGCTGCTCCCCCAAAAATACGGAAATAATGGCCGGAGGCGCTTCCTGAGCGCCCAGGCGCTGATCATTGCCCGGATTGGCGGCGGATTCTCTCAACAAATCCGCATGAACATCTACAGCCTTTAGAATGCAGGCCAAAACCAAAAGAAATTGAATATTTTCATGAGGAGTATCCCCGGGATTTAGCAGGTTGATTCCGTCATCGGAAATCAGGGACCAGTTATTATGCTTGCCGGAGCCGTTAACGCCCTTAAACGGTTTTTCATGAAGGAGGCAGTTAAGGCCGTGACGCTCCGCTACCTTTTTCAGAGTTTCCATGGTCATTTGATTGTGATCCACTGCTACGTTGGCTTCCGCATAAATGGGAGCCAGCTCATGCTGGGCCGGAGCCGCCTCGTTATGCTGGGTTTTGGCGGAAACTCCCAGTTTCCACAGTTCAATATTTAGCTCCCGCATAAAGGAGCCGACCCTTTCCCGGATAATTCCGAAATAATGATCATCCATCTCCTGTCCCTTAGGCGGCATAGCGCCGAACAGGGTACGGCCTGCATAAATCAGATCTTTTCTCTGCATATACTTTTCATGATCCACTAAAAAGTACTCCTGCTCCGGCCCTACAGACGGCACTACCCTCTTTGCGGTAGTGTTTCCAAAAAGCCGCAGGATCCGAAGCGCCTGCTCCTCCACCGCCTGCATAGAACGCAGCAGAGGCGTCTTCTTATCCAAAGCCTCCCCTTTATAAGAGCAAAAGGCAGTAGGAATACACAAGGTAACGCCGATGGCATCCTCTTTTAAAAATGCCGGTGAAGTGCAGTCCCACATGGTATAGCCTCTGGCTTCAAAAGTTGCCCGAAGTCCCCCTGACGGAAAGGAGGAGGCATCCGGTTCTCCTTTTATCAGCTCTTTTCCGGAAAATTCCATAATAGCCTTTCCGTTAGAATCCGGAGCGGATAAAAAGGAGTCCTGCTTTTCTGCCGTAATCCCTGTAAGAGGCTGGAACCAGTGGCTATAGTGAGTCGCTCCCCGCTCAATGGCCCATTCCTTCATCGCATGGGCAACTGCGTCTGCAATGGTAGAATCCAGATCAGCGCCATCTTCAATGGTCTTTTTCAGCTTCTTATATACATTCTTAGGCAGATGCTCCCGCATAACTGCGTCGTTAAATACATTTTTGCCAAAGAGCTCTGATACATTGATAAAATCATTCATTAGATTTTCTCCTTCCGGCAAACGGATTTATTAGTGAAAGTCATAAAATCTGTTTTTCATTGTAATGGCTCTTATGGAAAATGTAAAGAGAAATCCGAAATTTTCTTTACTAAAACAGCAGCTATACGGCTTATCATTTAACAGTAAAGAAAAAGGAGAATCCCGTGATATAGCAAAGGCTTGAACAGCCTGAATTTCACGGGACTCTCTCTTTTTAGGATTCAAGGGTTAAAAATGTCTTTTTATTAACTTTCAATTTTTTCCGACGCCTCATAGGAGTCCTTATTAACGGTATATTTCACGCCATCAATGTCTACTGTTCCGCTTTTCTTTACAGTACCGCTGCGGTTTACAGCTACCTGGGTTCCAGCTTCAATTACTACCTTGCTGCTGTCACCGTCAGTAATATCATGGGTAGTAGTATACAGCATATAGGTGCCGCCGTCTTCAGCGTCTACCCGTCTGCCTTCCTCATCATAGATGGCTCCTCCTACCAAAGCATTGGTATATGCCTGACCGTTTTTCTTAAAGTAATATGTCACATTTTCGCCCTCATTGTCATAGGCAGTTCTGCCGGTTTGCATCTGGCCGTTCTCGGATCCCTCTTTTTCACTGAAGAAATAGATTCCTCCGTCTGCCAGTTTGCTTCCTCCTGAGCGGTACGCTTCACCGTCAAGACGCAGCACTCCCGTAAGGACATGACCATTGCCGTCAAACAAGTATGTCTTATTCTTTATGACTTTTGCCGCTACATTTTCATAGATCTCCCCATCATAAAGGTTGGTGGCGGTAACGCCCTCTGCCTTCTGGGCTATGGCATCCTTCCCTTCATCATTATAAGCCTCGCCTTTGGCGCTTAAATAGAACCAGTATTCGTCGCCTTCCTGATCTTTATCTTCCGGGTCAAAGGTATAAATCCAACCGCTTCTTCTATATCCGATATCCTCTGTATAGAAGGCGGCCGCATCTGTAGCAATCTGTACAGTTCCGCTGGAAACTCCGGGCGTTCCTACTACCCAGGTATCATCCATGATGCCGTTTTCGTCAAAGGTGTAGTAAAAACCGTTAATATATTTATTCTGATTTTTTACAGCCCGTCCGTTGGTGCCGAAATAGTACCAGGCTTCGCTGTCTTCCGGTTCATCGTCTGTTTCATAGGCCTCCTCCGGCTTTTCTAAATATTGCCAGCCTGTAGCCGCCCAGCCCTGATTCTCATCGCCGAAATAATAGGTAGCCGTATTTCCGCTGGAAAGTTCAATATCCTGCCAGCCGCTGAGCATATGGCCATCTTCGTCGAAGGCATACGTTCCTTTTAAGTTTCCATCAGTGCCGTAAGGAATGTTCGTAAACACTTTGGCTCCGCCGTCTGATTTCTTGGCTTTTCCGCTGGAATCAAAAAAGTACCAGATTGTAGAACTGTCCTCCTGATCAGAGCATTCATTGTCTCCTTCGTTATCTACCGATACCCAGGTGTTTGTTACCTTCGCTCCGTTAGAATCCACATAATATTTATCATCATTGGAACCGGAAACAACAATGGTATCTCTTGCCATATAGCCGTCGCTGTCTAAATAAAACCAGTTGTTTCCGCTCTTTTTCCAGGTGTCAGTAACACGGTCGCCATCGCTGTCTAAATATACCCAGTCTTCACCTTCCTGCTCCCAATGTGCGGCTGCGGCAAATGCCACACCATATACCCCTATAGTCATCACTGCGCCTGCGGTCAGCGCGGCTGCGGTTTTTATTCTTCTTCTCATAAACACGTCTCCTTTTCTTTGTCCGTTGTTGTCTTTATGTTTACATGATTATTTTATTAGGAGATTGTGTCCGAAGTGTGTCTTTTGTCTGACGGTTCCTGGTCAATTTTCTTTATTTACTGTCATGTTCTTTACAACTTTTGGATCATCCTGAAATTTCTTTTACAGAATCTTACAAAATTATTGCGGAACATTTTCTTTAAGATAAGTTGCGGCAGCCGCCTTTCCCGCAGCCATACAGCCCTGAAGTGGCAATATCATTATCAGCACCTTCATAATCCCGCTTGTGATAACTGCGCTTTATAAAAGCGGAACCACCCAGGCATTCCACAAATAAGATAAAGGCATGGCCAAAACCATTGCAGGCATCATGTTTGCTACCGGAAAGCTTTTAATTCCTGCAATGCGAAAACCGGTTGCCAGAGTCAGGACTCCGCCTACGGCGGAGAAGTCTCCCAACATGGCCTCGTTAGTTAACGGGATGATAAAGCCGGCCCCCAGAAAGCACAGCATCATAATCAAAAATTGCGGAATGGATACCAGGCATACCAGGCCTCCTAAATTTGCGGCAAAAATGGCGGCAGTAAATAAATCCAGAATGGATTTTGCCAGCAGGATACTGTGATCACCGGTCATTCCGGACTGCATGGATCCGAAAATTCCCGTTCCGCTGGCGCAGAACAAGATCAGGATGCTGATAAAGCTTTCCATAAAGGTTTCCTGTTCTTCTGAGGTTTTAGAGCCTGAGCCCATAATTTTTGCCATGGGCTTTTGCACCTGGCGGATCCCCCGCTGAATCCAGATGTCCAAATCCAGCAGTTCTCCGATAATCAGACCCACTACCACCGACAAAATCGTGGCGGGAAGAGTCGCCATCTTGACAATGCAAGAAATCCCAATGCACATGGCGCAGGTTCCGAATACCATGGTCAGGGATGCTTTCAGCCGTTCCGGAATCTTATGCCCGGCTGCAGTCCCTGCGGCGCCTCCCAGAACAATGGCGGCACAGTTTACGATAATTCCAATTGGCATATATGTTCTCCTTTTAGCAGCAAAGGGCTGTCCCAATTTACCAGGACAGCCCTTGTTATGCTTAAATATGCAAAATCAAGCTTTTCCGATGGAGCCGAACAGTTCCATTTTCTCTTTTACTGTTGCCTTAATGGCCTCAGTACCGGGTGCTAACAGCTTTCTGGGGTCAAAGCCCTTGCCCTGCTGATCCTTACCAGCCTCAATATACTCTCTGGTGGCAGCAGCGAAAGATAACTGGCACTCAGTGTTTACATTAATCTTAGCAACGCCAAGGCTGATTGCCTTCTTAATCATATCGGCCGGAATACCGGTACCGCCGTGAAGAACCAGCGGCATATTGCCCACTGCCTTGTTTACTGCCTCTAAGGTCTCAAAGCTTAAGCCGGCCCAGTTTGCCGGATACTTTCCGTGGATATTGCCAATGCCTGCAGCCAGCATGGTTACGCCCAGATCTGCAATCATCTTACACTCGTTAGGATCCGCACATTCGCCCATGCCTACAACACCGTCTTCCTCGCCGCCGATGGAGCCGACCTCCGCCTCTAAGGACAGGCCTTTTTCCGCACAAACGGCAACCAGCTCTTTCGTCTTCTCAACGTTCTCTTCAATGGGATAATGGGAACCGTCGAACATGATGGATGAGAATCCTGCCTCAATACACTTATAGCATCCCTCATAAGAGCCGTGGTCTAAGTGGAGGGCTACCGGGACGGTAATCTTTAACTCTTCGATCATAGCGGAAACCATAGCTGCTACGGTCTTATAACCGGTCATATATTTGCCTGCGCCCTCAGATACGCCCAGGATAACCGGGGATTTTAACTCCTCTGCGGTAAGCAGAATAGCCTTGGTCCACTCTAAGTTGTTGATATTAAACTGACCTACTGCGTATTTCCCGTCTCTTGCCTTCTCTAGCATCTCTTTTGCTGAAACTAACATTGGAAAAACCTCCCTCACATTGTGATAACATCTTGAATTTATTATAGCGCATTTTTCCTCGATTGAAAAGTATTTATTTACATTCCTAAGATATCCCTAACCTCTGCCTTCATTCCGTCCACATCGCACTCCCGATTATGACGGACAGGGGCAGTACGGATCTCCTCAACGGCTTGGGGCACCGGTACTCCGGACAGGCGGCTCATCTCATCGATAAGAGCGAACTCGTCATCTGTCTCCTGATGCCCTGCAATGGCTTCCATTACACTTCTGGAAAATTTATAAGGACTGGCAGTAGATGCGATTACGGTTTTAGCAGTATCTCCCGTTTTCTCTTTATACTGCCGGTAAACCGCAGCGGCTACTCCGGTATGGGTATCCATAAGGTACCCGCATTCTCGAAACATCTCACGGATTATAGCGCCGTCTTCCTCTTGGGTTGCAAAGCCGCCTATAAAGCCTTCCATATTTTTCTTCATTTCTTCAGTAATGGTGTACTCACCGGTCCGGCTTAAATCCGCCATCAGCTCAGCGTTCTTTTTTGCGTCACAGCCTGCACTTAAGTAGATCAGGCGCTCCAGGTTGCTGGAAATCAGAATATCCATAGACGGGGAATTGGTCAGGATAAATTCCCTCTTTCTGTCATAGGTGCCTGTAGCAAAGAAATCATAAAGCACCTTATTTTCATTGGAAGCACAGATCAGTTTTCCGATTGGCACACCCATGTGCTTTGCAAAGTAAGCGGCCAAAATATTCCCAAAATTGCCGGTAGGAACCGTAACGTTAATAATCTCGCCGTCCTCAATCTCGCCGTTTTCCAGCAGCTTGGCATAAGCATATACATAATAAACCACCTGAGGAACCAGACGGCCTATGTTAATGGAATTGGCGCTGGAGAACTGAAAGCCCTTATCAGCCAGCTCTTTTGCAAATTCCTTGTCGCCAAACAGCTTCTTAACGCCGGTCTGAGCATCGTCAAAATTGCCGTGGATAGCAACTACGCTGGTATTATCGCCCCTTTGAGTCCGCATCTGCAGCTCCTGCACCTTGCTGACGCCGCCTTTGGGATAAAACACGATGATCCGAGTGCCCGGCACATCCGCAAAACCTGCCATAGCCGCTTTTCCGGTGTCTCCGGAGGTTGCCGTCAGGATAACAATCTCTTTATCTACGCCGTTTTTCTTAGCCGCAGTGGTCATAAGATGAGGGAGAATGGACAAAGCCATATCTTTAAATGCGATAGTTTTTCCGTGAAACAGCTCCAGGAAATACATACCGCCCGCCTTGGCCAGAGGTGCGATTTCTTCTGTATCAAATTTGCTGTCATAGGCTCTGGCAATGCAATCTTTCAGTTCCTCCTCGGTGTAGTCGGTGAGAAACAACTTCATCACCTCATAAGCAGTTTGCTGATAGGACATCCCGGCAAGCTCTTTCATGGGGATGGAGAGCGCCGGGATCTCAGCAGGCATAAACAGGCCGCCGTCCTCTGCCAATCCCTTTAAAACTGCCTGAGAAGCAGTTACGCCGTTCTCCCTGCCTCGTGTACTCTGATATGATAATGCCATGGTTGCATCCTCTTTTCTTAAATAATGGTTTGAAAATGATTTGTGGAAATTCTAGCACATTTTGTGTCCGGACGCAAGACGAATATTGCGGCAGGCGTACATTTGTCTGTTTTGCACACACAAAGCAAATAAAAGCATCAGCATAAAGCAATTTTGCAAAAACAAAACAGGCAGAACCCGTAATCTATGGATTCTGCCTATTTCTGCTATTTATTTCACTGCCTTATCCTTCATCCGAAGTACTTTGCCGCTTCTTACGCCGGTATGATTTTCGCCTGCAATTACTGTCTGGCCGTTAATCAGTACATACTTAATGCCTTCCGGATACTGGATGGGATCGACAAAAGTTCCCTTGTCAATTACCGTGTCCTTATCAAATATGGTAATATCCGCAAAGTATCCTTCCTTAATCTGGCCTCTATCCGTAATGAGGAATGTTTCTGCCGGCTTCTTGGTCATCTTGTAGATAGCCTCTTCCAGAGACAAAGCTTTATCTTCTCTTACGTACTTGCCAAGGATTCTGGTAAACGCGCCGTATACTCTGGGGTGAGGCTTACCGCCTAGAAGGCCGTCGGTGCATGCATTCATTTCCGGACGCTTCATAAACAGCTGAACGTGCTCTTCGGTTCCGTAGAAGTCTACCATACCAACTGCGTTTTCTTCCTCTAACAGCAGATCAAAGGTTGCCTCATAAGCATCTTTTCCTCTCAACTTTCCAAGCTGGGTCAGGCTTAAGCCAATAGCATCCTGGTTCTTCTGCGTCTTAACACTGGTAACGAAGATACCATCTAAACCGGCAAACTCAACGAAGTTATCCCATCCGGGAATACCATGCTCAATGTCATAAACCATTTTCTTGCGAAGCTCGGGATCCGCCAGGCGTTCTACCACTTTGTCAGTACCGCCGTCGTGTACCCAGGGAGGAAGGATAACGCCCAGCATAGTGCTGCCTGCAACGTAAGGATACTGGTCAAAGGATACCCGGATGCCTTCTGCTTTTGCCTTCTCTAACAGTTCAATGACCTTGTCAATCTTATCCCAGTTCTTCTTTCCGCAAACCTTGAAATGGGAATAGTGAATCTTAACTCCGGACTCCCGGCCAATTTTGATAACCTCTTCCATGGAATCTAAGATGGTGTCAGCCTCGCTTCTCTGGTGAATAACAAAGATACCATCATATTCTGCAACGACTTTGCACATTTCGATGATTTCTTTGGACTCCGAATATGCACAGGGCATATAAATCAGGCCGGTAGAAAGGCCCACAGCCCCTGCTTCCATCTCTCTGCGGGTAATGTCGCACATTGCCTTTAATTCTTCATCATTGGGCAGACGGTTGTCTAGGCCCATAGCTTCCATGCGGATATTTCCGTGAGGAACTAAGTAACATTCGTTTAGTCCGGGCTTTGCGTCCTCAATCATCTTTAAATACCCTTCCGTGGTCTCAAACTCCCAGTTGATATTATCGCTGTCTCCGTCCAGACCGGCCAAATTCTTTCTCCACGGGCTGATGTACCTGATGGGAAGGGGAGCCATGGAGATACCGTCCTGGCCTAATACCTCGGTGGTAACGCCTTGACGCACCTTAGGCAGAATCTCCGGGTTCTCCAAAATCTGTAAGTCACTGTGGCTGTGAGTGTCAATAAAGCCGGGAGCTACTATCAAACCCTTTGCGTCGATAACTTCTACGCCTTCTTCCGGCTGAATATCGCCGATTTTTGCGATTCTCTCGTCCTCAATTAAAACGTTTGCCTGATAACCGGCCCTGCCGCTGCCGTCTACGATAGTTCCGTTTACGATTAATTTTTTCATATGAAATAACCCCTTTCTCGCCCCGAGGGCAAACCTGATTCTCCTTCTTAAAATCCGGCGCCGTCTTTTTTGCGGCGCCAGAAACCGCCGAATTAAGCTTCGCTGTCAAATTCAATAGGCGGAGCTGCGGGAACACCGGCCGCCCGGTCTATTGCGGATACTGCAAAGATTACAATAAATGCTACGATACCGCCTGGAACCATTGCACTTAAGCCCCAGGGAGTATTGAAACCGTAAATCCAAACCGCCGCTACGATAGTACCAACTACGATGGAGATAAAACCGGCTCTCTTCGTTACGTTCTTATAGAACAGGCCGCAAATAAATGCCGCGAAAGGACCGGCGCTTCTCAGTGCAAACGCACCCATCATAACGCTGATAATATTGGAAGCAGTTAATGCGATAGTCAAGCCTACGCCGCCTACGATTACCATGATAACTCTGGAGATCCAGATTTCCTTCTGGTCATCCTGTCTGCCCTTGTTGATGTAGGGACGGAACACGTCGTTAGTAAACATGGTTGCTGTTCCGATCATGTTGCCGGAAGCGCTGCTCATGGTAGCCGCTACTACAGCGGCCAATACAATACCGGCAATAATGGCGGGCGCAAACTGCATCGTTGCGTCTGCTAATGCATTCTTCTGTGCGCCGTTTGCTGCGTAGCCGTCAATGCAGGTGTAGGCCATTAAGCCGATAATCGCAGGAACAATTGCATATGCCGCAGATAAGATACCAGCAATTAAGGAACCCAGTTTCGCGGATTTTCCATCCTTTGCGGAGCAGAAAGTCTGAACGATTTCCTGCCCGGTAGGGAAGGTCATAAAATACATTGCAATATAGCCGATAATGGTAGTTGCTCCCACCTTAGTCATGCTCAGCAGGTCTAAATTATTTCCGCTTGCATCTGCAATGGTCTCAGCTTGTGCAAACAGGCTGGAGAAACCGCCTACTGCTCCGCTGTTTACCATTACAAACATAGCGATAGTCATACCGATAGTGATAAAGAATACATGCATCAGGTTCGCTGCCGCTACAGACTGGAACCCTCCTACCATGGTGTAAATAATAACTACAACTGTGATAACAGACGCAGCAATCGCAAACTCCAGGCCGGTTACTACGTTGATGATCGATGCGGTTGCGATAATCTGGGCCCCGGTTGCCATAAACAGCGCGGCGATAGAAGTAAAGGCGGTAAAAATATGGGATGCCTTGCCGTAACGTTTCTCAATAATCTGCGGAACCGTGCTGGCCTGCGCTTTACGGAAATAAGGCGCGATAAAAGATACTAATACGAATCCAATACCTGCAGCAATTACGTACCAGCAGGCGGATAAGCCGTAGGTGTAAACATTGGTCGCAATGCCCGTGGTACTTGCTCCGCCGGTATTTGCCGCGAACAGAGTGCCTGCCAGCACTACCGGGCCTAAAGACTTACTGGCCATCAGAAAGTCGTCGTTGCTCTGCTTTTCCGCCTTTTTCTGCTTGCTTTTGGATACGACCAATCCTAAAATAATAGTAGCAATCATGTAGATAAAAATAATCGCCAATGCGGTAACTTGTTTACTGCTCATTTTTATTCCCCCGATTTGTTATTTATTAGCTCCAGGGAGCCTCTTTTTCTGAATTTTTGCCACAATTGTCTATTTCAGCAAAGCCTTCATGGTTCCGTAGTAACACTCGGTTACCTTGCAGAGCTGGTCAATCTCAATGTGCTCGTTTACGGTATGAGCCAGGTTTTCTCTGGACGGGCCAAGACCAATGGTCTTAATTCCGGCCTCACCTGCGTAGTGGCTGCCGTTGGTGCAGAAGTTATACTGCGTAATAGAGGGGTCAAATCCCATCTCTTTTAACTGGCCGTATACCGCCTGCACAAAGTCTGCATCCTCATCGTAGAGCCATCCCGGGAAGAAACGCTCGCCTTCAATCTGGTTGCCGGTATAGCACATTTCCTTTCCCACTGCATAGGAAGCCTTTACTTTTAATTCCGGATCCTCTGCCATCAGCTTATCAAGCAGCTCTTGAATAGGAGCTAATACACTCTCCTTAGTCTCGCCTACCAGCAGCCGCCTGTCATAGGTTGCACGGCAGTATTCCGGAACTACAGAAGCGCCCGGATACGGAGAAGACTTAATGTCTGTCAACTCTAAAATGCCGTCCCCAAGCACAGGATGGCGGGTGGGTTCTAAGGTACGGATTGCTTCAATAACCTTTGCCATTTTGTAAACCGAGTTAATTCCCTTTTCCGGATTGGCAGAGTGGCAGGGTTTGCCAAAGGTTTCCACTACAATCTCGGCCCGGCCTCTCTGGCCTATTTTTAAGTTTAACTGGGAGGCCTCACCGATTACTACATAATCCGGCTTTACAAAACTGCTGATCTCTCTTGCTGCAACTCCCTCAAAACACTCCTCATGCACAACGCCTGCCACGTAAATCTCTCCGGGAAAGTCTCTTCCCGTATCTTCTGCATAATTGGCGGCCGCGCAGATAAAAGCGGCTACAGAGCCCTTCATGTCGCTGGTTCCTCTCCCGTAAATCTTGCCGTCGTGGATCTCGGCGCCGAATGGCGGGAATTCCCAAGCCGTTTCATCAGTTACCGGAACCGTATCAATATGTCCGTCAAATAAAATCTTTTTGCCCGGGCGTTTTCCCTTTATGCATCCGATAATATTTCCGTACTTGTCAATGGTAATTTCATCAAATCCTTTTTCAGTCATAGCTTCCTTGATAGCAGCGGATACCTTATCCTCACCGCCGGAATAGCTTTTTGCCTGAATCAGTTTCCGGCACAATGCAATAACTTCTTCCTGTCTCTTGTTTTCTAACATTTCTTTCCCCTCCTATTTGTTATAACTGGAATCTTTGCCATCCCATACAATCGCTTTATAGTTTTCCTTATCCGTGTCGCCCTCTGTACTGAAGCAGAGAACCTTGGAATTCTCATCCAATTTTAATGTCTCCTTGATATGAGCCAGCGCCGGATTCGTTAAAATCTCTGCAATGCATCCCACAGTTGCCGCTCCGCTCTCTCCGGAAATCACCCTGTCATCTCCCTTAGGCGGATTGCCCAACATTCTCATTCCCTTTGCCGCTGCGTAATCCGGGCAGGAAATAAAATTGTCCGCATAATCATTTAATACTTTCCAGCCTATGCTGCAGGGCTCGCCGCATGCCAGACCGGCCATAATCGTGTTCATGTCTCCGGTTACAAAATGAAGCCGGCCGTCGTCTGCTTTTGCGGTCTGGAATAAGCAGTCCGCCTTATTAGGCTCTACAATCGTAATGACCGGGCGGTTCTCTCCGTAAACACTGGAAAATAAACCTGTTATCGCTCCTGCCAAAGAACCGACCCCTGCCTGTAAAAAGATATGGGTGGGCTTTTCCTCCAGCTGCTCTAAGGTCTCATATCCCATGGTTGCGTAACCCTGCATAATCCATGTAGGAATGTCTTCGTAACCGTCCCAGGCAGTGTCCTGAACCATAACCCAGCCGTTCTTTTCAGCCTGGCTGTTTGCCAGCCTTACGGCCTCGTCGTAGTTCATATCGGTAATAGACGCGTCTGCTCCTTCTGCCTTAATATTATTAAGACGCTCCAAAGCGCTTCCCTTGGGCATATAAACAACCGCTTTCTGCTTTAACTGATTCGCCGTCCAGGCAACGCCTCTTCCATGGTTGCCGTCAGTGGCAGTCACAAAAGTAATTTCTCCTAACTTTTTCCGAACCTCATCTGACACCATCTTGTCATAGGGCAGCTGAGAAATGTCCATTCCCAGTTTCTGTGCCAGGTAATTGCCAATTGCAAAGCTGCCGCCCAATACCTTAAATGCATTTAATCCGAAGCGGTAAGACTCATCCTTAACCCGAAGTCCTCCGATTCCTAGTTCTTTTGCCAATCCGTCTAAGTTTGCTAATGGAGTCTTTTCATAAACCGGAAAGCTTTGATGAAAACCGCATACCTTACTTACGGTTTCTTTATTTAAGAATTCCAGGCCGTATTTCGGCCCAGCCTTCCGCTCCCGGTGAACTAATTTAAATTCTTCTTTCACGTTTCCTACCTCCTATCGTTTTCTGCTAATCATTATAGCAATAGATGTGCCAACTCTTAAATTTTAATAAAATTTTATGGGTTTTTATCAAAAAAAGAGAGCCGGACATCTGATTCCGGCTCTTTTTTCAATTTATTTAAAGGTCTTTACCTGATTTTTATTCTATAAGACTTACCTGCCGCCTTATGCTTCTTCTCAATTTGAGAATTTTTGTCAAATTGAGAAATCATTGAATATTCAAGGCTTTTTCCTATTTTAGCCTCTTTTTTTCGAAAGCAGTTCTCATTTTGAGAAATCATCCATTTTCCGGTACAAAGTTGCCAGACTTATCCCTAAACTTCTGGCAGCTTCTTTTTTCCCTTCTGTGGTGGTCCCGAACCGTTCCAGGGCCCGGTTGATAGCCAGGGCTTCCAGTTCTTTTAAGGTCAGGTATTCCTCCCTTTGCTTTCCCCCGGACTGCTGCTCATCAAAGTCTGCCGGAAGAGTTCCCAAGTCCAAAACTCCCTCCTCCATCATATTAACCATAAATTCCATGGTATTCTCCAGCTCTCTCACATTTCCGTACCAGGGATGAGTCCTCAGGGCCATCATGGCTTCTCCGGTAATAGTGCGGAATTCTTTGCCGAACTTTTCGGCATACCGTTTGGCAAAGAAATAAGCCAAATCCTCAATATCATCAGGCCGCCTGCGAAGCGGCTCTATTTTTAGAGGAATAACGTTTAACCGATAATACAAATCCTCTCGAAACTTTTTTGCCTCTATCATTTCCCTTAAATCCCGGTTAGTGGCAGCGATAATCCTCACATCAATAGGAATCAGCTGATTGGATCCAATCCGCACAATCTGCCGTTCCTGGAGCACACGCAGAAGTTTTACCTGAAGATATAATGGCATGTCCCCAATCTCGTCCAAAAATAAAACCCCTTGATCCGCCAATTCAAATTTCCCGATACGGCCTCCCGGATCTGCTCCGGTAAAAGCGCCTTTTACATACCCGAACAGTTCCGCTTCCAAAAGTGCTTCCGGAATGGCGCCGCAGTTGATGGCCACAAATTTTTTCTTCTTTCGATTGCTCATCTTCCAAATGGCGGAAGCCGCCACCTCCTTACCCGTTCCGCTTTCTCCCGTAATCAACACTGTAGATGTACTTCCGGCGATTTTTACAATCTCCTCCTTCAGCTTCCGGGTGCTGAAAGAGCTTCCAATAATGCTGCTGAGCTCCAGATTTCTATCTGTCCGGGTCATGTCATACATCTTTTTTGTCAATTCGTGGCTGTTGCTGAAAATTAAAATCCTGGCAAAATGTTCGGTAGGCTCTTTTAAATCGGAAGTCTTCCCAAAAACCGTATACTTTTTCCCCTCCAGTTCCAGCTTATACTCCCGTCCGCCATTGATGCGATCCCCAGTAGCCGTAATAATCACCGGGATTCCTTCTAAAATATCAATCCTCAGCTGCTTTCTGGCACTGTTATTGGCCGTGGTGACAGTTCCGTCTTTTCCCAGCACCAAGACTCCCTGTTCCATATGGTTGATGGTGTGATCCAAAGCGCTGATAATCGACGTGCGAAGCTCGGTTTCCTGCTGCTCTCCGGCTTTGGCGGCAATAAATTCCGCTATTTGATCCAGAAGTCCCAAATAAGTTCCCAGACCTTTTAAAGCGTTTTCCCGCTGATGGGAAGTGCTGCCCACAAGACCGATAACGCCGATCATCTCGGTCCCCATGCGAATAGGTTTGGAAATTTCTATCGTCTCCCTGCAGTTCTCCCGCTGGCTGCAATTGATGCATAAAGCGTCCCGCCCCGGTTCTGTAATAACCCTGGTCTGGCCGGTCTGCATTACATACCGGTACACGTGACCTTCCCCTGTCATATCCTGGTTAATCTGGTCTGCATAGAGTCCCGTTCCCGCTACCCGGTAAAGAGACGAATCTGCTACTTCTACATCAATT
Organism: Enterocloster bolteae; assembly: GCA_021772025.1. Classification (GTDB taxonomy): domain Bacteria; phylum Bacillota; class Clostridia; order Lachnospirales; family Lachnospiraceae; genus UMGS1370. Next base: position 84,887 of record JAETNT010000005.1, on the reverse strand, counting down.
CCGGAAATCTCCGCCATAATATCCGCATATTTTTGGACGGTCTTCTGAATCCTTTTTAATATACTGCCCATGTTGTCTCCCCCAACCTTCTTTTGCTTATATCATTAATAAATATCCCATACTTTTGGAGAAAAGGCAATGGAAAACAGAAGCTTCCTCTGGCTTTTTCCCAGCCCTTAGAGTATAATAATCTTGGTTTTTATCAAAAGTTTAAGGCGTTGTACAAAATGACGCCTTCCATGTATCGGGAGTTGAAAACAACTCCTTTGAAATAGAGAGGAAATTTTATCTATGCACTACGATTCTATCGTCACCGGCATCTTCCTGGCCCGGCCGAACCGCTTTATCGCCCATGTGGATCTGGACGGCCAGACCGTGGTCTGTCACGTCAAAAATACCGGGCGCTGCCGGGAGCTGCTGATCCCCGGCGTAAAAGTTTTATTGGAATATCACAAAGACGCTGCCGACAAAGGCCGCAAAACTTCCTATTCCCTTATTGGCGTATGGAAAACAAGGGAGAGCCGGCCTCCCCTCCTTATCAACATGGATTCCCAGGCGCCTAATCTGGCTGCATGGGAGTGGGTTTTCGGTCAGGGGCTGGAACAGCTGAACGCCCAAAGTAAAGAGCGAAAGTCTTCGGCTCATCCACTCCACGTCACCAATGTACGGCGGGAAGTTACCTATGAGCAGTCTCGGTTTGATCTGGCCTTTGTTTTAGACGAACTGCCCGCTTTTATGGAGGTAAAAGGCGTAACCTTAGAGCAAAACGGCCTGGCCATGTTTCCCGATGCTCCTACAGAGCGGGGTGTGCGCCATCTTAAGGAACTCATGAAAGCCTCCCGGGAAGGCTTCTCCTGCTTTATCCTGTTTGTGATTCAAATGAAAGAAATCTCTTGTTTCACCCCAAACCGGCAGACTCACCCGGCCTTTGCAGATGCCTTGGCAGCAGCAGCCGATGCCGGAGTAACTGTTCTGGCTATGGACTGCCGGGTCACAAAAGATTCTATGGAGATTGACTCCCCAGTGCCGGTACGGCTGAGATAGACAGGCCGCCTGCCATGCACGAAAGTTTCCTTTCCTCCATACCATATTAGTAACTGACTTTTCTGCGATGTGAATTCCATGGTTCTTCCATTAAATCAAATAGAAGCCGGTCAGCAGGCTCAAGTGGCTTTTCTTGCCGGTGATGACAGCATTTCTCTCCGTCTCTACGACCTGGGCTTTGTCCCCGGAGAAACGGTAACCTGCGTACTGAAAGGAAAAAACGGATCCATGTCCGCTTATCTGGTACGCTGTGCAGTAATTGCCCTACGGGACAAAAATGCAGTAGAAATATTGGTTTCTCAAAAATAATGATTGCATTAGGAGCATTGATACCACATGAAAAAGCATCAAATATTGCCGGATTTACTGTTAACCTTTATGAAAATAGGACTGTTTACCTTTGGCGGCGGCTACGCTATGATTTCTCTGATAGAAAGCAGTTGTGTAGAAAAGAAAAATTGGATTACTCATGATGACATGATGAATATTGCGGCTATTGCAGAATCCACCCCTGGCCCCATTGCCATTAACTGTGCGACTTTTGTCGGCTACCAGCAGGCCGGATTTCCCGGCTCGCTTATTGCGACTTTAGGGATTGTGCTTCCCTCGTTTATCATCATTTTTTTGATTTCCATGTTTTTGGACAATTTTCTTGAAATTACGGTTATCGCAAATGCCTTCAAAGGAATTAAAATTGCCGTCGGCATGTTGATTTTAGACGCCGCCATTACAATGGTAAAGAAAATGCATAAGAAGATATTTCCGAAAATCATTATGATTTGCTCGTTTGCGGTTATGCTGCTGGTCAACATCTTCTCCTGGAATTTTTCGTCCATTCGCTTAATGTTGATTGCGGCTGTAATCAGCCTTATGGCACTTATTGTGAAAGACACCTCTATGCAGAAAGGCGGTGCAGAGCAATGATTTATCTTGATCTGTTTCTCGGCTTTCTGCGTGTAGGCTGTTTCGCCTTTGGCGGTGCATACGGCGCCATCCCCCTTATCCGCGATGTTGTATTGTCTTATGGCTGGCTGAACGAAGACACCCTGACCTATATGATTGCAGTCAGCGAAAGCACCCCCGGCCCTATTATGGTGAATCTTGCCACCTACATCGGCAGCAGCCAGGGAGGGCTCTGGGGTTCAATTATTGCTACATCAGCAGTAATTCTCCCCTCTTATATCATTATTCTTCTTGTAACGGCAGCGCTGAAAACGCTGATTAAAAACAAATATGTCCAGGCAATCCTGAAGGGGATAAAACCCTGTGTTGTGGGAATCATCCTTGCTACTGGCGTTTATATGATTCTTGGCAATTTAATTACATTGTCAGGTGAAATATCTGTAAAAACACAGCCCCTCATCCTGACAATAATCTTGGCGGTTCTCTTATGGGGGGGAAAAGTGATAAAAAAGAAAAAAGTATCTCCTATTATGACTATTATCATATCGGCGGTACTTGGAGTTGCAATATACGGATGATTGAGCAGGCGGGGATTAGCAAAATGAAAAGACATTGAACACTCTCTAATTATTATAAAAGTGCAAAGGTACATGATAAATACCCCCTATCAGACGTTCTCATGTACCGTCTGACAGAGGGTTCCTTATCATTCTATCTGAGCATCCAGTTTATCTTGGGGGACATCATAGTTCAGGTTCGGCATCATTACCTATGCCCATACCGCCGCCCGCGGCCCTGACCGCCTTCCCTTCCGGAATTTCCGTTATGGGAGCCATGGTTTCCTCCATTTCCATAGCGGTGCCCCCGTCTGGGTCTCTCGTTCTTACCGCGCTCAAAGCATTTTTCACAGATAGAGAAGGGATAGTCCCATGCAAGCTCCCTGCCGCATGCAGAGCATTTCCGGGAATAGCTGCCGCACTCGGTTTTCAGGATGCGGCTGATTTCTTCTTCCGTCTCATGGCGCTCCTGTGTAAGATTTTCAGTCTGAACAGGCAGTCCCGCCTTTCTGGAAAACTGGAAGTACAGATCCAGCATCTTGTAATAGCTCTCCAAGTCATATAAATCCGGGCCGGGGCTGTAGGGAAATTCCAGTTCGTCCACCTCCCGGTATTCCCGGCAGTAATCCTTCCACAGATCCACTACCAGCTTATTGTTAATGTCAATGGCACAGGTAATTAGCTTATAAATCTCCGGCTTGGCAAATTCGTTCAGTCTGTCCCGATGAACCATAAGAAAATGCTGGTACAGGGCTAAAAGCTCATCAACCTCCATCTTCTGATAAATGGCCGGTGCATCCATGGAAGCCCAAATCTTAATCAAGTTGTCAATCTCCGCCGGAAGTTCCAAAAGCTGCTCAGGAAATCCTACATAGGCTTTCATAATCGGCACAGGAAGGCGGGAAAGGCCGTCCTCAATAATCTCAATCCCATCAATGGCAGCGACAAATCCTTCCTCATAAATACCGAAGCGGCCGGCCCGGCCGGCAATCTGCTTGATTTCTGTCGGCTCCAGGGTACGTTTTACCACACCGTCAAATTTAGCGGTTTCTACAAAGACAATACGGCGGATAGGAAGATTTAAGCCCATTCCAATGGCATCGGTACTGACTACGATATCCGTCTCTTTTTCCAAAAATCTTCGGACCTGTTCCCTGCGTGTAGCCGGCGGAAGGCTCCCGTAAATCACGCTGCAGGAAATCCCTTGTTTTTCCAGGTGAGCCGCCAAAGCCAGTACTGATTTTTTTGAAAATACGATTAGGGCATCGCCTTTTCTCAGATCGCTTACCATAGAATAAGGCCGCCGCTCTACGGTCAGACGGGTATTCCTTTTGTGGCGTACAATCCTGTAGCTGTCGCCGCAGCGCTTAATCATCTGCGTAATAATGGATTCCGCTTCAGGAGCCATGCAAAGGTGAATCTCCTCCGCGCGAAGCCCTAAAATAGCCCGGGTCCAGTTGTGCCCCCGGTAAGGATCTCCTACCATTTGGCACTCATCTACCACCACAATATCAAAATATTCATGATCATTGAGCATCTCCACAGTGCAGGATTGGCAGACCGCACCAGGCACTTCAATAGTCTCCTCTCCGGTTATCATAGAGCAGGGAACTTGTTCCCCGTTGCATTTATCATAAACCTCCAAAGCCAGAAGGCGCAAAGGTCCAAAATAAGCGCCGTGGGAGGACTGCTTTAGCCGCTCCAGTGCATCATGAGTTTTTCCGCTGTTGGTGGGTCCGATATGGAGGACAAATTTCCGTTTCATTGCCCTGGCCTCCGGATATTCATCCTCCGGCCGTTTTTCCATGGAGGCGGAAATTCCTCTCTCAATGGTCTTGGGAATATAAAAGAGCTGATAAGCACGCTCCAGAGAATTCGTCAGCAGGTAACGGCGGATCCCCTGCATTTTTAAAACCTGTTCCAGTTCCTCTATGCTTAATGGAGGAAGGAATTGTAAATCCGTCTCTGCCAGGAGACGGCAAAATTCTTTTGCCTGGATTGTGTAGGCTTCAATTGCCGCCTTCTGCTCACCCGTCCGAACCGTATGCTCCTTGTGCATCAGGTAAGCGCAGACCTTTGACAGCATGGCGTGGATATCGCTTAGCTCATTGGCCTTTCCAATTCCGTCCAATGTCTCCTGACATAGCTTTTCCGCTCTTTTCTTCATTTCGCCGGTGGTCATGGCACGATACCGGCGATTCACATGTCCAAAAAACAGTTCTTCGTAATAATTTCCTAAGTAATCCGATGTTTCCATTTGTTTCTCCGTTCCCCTGCTGTTTTCAGTGGGGTATTAACTCCGTCCTTTCGTTTGTATCCACTGAAAGTATCCCTAATCAATGTTCTCCGCCGGCAGGTGAATGTATTGTTCTACTTCATTCCAGTTTACCACAAATCCGGCTCCATGGGAACAGAAAACCGAAGATGAGGTGTTTTCTTTGTCTGCTCCTTTATCATAATCATATTCCGCAAGCACTTCTTCTGTATTGTGACATTCCCGATAGCCTTCCCAAACCATAGAAATGCTGCCGGATCCTCTGGTAGCTGCCGCCAGCTCCACTCCATAATCCATAAAAGCAGCAGCCGGACCGCTCCCTGATATTGACACTGTACCGCCGCCGTGTTCAGGCGTTTCAAATATTCCGGACCGCTTTTGAATATCCGCCATAAGCCTTCCTGTATATTCCTCCGGAGCAGCAATTTCAAACCGGTACCAGGGTTCCAAAAGAATATTTTCAGCCTTCTCCAGGCCTTGGCGGACAGCCCGATAGGTTGCCTCTCTGAAGTCGCCGCCTTCGGTATGCTTTAAATGAGAACGGCCGGCAGTAAGGATAATTTTTACATCTGTCAGCGGGGATCCCGTAAGTACGCCCTTATGAACCTTCTCAAATACATGAGTTTTAATCAGATTCTGATAGTTTATCCCCAAGGTATCTACATGGCATTCGCTGGTAAAGGCAATGCCGCTTCCTCTTGGTGCAGGTTCCAGGCGCAGATGAACTTCCGCGTAGTGGCGCAGCGGTTCATAGTGGCCAAAACCCATTACCGGCGCGGCAATGGTTTCCCGGTAAGAAACCTTTGGAGGGGAAAATGCAGCATCTGTGCCAAACCGCTCTTTTAACACCTGAACCAGAACCTCCAGCTGGATCTTTCCCATTACGCTTACCAGCAGGCTCCTGTCTTCCCCGCACTCAGCAGACAGCCCGGGCTCCTCATCCTCTAAAAGCTTCAGCTGAGTAAACAGGGTGTGGCTGTCCGTATTCCCTGGGGTCGCCTGCGCTTGGAAAGCCGGGCGCATCTGAAGCTGAGGCCGCATCCTAATGGCTTCCTGTATCCCCGTCTCCTTTAATCCGGCTACCATGTCCTGGCACTTTGGCTGGCTTAATCCCGTAACTGCACAAAGACTGCCTGCCAAGGCCTTATCCGCTGTCCGGCTTTTCTTCCCGGAATAAATCCGGATCTGATGAATCTTTTCACCTGATAATGCAGCCTGGTTCTCTGTTTCGCTGTCTATCCCTTCTTTTAGCACATAGATCGGATCCCGTATCTCTAGTTTGCCGGACAGAACCTTGATATATACGATACGCTGTCCATCCGGGTCATGACGTACCTTATACACCCGGCCGAAAAAGGGGGTTTCTTCCTGATAGCCGGTTTCTGTCAGTTGATGGAATACTTGGAAAAATTCTGCCACTCCCTGATCTTTTAAAGCAGAGCCCTTCATACAGAGAAAACCGCTTCTCTCTTTGATGATCTTTTTTAGAGATGCCAGAATACGCTCTCTTTCAATAAGACGCCCTTCCAGGTAGTCTTCCATTATGTTTTCATCCCGCCCGGCGGCAAACTCAGTCAGTTCTTCCGGTATCTCCTTATCCAAAGGCGCTTCCACCAGAATAATATCTTCTGTCAGCCGTTGCCTTATTTCGTTCATAGTGCGTTCCAAATCGGCCGTATTCAAATCTGTTTTATTCAAAAAGAAAAATACCGGCACCTGGAACCGTTTCAGCATCCGAAACAGAGTAACCGTATGGGCCGCCACGCCGGAGGATGCATCTACCAGCAGAATGGCATAGTCCAAAACTGTCACCGCCCGTTCCGTCTCCGCCGAAAAATCCACATGCCCCGGGGTGTCTAAAAAATAATACTCATCCCCGCCGTATTCAAACCGGCTCTGATCTGCATAAATCGTGATGCCTCTGGCCTTTTCCACCGCGTCTTTGTCCATTACCGTATTTCCCTGATCCACCCGGCCTGCTGCCTGGATTACTCCGGCATGGTATAAAAGCTGTTCCGAAAATGTAGTTTTTCCGCCATCTACGTGGGCCAGGACTCCAAAGGTCTTTCTCATAGATTTCATTTCCTCTCTGATTCATAACATCTTGGGCAGGTTCCTATGACTAACAATATCATATACTTGAGCGGGAGTTTTGTCAAAGGCGACAGATTACTGCATGAAAGCATTCTCGGAATAGCACTCTCTCCTGTCCCCCTTCATATTTAAACAATAAGGCTTCCACTGTGTCCCTATAGCGGGATATTAGTGGTAATTATGGAGGTATTTTATGGAGGACGGACGCATTATCGCAGCTTTGGCCGGGAATCCTAATGTGGGAAAAAGCAGCATTTTCAATGGTCTTACCGGTCTGAGACAGCACACCGGAAATTGGATCGGAAAAACCGTCGCTTCCGCTCAGGGTACTTATCAATATGGCGGGAAGGAATTTCTTCTGGTGGATCTTCCCGGAACATATTCTCTTAACGCCCATTCGGAGGAAGAGGAGATTGCCAAAGAGTATATCTGCTCCGGCCAGGCAGATATCATCGTAGTAGTCTGCGATGCTACCTGTCTGGAACGGGGCCTGCATCTTTTATCTCAAATTACTCGCTTAGATTATGTAAAGGAGCAGGGCACTCCTATTGTATTGTGTGTGAATCTGTGTGATGAAGCGGCAAAAAAGGGGATTTCTATTGACTTTCTTCTGCTTCAGGATGTGCTTCAAATCCCGGTGGTTCCCTGCTGTGCCAGAGACAGCCAATCCCTCCTGTATATCCGGCAGGCCGTTTTAGAAGCCTGCAGTCAAAGGTTCTCTTATGATTGCCTGGATTTTTCTCCCAAAATTCTGGCAGCAGAAACCGTATCCTGTGACAGTTCAAGCATCCGCAGACGGGAAGAGCTGATAGATCGGATTGTCACCGGAAAAATAAGCGGAAAGCTGATTATGATCGGTCTGCTCTTATTGATTTTCTGGCTTACTATGAGCGGAGCTAATTATCCTTCCCGGTTATTATGGGATTCCTTATTCCAAATGGAAGGGAAGCTGGCAGCTCTGATGGCTGCCTTCCATGCGCCGGAGTGGCTTACCGGATGTCTGGTTTACGGGATTTACCGTGTTCTGGCCTGGGTGATCTCGGTAATGCTGCCTCCTATGGCTATTTTCTTTCCTCTGTTTACCCTTCTGGAAGATCTGGGATACCTTCCCAGGGTTGCTTTTAATATGGACAGAGCTTTTGAACGGTGCAAGTCCTGTGGAAAGCAGTGCCTGACTATGGCTATGGGATTGGGATGCAATGCGGCGGCAGTAGTGGGATGCCGAATTATTGATTCTCCCAGAGAGCGGCTTATTGCCATTTTGACCAACTCTATGATTCCCTGCAACGGACGTTTTCCTACACTGTTTACGATGATTACTCTGTTTTTTGTTGCAGGGTTTCAGGGCTCTTTTTGGGGTTCTCTCTCAGCAGCTTTATGCTTAACCGCAGTGATCCTTCTGGGAATCTTTGCCACATTGGGGGCCTCATGGATTTTATCTCACACACTGCTAAAAGGAATTCCCTCTTCCTTTACTTTGGAGCTTCCGCCCTACCGGCGGCCTCAGATCGGAAAAGTGATTATCCGGTCTATTTTCGACAGAACTCTGTTTGTGCTTGGAAGAGCAGTTGCAATTGCGGCCCCGGCCGGGCTTTTTATCTGGGTATTGGCAAATATCTCTTATGTCGGTCCCCAGTGCGGGTATTTTGCCCTGACCGGACAGGAAACTGCAGAATCTGCTCCCGCTCTTCTTACTGTTCTTACAGGAATTTTCGATCCTTTGGGGCGGCTTATGGGATTGGACGGGGTAATTTTGGTTGGATTCCTGCTGGGCTTTCCGGCAAATGAGATTGTACTTCCTATTATCCTTATGGCCTATCTTCAATCCGGGGTTTTGGTGGAAATGAATGACAATATGGCTCTCAAGAATCTTCTTCTTGCTCAGGGCTGGACCTGGCAGACAGCAGTTTCCATGCTGGTTTTTTCCCTGTTCCACTGGCCATGCTCCACTACGGTACTAACTATCCGGAAAGAAACCGGATCTTATAAATGGACTGCAGCAGCAATACTTTTACCTACTCTTTTAGGAATCACTCTGTGTATCGGAATCACGGCAGTATTTCATGCATTTTAAAAATTGCTGCCGAAACTTCATAAAGAATGCAGGAGCTGCCGAAAAACATAATCGACAGCTCCTGCATTCTTTATCCCTATTCTGTTAAAACTTTCTTCCCCCTCCTCCATGGCTTCTCCCGCTACTGGAATGATGCACAGTAGTCCGACCCGGGCGACTTCCTCCTGTCCCGCCTCCAGATGGATGGGAACGGGGAATGGCCTGGCGAATCACCTTCTGATCAATCAATTGATCCGTAAAGGGAAGGAGTGCATACGCAGCTTCTGCGCGGTAAGCCAAATCCTGATTCCGCCTGGCTCTGGGATCTGCCTTCAGGGCATATTCCTTTATTACGCCGCGGCAGGCCAAAATTCCGGCTCCGCAGGCAGCAGCAAAGGCAAACAACGCCTCATACCAGGTAATACTCCGGTATACGCTTATTTTCCCTGTTTCTTCGTCATAAAGATATTGACCTTTTGGGATCCCTTTCCGAATCCAGCTTTCGGTATCCTTTAAAAATGCTTCCGCCGCATCCCCATATCTGCCGTCAGCCATAAATTCCGCTACATCTCCGTCTAAAACAGACTCTATCCGGCTGTCTGTCAGATACCGGGTCATTTTTCCTTCTGTAGAAATCCAATAATACCGGTTTTCCATGTCAATTAAAAACAAGGCTCCGCTGTGGTCTTTTCCGGCTCCAAATCCGCCCTGCTCATAAAAATCATCCGCAAATTCCGCTGTGGTCTTTCCTCCTGTTTCATCTGTAGAGGCAATGATCAGTTCTGCCCCGTTTTCTTCGGATATCCGGGCCGCCATATCCTCCAGGCTCTTCTCTTCCGCCTGAGAAAAAATCCCGGCCATATCGTAAACCCTCTGTCGTAAAGAAATTTCCCCTTCTTCCGGGGCAGAAGCAGCCCATGCCGTTATCCCGAAAGCCAGCGTCAGAATCATCCCCCAGACGATAGCTGCAGCTGTTTTTTCACTCTCTCTGTTTTTCATATCAGATACCCTCCTATCAGCAGAGCAATAAACACGGGAAAGAAGACGGCAGCGAACAATCCCAGCAGCCGCTTTTTATCTACCGGCAGACGGCCGCAGACCTTTCCGCTGTCTCCGTTTAAGGCAAAGTAGTACACTTTTCCGTCCTTTTCATCCCGGTATGTCAGCGTCCAGACGGGTAGCAGAGCGTAATGCCATTTTTCTTCTGTTATCCGGATATCTGTTCCCTCTACCTGAATTTGGCTATAGTTTTCTACGCTGGCCCGCAGGGATTCCGTGGCATATTGTCTCATCTCCTCCGTCATTTCCTTCTGGAATTCTTCCCACTCTATGTCCCTCTTTTCAGCGAAAAAGCCGGTTAGATATCCCATAGAAAAGGGCTTCAGCCTTCCTGTATGAAACGGCAGCACCCCTTCAATAATTTCATGGTTTGCTTTCTTTAATGCATTACGGGGCACATTGTTTATATCCATTTCTCCCTCTCTGCGGATACGGTAACGCCTGGTTTCCGTACTGCGGACTCCTCCCAGAGTATGTACCTCTATCTGATCTCCCACTCCATTCAGCTCCCCGTGAACCTGGCAGCTATAGAGCCAATAAGGGAAGTATACTCCGGTAATTTTTTCGATCTGATCCGGAGAATAAAAGGATTTGGATACAAAGCGCTTTCTGCCGATCCACTGATTAAAGATTTCTACTGCCTTTTCTCTGTTAATGGCAAACGGAATAATCTGATCCGGAGCAAACTGTCCTTCCAGTCGCCCGGAAAGAACCACCGGATTGTGGCAGTAATAGCAGAAGGAGGCCGCTGTCGTATCATCCGTAACAATCTCTGCCCCGCAGCTTGGGCAATTATAAATCACCATGGCCTGAGGTTCTTTCCGGCTCTCTTCTTTCTCAAACAAATCTTTTAAATCCGCCTCAGAAAACAAACTCAGGCAGTATTCACATTTATATTTCTGGGACTCCGGATCAAACAGCAGTCCTCCTCCGCAGTTAGGGCATTGATAGGTAATTGCTGGCATATTCTTTTTACTCCTGGTTTATCCTCTGGGTGTTCCGCAGTTGGAGCAGAACTTTCCTGTATTTACGTTTCCGCATTTGGAGCAGGTCCACTGGGCCGGAGCCGGTTTTGGTTCACCGCATTCGCTGCAGAAATTACCTGTTCCCTGCGTCCCGCAGTTAGGGCAAAACCACGAAGTTCCTCCTGGTGTCTTTCCTCCTGCCGGTCTCCCTGCTTCCTGCCAAGCGGTTTGTTCCGTGCCGGGCTGCTGATTTATCTGTCCCGTTCCCACAGGCCGATTCATCTGATTTCCTCCAGAAGCCTGGCTCTCCTGAGCCATCCGGGCCGCTTGATTCATCTGCATTTGCTGAAGGTTGGTGTTGGAAGCCGTATTCATAAAACCGCCTCCTGCCTGCATTCCCAGGCCCATTCCCATGAATCCGGATACTGCTCCGGAAGAATTTAAACCGGCCCCCTTTACGCCTTCCGCTACGGTGCTCTGAACATACCCTTCTCTTACAAGAGGATCTCCCATCATAGCCCCTTTGTTACGCATATTAATCAAATTCTGGGATTCTTCGTCATAGGAAATGCTTCCGATCCCCACGGACTGGATCTCCATCCCTCGCATCTGTTTCCACTCTTCATCCAGAGTTTCCGCCATATACTTCCCCAGCTCCCGGCCTTTTGAAGAAACATAGGAAATCCGGATACCGTCTGCCGACATCTGATTAATAGAACTTTGCAGCGCCTCTAAAAATTCATCCAGGAATTGGCCGTTAATCTGATCAATTTCCACCTTGCTGGCATTTTTCGGGATAACCTCCCGGTAAAATTTCAGCGGATCTGTCACTTTGACAGAATAGGTTCCATGGGTTCGGAGAAACAATTCCGCATTGTAAAAATTATCAAAATAGTTGATAGGCGTTCTGGTTCCAAACTTAATTCCTTTAATCTCCTGAAGATTGACAAAAAATACTTTTTGAGCCAGGGAAGTCCCCCCTCCAAACTTAATTCTTGCAAAGGATTCCTTTAATGCCTCCCCAAACTGGCCGTTAAATAAAGACGGCATGGAAGAACTATTCACCGTATAGTACCCTTCCTCCGCCGTATAGTCCACTACCCGTCCGCCGTCCACCAGCATCATAAACTGATTGGGATAAACATGGATCACGGAGCCATTGGACACCGTATTGTCTGTTCCTTTTTCATTAGATCCTTTTCGAATCTTTACGCCTGCTGTAAATACGGTCTGTCCGCCCATATCTCCGGCCTCCATAATCTCCAGCCACTGATCGCTAAGACCGCCTTTTACTGCCGTTGCCACTGCTTTTATAATTCCCATCTTTCTTCCTCCTAGTTTTTTCCCTGCTTTTTGGCATACAGGGATGCCCGCAGGGTATTCTCCTGTTTTTATTGCTGCGGCTTTCTCTTCGCCGCTGGATCAACCAATCCCACTGCAGCCCACATCAAAACCACTGCTGTCAAAAGCTGCACTGTCATGCTGACCGGCGCCCAGTATTCCGTTAAAAAACTTGTTTCGTGGTAACCAAACCACTGAGATACCGCTCTCAAGGTCATATCTGTCCCTGTCTGCCTGCTGATAATGGAATAAAAGGTCATGGCGGGATTAAGGAGCATAAAATACAAAAATCCTCCGGAGCTCGCCTGGCTGGCTACGCTTCCAATCTGATTCATATAGCTGTTCCAGCGCATAGTAGAAATACTTAGAGCAAATTGGTTAATTGCATAAGTCCCGCCGATTAGCAAGATAAGCCCTCCATAGGAAGCTGAGACCGCCAAAATCGTTCTCTTAAACAGAGTCGAGCAAAATATCCCGATCCCTGCCACCAGCAGTGCCGCTACTGCAAAGCAGCACAACAGCACAACTAAATCTTTCCAGGTGATTCCTCCATAAACAAACACCAGCGCCACCACCGGAAAACTGGCAACAAGGATTAACAGCATATTACTTAGAGATGCCATAAGCTTTCCCTGAATAATTTGTCTGGAGGTGGTTTGAGTGGCCAATAAAAGCTCCAGTGTCTGACGCTCTCTCTCCCCACTGATACTTCCTGCCGCAATGGCAGGCATGATAAATAGGAGCAATACGAACTCTACCGCCGTTACCAGCACATACATCTCCAGAAAACCGGAATATTGAATCTCCGCCGTGGCCCATACCCGGTACAGTACGGAATACATATTTAAAAGCGCCGCCACTGCCAGGATACCATTAAATGCCATAAGAATGACTGGCAGGCGCATGCTTCGCGAGCTTGTCTTTACTTCTTTTTTATAAATCGGATTAGCCCTCATGTACCAGCACCACCTTCTCATCTTTATCAGTAATCTGCATAAATAAGGTTTCCAGATTTCCCCGCAGCCTGAAAAAACCGCACACCGGAACCTCTGCGTCCACCAGCTGCTGCAGCAGCTGAGCCTCATCCTCCCTGTTCCCGGCAAAACCCACCATAATATCCGAATCCTTGACAGAAATCGTCTGAACCTTTGGGTGACTGCGTAAAATCACCATAGCCTTTTCCGGACGGCCGTTTACCGTAATCGCCAAAGGCCTCGAGACATCCACCCGCTCCAGGATTTCCTGCATGCTCCCTCCAAGAACCATTCGCCCCTGATCAATAACCCCCAAATCCGTACATATTTCTGACAGATCCGACAACAGGTGAGAACTGATCACAACGGTTTTTCCCTGCTCATGAAGTTCTCGGATAATCTCTTTAAAATCAAACCGGCTTCTGGGATCCATCCCTGAGGTAGGTTCGTCCAAAATCAAAATGTCAGGATCATGGATCAATGACCTGGCCAGACACAGCCTCTGCTTCATTCCTCTGGAAAGGCCGTCTACGTAAAAGTCGATTCGTTCTTCTAGGCCTGTCTGCTCCAGCAGAGTCATAATTCTGGTCCTTGCCTTTAATCCATCCATCCCATAGCAGGCAGCAAAAAACTCCATATATTCAGACACCTTCAAATTGTCATAAACCCCGAAATAGTCTGGCACATACCCGATCATTCCTTTCACTTTTCGGGGATCCTGCCGGATATCCCAGCCTCCTACCTCCACTGTTCCCGAATCCGGCGTTAAGAGGCCGCAAATAATCTTAATTGTTGTGGTTTTTCCTGCCCCATTAGGTCCTACAAATCCAAACAGCGCCCCATCCGGTATCTCCATATCCAGGCCAGAAAGGGCATGATATTTGCCAAAGGATTTTTTTAATCCCTTTATTTTCAGCATCATGATTCCCTCCCTGTTACATATAAAATCGGAAGCACTACATCCCCATATTCCTCCGTATTGTCGCATACATACCGGATTGTAATAGTATTTCCCGGAGCCAGGTAGGAGTCCAGCTGCCAGTCTACAAATTCTGTCCGGCTGCCGTCTATCAGCTCAAAGTCTCCCTTTTCGTAATTGTAAAAATACATGCTTCCTTCAAAAGGCCTTAAACTGCCAAAAGAACTGTCCTCCATAAATGCATTAGAAAGGAATCCGAAAGTCAGCTTTTCAATATACAGATCACTGCCCAGGCTGTATTCCAGAGTTACCGGTGTCATGCCGGATATGGTATTGCTGGCTGCCTGATAGATGCCGTTGATAACCTTAGGAGCTTTCATCATAATCGGACGGTATACCCGCCCTTCTTCTCTCATATTTGTTTCTGCAGAAGCCGTGAACATGGTAAGGCCGGAAATCTCATAATCTTCCAGGAGAAAAGACACCTCATCCTCTCCTCCCCGAAATGCCACAATACGCGCTCCCGGCTGGTATCCGGTAAGGTACTGGGTAAGGTAAAACTCCAGCAGACTAGTTTTTGCCATCGTTTTCATATATTCCGGATCCGAGATATCAACTTCTTTATATTTCCATCCGCCGGTAATCTGCTTTGCCGTAGCTCTGGCAGAATCTGAATCCACCGGATAGTTCAGCGTCGGAAGCCCTTCTAAGCTTTTTGTTTCCCCCGGCTCCAAATCGCCTACTACTGTCAAAGTCCCATACAAAAGCACTGCTGCATCTTCTACAGGGCAGTCCATTCTATTGGTAATTTGCCCCTTCAAAACCCCTTCAAAATAGTGGACTTCGGCATCGATCCCCTGTCCGGATTGATTATCAAAACGTTTTTCCAGCTGAAAATAGTTAGAAGTAAAGGCCGCCATATTTTGAACTTCCAGTCTGGTGGCATCCTCGTCATAGCGGATGGTAATATTCGGCTTTTCTTCCCCGGTAAATTTTGGCGTTTGCTCCGCATTGTAATATGCATTTCTGGTCACCGGGCGCACCGTATAGCTGGGATCCAGTCTGACAGAATAAGGCCGGTTGTAGGGCGCCTGCATGTTAATATAGGTAGACTCTGTTACTACGGTATCCGAGACATCCTGGACAGACGCATAGTTAAAAAAGGTATCGGTAAACCGGGTTTTTTCACTCATCACATAAATAATTCCCGTACAAATCAGGGAAAGAAGCACCACGCTGGTCCGATAATGTTCCCCCATCTCTCTCTGCTTAAAAAAGAAGTAAAGACCCGGCCCTGCCAACAGAATATAGCTAATAATCACTACTGCGTAAAGACCAATCTGCGGCAGCTTTTCCACGCTTCCCACATTAATAATGCTCTGAACCGCCCAATAGGTATTAGAAGTTCCGCTATAGATATAATCGGACAATCTGGTAATCCGGGTCTCTCCCAAAAGCTCTGTCAAAAGCCGATCTATATAGGCCGGATTTTCTTGGCAAAATCCGGCCAAATCGGCAAAGTCAAAAGCCGCCGCCGCGATAATGCCATTTTCTCTGGCTATTGCTGTCAACAATGGTATTCCATCGCTTTCTAGTAAAACCGTACCTTCTGACAAGGTAATATCGTTACATTCCAGCAGAATCTCTGAGCTTCCTGTCTCTGAAAACAAGTAGCCGTCTCCCATATCCACCAGAACAGGTCCCAGATAATTCAGGACCGATTCCGGATTGCCTCCCAAAAATTCGTCTAAAATATCCGTCCCTCTCGCCCCGGTTCCCAGAAGCAGCACGCCGCCCCGGTTTACCCATTCCCGAATGGTTGCTATCTGATCTTCTGACATTCTCCGCACATCATAATTGGTAATCAAGAGCACATCCAGCTGATCCAGACCTGCCGCCTGAGACGGCACACTTCCGGCCACCATGCGGCAAAGGCGGGTCTTTAAAGTGCTGTAATTAATGCCGATATCATTAAAATACTGCAGCTGGTCCTGGGTATCGCTGACGACTCCGATAAGCAGCTCCGGAATGTCCTCTCTGGTATTTAGTTGCAGGCGTTTCTGCACAATAAGCTGATCTTCCTCGTCATAAAGCCCGACATAGAGCTGATTCGCTTTGACCCCCAGCGGAATGTCTAAATTTTTCTGGCGGCTCTCCCTGCCTTCCAGAGTTATCGGGAATTCATACTGATACACATTGTAATCCGATTCCATAGAAACCACCCGAAGACTTCCGGCAAAGACTTCTTCCTTTTGGTTCGCCAAAGTCACATACACCGGAAGATACCGGCCTCCTTTGGCCATATTATCAAAACCATACCCGGCTTCCATTGTCACGGCAGGCTCCCCATATTCATATCCAAAATTCCCCTGAAGCACAGCTGCCTGAGCCTTTCCCAATCCTTCCGGCGCCATAAAAAAAGCCGCAAAAGCCAGAAGGCAGACAAGCGCGGCCTTTCCTGCGCCTGCAGCCCGGCGAGCCTGCAGCCTTCCATGATTCCCGGAGCTTTTGCCTTTTAAAAGGCCTCCTTTCTCTTTTATTCTCATATATTGCTCATCCAATCTTACCAAAATTTTCTTTATTAATGTCAAAATCCACCTTAAGCTTTACCGTAAACACTGTACCGTTTAAATCGCTGGAAACATAAATGTCCCCTCCGTGCATGTCCACAATATTCTTAGAAATAGCAAGTCCAAGACCAGTGCCCCCGGTAGCCGAAGATCGGGAATGTTCTACCCGGTAAAACTTATGAAACAGCATAGGCAATTCTTTTTCCGGTATTACATATCCGAAATTAGTTACGGAAATCTTGACAATTGTCTCATCCGCCTCCACGTCTACCAAAATTCGTTTTCCCTCTGCTCCGTATTTTATGGCGTTATTAATCAGATTATCGAATAGTCTTGCCAAAAGATTGCCATCCGCTGTAATAACCTTGGCAGGTACGTTGCTGCGTAATTCGTAAACAAGATTCTTCTCTGCAAAGCTGGGATAAAATTCTTCCAAAAGCTGGCTTAAAAGTTTAATCACATCCACCTGGGAAACCTTCATAGAAATCTTTCCGTAATTTAGCTTGGTAAAGCCAAATAAATCTTCAATCAGCTTTTCCAGACGCTTTGCCTTTGTATAGGCAATATCAATGTATTTTTTCTCCATTTCCGGAGGAATGGACGTTCCGGTGGACAGAAGCTCCAGATAACCGATAATTGACGTTAAAGGAGTTCGCAAGTCATGAGCCACATTGGTAATCAGCTCGTTTTTGGTCCGCTCTGCCTCCCGCTCTTTGTCCATAAGGTTTCGGATATCCTGGGTCATCTGGTTTAAGCTGGCCGCCATGCTGGAAAATTCATCATCTCCCACCACCTCTACCTCTGTGGTCAAATCCCCCTCCGAGATATTTTGCATGGCCTCGTAAAGCTTGTGAATGTATTCCAGAGTTCTCCGTTGGAGGACCAGAAAAACCACTGAAAATACTGCTATCCCCAAAAGGACATAACACAGCACTCCCACTGTAGCAGCTCCCGTCCCTTCCAAAAGCCGGCCGCCTCTGCCGCTGTCCCTCAGATAATCCGTAATCATAGAGATGTTTGTTACCAGAAAAATTTCCACCAGGCAGGCGATGGCCGCACTATAAAAAATATTAGCGACTACCCGGGCATAAAAACGCCCGCTCATATCATTTTTCAATCTTGTATCCTACTCCCCACACAGTTGTAATGATCTTATTTTGTCTGGTGTCCTCCTTCATCTTGCCTCTCAATCTCCGGATATGTACCATGACAGTGTTGTTGGCTTCATAAACCTTCTCATTCCATACTTTTTCAAAAATTTCATCGGTGCTGAATACATGTCCCGGATTGGAAGCCAACAGGTACAGAATATCAAATTCAATGGGAGTCAGCTTAATCTCTTCTCCATACACGGAAACCTTGTGGTTATCTTTATTAATCGTCAGTCCCCGAATAATAATCTCGTTTTTTCCACTGGCCTCTGCGTGAACCGCACTGCTGGGATTCAGCTGAGTGTAACGTCTAAGCTGGGACTTGACCCTTGCCGTAAGCTCCAAGGGGTTAAAGGGTTTGGTTACATAATCGTCAGCGCCGGTTCCCAATCCCAGGATCTTATCTAAATCTGTAGACTTGGCGCTGAGCATAATAATCGGAATGTTATTGGTCTCCCGTATTTTTTTGCACATTTCCAAGCCGTCCATACCCGGCATCATAATATCCAGCAGGACCAGGTGGACTTCTTCTTTTTCTAAAATGTTCAGGCCCTCGCTGGCATTATTGGCTTTAAATACTTTATAGCCATCACTGACTAAATAAATCTCAATCAGATCCGCAATCTCTTTTTCATCATCTACCACTAAAATGTTGGTTTCAGCCATGTCTTTTCCTCCTCATTGGTCTTTTGGCCTATCGCCTCTATCTGGCTACTATCTTACCATAAATGAAACGAGTTTGCCTTACATTTCTCTTACAAAATATATAGATTTTTCCAAATGTATATCTGATCGAAAAAGGAGGCGCCGGTATTCTGCTTCCGGCGCCTCCTTTGGCTGTATTTCATTTGATTTTTTATTCCGCATAAGCAATCAATTTTTCACCATTTTCAGATACGTCAATAACAATGGTATTTCCGGCTCTGACACCGTCGCTTAAAATCAGCCGGGCAGCCAGGGTTTCCACATGTTTCTGGAGATACCTCTTTAAAGGCCGGGCTCCATATACCGGATCATATCCCCGCTCCGTGACAAAGTCTTTGGCCGGAATGGTCAGTTCCACCTTTAATTCTTTATCCGCCAGACGCTTGTTCACATCCGCAATCAGCAGATCCACAATGCCGCTGATATTGTCCCTTGTAAGGGGCTTAAAAAGAATGGTCTCATCCAAACGGTTCAGAAACTCCGGCCGGAAATGGGCGCGCAGCTCATTCATCACCATGTCCTCTGCGTCAGAGCGGATATTTCCCATTTCATCAATTCCCTCTAACAAGTATTGTGAACCTATGTTAGAAGTCATAATCAAAATAGTATTTTTAAAATCCACCGTCTTTCCCATGGAATCTGTAATTCTGCCATCATCCAGCACCTGTAAAAGGACATTAAATACATCCGGATGAGCCTTTTCCACCTCATCAAAAAGAACAACAGAATAAGGTTTTCTTCTTACTGCCTCGGTAAGCTGTCCCCCTTCCTCGTATCCTACGTATCCTGGAGGCGCTCCGATTAACCGTGCTACGGAATGTTTCTCCATATACTCGCTCATATCGATACGAACCATATTGGTCTCATCATCGAACAAAGCCTCTGCCAAAGCTTTAGCAAGTTCGGTTTTGCCCACGCCGGTAGGTCCTAAGAAGAGGAAAGATCCGATTGGCTTTGTAGGATCCTTAATTCCGGCTTTAGAACGAATAATCGCCTCGGTAACCTTCTCTACTCCTTCGTCCTGGCCGATAACCCGCTTATGCAGAACCTCATCTAAATGCAGCGTCTTGCTGCGCTCGCTCTCCGTCAGCTTGGACACCGGAATCCCTGTCCAGCGGGAGATAATTCTGGCAATCTCATCTTCCGAAACACTCTCACGGACCAAACTTAAATCCTGACTGCGGACTTTTTCTTCCTCTGCTTCCAATTCCTTCTGAAGCTGCGGAAGCTTTCCATATTGAAGCTCGGCGGCTTTATTTAAATCATACTTCTGCTGAGCATCCTGAATCTGACGGCCTACATTTTCAATTTCTTCCCGCAGGGAGGATAAACGTTCTACACTGGCTTTTTCATTTTCCCATTGAGCCTTCTTGGCGGCAAATTCATCGTGGAGCTCCGCCAGTTCCTTCTGTAAGTCCGCCAGTCGATCCTGACTTAAGCGATCCGTTTCTTTCTTTAAAGCCGCTTCTTCTATCTCCATCTGCATAGTTTTTCTGGACAATTCATCCAGCTCCGCAGGCATAGAATCCATCTCTGTTTTGATAAGGGCGCAGGCCTCATCCACCAGATCAATGGCTTTATCCGGCAGAAACCGGTCGCTGATATATCGATTAGAAAGAACCGCTGCAGAAACCAGGGCAGAATCGTTAATTTTAACGCCATGGAATACCTCGTAGCGTTCTTTTAACCCTCTCAAGATAGAGATAGTATCCTCTACCGTAGGTTCTTCCACCATAACCGGCTGAAACCGGCGCTCTAAGGCGGCATCCTTCTCAATATATTTGCGGTACTCATCTAAAGTAGTTGCACCGATACAGTGAAGCTCGCCTCTGGCCAGCATTGGCTTCAGCATATTTCCGGCATCCATAGAGCCTTCCGTTTTTCCCGCTCCTACGATGGTGTGAAGCTCATCAATAAATAGAATAATCTGTCCTTCACTCTTTTTTACTTCCTCTAAGACAGCTTTTAACCGCTCTTCAAACTCGCCCCGGTATTTGGCCCCTGCCACCAGTGCCCCCATATCCAAGGCAAATAATTTCTTATTTTTCAATCCTTCCGGCACATCCCCTCGGACAATCCGCTGGGCCAGGCCCTCCACCACGGCAGTCTTTCCAACTCCGGGCTCTCCGATTAAAACCGGATTATTTTTGGTCTTTCTGGATAAGATACGAACTACATTTCGGATCTCGCTGTCACGGCCGATAACCGGATCTAGTTTTTGATCCCTGGCCCGCTCCACCAGGTCATAACCATATTTATTTAAGGTATCGTAAGTGGCCTCCGGGTTATCGCTTACTACCCGCTGGTTCCCCCGGACCGTGGAAAGGGCCTGAAGGAACCGCTCTCGGGTAATATTATAAAGCCGGAATAGTTCCTTAATGGCATGGTCCGGCTGTTTTGCCATTGCCAGGAACAAATGCTCCACGGACACATACTCGTCGCCCATGGCTTTTGCTTCGTCCTCTGCGTTTACCAGGACTTTATTTAAATCATTGCTGACATATAACTGACCGCCTCCGCTGACCTTGGGAAGTTTTTCTAAAAGCTTTTCCGCCTCTCCTGTAAACATCTCCGGCTGGATCTCCATTTTGGCAATCAGCTTTAAAATCAAGCTGTCCTCCAAAGTTAAAAGGCTGACCAGCAGGTGCTCTTGTTCCATCTGCTGGTTTCCGTATTCATAAGCCAGCTTCTCGCAGCCCTGGACAGCAGCAAGAGATTTTTGAGTAAATTTATTGATATTCATACTTGCTCCTCCTTTCGGAACATGTAAAATAGAAAATTTTTATTTGTTCTATGCGTAATATAACACTTATTGTTAGCACTGTCAAGCGGTGAGTGCTAAAATATTTGTAAAAAGTTTCCGTTCTGTCATTATAAAAAAGCAGGAAACCTGTTTTCAAGTTCCCTGCCTGGCGATTCCGCTGGCTGACGGCGGATATTTCCCTTTCGTGAGAGTTCCCCCTTTAGATAAAACATACAGTAATGACTAATTTCATCTTATACCCGTTTGAAGTTTTATAAAAACATTAAGATGCCTTAAAATCGTACTTATACGGAACCGGCGCCTTTACGGCATATAGCTTTTCATATAATTCGCTCCAGAGCTGAGAAACCGACTCCTCCCCTTCACGAATATCATCAATGACAATCCCCCCTTTCTCTTCCATAATTTCATAAGCCTTTCTATCTTCTCCAAGCCGGTGAAGAGCGCTGATATAATAAAACTTAATCCTTCCCACCTCCTGGGTTTCCCTGTTTTGTCTCTCAAAAAGATCAATAATTTCTGTATATGCTTTACAGCTGAATAATATTCTTAAGCCTTCTTTCAAATAAGATATTCTGCTTTCTATTTTCAGACCTTCCAGCATCCATTTGGCCGCCTCCTGATCCCTTCCTGTAAGCAGATACGTACATGCCAGGCCATGGCATGCCCATGGATTAGACTCTATATTCTGGGACTTAAGCAAAAATTTCTCTGCATTCTTATAATCTTCTTTTGAGAAGCATCCAATGCCTGCCTGATAATAGGCATACCAGTTTTCTTTATTTACAGTTTCCAATGTCTTTACCAAAAATTCTAAATTCTCACTGTTTATAAGAAATTCATCCGGTATATTATTTACAGGCGGTTTATGCAAAGCTCCCGTTTCAAAAAAGCGCTTCCATTGTTTTAAAGAGTCTGATGTTATAAAAAATTCTAAGTGTTCAGACCATTTTCCACGTTCCTCAAGGGCGCCGTATCCGCTCCCTGTCATAATAACCCTCGCTTTTGTCTTTGCCATAGCAGCCGTTTCCTGCAGTTTTCTTTCCATATGTTCTGCATTGTTCAAATTCTCTAAAATACCCGTCAGCCGTTGTTCTCTATCCTGATGAGATTGACAGCCTCCCGTCAATTTTACAGGTCCATACTGTTCCAACCATTCCCATGCAGTATGAGGAGCCATCGGAATACAGCCGTATTGTGTTTTTGCCAACCCCGCCTGGATTTCAATATATCTTCCCGCTTTATCCGTTAAGAATTCCTGCCAATGGTCAGATGCCTGCCCCTTCCCCCATGAGAAAAGCTTTCTGCTCTTTAGTCTTTGTGTAGACGTATGCAAAAGTCCATAACCGTCTTTATTTAAATTCGCAATATATTTGGGCTTTTTATCATCAATTTCAAAAAAGTAGTCTACAGATTGGGGGATTTCTTTATAATCTGTAATATCAGCCCCATCCACTATGGGAATATTTACTTTAAAAACTGTGCCGTCTCTATTGGTAAAAGCTTTTTCTGCCGGAACTGTGATTCGTCCGCCTTCATATTCAGGAACAGCGATATTGCTCCACCAGTACATGGGGATAACCTTATTACTTTCATTTACAATTCTCATTCTGCAATTCAAGGATCGATCTTCCTCTTCCAGCCAGAAATCCATCTGATAAGGCACTTTCCTGATACGTTCATATTCATACATACGCAAAACCGGGGCTCCTGTTTTGGTTTCCGTCACTGCTGTATATAAAGGAGAGACTGTGTAAGGATGATGGCCTATAATCCCAATATTCCATTCCACACCTCCGCTGAACCATGCATTTCGTACGGCCAGATTACTGAACCTAAGGACATCGTTGGTATATAAAAGGTTCGTTCCCGTCTCCTTATCCCATAATTCCCAGAGCCTGCCGCCATATTCCGGTAAAAAAACCGCTTTTAAATATTTATTTTCCAATACTGCTGTTCTGAGCTCTTTTTCTTTCAATTTTCTTGTGTAGCTGTTATACTGCCGGTATGGATAAGCATTTTTTCTGCTTCCGTATCCTTCATATATTTCATCTGCTTCATCCAAGCAAAACCTCAAATGATTCTGAAGAACATGCTCCCCCAGCAAATCAGGCACGCAGGATTCTTCCCCCAGATCCGCCCCCTGTATCTTCATTTTTTCAAATCTTAATTCCGACATGTCTGTTTCCTCCTTTTTGCCCTGTTTTCCGGGCATATCGGTATACCCGCAGGGTGTTTCCTCCTTTTTGCCCTGTTTTTCGGGCATATCGGTATACCCGCCTTTAGCTCTATGGTTTTCCCATATCGACAATATAGCACATTTCTCTTTATGGAACAATATAAGAGAAGAAATCTAAAAATATGAAGTAGCCATATTCTGTAAAAAGGTGTAATAGAGGTGCTTTTGAATGGCTGATATTGCTGCGTCTGTGCTTGCAAGACCGAAAAGCAAAGCCGCTGAAAGCGGCAGAACTTATTACCTCTGCCCGCAGCTTTTCTCCCTGGGAGAGTTCCTGCGTCGATTGCTGTTGCAAAAAAGTATGCTGGTATCGGAGTTTCCCTTGTGGCACGAGTCAAGAACACCAGAACACTGTTCAGAATTGACTTCGGTGTTGGTGATGTCATTGTGTCAAAACAGGAAAAACGAAAGATCTCCACGCAGTTTAATAATTTTCCTCGCAAAGCCATTTATAGCGGCTGTTACCGATAATGATCTAACCAAGGGGATTTCCTCGGTAAATGAATGGAAGAAATATAGCTATGGCTCTATCGGCCTGCCTTCCATAGATTACGACGATGACTCTAATAAAATGGAAAGATTCCGGGGAAACAGGTTCTCCAAAGAAGTCCATAAATTTAAAGCAGTTGGCAGACCAACTTCAAAAGGTTGAGGAACCCTATCTTTTTAAATTATAATATTCAGGAAATTCAGAGTACTATCTCCAACATTCAAAAAATTTTAGACCGTTTGTCTCTCTCTGTAAAATTCTGGAGCATTTGGTAAAGGAGCTAAACCTCATGCAGTTAAAAATATTAAAATTATAGCCTGCCGCCTCAAACGCTTATGACAGAAATAAATTTGAGGCAACAGGCTTTTCCTATTCCGGCAGCTTATTCCAATTTTCTAATTTTTCTCTTTCCAAAGCTTGCAAACCGAATGGTAAACAGAATCGCCCGGAACCCCCAGTCTGCAAACATTCCATACCAAACTCCCATAATGCCCAAATTCAGGCCCTTTACAAACCAATATGCCAATGCTACCCGAAAAATCCACATGGAACTTACAGACACCAGCATGGTAAACTTAGCATCCAGGCTGGCCCGCAGCGCATTGGGCAGGGCAAAGGCCAAGGGCCAAATAGTCATAGCGCAGGCATGAGCAGTCATCATCCGCCTGGCTTCCTCTGCTGCTGCCGGAGAAAGGTTGTATATACCTACTATATATCTGCCTCCCAAAAGCATGGCAGTACAGATTACCACCAGGCAGATATAATTTAGTTTTACCAGAAGCTTAGCATATCCTTTGGCCTGTTGGATCTCCCCTGCTCCTACGCACTGGCCGATAATGGTAATCATTCCCAAGCCAATAGCATTGCCCGGAAGATATTGGAGCGTCACTACATTAGACGCTACTGCATAGCTGGCCAGGGCCGTGGTTCCCAAAGAAGATACCAAGCTCTGTAAAGTCAATTTTCCCACTTGGAAAATACTGTTTTCCAGTCCATTAGGAATCCCTACTCCAAGAATGTTCCCAATCATCCGCCGATCGGGCCGCAAATCCCGAAAGGATTTCAGATAAATCTGATCAGACGGCTTATGAATCAATGCAAGCATAATTATTGCTGCTGTCATGCGGGAAACCAGCGTAGGATAAGCCACCCCTTCTACCCCCATATGGAGCCTGAATATACAGACAGCATTTCCCAAGATATTCATCATATTCATAATTATGGAAACGGTCATAGATACTCTGGAATTTCCCATAGAGCGGTATAGTGCTGCACAGGAATTATAAAGGGCTAAAAAAGGAAAAGATGCTGCCGTGATGGCAAAATACACTACTGCATTTTCCATGACCGCCTCTTCCACAGTTCCAAACACCAGCTTTAAAAGGCTTCTGTTGGTAATCAGTGCAAAAATCATTAGACCTACGGATGCCATCATGGTAACGGAAATCAACTGCCCTGCTGCCTTGCAGGCCTTTTCTGTATCTTTCCTTCCAATAAACTGGGCTGAAACTACTGCTCCTCCGGTGGCTAACGCTGCCAGCATTTGAATAATCAGCATATTAATAGCATCCACCAAGGAAACGCCGGAAACCGCTGTTTCCCCTACAGCCGCTACCATAACCACGTCTACCATTCCCACCAGCACAGCTAAGATCTGCTCTATAATCAACGGCGCCAGAAGCCTTACTAAATCCTTTTTTGTAAACATTCTATTCTCTCCATGTATTTTCACATCTGAACTCTTACATTTTGGCATGGAAAATAGTATAACACTAGTTTCTTAATAATGTAAAGGTTTCTTTGGACAAAAAAATAGGGGCTGCTTTTAAGGCAACCCCTTGTTTTACTGTTTGCTCTGAATTTTTTATTCCATTCCCACAGCTTTAATTTCATGCTCTTCTAAGCTGCCTTCATAAATAATAGTAACCTTATCCCCTTCGCTGGTCATAGAGAAGTCAGCGCCAGCTTCCACGAAATTAAAGATGTTACCGTCCGCAGTCTCTAAGTCTAATGTACCCTCCCCCAAAGAAGCGGCAACTCCACTTAGAGTATTGATCTTAGCCTCATCGCTGTCATACATATCAGAAGTTACTACCTTTACAGCCAGTCCCGGATATTCTTCGTCTCCTGCTTCGCCTAAATAGGTAATCTGAACCTCATCACCTGCTGCAATTTTATTTTCTCCGGTAACCATCTGCGCTATGGCTGTAGAGAAAATATAGCTCTGATCATCAGAAGCATCCTTTAAGGTAATGGTGTCCTCTCCCACATTTTCCACAATTCCGGTCATTATGGGATCGCCTTCGTAATTTTCCTCTGCAACAGAATAGTTTACATCGATCTCCACAGCTTCCTGCTTCTTTGCCGCCTCATCTACATAGTAAAGAACAGAAACCTCATCGCCTTCTCCTAATGGGAAGTTGCTATTTACAGTTGCATTAGTAATGTCAAAGATTACCTCTGCATCTTCATCGGACTTAATGGTCATTGCGGTATCATCCACGGCCATTATCGTACCGTCCAGGTAATCCTCTTCTTTCTCAGCTTCTGTCTCCTCGGCTGTTGTCTCTTCCTTACTTGTTTCAGTCTCAGCTGTAGCCTCAACGGCGGCGGCTGTAGTTGTCTCCTTAGATCCGTAGGAACATGCGGTTGCCCCCATTGCAATTACCATTATCGCTGCCATTGTCAAAAAATATTTTCTTTTCATCATAATCTTTCTCCTCATCTATTTATTATTTGTCCGGCACAGTCACGCAAGAAAATACCATCCCTGAATGGTTACCTTCATGTAACAAGCCGGGCACAGAATAAAACATGCCCCACCAAATCATTGCATCGCCTTCTGGTGGTGATACGCCATATTGTACTACATTTCCCGGCTCAATACCATTGCTTTTTCATTAATAAATACGAGGGGAAATCTTAAGTTTTTCTTTTTACACGTTTTTTCTAATCCAATTCGCCAAAAGCGGTAATGGAATCTGTAACCAATTGTTTAAATAGCGGCGATACCCTATCTGCTACTTCCTGAACTTCCTTGTGACTGAGAGGCTGAGCAGTCATTCCACAAGCAAGGTTGGAAATACAGGAAATCCCGCAGATTTTCATTCCCATATGGTTTGCGGCAATCGCTTCGCAAGCGGTACTCATTCCTACTGCGTCACCACCTATTATTCGGCTCATCTTTACCTCCTGCGGTGATTCATAGGCCGGTCCGGTAAACTGGACGTATACGCCTTCCTGTACTTTGATTCCTCTTTTAGCCGCACACTCTTTGATAATCTGCCGCAGATCATTGTCATAAATCTGGCTCATATCCGGGAAACGGGGGCCTAATTCATCCAAATTGGCTCCGATTAAGGGGGAAGGAACCAGGCAGGCAATCTGATCCCGGATAATCATAAAATCTCCTGCAGAAAAGTCATAATTTACGCCTCCTGCAGCATTGGTTAAAAACAGGATTTTCGCTCCCATCATCTTCATCAGGCGAACCGGAAGCACCACATCAGACATGGCATATCCTTCGTAATAATGAACTCGGCCCTGCATAATAACAGCCGGTACCCCATTTACATGGCCAAAAATAAAACGGCCCTTATGTCCCGGCACAGTAGATACCGGAAATCCCTCAATGGAATTATAGTCTATGCTGGCCTCAGTCTCTATTCCATCTGCAAAGTCTCCCAAGCCGGATCCTAAAACCAAGGCTACCTTAGGGGTAAAAGGAATTTGAGCCTTGATACTCTCATAGCATTTTACTAACTTATCATATACTGGATTGTTCATATAGAGCTCCTCCTTGGATAATATTTTCAAATATCTTATATTATACCGGATTCTCTACGGTTTCACAAGGAATTCTTATCTTTACGGCGGTCTATTGCCCGAATCCTCCAAAAGGCAATCGCCGATCCAAAAACCATTCCTGTCCCCAAAATCAGGGGTATCGGAATATAAATGGACAGTCTTTCGTAAATCCAGCTCTCAAGCTTTTTGGATAACCGGATTAAATCATTTTTGACGGAAACAAAAGAAAGATTTTGTGAAGGCTGCCCCATGGATTCACCGTCCAAAGCTGCCTCAGGCAGGCAGGAGTCCGGCAGGCTTTCCTCCTGATAGGATATTGTTTCAGCAATAGGACCCTGCTTTGTCTCAGACATCCCATCGTAAAATAAAGTTTCCAAAGCGTCATTCTCCTGTTCCAATTCTTTCGGTTCGGACTCTTCCGGCTCTTTTTCCCTTTCCACGTTTTTCTGTTCTCTTTCCGTTGTCTGGAGTATCCTGGGAGCGATTGCCTTCCCTTGATATACCGCCCGATAATCGGAGACCTTACGCAGCCCGGTTACTCTGGCGTTCCGATATAAGATACCAAAATCATCTGTATACCTCTCTCCCAGCCATTCTATCTCTGTAATTTGGTAATCTGATGTACTTCCCCCTATCAGCCCCAAAAGAGCCTCTTCACTTCCCCAAAGAGGCGGGCTTTCTTCCTGATGTGAAATCCGTTTTCCATTGAGTTCATAAGTCTCTGCCCCATAATCCCGGAAAGTAACCACCATGGAAAAGTCATCCTGCCACCGGCTTCTCGCACTGCCGTCCTCATTGGACAACTCTCTCAATTCTGTAAGAACCAGACTTCCGCGGCCTGCCGTCTCCAGCTCTGGGCTCCAAGCCTCCCCGCCCACCTCCTGCGGAATATCTGTCTGAGCTTCCACTCCTTCGTATTCTATAATTCGTGTGATATCCGGCCAGTCTTCGTCTTCGTATACTGTTTTAGCATTGTTTCTCCATAATTCCGTCCTTGAGATATAAGAGGCCGTGACAAAGCCTACCCGCGGTTCCTCAGGTGATAGTTTTTGCGTATCCGCCTCAATGCGGATTGGAAGTAAAAGGCTCAAAATAAAAGCCCATATTCCCCAAAAAATCATTTTCTTTATAATCATTATCACACCTTTTAAATCCTGGAATATGCAGGAACGTACCTGTTAATATGCTGCTGCAGTCGGCCGATATGCTATTACACCCATTTTGAACATTGCATGAGAACTCTAAGATGGTAAGTAAGTTGTATTATAGCCCGGCACAGTCTAGTTTGCAAGGTCTGCTTTTGTCGAAAAAAATCCGGCGGTATGTACCACATTGGCAAAACTCAAATTTGACCTTTTTCCGAATACATTGCTCTCTAATATCCAATACCCAATCGTAATCAAGAGGGCGGGCGTTTCTGTCCGATTCGCCGCCAACCACAACAAGCTCAATGCCATCAAGATGTTTTTCAAGGCTAATTGGTTCGATAAACCTATTCCAAACGGTTAGTTTCAGAAAAAATTAGCTCCTTTCTCTATCCATACAGATAACAAGCTCGCTCTTGATACCGTTCAGCTCAATGATATTTTCTGCATCGGGCGTATCAAACCGTTCCGCCTGCCGCCTATCTTTTTCATAAGAGATGCTTGTTCCGATGCCCTTTGTAACGGCAGTAAAGACGGTATCTTCTGGAATATGGATTTTTGAGGTTGCCGACACTTGATTGATTGCAATTTCCCCCCTTAAAGAATGACAGACTACTTCCATATCAAGATTACAGTCTATCTCCACCGTTCCAGAAATGTCCTCAAGAATGATATTCGGAGTCTTTACATTAAGCTCTATGTTGTCACATTCCAGAGAACGGATTTCTACGGTTTCCGCATTAACCGCACATTCAATTTTTCCGATATATATTGATGGAAGTTGGACGAAGATGCTGACCGCTTCCTTTGCTGATGCTTCGGATACGCCGTTCCTGCGTTTTACATCCACGTCAATCCGCTTTCGAATGTCATCTATCTTCACCTTAAAATCGTTCTGAAGTGTGGCGAGGGTGTTGGAAGCCAGACGGACACGGATTTTTTCACCATGATAACCCGATAGTAAGAATTGTTTTGCCCCTCCAAACTTCATGTCATAGCGTTTCTGTCCGTCAATATCGTACTCTGTAATACTCTCGTAAAGATAGTCCGCCGGCTTCTTCGTCCTTCTTTTGTTTGAAAGCAGTTCGTCAATGGAAATGTCAAACAGTGCGGAAATGGCCATGATGTTTTCGATGTCGGGAATGCCTGCTTCCGTTTCCCATTTCGTAACCGCCTGCCTTGATACGCCGAGCTTCTCCGCCAACTGCTCCTGCGACATTCCTGCCTGCTTGCGGATGGATTTCAATTTTTCTGCAAATGTCATGTTCATAACCTCCTTATTTTGATATGCCCAGTATAGGAAAGCGTATTTTATATTACAAGCAAGCAGAGATTACATATCGGCTTTTTCTGCTACTTTACGTGGCATTTTCTTATTTATCATTACTTTTATGAAAAATATGTAAGCCAGATGAATAACAAGGGAGCAGATTTCTATTGTCGCCTGCTTTCGGCTCATAATCCTTAGTAGTAAATAGGGGTTGCAATCCTCAAGAAATGCGGGAAAATGCTTTGCAGGGATAATCACCTTTTTACTTGATTTTTGGGAGAATAGAAAAGGAATGGACAAAATGAACTTTTTACTTTCATTTTACCCATTCCCTTTTAGTGCCCTGAAACCTTTCCTTTCAATGGGGAAGGTATTTATTTGTAGAAGCGGCTATATACCTGCCCTCCCGTGATGCCTCCCCGGTAGGCGCCAAGTTCGCTGACTGTTACTAATTGATATCCTCTTCTTACTAGTTCCGGAATAATCACCTCGGCTGCATCGGCAGTCGTTCCATATATATCATGCATAAGAATAATATCTCCGTCCTTTACATGATCCAAAACGCTGCTGATAGTTCTGGATGGGTTTTTGTGCTGCCAGTCTCTGGTATCAATTGACCACATAATGGCGGGCATTCCCATCGTTCCCAGCACGTTCAGAGATGCCTTATCATAGTATCCTCCCGGAGGCCGCACCAATTTGGGTTCCACTCCGCAAACGTTCTGAAGTTTCTGATTTACCGCCTGAACCTGTGAAACAATTCCTTGGGCTCCAATCTTGCTTAAATACTTATGGCTATCAGTATGATTCGCCACCTCACAGTTCAGAGAAATCATCCGCTGAATTGTAGGGGCGGTCCCCTTGTTTATGTTCGTCCCCACCATAAAAAAGGTTGCCCTTCCGCCGCAGGCCTCCAAACTATTAAGTATCCGGTTTGTAACAGATGCCTTGGGACCGTCATCAAAGGTCAGCGCTACCATAGGACGGTTGGGATCCACTCCTGCCGGCAGAATCGCCCCGGGAAGCTTTTCCGGTTCTGCCGGCGGCTCCTGGCCTTTTTTTATTATAGACATCCGGATTCCGTCCGCTCTCAGGCCCACTCCTTCCTGACCTGCAGGACTTCCGTTAGCCGCCCAGTCCGTCCAGGCTCCGTTTTGATATACCATATAATAAATGTCATAGTTTTCTTTCAATTCTCCTGTCAGTTCCATCCTGACAGCTTCCAAAGCAGCTCCGGCTTCTGTGCTACCGGTTTCCGTCATATTTTCCACCCAGGGCTGCCAGCCTGCCCCGCTGACGTTTACCTGATAAGTTAAAGTTCCGCTCATTCCTTCCGGTTGTCCTTGAAGGGTTGCTTTTATAGCCGTCGGATAGTCCCCGGCTTTGGCACATTCAAAATTATCGCCATATTCCTCGCTCCATCCGCTGCCAGCCATAAATATTTGACAGACGGTCTTAAGTTCCGGAAGCTCCTCTGTCCGGAGCTGCTCCTGATTCTCCATTTCTACGCCCTCCTGAGCCTGCCCTTGCAGCTCGTTCTCCGATACCTGCCCTTCCTCGTTCTTCTGTTCCAACTCAATTCCCGGTCCGGTCTGCTGCTCAGCCATTGCTGTGAATGGTGAAACCAGCCAGATCGAGCCTGCTGCCGCAAACACTATTGCTGCTTTTCTTATTTTTCGCCATATTCCCCTCATATTGAATCACCTCTTATATCATCTATATTTCATATTCCCTTCTGCCGAAAACAAAACCGCAGAGAAGCGTATATTCCTGATAAGCCGGAAACTCTGCCAGCTCTCCAAGCTGTTTCAGAACTCCTGTATAATACCAACACTGCATTTTCGGATCTTTTTGATGGAAGCGTTCCCATACTTTATCTCCTATCTGCATGTAATCCCTGGCGGTGCATCTCAAATTACTCAATTTATCTCCCAAAGCCAGTATCTTGGAATCCCTCTCTGCTGTCTCCAGTTTCTTTATCGTAGTAGCTTTTCGTTCCTCCCAAGTACGGGACTTGTCCTCGCTCTCTTTCGACACCAGCCAGGCTACTCTGTCGCCAAACTGTTCCCGAATCTTGTCCTCACTGACTCCTGCGTCCTCTATAACGTCGTGGAGCAATGCCGCTGCAATCACTTCCTCATCATCTGTCATCATGGAGACAATGACTGCTGTTTCCATGGGATGAGTGATATAGGGAATGTTGGAACCCTTTCTAACTGCCCCTTCATGAGCCTTTGCCGCAAATAATGCTGCTTTTCTGATCATGGGATTCCTCCTTGACTTGGTATTTCGTTTACAGACAGTTTAATCATAACACATTCCAACAGATTTTAGAAGTTAATCTTGTAAGTTGGTTTATTTTCTGTTATGCTTAAGGTCAAAAATCAATTGCAGGAGGTACCCACTATGGAACAGCGCAATGTACGCCGTACATCAACCCCCCGTTACGGCTATAAGACTCCAAAAAAGCAGGATGATTTTCTTCATGTCCTTCTTTTTTATATAATCCCCTTTATTGTCTTTAACGGCCTGCTCTTTTTCCTTTTAACCGCTAAGCCAAAAGTCGAAATTGTCGTAGGCAATACCAAGGACTACAAGACCACTTCCGTTTCCATTACTGTAAAGTCCCTTCTTCCTATTAAAAGCATGGTGACAACCCAGGAGTCGGTTCCTTTAGAGCTTGAAGAAGCAGGACGCGGAAAATATACTGCCGCCATTGATAAAAATGGCGTTATTGAGGTCACTGTCGCATGCATCAACGGCATGATTACCGCTTCCTACGAACCGGTGGACATTTTAGACGAGCTTCCTCCTTCTATTGGTGAAGGTTTTACTATTGAAGACAATATTCTGACCTTTACCATTGAGGACAGCCAGTCTGGTGTGGATTTTACTTCCATTTCCGCCACCACTTCCATGGGAACTCCAGTGCCTCCCACTATTGATAAAATCAATAACAGAGTTTCCTTTGAGATTGATGCCACCGGACTTACGGTTTATGCCGCAGATATGTGCGGTAATGCTACTCAAGCTAATTTTAACACTACTTCCAGCGATATGACCATTACCGGCTCTGCTGCAGACAGTGCAGGAGCAGCAGAGCCGGGAGCCGGAGCCTCTCAGGCGGGGAGTACAGAGTCTCAGGCACCTGCCATTACAATCTCCCAGTAAGCTTTTATGCTCTCAGCCATAGACGTTCAAAAGCGGATGCCGTGCAAAAGTTTGCCGCATCCGCTTTTTATGTTTGCACTTATATAAAATTCTGTCAGTAAGACGATTTCTCTATTTCTTTATACCTCATTAATATCTGCCATAAAGTCTTGCCATCCTGCGGCACTTCTGAGCAATCTCCCTGGTCAGCTCGCCTTCCATCATCCGCCATCTCCAGTTTGTTCCCACCGTACCCGGCTCATTTATCCGTGCGCTGGAATCCAGCCCCAGATAATCCTGCACCGGAATAATTGCCAGATCCGCAATGCTGGACAAAGCCAGACGGATAAATTTCCAATTGGCATGGGCAGCTTCCGTTTTATTTAAGTCCAAATATTCTGTAGTAAACTGCAGATCCGCTCCTTCTAACTTTTCAAACCAGCCCCGAATCGTATCGTTATCATGAGTTCCAGTATAAACTACACAGTTGGGATCTTTATAATTATGAGGCAGATAGGTACTGGAACCGCTTGCGTCAAATGCAAATTCCAATATTTTCATCCCCGGAAAACCTGTAGCCGCCAGAAGATCATAAACTGTTGGCGTTAAAATACCCAAATCCTCTGCAATAACCGGAAGCTCTCTAAACCAGCCTTTTAAAGTGTTAAAAAGTTTCATTCCCGGTCCCTTTTCCCAATGTCCGTTCAGAGCGGTTTTCTCCCCATAAGGGATCGAATAATATTCGTCAAATCCTCTAAAATGATCGATTCTTACCACGTCATAAAATTTAAAACTATAATCTACTCTGCGAATCCACCAGCCAAAACCGGTTTTCTCGTGATAACCCCAATCATATAAAGGATTACCCCAAAGCTGGCCAGTCTCAGAAAATATATCCGGCGGGCACCCTGCAACTGCCTTGGGAGTTCCTGTATGATCAAACTGAAACAGTTCCGGATGGGCCCATGTATCAGCACCGTCAAAGGAGACATAAATTGGAATATCCCCGATTATGCGGATCCCCCGCTCATTGGCATAAGTTTTCAGTTTTCTCCATTGTTCTATAAAAACCAACTGCTGAAACTCATGAAAACCTATTTCATCTTCCAGCTCTTTCCGATATTTGTCCATGGCTTCCGGGACACGAAGACGAATATCTTCCTCCCATTTGCTCCACTCCACATCCCGAAAAGCTTCCCTTAACGCCATGTAAAAGCAGTATTCCAGGGTATCCTCCATCAAGGAAGCCTTGGCCCTTTCATGGACCTGCCCCGGCCCAAAAACGCCTTCTTTTTTCTTCCAGTTCTCATAGGCTTTTTTCAGCATAAGCCTTTTGCCGGTGTGAACCTTATCATAGTTGATTGTCCGCAAATCCTTACCGAAATCTGTCTCATCACAGTCTTTTTTTGTTAAAAGGCCTTTTTCAATCAGCTGTTCTAAATCAATCAGCAGCGGATTTCCTGCAAAGGCAGAAAAAGACTGATACGGGGAATCCCCGTAACCGGTAGGTCCCAACGGCAATATCTGCCAGTATTTCTGCCCTGCTGACTGCAGGGTGTCTACAAATTTGTAAGCTTCCTTAGAAAAAGAGCCGATACCGTACTTAGATGGCAGGCTGAATACCGGAAGCAGCATTCCACACTCTCTCATGTCACAATCCTCCCCTGTTTTGTCTTAAATCTGGTAGTTTATAGGCCGGAAAGTATCTTGCCAAGTGTTCCTATTATACCAGTTTCTGGTATGTAATGCAAGGCAGATAATTATCCGGCAGCGGATAGCCGCTCAGCCCAAATAATTAATTAAGAAAAGAGAAAAATATATTCATGGCGGCAATCCTCTGTATTGAGAATTTCAGAAAACCATAGTACAATAATTATTAAAAATCATTGAATTTGAGGTGTTATTATGAAATTTGTATATCCTGCAGTTTTTAAAAAGGATTCTGCCGGAATTATCCATGTAACCTTTCCGGATCTGGAAGGCTGCCGCGCCCAGGGCGGTACCATGGAAGAAGCTGTGGAGCAGGCTAAAGAGGCTGAAATCAACTGGATTACCCTGGAGCTTGAAGAATCTTTTGATCTTCCCCTCAGGACCCGTTTGGAAGATATTATACGGGATACGGGGGACATAGTCCAAAATGTAACGGCTACAATTCGATTGGTGGAGGGATACGATGAGTAAGCCAGATATTGCCGCTTCTGCCACAGTCAGAACTGCGTCCCTTGAAGATGCAGAGCGCCTTTTGGAAATTTATGGATATTATGTAAAAAATACGGCTATTACATTTGAGTATGTTATTCCAGCATTATCTGAATTTCAAAAACGCATTGAGAATACGTTGAAACACTATCCCTATCTTGTGGTGGAACAGAACGGAATAATTCAAGGCTATGCTTATGCAGGGGCTTTTATAGGACGGGCTGCCTGTGATTGGTCATGCGAAATCACCGTGTATCTGGATCGGACCGCGCAGAAGTGTGGTTTGGGACGAAAATTATATGAAACGCTTGAAGACAGGCTGCAGAAAATGGGAATTTTAAATCTATATGCCTCCATTGCCTATCCAGAAACAGAAGATGAATATCTCAGCAGAAATAGTGCAGATTTTCATGCACATTTGGGGTTCGTAAAAGTTGGAGAATTTCATAAGTGCGGCTACAAATTCGGCCGTTGGTATAATCTGATTTGGGTGGAAAAAATAATCGGAACCCATCAGCATGAACAGCCTCCTGTCAAATTTTAAAAAATCCCCTTATTAAGAACGTTGCATTGTTCTGCTTTCTCACAAGCAGTTGTCACCGCCGGGAAGAACAGGAAAAGGACGGCAAGAAGTCATCTTTTCTCAGCCATCCTTTTCCTGTTATAATTCCTTTATTCTTTTCGGGAAATCATATGCACATCCATCTGACTAAATGGAATTTCAATTCCCGCTTTATCATATTCTAATTTTACTGCCTCAGTAATATCCCATCGGGCAGGCCAATAGTCTTCACTGGTGGTCCAGGCTCTTCCTCCTATAAGGACTGAGCTGTCCCCCAGGCTGTCTACAAATACCTGAATCGGTTCTTCCTTTAATACCAGCGGATGCTTCTCAAAAAGCTTCTGCAAAATCTCCTTGGCAAGCTTCAAATCTGCATTGTAGCTGATTCCTACCAGCAAATCCAGACGGCGTTTGCCCATACCTGTTACATTCGTTAAGGGAGCATCAGACAGACTTCCGTTGGGAATAACAATCTTACGATTATCCGGCGAGGCCAGCGTTGTATATACCAGGCCGATATTCACTACTGTGCCTTCGCCGCCTTCTGTAATCACATAATCTCCCACTTTAAAAGGCTTCATCACCAAAATCAGTACACCACCGGCAAAATTTGCCAGGCTTCCCTGAAGAGCAAGACCAATAGCAATACCTGCAGAGCCTAACAACGCTACAATGGACGCAGAACTGATGCCAATTTTATCGGCAGCAATAAATATCAGGATTCCATACTGGAAAGCATTCGCCACGGATACCAGAAACCTGCTGATACTAATTTCCAATCCCATCTTATCCAGGGTTCGTTTAAGAAACTTACTATTTAGTTTGATAATACGGCTGCCTATTAAAAGAATCAGAGCGGCTACAAAAACCCGGTATCCAAAGCTCATAAGTCCCGGCATCCACCCCTTCATGGTTTCTAATACCACATTAGGATTCAATTTAGCAATATCCTCTGCCAATTGTGCACTAACTTCCAAAGTCTCCTGTACAGCCACCTGCCCTGTCTCTTCCACGTACTCTAACCTCCTGCCTGGGCCTCCCTGTCAATGGACCGCTATTTTCTTTTCTTACCTGCAGCCTTTGCCGGTGCGGACTTCCCTGCGGACTTCTCCGCTTTTTCCACAGGTTTCCCCATTTTCGTTGCTGGTTTCTCTGTTTTTACTGCTAATTTTCCCACTTTTTCTGTAGATTTCTCCGCTTTTGATACAGCTTTCTCCACTTTTGTCACGGGTTTATCCGTTTTTCCTGCCGTCTTCTTTACAGGCTCTGTACTTTTTTTGACATGAGCCGTTTTAGTTCTTTTTGTCTGTTCTGTCTTTTTCTCTTCCTCCGGAGCGCAGGTAAAAATGCTGACACTCATAGGAGCAATGTCAATCTCAATAGAATTTTCCTGCTCATCCCATTCGATCTTTTTAGAAACTTTTACTCTGGCATTCACCATGCCGGATCCGCCGTATTCTGCTGCATCGCTGCTTAAAATTTCTTTATACTTTCCTGCAAAGGGAACTCCCACCCGGAATTTTTTATGTTCCATATTATCAAAGTTGCAGACAAAAAGCAGTGTATCCTCCGGCTTCTTCGTTTTTCTTACAAACATCGCCATACTCAGCTCATTATAAGAGCAATTCATCCACTCAAAGCCATCCGGATCATAATCCAGCTGGGACAGAGCCGGATATTTTGCATAAAGAGCGTTTAAAGCCTTCATAAAAGCTTGAGTCTGGCTGTGAACCGGATATTGCAGAAGATCCCACTCCAGACTGACATCCTCATTCCACTCATCTACCTGAGCAAAATCCTGCCCCATAAACAAAAGCTTCTTGCCGGGATGCCCCATATAGAAACCATATGCAACCCGAAGATTAGCCGCCTTCTGTTCCAAAGTTTCTCCGGGCATTTTGCCAATCATGGAGCCTTTCCCGTGAACTACTTCATCATGGGAAAATACCAGCACAAAGTTCTCACTATAAGCATACAGCATGGAAAATGTAAGCTGCCCATAATTATTCTTGCGGAAATACGGATCACATTTCATATAATTCAGGAAATCGTTCATCCATCCCATATTCCATTTATAATCAAAGCCCAGGCCATTTTCCTTTACGTCTCCTGTAATCTTTGGCCATGCGGTAGATTCTTCTGCGATGAGAATTGCCCCTCCTGTACGGCCTTTAAATACAGAATTCAAATGCTTTAAGAATTCTACTGCTTCCAGATTCTCATGTCCGCCGTAGATATTAGCGACCCACTCACCGTCATTTTTTCCATAATCCAGGTACAGCATAGATGCCACCGCATCCATACGGATGCCGTCTGCGTGGTACTTTTCCGCCCAAAACAGTGCATTTGCAATAAGGAAGTTGGATACCTGAGGCCTGCCGTAATTATAAATCAGAGTTCCCCAATGAGGATGGGCGCCCTGGCGCGGATCGGCATGCTCATATACGCAGGTACCGTCAAAAGCAGCCAAGCCGTAAGAATCTCTTGGAAAATGAGCCGGCACCCAATCTAGAATCACGCCGATCCCCTGTCCGTGCATGTAATCCATAAAATACATAAAATCATCCGGAGTGCCATAACGGCTGGTAGGCGCATAGTAACTGGTAACCTGATAGCCCCAAGAGGCATCCAAAGGATGCTCCATAACCGGCATTAATTCTACATGGGTGTACCCCATCTCTTTCACATATTCTGCCAGCTTTACCGCAATCTCTCTGTAATTATAAAATTCGGAGCCGATAATCTCCCTGCCTTCTTCATCCAAAGCAAGTTCTTTTCGCATCCAGGAACCCAAATGTACTTCATAAATAGCCATAGGCTTGCTCTTTAAATCTTCGCCTGCCCGCTTTTTCATCCAGTCCTGATCCTTCCACTGATACCTACTGGTATCCCAAACAACAGATGCCGTATTGGGGCGCAATTCAGAATAGCTTGCATATGGATCTGCCTTTAAAATAGGATCGCCGTTCTTACATCTTACCTCGTATTTATATAAGCTTCCTTCAGGCAGCCCCGGCATAAAAATCTCAAAAACTCCGGAGTCTCCTAAGCGGCGCATCTGATTGCGGCGGCCGTCCCACAGGTTAAAGTCCCCCACTACACTGACGCGAAGAGCACATGGCGCCCAAACTGCAAAGTAAACGCCTGCCACTCCATTAATGGTCATGGGGTGGGCACCTAATTTATCATAAATCTCATAGTGGATTCCGGCCTCAAACTTCTTTAAATCTGTTTCGGAAATCTGAGGTGCAAAAGCATACGGATCTTTAAATTTTTTGGTAACGTCATTGTCAAAGGTAACTTTTAAGGTATATTCCGGAATGGTCTTTCTTGGAAGCAGAGCAGCAAAAAAGCCTGCCTCATCTGCCAGCTCCATGGGATATTCTTTGGAGCCGACTACCACTGCCGCCTCCTTGGCAGTAGGCATCATCATCTGAACCAGAACCCCATCCTCTGTGATATGGGGGCCCAAAATCCCGTGCGGATTTACAGCCTCAGAATAAACCAGCTCTTCAATGCCTGCCCAGTCCATTAAATCATATAGTTTTTTATCCATAATCCTTCCCCCTTATGAATGCTTTTCGTTTTATAAATTTATTGTAAATAGTTTACCATTTTTCCTTATAAATTACAATGGGAATCGGTAATAAGCCAGCATAAGATCTACCACTCTTCCATAGCTTTTTACTCCATCCTTCTGTTGATGAAGTTTCAGGTATGTATCGTTAACCTTTGTAGCGGTCTCCGCCACTTTCCCCTCATACTGATCCCAAAACATGCTGTTGGCATTTAAATCTTCTATAACTATGGGCGGAAGCCGGTTATATAGCTGAAAATAGCTTTCCGGGTTCTCCCTGTATAGTGCATTAGTAGCATAAATCCAGCCCATCAGATAACCGCTATACTGGAATTCCGGCGAATCCGACCCTATGCAGGCCAGATATCCGGCAAAGTTTGCTTCATCTTCCCGCATAAACCCTTTTAAATGGGACAGCTCATGGCACACCGTATGAGGAATATTATAGGGTGTCATCTTTCGGTTAAAATTTGCTTCCACCGTAAAGGGCGAGTAAATTCCGGACAGCTGCTGTACTGATAATATCCAGGAAACCTGCACCGGTTTCGGATTAGGATAATATCCTCCCAAAGCCGGATAAGAGCCGCCCAGCTTCTCCATAGCTTTTACCCCGTCATGGCCAAGCCGCCAAGCCTCTTTAAAGGTCATCGCTTCTGTAGCGGTAATCCTGTCCCCGGCAGTTTCTGATGCCTGTATTACCCTGTCGGTTAAAAATTCACACAGCTGGTACAGCTCCTCCTCAGAAGAATCCCGCACTTCCAGATCCATCGTATGGGAAAGAGGGGTTCTTGAATAATTGATGCCGCAGTTTATTACATATAAAAATGTCAGAACCGATGTTAAAAAAATTCCGTTTTTCAGGAATACCGCAGGATTTTTTCTATGCCGGATTCCGTAAGCGGCAGCTCCGGCCATCAACAGATACAAGCCGAACTCCGCAACGGAAATGGAAAAAACTCCGCAAACCCTCCCTATGGTCCCTGCCAGCAGCGGATAAATCCGTGTCCCGTACCAATCTGCAAATCCGTTTATTTCCCTGGCTCCGGCCATCCCCAATAATGATGTCAAAAAAAGTACAGCTGCAGCGATAATTTGCCAGACTTTTTTTACTTTTTCCTTCATACCTTCCCTCTCCTGCTGCTTTTCTTTTTATTTTACTGTATTTACCAGATAATTTCCATGTATTTTTTTCCAGAATCGTTACCAAAATCGTCTTCTGCTATGGCAGGCAGCCCAAACCGGAAATTTCCGTATACAGCTCAGCTCCTGAAGGTTTCCTGACATTTTTCTTATATTTTCGTAAAACCCCTTGCATAAACCGGAAATCTCGTATAAACTTTATCTCTAGCTAGTGGATTAGCAAACCAGCAGAACTTTTCAATGATTTAGTGAGGAAATTATGAGAAAAAATTCAGATAATAGCAGCAATA
Source organism: Enterocloster bolteae (assembly GCA_021772025.1). Classification (GTDB taxonomy): domain Bacteria; phylum Bacillota; class Clostridia; order Lachnospirales; family Lachnospiraceae; genus UMGS1370. The sequence continues at coordinate 43,644 of JAETNT010000005.1, read as the reverse complement.
TTCCGGAAAAGGAGACCGTCAGCTGGAAATCCGAGCTGATTAGCTGGATACAGGTAATCATAGCGGCCGCCCTTATCGCTTTGTTTTTAAACAGCTGTATCATTGCCAACAGTCAGGTTCCCACCTCCTCAATGGAAAATACCATTATGGCCCACGACAGGGTAATCGGATCCCGGCTGTCCTATGCCTTTTCCCAGCCGGAGCGGGGAGATGTGGTAATCTTCCATTATCCTGATGACCCCACCGGAAAAACATATTATGTAAAGCGGATTATCGGCCTTCCGGGAGATGTGGTTGATGTCCGGGATGGGGGGGTCTACTTAAACGGATCCGATACCCCGTTGGATGAGCCGTACTTAAAAGAACCTATGGAGACCAGCTTTTTCGGTCCTCTTCATTATGAAGTGCCGGAAGGCAGCTACTTTATGATGGGCGATAATCGAAATGACTCCTGGGATGCCCGGTTCTGGGATAACACCTGGGTAAAAGAAGATAAGATTATCGCCAAGGTGCTGTTCCGATATTTTCCGTTTAATAAAATAGGAACAATCCATTAAAAAGGCACTGCAGCTTGAAGCCCCAAGCTGCAGTGCCTGTTTTCTATGGATAATCCAGATTACTTTAACTCTTTATCGGAGATAAATTCAATTCCGTTAATGACGCCTTCCTTATTGCTGTAAAAGGTCAAGGTGAATTGATCGCACTTATATTTATAAACACCCTTGGATTGGGTATAATCTCCGCCATAAATGTTCTGCATATCCTCAATGGTAGAACCAATTGCAATCCCTTCGGAGGTCTCTACATCGCCGGTCTTGAAATAGATGGAATTGATACAGTCCTTCTTCTCCATAGGATAGGTAGAAATCTCAAAGTCCTTATATACATATACCTTTTCTTTGCCCTGATGGCTGCAGTTCTCCGCTTCGTAGTAATTTTCAGCCTTCCCTAAATCTGAAAGCACCGGTGCGGCTTCACCGTTAATGGAAATCTCTACCTCTCCCGCTTTAAAACTGTCTGCTGCCTCAGCAGCCAGCCCAGTCACCGTGCCCAAAATACCGACGAAGAGAACCGTAGTCACCAACAATGCCCATAGCTTCCTTCTCATGGTAATCACTCCTTTTCTCTTCTCTCTGAAACTATTTTAGCATTTTTATCCGGCAAATTCAAGATGACTACCCGTCTAAACTCTTACGATATTCTAACGATTCAGTTTCCATTTCTTTACACGCCATCCTAGCAAAAACACATTAATGATTCTCAATTTCCATCAGCATATCCACCCGATGCTGGTGACGGCCACCCTCATAATGGGCATTCAGCCATTCTTCCGTGATCATTTTGGCCATCTCACTTCCCACCACTCTGGCTCCGAATGCCAAAACGTTAGAATTATTGTGCATTCTGGACAATCTGGCAGTGTATGGTTCGCTGCATACACATGCACGAATTCCTTTTACCTTGCCGGCAGCCAAGGAAATGCCTACACCGGTACCGCAGATGGCAATACCCAAGTCTGCCTGGCCGGACGCCACGGCGCGTCCTACCTTCTCTCCATATACCGGATAATCGCAGCTCTCGGAGGAATTGGTTCCCAAGTCCAGAACTTCATAGCCCTTCTCTTCTACAAATTCTTTAATAATATTTTTCAGCTCTACTGCGGTATGATCGTTGCCCATTGCAATTTTCATGTCAGTCCCTCTCCTTTTCTTTTTGCTCCTCTTCCAAAGCCTGTCCGTAGGCAAAAAAAGCCTGGATCTTATCTAACCGCGAAGTCATGGACATAAGCAGCAAATCTACTGCAGTCAGCGCTGCCATGGCTTCCACCACTACCACTGCTCTCGGCACGATAACGGGATCATGCCTTCCCTTAATCTCAATACGAGTCTCCTCTCCTTGACGCTTTACCGTCTCCTGGATGGAAGCAATAGAAGGGGTAGGCTTAAAAGCCGCCCGGAAGGTAAGCCGGCTGCCGTCGCTGATGCCGCCCAGGACGCCTCCTGAATGATTTGTCTTTTTATAAATCCGTCCATTTTTATCAATACCGAAGGGATCATTGTTAACAGATCCGTTCAAGGATGCCGCCTCAAAGCCATCTCCAATCTCAAAGCCTTTTACCCCGCCAATAGACATAATTGCCTTGGCCAGGCTGGCGCTTAGTTTGTCAAAGACCGGCTCTCCAATCCCTGCCGGAAGTCCCTCCATCCAGCATTCTATTACACCGCCTGCAGAATCCTTTTTCGCCATCATCTCTTCCAGATAGCATTCCGCCTCTGCTGCCGCCTGGGCATCCGGCATATACAGACGGTTATTCTTCCTCTCAGCCCAATCAAACCGGACCGGATCTATAGACACCGGACCGATGGATTTAGAAAAGGCCCGTATTTTAATTTCCAGGCTCTTTAGCAGCTTGATCGCCACAGCTCCGGCTGCCACCCGTCCGATAGTCTCTCTGCCGGAAGAACGGCCGCCTCCCCGATAATCCCGAAAACCATACTTTTTATCAAACGTATAGTCTGCATGTCCCGGGCGGTAAATATCCATGATATTTCCGTAATCTCCGGATCTCTGATCTTTGTTGCGGACAAACATGGCAATGGGCGTACCTGTGGTGCGCCCCTCAAATGTGCCGGATAAAATCTCCACCTCATCCCCCTCCTGTCTCTGGGTGGTGAAGCGGCTCTGGCCGGGTTTTCTCCGATCCAGATATTCCTGAATATCTTGCTTTGTTAAAGGAAGGCCTGCAGGGCATCCATCAATTACCACCCCGACTCCTGCCCCGTGGGATTCCCCCCATGTCGTAATCCGAAAAATTGTCCCCAATGTGGAACCTGCCATAATGCCGTCTCCTTGTCGCTGCTCGCCTACTGAACCTTTACAATTACACAGCAGTTAGGCTCATTAACTTCAATCTCTCTGCTGCTCATTACCATCTGCTTCTTCTCATAGTCAATGGCAAAGAAGGTGATGGTGCCGCTGTCATGATTGAGTGCCGCCACATGCTTCTGATCCGGAAAGATCGCAATGTCCTTAGGATAATCGCCGCTTACCGGCAGACTGAACAGGGCATCCAGAAGCCCTGTTTCTTGATCCCTTGAATAAACGGTTACCACATTGTCGCCGGCATTGGTACAGTATACGTACTTCTCATCCGGAGACAAGCGCATAGCACAGGCCGCCGTCAGATTTCCCTCACTCTTTTTGCCGATTACCGTGGAAATTGTCTGGATCTTCTCAATTTTGGGCGCCCGATCCCCGGTTTCATAGGTGTAAACATCAATTACATTTTTGATCTCATACATCAGATAGATAAATCGCCCGTCAGAGCTGAAGCGGAAATGTCTGGGAGCAGACTCCCGTTCACAGCGGATAGCATCTACCTGAACCAGCTTTTCCTCTCTCTCGTCAAAACGGTAAATCTTTACCTGATCGATTCCCAGATCTGCCGCCATAACATATTTTTTGTCCGGGGTTCTCCTGGTACAGCTTACATGGGGTCTAAAATTACGCTCCGCCACGCTGCCGTAGCCCTTGTGGAACACACCTTCTACAATAGGGCCTACAGAGCCATCCTCATTCAGCCTTAAGATGGTTGCCTTTCCGTCGTGATAACCGGAAACAAAAACATATTTGTCCTCCTCATCGGTAGACAAATGGCATCCTCTCATTCCTTTAATATTAGCGCTGTTTAAACGGGTCAATGCGCCATTCGGCAAAATGCGGAAGGATACAACGCCTTCGTCTGCAATGGAATACAGGGTCTTACCGTCGCTGGAGGCGATAACGTATGAAGAATTGTCCACGTCAACCTCACAGCGTTCCTTAAAAAGTCCCTTTTCTACATCTACATCGTATACCGTAATTCCCTTGGCTTTGCCTGTGTAGGAATAAGAGCCTACATAAGCCATATATTTCCCTTCCATGGTGAAATGCCCTCCTGATTTTCCGTTCTTTTTACAAGTTATTTTTATCATAACATAAAAGTTTTAATTTGTTAACAAGAATCTGCTTAAAAAGTATTGACACCCTCTCAGATGCGAGTATAATGTTCTTTACGTCAGTTTATTATTTCTAAACTTTTTATTTATTTTTATTATCAGTTAGTATTTGTAAACTTTTATCTTACTCTTTACACACCAAAGGAGTAGCTTCTTTAAACACTAAGGAGGCAGATTATGAAAATCGGTACAAAATTAAAAGAACTGCGTATTATAAAGGGCCTTACTCAGGAAGAACTGGCGGACAGAGCCGAACTGTCTAAGGGGTTTATTTCCCAAGTAGAACGCGATTTAACTTCCCCCTCTATTGCCACACTCATAGACATTCTTCAGTGCCTGGGCACATCCATCGGAGAGTTTTTTAATGAAACTCCGGAAGAGCAAATTGTCTTTGGAAAAAGCGATTTTTTTGAAAAGCAAGATCCTGAGCTTTTTAACACGGTCAAATGGATTATTCCCAATGCACAGAAAAATACTATGGAGCCCATTCTCCTCACCCTGGGAGCCGGCGGATCCACTTATCCGGATAACCCCCATGAGGGAGAGGAATTCGGCTATGTGCTTCAAGGCGCCATCTCTATTCATCTTGGCAATAAGGTCTACAAGGCAAAAAAGGGGGATGCCTTCTATTACCGTAGTGAAAAGCCCCACTACCTGACCAGTAAAGCCGGAGCTTCTGTCCTGTGGGTCAGCTCTCCGCCAAGTTTTTAAGTATTTTACTTTAGGAGGAAAGCCATGAATCAGCCATTAATTGATTTGGTAAATATCAGCAAAAGTTTTGACGGGGATTTGGTGCTGGACGATCTGTGTCTGTCGGTAAAGGAAAATGCCTTCGTCACCCTTCTTGGCCCCAGCGGCTGCGGAAAAACCACTACTCTGCGGATCATCGGCGGTTTTGAAAGGCCTGATAAAGGGCAGGTGATTTTCAGCGGCAATGACATTACCAAACTGCCGCCCAACAAACGCCAGCTCAATACCGTATTCCAGAAATATGCCCTGTTTCCCCATATGAATATTGCAGAAAACATTGCTTTCGGCCTAAAAATCAAAGGCAAAACAAAATCCTACATTGAGGACAAGATTAAATATGCCCTGAAATTAGTAAATTTAGACGGCTTTGAAAACCGCAGCATAGATTCTTTAAGCGGCGGACAGCAGCAGCGTATTGCCATTGCCAGGGCTATCGTAAACGAACCCAAGCTTCTTTTGTTGGATGAACCCTTAGGCGCTTTGGATTTAAAACTGCGTCAGGACATGCAATACGAGCTGATCCGCCTGAAAAACGAACTGGGTATTACCTTTATTTATGTTACCCACGATCAGGAAGAAGCCCTGGTCATGTCCGATACTATTGTGGTTATGAACCAGGGCTACATCCAGCAGATGGGATCCCCGGAGCAGATCTACAATGAGCCTGAAAATGCTTTTGTAGCCGACTTTATCGGCGAAAGTAACATCGTAGATGGCATTATGCTTCACGATGAGTTGGTTGAAATTTTCGGTGCTAAATTTCCATGTGTGGATAAAGGTTTCGGCAACAACAAACCCGTTGATGTGGTAATCCGGCCGGAGGATATTGACCTGGTGAAGCCGGAAGACGGTACTTTAACCGGCGTTGTCACTCACCTGATTTTCAAGGGAGTACACTATGAAATGGAGGTAACTACCCCCAATGGCTTTGAATGGCTGGTACATAGTACCGATATGTTTCCCGTAGGCCAGGAAGTGGGTATCCACATTGAGCCGTTTGAGATTCAGATCATGAACAAGCCGGCATCAGAGGACGAGGAGGCCATCGGAATCAATGAATAATCCAAAAAACAAATGGTTAGCCGGTCCCTATATTATCTGGATGATTGGCTTTACTATCATCCCGCTGGCCCTGATTGTATTCTATGGGCTAACGGATAAATCCGGCTCATTTACTTTAGAAAATGTACTGTCCATCGCCACTGCAGAGCACGCCAAAGCCCTATTTCTGTCACTGGGACTGTCTCTTGTCAGTACCATTATCTGTCTGATTCTGGCCTATCCTCTGGCTATGATTCTTCGCAAAAAAGGTGTAGGCGCAGGCAGCTTTGTGGTATTTATTTTCATTCTTCCTATGTGGATGAACTTTTTGCTGAGAACTCTGGCATGGCAAACCTTGTTGGAAAAAAACGGCGTTATTAACGGTATTTTAGCCTTTTTTCACCTTCCGGGCATTGCCATTATTAATACTCCGTGGGCCATTATTTTGGGTATGGTTTACAACTTCCTCCCCTTTATGATTCTGCCCATTTACAATATTTTAATGAAAATTGATGACAATATCATTAATGGGGCAAAAGATTTAGGTGCCGGCAATGTTCAGACCTTTCTCCATATCTGGCTGCCTTTGAGCCTTCCCGGTATCGTCAGCGGCATTACTATGGTATTTGTCCCGGCCCTGACCACTTTCGTAATCTCCAATCTGCTGGGAGGCAGTAAAATTCTCCTAATCGGCAATGTTATTGAGCAGGAATTTACCAAGGGCAGCAACTGGAATTTAGGCTCCGGTCTCTCCCTGGTTTTGATGGCCTTTATTCTGATCAGCATGGCGCTTATCGCTAAATATGACAGCAATGGAGAGGGTGGTGTAATTTGATGAAAAACAGGGGTCTTAAAAAATTTATAGAAGATTTTTATATGGTGATAATCCTGCTTTTTCTGTATGCCCCCATCTTCACCATGATGGTGCTGTCCTTTAATAACTCTAAGTCCAGAACCCGATGGGGTGGTTTTACCACTCATTGGTACAGACAGATGTTTGACAATTCCGCCATTACGGACGCTCTTTACAACACTTTGGTAATCGCCTTTTTGTCGGCTCTTCTGGCTACTATTATCGGCACTGTAGCCGCTATGGGCATTAACCAGATGAAGAAGTTTCCTAAGGCTGTTGTCATGGGTATTAACAACATTCCCATGCTGAATTCCGAGGTGGTTACCGGTATTTCTCTCATGCTGGTATTTATTGCTTTTGGAATTACTTTAGGATTTAAAACCATCCTGTTAGCCCATATAACATTTAATATTCCTTATGTTATTTTAAATGTTATGCCTAAGCTAAAGCAGACGGATCGTTACGCTTATGAGGCGGCACAAGATCTCGGGGCAACGCCGGTCAGAGCCTTTTTTATGATAGTATTTCCTGATGTTCTTCCAGGAATTCTGTCAGGATTTTTGATGGCTTTTACCATGTCTCTGGACGATTTTATCATCACTCATTTCACCAGAGGCGCAGGTATCAACACTTTATCTACCTTGATTTACAGCGAGGTTAGGAGGGGAATCCAGCCCTCTATGTATGCTTTATCTACGGTTATTTTTGTTACGGTTCTGGCATTGCTTTTAATCACCAATTTTGAGCCGGAAAACCAGGCTGGAATCTCAACTTCCAAGGTTCAGCAAACCATGAAAAAGCGCCGTAGAAATAACAATATCCGCAAGGGATTTCTGGTATTTTCCGCCTTTGCTATTGTAGCCAGTGTATCCTTTACCGCTTATCGGAAATATTCGACCTCCCATTCGGATGAGCTGTTTGTCTATAACTGGGGGGAGTATATCGACGATGCGGTTATTGAGATATTTGAAGAAGAAACTGGCATCCATGTTACCTACGATATGTTTGAAACTAATGAAGAAATGTACCCGGTCATCGAGGCAGGCGCAGTTCGGTATGATGTGGTTTGTCCTTCGGACTATATGATTCAGAAGATGGTGGAGAACGGCCTTTTGGCAGAAATTAATTTTGAAAACATTCCTAATCTGTCCAATATCGACCCTCTCTTTATGGAACATTCCAGAAGTTTCGATCCGGAAAACCGGTACTCTGTGCCTTATACCTGGGGGACCGTGGGAATTCTTTATAACACCCGCCTTGTGGAAGAATTAGGCCTAGAACCGCCCACCAGCTGGCGGGATCTATGGGATCCGGCTTATGAAGGTGAGATTCTCATGCAGGATTCTGTCCGGGACGCTTTTATGGTTGCGCTGAAATCTCTCGGATATTCCATGAATACAGAAGATCCTGGTGAGCTTGCCCGGGCCCGCGATTTACTTATTGCTCAAAAGCCTCTGGTTCAGGCCTATGTTATCGACCAGGTCCGTGACAAAATGATTGGAGGCGAAGCCGCTATAGGGGTTATTTACTCCGGAGAAATGCTTTACATTCAGGAAGAGGTTGCCAGCCTCGGACTGGATTATTCCTTAGAATATGTAATTCCTCAGGAAGGCACTAACCTGTGGTTTGACTCCTGGGTCATTCCTATCAATGCCCGAAATAAAGAAAATGCGGAAAAGTGGATTGACTTCCTCTGCCGTCCCGACATTGCAAAAATGAATTTTGACTATATCACCTACTCCACACCTAACAGCGCCGCAAAGGCTATGCTGGATGAGGAAATTCAAAACAACAAAGCTATTTTCCCGGATATGGACAAACTGGTAAACAGCGAGGTGTTCCGGTATTTGGGAGATGCGGTAGACGGGATTTATAATAATATGTGGAAAGAAGTAAAATCCAATTAGGGGGAGCCTCCTGCGTAAAGAGTAAAACGGTTCTTCCGGTAATCAATCAGCCCTTCCCGTTTCATCCGGGATAGCTCTCCGGACAAAGCGCTTCGGTCGGCGTTGAGATAATCAGCCATCTGCTGGCGGTTAAAAGGCAGCTCAATGGCGTCTCTCCCCTGCCGACGCGCTTCCAGCGACAGATAAGCCAGAACCCGCTCCCGCAGGGATTTGGGAGTGATAAGGCGTATTTTCCGAGTCAGATACAAATTCTTTCCTGCCAATACCTGTATAAGATTAAATGTCAACCGGCTGTCTGCAACATCCAGAATCCTGTTAACAGGGAAAAACAGAACTCTGGACTGCCGGGAAGAAATAACATCCACCATCAAGGCCTCCCTCCCTGCACAGGCATAAGTTTCGGCAAAGGTCTCACCGGAACCGGCGCTTCCAATAATGCTCCGTCTTCCCCAAATATCATTTTCCTCCATACGGACAGATCCGGAAAGTACCAGCCCCAGGCTGCGGGTATTATCCCCGGCATGAAGAATAATACTTTCTTTGGGATATGTTTTAATTACAGCATCCAGGCGATTCAGGATATCCGGAATCTCTTCCAGAGAAATCCCGGTAAAAAATTCCGTTTCTGCCAGGATGCTTTTTTCTTTTGCAGTAAGAGTCTGATTCATCTGGTAAAAATTTCCTTGCTTTTCTATTTTTTTGTTGTCAAGACAACGTAATAATTAACATAATTGTAGTATATTATATCCATCTCATCAAGATATAACAAAAATTTTTCAACGGGTTTTTATTTAAGGAGGAAGTTATGATAAGAAGAATTATTCAAATTGACGAAGAAGCATGTAATGGCTGCGGCGCCTGCGCTACAGCCTGTCATGAGGGCGCCATTGGCATGGTAAACGGGAAGGCCCGGCTTTTAAAAGATGATTACTGCGACGGACTGGGCGACTGTCTCCCCGCTTGTCCTACAGGCGCCATTACTTTTGTAGAGCGGGAGGCCGTTCCTTATGATGAGGCGGCTGTAAAAGCCCGTATGGCAACAGGCGCCTCTCATGGGTCATGCCTGTCCCAGTGGCCGGTTCAGATTAAGCTGGCCCCGGTTAATGCACCCTATTTTCACAATGCCAAGCTGCTCATTGCCGCTGATTGTACTGCCTACGCTTATGCCAATTTTCACCAGGACTTTATAGCTGGCCGTATTGCCCTGGTAGGTTGTCCCAAACTAGACAATGTGGATTACAGCGAAAAGCTGACGGAAATTCTTCGTCAAAACGATATCAAAGAGATTACCGTAGTCCGCATGGTAGTCCCCTGCTGCGGCGGCATTGAGCAGGCCGTAAAAAAATCTCTCATTGCCAGCGGAAAAATGATCCCCTGGCAGGTGGTAACCATCAGCACAGAAGGCCGCATTCTTCCGTAACCGCCTGCAATCCTGTTCCTTCCGGCGTCCTTTCTTACCCCCTTGGTTTTTTTTCGCCTTCATGCTAGAATAGTCTTAATTAAAAGACGGATTCTAGTATGGAGGCTTTTTTATGAAACAATATACATTGTATTACGGCGGAACTATTCTTACTATGGAGAAAGACTTATACGCAGAAGCGTTGCTGGTCAAAAACGGACGGATTGAAGCATTAGGCGGCTTTGAGGACGTAAAAAATCTTCTTCCCCGGACGGGCAGTTTATCCCGAACCGACATTTCTCGCCCGGATAGTTATTCCTCCGCTGATTCTTTAATAAAATTTGTTGATTTGAAAGGCTATACTTTAATGCCCTCCTTTATCGATGCCCACAGCCATTTTTCCGGATACGCCTTTTCTCTTCTCCAGATTTCTCTAGAACACGCAGAGTCTGCTTCAGAAATTCAAGCCGCCATTAAGGATTATATTGCCCGGAATCATCCTGAGCCAGGAACATGGCTTACTGCAAGGGGATACGACCATAATCGGATAAAGGAGCAGCGCCATCTGACCTTGTCGGAGCTTGACCAAGCGGCTCCGGATTACCCTCTGGTTATTCAGCACCAGTCCGGCCATCTGGGAATCTTTAATTCCCTGGCTCTGAAACAGTTAGGCGTTACCCCTCAGACCCCGGTGCCGGAAGGCGGACGGATTCAGGTTCAGGATGGAAAGCTTACCGGATATATGGAAGAAAGTGCATTTTTACATTACAGCGGTTTTGTTCCCGGTCCGGATCCGGAAAAGCTTCTTGCGGCAATTCAGGCCGCCGGAAAATGTTACGCCTCTTACGGCATCACCACTGCCCAGGACGGTATGGTTATGGACTCTATGATTCCGCTTTACTCTGCAATGGTAGAAAACCGTTTGCTGAATCTGGATCTCATCGCTTACGCCGGCGTCGGCCAAAGCCAGCAGTTTATGACCGCTTTTTCAGACTGCATCCGAAAGTATCGGAATCATTTTAAAATCGGCGGATACAAAATTTTTCTGGACGGTTCTCCCCAAGGCCGGACTGCATGGCTGAAAGAAGCTTATCTGCCGGGGCCGGACGGAACCCCGGGCTATTGCGGCTACAATACCCTTTCTGACAAAGCCGTATTAGAAGCAGTCCGGTTATCCATTGACAGCGGCCTTCAGCTTTTAGCCCACTGCAACGGAGATGCCGCCTGCGAGCAATATCTGCAGGCCTGGGATCATGCGATCAAAGAGAAGACTTCTCTTCGTCCGGTTATTGTCCATGCCCAGCTCATTGATCTGGAACAGCTGCCCAGGGTAAAGCATCTGGGCCTTCTCCCCTCCTTTTTCACTGCACACACTTACCATTGGGGCGACACCCACATCCGCAACCTGGGACCGGAGCGTGCTTCCCGCATCAGCCCGGCCGCCAGCGCTTTAAAAGAGGATATCCTCTTTACCTTTCATCAGGACAGCCCGGTAATACAGCCGGATATGATGGAAACCGTGTGGTGCGCGGTCAACCGCCGTACCCGAAATGGTGTTCTTCTGGGCGCCGAAGAACGCATTTCCACACTGGAAGCTTTAAAAGCCGTAACTATCCACAGTGCCTATCAGTATTTTGAGGAAAATGAAAAAGGCAGTCTGGCTCCCGGGAAACGAGCCGATCTGGTAATTCTGGATGCCAATCCTCTGACTACCGCCCCGGAAAGCCTGCGCCAAATAAAGGTGCTTGCTACCATTAAGGACGGAACGGTCATTTATCGGAAAGAGTAAGATTATTCCATTAAAAACGGATCGTTCAGCTGTTGCAGATATTTTCTCAAAATTCCATCATATAAACGCGCTTTCGGACTGTCCGGCATCAGCTCCTGTGGAGATAATTGATAAGGATCCATTTTGTTATTATAAATGAGACGCCTGACCTGTTCTCCTGGAACACAGCCCCGATCCAAAATATAAGTTGCATCCTTTGTACGGATGCCGCGCCATCCAAAAGACTTAGGATTCAGACCCAGGAGGCGGTAGGGATTCACCAGCTCCGGCATACCGGGAAACATACAGAGGAATATATGTTCCGGCTCCGGGGCCCCTCCCCTTCCTGTCACAAATCTTCCCAACGCACTTCCCTCCACCGTATCTGGTGACGGTACCCCTAAAAGCTCCAGCAGAGTGGGCATATGATCCGGACTGGAAAACAGTACATCTGTTTTTCCTCTCTTAATCCGCGGTCCTCGGAAATATAAGGGAATCCGAATAGATTCCTCATACCACACATTCTTTCCATATAAGCCGTGAGACCCCATGCAGTCGCCGTGATCCGCGGATAATACCACAAGAGTATTATCCTCCAGCCCTGATTCCTTTAAATATTCCATAATCCTGCCCAGATTCTCATCCAGTCCGCTGATAGCCGCTAAATACTCCCGCCGCTTTTTCTCATACTCTGGTTCTCCTCTCCACTCCTTAGGAACATTAGCCCGGTAAGGCAAATCTGCTCTATCATAGAATTTCAAATATCGAGGCGGCACCTTGTCATATGGCGGGTGAGGCGGATTCCAGGAGAGAAACAGGCTGAACGGCCTGTTCCCCTTCTGATTCTCCATAAATTCAATGGCTTTATCTGTCTCATACTCCACCGACCATTTCCCTGGCGTTATTTTCTCCGGAGTATCCCGCCAATAATGAGGCGACAGATGATTATCCATAGCTCCGTAGGAAAGCCAGTAATCAATATGATGCCGGCGTTCTCCCGGAGGAGTATAGGCATCCCAGCCAGCGGCTCCGGATGCCGGAGCGGTATGAAAGTTCTTTTCACTGCTGTCCAAATGCCATTTTCCAATGTACCCGTTGACGTACCCTGCTTCATGAAGTACATCCGTAATGGTCACCTCCTGGGGATGCAGCATCACCGCCTCGTCCAGGCCGGTTTTGCAGTTGGTCCAAATACCGCAGGAAAAGGGATACTTCCCCGTAAAAAGAGACGCCCTGTGGGGAGAACACAGCGGATACGTGCTTACTGCATTGCTACACTCCATGCTTTCCGCCGCAAACCGGTCTATATTGGGGGTATATACCGGATCCTCTCCTGTCGCCCCCACCCCATGGGCTCTCCACTGATCCGCAAATATATACAATAGGTTCATTCTAATTTGCTCCGTTTAAATAGATGTCATAGGCTTCCTGATTGATTTCCAAAGCTCTTTCAATTCCTCTTGCTTTTAATTCCTCAATAAACTGATCATATTCTGCATCAAAATCATTTACGCCTAAAACCCAGGACTGGAATTTTTCTTCTACATAAGGCTGAATACTTGACATAATGTTTTTGTACTCAGCATCCTCGTCTGCACTGTATTTTAAGGTCAGTTCTCCGTCCGCATAAGGAGGCATATCCTGGCCGAACCATTCCGGATGAGAGTCGTAAAGCTCGCTGGCCTCACGGCCGATCTCTGTCATAACTGCTTTCTCGTATTCTCCGTCCTGACACATACCAATACGGTACTGAACACCTATAGAACGCAGATAGCCGATAGGCGTCAGCTCAGAGTTCAGCACTTTCTCGGTAAACTCCTTAGTTCCGTCTGCATTTTTGACATAGGTATCACCCTCAATTCCCCAGTTAACCAGCTCATCGCCTTCCTCGCTGAAGAAGTAATCCATAAATTTAATTACCGTAACCGGGTCTTCACACTGAGAGGAAATTCCCCATCCGGTGCCGGGATAGCGGCTGACACGTTCTTTTACCACTCCGTTCTGATCCGCAGGGGGTGCGAAGGGAACCATCTTAAATCCGGGAATGGCTTCCGCCAGAGAAGTATTGTAATTGCCTGCACTTACCCAATCGTGGGTGCAGCCGCCCAAATCCCCGCTGAGCAAGGTGTCTCTTCCGGAAGCGCCTCTGGTAAAGATCTCCGGATCAATAATCCCCTCCTGATACCACTGAATCATACCTTTTACTCCGGTCTTAAAATTCTCTTCCAGAGGTTCAAATGTCATCTTTCCGTCCCTGGGATAGAAAGTGGTGCTGGTATCCCACAGATATAAGTACTCCTCAGGCATCTTCCAACCGGCCCGGTCAAACAGAGGCACTTCATCTTTTAAGCCGTTTCCGTTAGGATCCTGGTTGCGGAAAGCATAGAGAACATCGTGAAGCTCGTCAACTGTGGTAGGCATTTCAAGGCCCAGTTTATCCAGCCAGTCCTGGCGGATCCACCAATATTCGGCAGACAAAAGCTCTTGATTCTTAGGGATATAGTAAATGTTTCCGTCCAGGGAGTATGCTGTCTGGCGGAATCTGTCATCCTCTTCCATAGTTCTCTTAATGTTTGGAGCATACTGGTCGATCAAATCATTTAGCGGAATCAGGCCTCCGTCTCTTCCCAATTTTTCCAGCTCGGATGCGTCTACATAGCCGATAATGTCCGCCAGTTGTCCGGAACTTAGCATCAGATTAAAAGCTTCCTCCTCATTGGAATTGGTCAGAGAAATCGTACCCTTTAGACTTACGTTAGTTCGCTTTTCTATTTCCTGCCAGACCTGCCATTGAGAATCAAAAGGCATGTTGTTGAAATTCAGAAAAATAGAAAATTCCTTAGGCTCTGCACTAACTAAGCTTCCTTCCGGCTCCGTTCCTTCAGCAGCAGTTTCCGTCGAAGCAGGTTGAACCGGCATCTCGGCGGTAGCGGCAGAGTCGGATCCGCCTCCGCATCCGGCCAAAGCGGATGCGGTCATTACGGTCATTGCTGCAAGTGCCAATAGTCTATTTTTTCTCATAAATAAATTCTCCTTCTATATATAATAATACAATTGATAATTTCCAGATGTCAGCCCTTTACTCCTCCTACAGTCAGTCCAGTCTTAAAGTATTTCTGGACAAAGGGGAACACTACCAGCATGGGTAAAATTGCAATAATAATTACCGCGTAAATAATAGTGGTAGGCGAGCTTAAAGATTCCGCTGTCACCAAAGCGGCATCCGATGCATTCGCTACCCGATCTACCAGCATTTTCTTTAAAAGAACTTGTAAAGGCGCCTTTTTATCGTCATTGAGCAGCTGCATAGCCCAAAAGTAGCTGTTCCACCGGTTTACTGCATAAAACAGTCCTACCGTAGCCAGAGCCGGCTTGGACAGCGGCAGAAATATCTTAAAAAATATAGTAAAGTGGTCAGCTCCGTCAATAAAAGCCGCCTCTTCCAGTTCGTAAGGAACCTGTTCAAAAAAGCTTTTCATGATAATTAAATTATAGGTGTTGATGGCAAATCCGAAAATAATTGCGGTTCTGGTATCCAGCAGACCGAAATCCCGGAAATTTAAATAAGTAGGAATAATCCCTGCATTAAACCACATCGTAAAAATGGCCAGCAAAGTAAAAAACTTGCGAAATGCCAATTTCTCTTTAGAAAGAGCATAGGCCATAGTGGTAGTAAATGCCATATTAACCGCTACCCCTGCCACTGTATAAAAAATCGTATTGGCATAGGCCGTCCAAATCCCCGGCTTGGCTGACGCCTGACGGTAGCTCTCCATGGTAAACCCTTTGACAGAAAACATAACGGAACCGTTTTCCACATACAAAGGCCTGCTTAAAGAAGCGATTAGTGCATAATATATCGGATAGAGGACGATAAGGGAAATCAAAATCCCTAAAATCACCATAACAATGTTAAAAATCCGTTCCCCTGCGCCGATTACCTGCCCTTGGTGCTTTTGCTTTTTCATGGCTTCCCTCCTTACCAAAGTGCATTGTCCGTAATCTTTCGGCTAACCCAGTTAGATAATGTAACCAGTATCAGCGCTACTGCCGCTTCAAAAAGCCCTACTGCTGTAGCCAGGCCATAATTTCCGTTTTCAAATCCCAATCGGTAGGAATATGTGGCGATTACATCTGCCGTAGCATAGGTAGAAGGCTGATATAAAAGTAAAATTGCCTCATAGCCTACTTTTACCATTTTACCGATATTCAGTACAAACATGGTAACAATCGTAGGCATAATCGCCGGAAATGTAATATGACGAATTTTCTGCCACTTCCCCGCGCCGTCCACGGTAGCCGCCTCATAAAGCTGTGGATCGATGCCCATAATAGCGGCAATAAATACCAATGCATTAAAGCCTGCATTCTGCCATAGCGTCATTCCTGTGTAGATACCGCGGAAATACTGGGGATGCACCATAAAATAAATCGGTTCAATGCCCAGTTTGGAGAGTATCATATTAATGATCCCCGTGCTGGGGGATAAAAAATTGACTACCATACCGCATACTACCACAACTGATACAAAATGCGGCAGGAGGGTAGCTGTCTGGGTCAGACGGCTGACAAGCTTGTTTTTCATCTCCGTTACGCAAATCGCAAGAAAAATCGGTACCGGAAAACAAATCAGGATCTGCCAGAGGGAAATCATCAACGTATTTTTAAATACCCTTATAAAATCTCTTCCTCCTAGAAAGTCTATAAAATTTTTCAGCCCTACAAACCGGCTTCCCTCAATCCCCCGGAATATGTTATAGTCATAAAACGCAATCCGCAGACCGGACATGGGCCGGTAAGCAAAGGCTAGGAACCACAGCAACCCTGGAAGCAGCAAAAGATATAATTGATAGTTTCTCCTAATCCTTTGCCTTATGTTTTTTTGCATCGGGAACCTCCTCCTCCTTTTATCATTGTTTTACAATTTGTTTTCTTGGTGTGCACGCCAGAGAACCTTTTGGTAAGCTTACTATAAATCAGCCCCTATCTAAAGTAAATCTGCAATTTCCCGGACATTCTCCATTCTCTTTTTTATAAATCACCATTTTTCCACTGCATCACCAATGGTCTATTTTTTATTGATTTTTGTAAATTTTTATATTATATTACTATAAATGAACCTCTTTTTTATTGAATTTTCTCAGGCACACGAGTGTAGTTTTGAGAAAGGAGAATTTTTATGAAACAGCCGAATTATCTGCTGATTATCTGTGATCAGCTATCTGCCTCTGCCTTAAGTTTTTATGGAAATACTTATTCCAGAACGCCTAATCTGGATAAATTAGCCGCCCGGTCTGTAGTCTTTGAATATGCTTATACCCCCTGTCCGCTGTGTCAGCCAGCCAGGGCTTCCTTCTGGACCTCTAAATATCCTCACGAAACCAATGTTCGTACTAACCTGCCTCTGCAGCGGCTTCCGTTTTATAAAGAGGAACCTGATGCAAAGCCAACGGTATTTTCTGCCCTGTCTGATCAGATCCCCACTATGGGAACGTTGTTTTCCCAAGCTGGCTATACCTGTGTACATTTTGGTAAGACTCACGATTATGGAGCATTAAGAGGATTTGAAGTCATTCCCTCTGAGGAAATTCATATTGAGCGAACCAATCCCTCCATTCATTTTGACTACGAAACCTATTTAGATATTGATACTACCCAAAAGGCCGTCTCCTGGTTAGAATCTCAGGCGGAGCAATCAGGAAAACCTTTTCTGGCGGTGGCCGATCTTCAAAATCCTCATAATATTTGCAGCTATATCGGAGAAAACCGAAACGGCCATGATCCATCCTCCTATAATCTGGAGCGGGAGCTTCCTCCTCTTCCGGAAAATTTTGAATTTGACGATATCGAAAATCGGCCGGAATTTGTCCAGTATCTCTGCTGCGCTCACCGCCGCCAGCGGCACGCCAGTCACTGGACCCCTGAGGATTACCGCTATTATCTCTATGCCTATTATTATTATCTATCTATAGTTGATCGGCAGATAGGAGAAATACTGGATGCTCTGGACCGCAGCGGCAAAGCGGATGATACTGTTATCATCTTTTTTTCCGACCACGGCGAGGGCATGGGGGCTCATGGCATGGTAACCAAATACGGCGTATTTTATGAGGAAAGCAACCGGGTTCCACTGTTGTTTGCCCTTCCGGGCACAAAAGAAAGCCGCCGTATCGGCGGAGTGGCATCCCTTTTGGATCTGCTTCCTACTATGCTGGAATTTTCCCATATTCCGGCTCCTCCCGACCGGAAATTTTCCGGGCACAGTCAGGCTGATATTCTTTGGGGAAAGACCTGTCGCTCATCCTCCCCATATGCCGCGGCGGAATGGCAGGATGAGTTTCGGGATTATACGGTTCCGGGACGAATGATTTGTGATGAATCTTATAAATATGTCTGCTATCTGGAGCCGGACAGTGAAGAACTCTTTGATTTGGTTCACGACCGGCTGGAGCAAAAAAATCTGGCGCACATTCCCCAATATGCGCCGATCTTGGCAAAGTACCGGACAGCTTTGGAAATGCATTTAAAAGAGACCGGAGATGATTTCAAGCATCTGGCGTGCTCTGATATGACGGCATACCGGAAGCATCCTCTTGGTTTTTGCTTCCATCAGGGATTAAGCGCCGTAGAAATTTACGGAGAAAGCATCCGGAAGTAACGGCATCGGGGCTCTTACCATCGGCAAAGGATTGATCGTATGCACTTACGCGGAATCTACGGAAAAACTTTATATCGTTTATTCACCACCGCGGCAGTCCTGTCCGCTTTGATTTTGTGTGTCCTGACCGGCTGGTTTTTAAATAAGCAGGCCCGGTCGGACTATTCCTATTATCTGGAACAGTCTGCCCGTTCCCAGGAAACGGCCTCCGCTGTGTCCGCCAGTATTATTGTCCAGGCAATCGGGGATTGTATGGCAGCCAGCGAGCTGTCCAGATGGGCAGATTCTCCTTCCCTGCCGGAGTTTTATTTTCATGCCATCGCCGCATCCAAAAGGCTGAAGGCCGCTTCTACTGACATGCTTCAGGTAGAATATGAAGTAGCCGCAACCCCGTTATATCCCAGAGTCTATGACGGCACTGTCACCGATATGGT
This sequence comes from Enterocloster bolteae, assembly GCA_021772025.1. Lineage (GTDB taxonomy): Bacteria > Bacillota > Clostridia > Lachnospirales > Lachnospiraceae > UMGS1370. The sequence goes on along the minus strand of JAETNT010000005.1, from coordinate 24,836 downwards.
ATTAATGCCCAATCATTCCATGACAGCGGCATCCTACTGCCGTTCCCACGGAATCAGCGGCCAGGAGTATCAGGAAATTATCCGGTATTTTCAGGACTATGACCAGCCCTATTTTCTGCCGGTTTATGAGCCTCAGACAGGAGAGCTTCTGTCCATTCAATACGTGCTAAAAGGCAAGAGTTCCCGTCATCCTCTCCTTTTCTTTTTTACCATTCCCAGAAAATCTATTGTCAGCGACTCCTTTGCTGATTCATTTTTTCTGTATAACAACCAGGGAATATTAGCCTTTTCCAACAATTCTGAGGAGGTGCAAAAGGACAGTCTCCGCCTGCATGAAAGCTTGCTGGCTTCCGGCGGCGGCTCCTCCTTCCGCCATCCGCAGCTTGTAAAGGGACATTATCTGCTGGTAACAGAGATTTCTCCCTTCCAATGGATGACCGCTTTTCAATATCCTCCTCTTCCCCTTCATATAGAAAAACTCATTGGCTTTGGAATTGCAGTCTTTGCTGTTATTACCGTTGCAATGTTTTTAGCCTATTGGATTTCGGAGCGGCTGTACTATCCCGTAAAAGAATTAATGGAATCTGCCCCTGCTTCGGTTTCCGGCCAGGAAGGAAAATCTCTGGATGAGTTTGCCCTGATTCGGAAGAACCTGGAAAAAATTTCTGAACTGGGTTCTCTTCTCCATGCTGCCATGGAAGAAAACAACTCCTTAATGTCCATTCAGTCCTACAAAGAGCTTTTATTTTCTCAAAATGCGGACCCTGTTTATTTCAATCAGTTTGATGCTCCGGACGCGGATTACTGCGTCGCCATAGGAGAAGCCCTGTGCCCGGAGGGCGACGAGGCGTTCCAGGCCATTGCCGTGCAAAAAACTTTAGCTTATGATATGGCATTCCGGCGTGATGATGTGCTTTATATTAATCTGGACTATAACCGTTATGCCCTGATTCTACGCACCTCTTCTCCGGAAGACGCCAGATCCATTTTAAACCAGCTTCTGCGTCAGATAGAAATCCGGGAAGAAGCTGAATATTCTCATCACCGGATTGTATTAAGCTCCATACACAAGGGGCTTTCAGAGCTTCATACCTGTTATCGGGAAGCGCTGCAGGTTCTGGACTTCCGGTATCTTCATGCTAAATCCAGGCTGATTTCTTATGAGGAAATCTCATCCATTGACGCAGTAACCTATTCCTATCCTCTTCAGGTGGAAAACCGGCTGATCCAGTGTGCCTTAAGCGGCCGGGAAGAAGCAATTGAAATTTTTGAAAATATGATTCGGGAAAATATCCGCGACAGGGATTTGTCAAAAGAAACCCTGCAGAACCTAATCTATGCCTTTATCGGCACTCTTTCCCGGATTTTCCAGGAGCTTAAAACCACTCCGGAAGAATTTTTAGAAAGGAAGGTGGATTACAAATATCTCTACAACCACTGGAATGATTCCGAGGTATTTATCGAAATCAAAGAGGTTCTAGAGGAAATCATCCGGATCGTAAAGCAGCGGGAAACTCACCAGGATAAAGCTCTTTTAGACAAAATGCTCCGGTACATTTATGAAAATTATCAAGACGATATTATGTTGGTGGATTTAGCTGACCACCTGAATATCTCACCCAAATACTGCAGCAACCTGTTTAAGCAGTTAAGTGATAATAATTTCAAAGATTTCTTAAACCGTTATCGGATTGAAAAGTCCAAAGAGATCCTGGAACGGGATCCTTCTGTCAAAATTGTGAATTTAAGCTCCATGGTAGGATTTAATTCCTCCAACAGCTTTATCCGAGTCTTTAATAAGTATGTAGGTATCAGCCCTAAAGCTTACCAAGACAGGATTCGGAAACCATAAACCATTTATTTTCAGAAAGGAAGATTACATTATGTCTCAAACTTTTTCCTCTATTCATTGTTATCCAGGAACCGATTCCGCCATGCTGACCGGCGCTATGGACAGTGCGGCAGGTATTGTGCAGGAAAGTCTGAATGAATTTACCCATCGTTTTAAGTCCTCCAACTCTTTCGGCGGTTTTTTTGAGCCCACAGAAAATGTAGAGTGGACCACCGGTTTCTGGACCGGCTGTATTTGGCTGGCCTATGAGCATACCGGTGATCCGGCATTAAAGCAGGCAGCCCTAATCCAGGTGGAAAGCTTTTTAGAGCGGATCCAAAAGAAAATCGATGTAAACCATCACGATATGGGATTTCTTTACAGTCTGTCCTGTGTGGCCGCTTACAAGCTTACAGGAAGTGAGAGCGGAAAAAAAGCGGCGCTTTTGGCGGCGGATCACCTGGCAGAAAGATTCCGAAGCGTGGGAAATTTCCTCCAAGCCTGGGGCAATCCCGGAGAGCCCAAGGAGTATCGTTTGATTATTGACTGCCTCTTAAACCTGCCCCTTCTTTACTGGGCCTCGGAAGTAACCGGGGATCCTTCTTATGCCGAGAAAGCAAAAGCCCACATCCATACGGCTATGAAATGCCTGGTACGGCCGGATCACTCCACTTATCATACTCACTTTTTTGACGTGGAAACCGGAGAACCTACTTATGGAGTGACTCACCAGGGCAACCGCAACGGATCCGCCTGGGCCAGAGGACAGGCCTGGGGAATCTACGGAGCAGCCCTAAGCTACCGGTATGTAAAGGAGCCGGAATACCTGGATCTGTTTTTTCAGGTTACGGATTATTTTATTCAGCATCTCCCGGAAGATTTGGTTCCTTACTGGGATTTTGATTTTGATACGGGAAGCAGTGAGCCGCGGGATTCTTCGGCTTCAGCCATTGCAATCTGCGGGATTTTGGAGATGTGTAAATATCTGGATCCGGATAAGGCGGCCCCCTACCTGGAGGCAGCGGATAAAATGCTGCGGGCTTTAATGGATCGATGCGCCAATGGAGATTATGCAAAGTCTAATGGTATTTTGCTTCACGGAACCTATGCCCGGGATTCCAAAGAAAATACCTGCCGGGACAGGGGCGTTGATGAGTGCAATACCTGGGGAGACTATTTCTACATGGAAGCGCTGACAAGAAGGCTGAAGGACTGGAATTTATATTGGTAAAGCAAAGTGTGCCGGAACGGTTGTTTTATTCCGGCACACTCTCTATTACTTCTCCTAGACCCAGGGAAAATAACGGTTCAGCCAGGTCTCGGCCAAATGAATCCAGCTCTCGCAGGCAGGCTGAACTCCATATCCGTCGGGGCGCATGGTCAAAGGACTGGCCAGTCCCAGTCCGTGTCCGCCTTCAGGGTATAGATGGAATTCTACCGGAACCTTATGATGATGGAGAGCAGATAAAAACAGCATGGAATTTTCTGCAGGAACGGTCGGATCCGTCAAGGTGTGCCACAGGAAAGTGGGAGGCACCTGGCCCGTAACGTATTTTTCTAGTGACTGGGCGTCTTTTTCCGTTTCATAGGCAGAACCCAGCAGACGCTCAAAGCTGGGCTTGTGTGCAAACTCTCCGGAGGAGATAACCGGGTAACTGAGAAGAAGGCCGTCAGGGCGTACATCTTCCGCCGTAACATTTAAAGGTTCCCACAGCTCCTGCCTTTGTTTCCAGAATACTCCCAGGCTGGCAGCCAGATGGCCTCCGGCAGAACATCCCTGGACAATGATTTTGTCGCCTATCACCCCCCATTCCCCGGCGTGTTCCCGCACCATAGAGACTGCCTTTGCCAGCTGCATGAGAGCTGTGGGATAATGAACATTTTCTCCGCAAGAATAGCGCAGAATTGCTGCATGATAGCCCATTGCCATAAAGGTAAGGGCCATAGGCTCGGCTTCCCGGTCGGAGGTTCTTCTATACCCGCCTCCCGGGCACAGCAAAATAAGAGGACGTTTTTTTCCTGCTGCCAGCTCCTCTGACCCGGACCACAGATAGGTATAAAGCTTCCCCTCCTGTTCTTCTCCCGGTATCCCTACCGGTAATATCTGATAATTCATCCTTCATCCTCCTTTAAGTCCGGATGCAGCAATTTCCATAAAGCCTGAAATCATGTCGTGAAAGGCTTGTCAAAATTATACTACAAATCGGTAAATATTGTATATATTAATGAGAATCAGCACTACCATAAGGCCTACAAATAATTTGTCTACCGTATCAGAATCTATCTTTTTGTTGATTCTCCGTCCTGCCATACCTCCCCCGATGCCGGATACTACCATAAGAACCAAAAGCATCACATCAAACTCCGGAACCGTCCGTGTTATCAGCGTGTTGGCCAGACTTGTAATCTGAGAAAACAGAATAATATATAAGGAGTTGGCAGCTGCCACCTTGGTGCTCATGGAGAAGAAATAAAACAGCACTACCAAATTAATGGGGCCTCCGCCGATACCCAAAAAAGAGGACATGATCCCTAATACTAAACCGATGGCCAGGCATGCCCCTGTATTGGTCAGCTTGTGAGTCTTAATCTTTGTCTTGTTAATCGTATAGATCAAAGTTCCTACTGTAATCAGCATAAGACATGCCGCCTGCACCGCGCCTACCATATCCTTATCTGCAAACATATCAGACAGGTACTGAAACATCATTTTTCCGGCTACACCGCCTGCGGCTGCGCCGACTGCCAAAGGCGTTCCGGTTTTCATGTCTATATTGGAATCCCCAGCTATTTTTGCCTTAAATACAGAGTAGCAGGACATAGACAACACGGTGCATCCGGATAAAAAGCTGATGGATGCCACGCTGAGTACGCCAAAGGCATCCAAGGTTGGCTTAATAATAACACCGCCGCCAATGCCGCAGATAGCGCCGATAATGGATGCGCCAAAGCTTACCAAAACGAATAATATATACATCATAATCTCTCCACTCCTCTTTTGGAAATTCTCACTGTTTTATTGTAAATCAACTACCGGGATTATTCAAGGACGTTTTAGTAAAACGTTTGTGGACTCTGAGCCTGTTTTTCTTTTCGAAATTGACTAGGTGATACCCCTTTGATTCTTCGGAAGGCATCCCCAAAATAGTTGCCGTCGCTGTAGCCGCAGCTTAAGGCCACCTCTGTCACCGATTGTGTCCCGGATAAAAGTTTCTCTGCTGCTGCCTGAATCCGCACATGGGTCAGGTATTCCTTAAAACCAAATCCGGTAAGGCGGTGAAATTTCTTGGAAAAGTAAGCGGAGCTCATGTGAGCCATCTGAGCCATATCGTTTAAGGTCAGCGGTTCCTGATAGTGACTGTACAGATAATTTGCCGCTTCTTGGATAGCCGTTTCTGTTTCGTTCAGGCTTTCCGGAACGCCAGCTTTCTCCCCTACTCTTCCCAGCAATGCAAAAAGTTCCAAAAGATTCCCGATTTTCAACATTCTGCTATAGCTGTCCTTCCTTTTTTCTTCTGCCTCCATTTTTTGGAATAGCTTCTCCACACATCCATTATACTCCCGAGGAATAGTAATCTTAGAAGCATTAATGGCTTTCTGCATCCCTTCTTCCCCACACATTGCCTTCATCATCTCAATAACCGGCTCAAAAAAGCCAATTGCCACCCGTTCCGCCACCGGGCTGGATTCATAGGTAGTCCGGTGGCTCTGCCCCGGTCGGACGAAAATAAAATCCCCTGCCGTCACATAATAAATAGAATGTCCGATAAACATCCTGCATGTGCCGGAAGTAAGATAGAATAATTCGTAATCCGGATGGGAATGAGAATTTTCCATAAAAAACCCCTGCTCCCGCTTTTTTCTGGTAATCTGGATTTCCGGCGGCCAGAATGAAAGGTCAGGCATAAACTTTTCCCTCCTCTTCCTTTTCTGTGTTCATCTTACTATTTTTACATAAAAAAGACAAGAAATCAGTAGTTTTTCAAAAATCGGACCGAAAATTGATGGCAGTACTTTGGCTTTTGTATTATGATACCCTCAATGGGCAGGAGCGCTTTCGCCTCCACCTAAAATTTATCCGGCAGAAAGGAACTTTTGTAATGAAATCCCAAGCAGCTTTATCTGAAAAGGACGAAAAATTCCGGGAGTTTTCCCTCAATGCCCCGCCCTGGAAGGTAGTCTTATATGTCAGCCTGCCCTTGGCCCTTTACCAATGTTTAAACCAGCTTTTTAAGATCCTGGATTCTATGATGGCCGCCCACATCAGCTCTTCTGCCGTTTCTACCGTATCTTATCTGGCGCAGCTTGATATGACTCTGGCGGCTTTAGGAGGGGGATTAGCCGTAGGGGCCGGCATGAAAATCAGCGAAGCCTATGGCGCCGGGGATTTAGAGCTGGTAAAAAAGCGAGTCAGTACTTTATATGCTCTATGTACTATTGTCAGTATCCTTTTGCTGGCTGTGCTTCTTCCTTTTACCCCGGAATTTCTGAGATTGACCGGCACTCCGGAAGAATTTATTGCTGACGGAGTTTCTTATTTTCGTCTGGATCTCATCGGAATGGTGATTATGTTTTTCAATAATGTTTACATTTCTGTTGAGCGTGCCAGAGGAAATTCCAAACGGATTCTGTATCTTAATATAATGGTCATTGCAGTAAAATTAACTCTGACCGCCCTTTTTGTTTATGTATTCCATATGGGGATTCATATGATTGCCGCCGCTACCATTATTTCCCAGGCTCTGATGTTTTTGGCGGCAGCATTTCATCTGTACCAGCCTGGCAGCGCCTTTGGCTTTTCCCTCTCTCATATTTCTTTTGATAAAACAGCTGCTCTTCCGATTTTGGCCGTATCCGGCCCCGTAATTGTAGAAAAAGCGGCGTTTTCTCTGGGGAAGGTACTGGTCAACTCTATGAGTACCGTTTACGGGGCATTGACTGTAGGCGCTCTTGGGATCTCCAATAATATTGGCGGCATCAGTACTGCTCCTCATATTGGTTTTCAGGACGGCAGTTCCGCCATTATCAGTCAGAATTTGGGAGCCGGAAAGCAGATCCGCGCCCTCCGCATATTTTTCTGCACCGGGTTAATCAACATTGGCGTCAGCGCGGTTACTATGGTCTTAAACCTGTTTTTCCTCCGGCAGATTGCTTGGATCTTTTCCCAAAATGATCCGGTTTTCCAGAAGATGATCATGAATATTTATCAATTTGAAGCGTGGGGCGCTATCCCTTTGGGAATTAACTCTGCGGTGGTAGGAATGCTTTATGGCTTCGGCAGAACCAAAACTACTCTGCTTATTAATTTCTGCCGGGTATTCGCTTTCCGAATTCCGGTTCTGTGGTACCTTCAAACCTTCACCTCTTTGGGCAGTGTCAGCGTCGGAATCGTTATGGCTGTAAGCAATATCGGCATCGGTCTTTTATCCGCTGTTATCGGTTTTTTCACGATTCGCCAAATTTGCAGGGAATATCATATTGCTTTTGTAAAAAACAGGCAAGATCTAAAAAGGACTCCCGGGGCAGCCTTATAAAGGCCGGCTCCAAGAGTCCTTTTTCTATGATATCCGCAATGTCTTACAGCATCGCTTTTCCGCGGCAGTAGGTCTGAATTACATCGTAATTATCTTCTAACACGACAATATCCGCATCATAGCCTGCTGCCAGACGGCCCTTTCTGTCATCTACCCGCAGCGCCCTGGCCGGGTTAATCGTGCAGGAATTCAAAGCGGCGTCAAAAGGAACCATAGCCTGCTCTGTCAGGATTTTTAAACCTCTGTTCATATAAAGGGTACTTCCGGCAATGGTTTCGGTTCCCTTTAATCTTGCCAGCCCATCCTGCCCAATCTCAATGTCATGACCGCCAAGCTGATAGTTTCCGCCGGGCGGGCAATGTTTCGGCCGCAGGGAGTCGCTGATCATAATGGCATAATCCCGGCCTTTCGCAGTAAAATAGTTATTTAACGCAGCCAGATGAGAATGACAGCCATCGCAGATAATTTCTCCATAAATGTCCCGCACCCTGAGAGCGGCTCCTACCAAACCGGGCTTACGGTGATGATATGGTGTCATTCCATTGTATACGTGGGTCATAGAAGTAGCTCCATTGGCAATCCCCATCATGGCCTGTTCATAAGTAGCGGAAGAATGGCCCATGCTGACTACTACGCCATTCTGACTGCAATACCGGGCTAAGGCAAAGTCCTCATCATGCTCGGTAGCCATGGTGATATATTTGATCCAGCCTTTAGCAGCCTTCTGATACTCTTTAAACTGCTCCACGCTGGGCTTTGCAATAGCCTCCGGCGGCTGAGCTCCCTTATAGTCCATATCCAGATACGGGCCTTCAAAATGAATTCCCAAAATCTCGGCTCCTTCATAGCCTTCCTCAATCACCTTGGCAACATTGGCAACTGCAGCGGTAAGGACATTCGGCATCTGGGTAACTGTAGTAGGAAGAATAGAGGTTACCCCTTCCTCCGGGATCCTCCTCATCCAATTCCGAAGCCCTTCCGGTTCTGCGTCATTGGTATCGAACCCATACGCACCATGGGTATGGATATCGATAAATCCGGGTACAATCCGCTTATCTCCATAGTCAGCGTCTGCGAGTTTCTCTCCGCATCCGTAAATCCGGACAATAACTCCATCCTCCACTTCTAGCTGAGCCGGCATAAATTGTCCGGCAATCCACACTCTGCTGCTTTGTATAATCATTATGAACCCCTCTCTTTCGCACGCTTATATGCTTCTAAGAATGAGTATAACCCGTTTTGCCGGAATTTACAAGCCTGACGGACTCAAAATCCGGACGCCTTCCCACCGGATGCAGCGGCTTTAACGGCGGCCGCAATTTCCTCCGCCGTGGCCGTGATGGCCGCCGCAGTTCCCTTCTCCGTGATGGTGACGGTCGCCGCAGCTTCCCCCTCTATGGCCGCCGCAGTCTCCTCCTTCATGGTCATGATTATGATGATTACACATGGTATCCGGATCGTAGTTTAAATTACCGGCTAAAAAAGAATTTACCTGAGCGTCTGCGTCTCCGCAGGCCCCGGGATACAGCTTAATTCCGGCCTCTGCCAAAGCGTTTCTGGCTCCTCCGCCGATACCTCCGCAGATCAGCACCTCCACGCCTCTCTCTTGTAAAAATCCAGCCAGAGCTCCATGGCCGAATCCATCTGTTCCTACTACTTCAGAAGAAACCACTTTTCCCTCTTCTACCTGGTATACCTTAAACTGTTCAGTATGTCCAAAATGCTGAAAAATTTCTCCGTCCTGATAAGTAACTGCAATTTTCATGTAAATATCTCCCTTCTGATTCTTTCTATTGTTTAAATACCCTTGGGAACCATCTGCGGCAGATGTCTCTACCACAAAATTCCCTCCGCCGATTTTGAGAACCGATGCCTCCACAAGGAACCGAGCCAGTTTCTTTCTGGCGCTGGTATAAAGAGCCTGAACCGTTGCCCGGGACGTGCCCATATACCCAGCGCAGGCTTCCTGATTGCAGCCTGCATAATCAATAAGCCGGATGCACTCATATTCCTCTACGGTCATAGATATGACAATCTGGCCTGTATCTGCTCTGTCTGAAGGTGAAGGAACAAACTTTTGACACCTTGGCAGACGGCAAACTCGTTTTTCCTTATTCGGTCTTGGCATGAGAACTCTCCTTTTTTAATTGGCATATGCTTATTATATCCCATAATTATCATATGTCAATAATTTTCTTTAAAAAAACTGCCTTGACCGAATTCTTGGCCAAGACAGTCTTCTCATTCCTCTTATCCAATTATATGATTCTATTTTAGAAAGAACCGGGATCGATCATGCTTGAACCCAGAGCGGTTACTTCCTCTTCTGCTACGGTGTACTTGCCGTCGCTGCCCTTTACTACGTTCAGAACATGCTCCTTGCTCTCGCCATAGCCGATAGAATCTAAGTTCTCATTTAAAGCATTGTATAACAACTCGAAAGTCTTTTCCATAATCTCTGCATCGGTAGGAGTTGTGCCGGAAGACATTGCTTCTGTAGCCCAAGCCATCAACTCTTCCTCTGTTCCAGCCATTGCAGTTTCCATTGCATCGCCAAACAAAAGGGGTTCAATGGTAACCGGAACAGTATAGCTGTCACCATCCTTGGTTGCTTCACCTACTGTATATTTACACTTCTTCATTAATGCAGACATATAGTCGCGATACTTTCCAACTAATTCATCAGACAGGCCCATACCGGAGAATTGCTCCATCACTTCGTCCAGCATTGCTGCGCTCTCTGCTTCAATTTCTTCTCTGGATGAATCAACCAGCTTTAAATAATCGTCTGTGATTTCACCCTTCAACACTGCATCCAGCTCACCCTGAATATACCCCTTAGCGTCAAATTTCTGGCCGCATCCTACAAGGAGCAGCGCCATAGCAGCAATAACAAGAACTGCCAGGCTTTTCAGCTTCTTCATAACATTTCCTCCTCATTTTCTTTGTTTAAAAGTTTCACATTCGATTTAGATTATATTGCCGCATCTCAGAAAAGTCAAGCTTTTGGTTAAGATATCGTGCTAAATATTTGTTAAAAATCTCTCTTACCGTCTTTCGTTGGCACGCTCTGCATGGACATTCTTTCCTTTTATTTTCGTCCTTTTCATAGAGCGTATTACCGTGTCCGCATATTCATCCGGCACCTCCACAAAAGTGTAACCGTCGTACATATCAATGCTTCCTACCGCCCGTCCCGGTATGCCGGATTCCCCTGCAACCGCGCCTAAAATATCTCCCGGCGTTACTTTCTTGGTCTTCCCGATATTAAGAAACAGGCGGGCCATATTCTTTTCCTCTCCGGAAATATAATCGTAAACTTTTTCCGAGGCCCGCATCTTCCGGCTTCCGCCCCGTCCGGAAAGCTCTTCCCGGTCCCTTCGGCTGTTCCTGCCTCGTCCATTTCCGCGATTTCGATAATTGTCCAGGTCGTCCAAAGAACGGGCCGGGCTGCTGCTCTCTGGAATGTCCTCATTCTCATCTCCCATAATAATCCGAAGCAAAGCCGCCGCCAGATCCATGGCAGTATAATCTTCTTCTATCATCTTCATCTCAATTACGTCAATCATCTCGTCCAGATCCCGATTTTCTATGGTATCCCTTACCTGATCCAAAATTTTGTCTACTTTAATAGAGGTAATATCATTTAAAGACGGGACGGCCTGAGGGAGAATCCGGGTCTTGCAGTAGCGCTGAATATCCCTCATTTTGTAAACTTCCTTTCCCACTACCAGGCTGAAAGCCTTTCCTTCTCTTCCTGCACGGCCGGTACGTCCGATCCGATGAACGTAATACTCGTCATCTTGGGGGATATCGTAGTTGAATACTGCCTCCACATCATCTACGTCAATGCCTCTGGCCGCCACATCCGTTGCCACCAGAATATCCGCCTTGCCGTTGCGGAAGCTGTTCATAACCCGGTCTCTCTGGACCTGTTTTAAATCGCCGTGAAGTCCCTCTGCAAAATATCCCCGGCCCTGTAGCGCTTCTACTACTTCCTCCACACCTTTTTTAGTATTGCAGAATACCACAGACAGTTTGGGGGCATAAAGATCCAAAAGGCGGCTTAGCACCTCTATCTTATTTTTTTGCTTTACCTCATAGTAATACTGAGTTACTTTAGGTACGGTTAAATCCTTTTTTACCACCTTTACCGTTACTGGATTTTTTTGGAATTTTCGGGCAATTTCCAAGATGGCGGAGGGCATGGTGGCAGAAAACATCATAGTCTGACGTTCCCCGGGAAGCTGTCCCAGAATCGTCTCCATATCCTCCAGAAAGCCCATATTCAGCATCTCATCCGCTTCATCCAAAACCACGGTGTGGACGTCTTCTGTACGGATGGTTTTTCTCCGCATATGATCCATGACGCGCCCCGGAGTTCCGATAATGACTTGTGTGCCGTCTTTTAAGGAACGGATCTGTTTGACAATCTCCTGGCCTCCGTAAACCGGAAGTACTTTGATTCCATGCATGTATTTTGCCAGGCGGCGAACTTCCTCCGCCACCTGAATTGCCAGCTCTCTGGTTGGACACAGTACAATTGCCTGAAGTTTTTTCACTTTGGGATCTACCCGTTCCAGCAGCGGAATCCCAAAGGCCGCTGTTTTTCCGGTTCCGGTCTGAGCTTGACCGATAACATCATTTCCCTCTAATGCCAAAGGAATGGCCTGCCCCTGAATAGGGGAGGTTTCCTCAAAGCCCATATCTGCTACTGCCCGCAGGATTTTTTCATCTAACTGCAGGTCTTCAAATTTCAGTTTTTCCATATATTTGACAGCCCTCTCTTTATTTCTCTCACACAGCAAAACGAGAGGCGGCAGGCACGCTCAGGCCTTTCATCCTCTCGTTCATACAAGAATCAACTATAGCAGTATCTTGGGCGGCTGTCAAGGAAAAACTGAATAAGAAATATAAAGGAAAACTTAAAGGAGCATCCCTGAGCTACCAAATTAAAAAATCCTTTTTCATCAGCCGTAGCACTGCCTCGGCCAAGAAGTAATCTGCATAAATCAGTCAACGTTATATTAGAGATAAAATAATGGACCGCCTTTTTTGCCATATCCAAATAGGCTAAATTCCCTGTATAACGGTAACTCAGCGCAAATCCATATAGAATCCAGGACAAGCCTCTGGACCAACAAGACGTCTCTGAATAGCCCTGTCCCGCCAGAATTGTTTCAAGTTCTCCTGTGTTCGGATCCAAGCAGGCGATATGGCCGCAGGAACCATCCTCCCGCACCAAAGTCCGTCTGACAGTGTCTGCATGATTTTGGGCGATATAAAAATACCTTGGGTCTTTCGTTTCCTTGGATGCCCAGTACAAAAGCGGAATATTCATCATGGAGTCAACAATAATCCATCCTGTACAATCCTGTCCTTTTTCTACACAGTCCGGATTCCACGCCCGGATAAAGCGTCCGGCAGGATTATACCGGCCGGCCAGGATGCTGGCGGCTAAAAGGCCTCTATTTCTTGATTCTTCAGAACCAGTCAGACGATAGTCCGCCACTGCCGAGTGAAGCCACATAAAGCCCACATCATGGTGAAGTCCTGTAAAACTCCACAATGCTTTATCCATTTTTTGCTCTACACCTTCAGCCGCTTTCCGATAAATTTCTTTCCTTGTAGCGTGATACATTTGCCACAAGATCCCAGGCCAAAATCCATTGGTCCACCAGTTAATATCTTTTTTACCGTAATCCGTCCTGTAAACACCCTCTTCTGTCCAATACTTTTTTGATTACCGCAGCCTTCCTCTGTCTCCCATTGAGACTGATAAAGCTCCTTATGTCTTTCAAGCCTCCCTGGGGCTTTCTGGCAGTCTGAAAGAGTTTTGCCTTTATGCCGGCAAAAAGATGGCTGAGGAACATGTTTATGTAATCCCCGGAAAGGGCCGTGGAGAAATCCCTTTGGGAAAAAATTTTGAAACTCCTCTTCATTTTAGTTTCTTAAAAGATAAAGGAACGCGTTTCAACAATCTTAATCTATTTGTCAGAGGAACCGTGTTTGAATATCTTTATATCTTATACCATGAGACCGGAGATCGTAATGTTCTCTCCGCCTTTGCAGAATTTCTCCGATTTTTCCTGGAGACTTATCCTCTGGTAATTTGCAATACAGAGGATACAATGAACATTCTATCGCCTACTGGTCAGGCGCGGCTTTGGGTGAAATGCTCTACAAAGGTATATATCTGTCCAAAGTCAATCACACTGATCTTCTGGATGAAGAATCCGAAAAACGTCTGATAGCCTCTTTTCAGGTTTTGGCACAAATCTCTCCTCCCCAGGAACGCTATCCTTCTCTTGGCGACAATCAGGGACCGGAGATTTCTCCGATTTTAGCTCTGGGTGACAAAGCATTCGGCCATCCCGCCTGTCAGGAGGTCTTAGATATCCGAAGTCATAGAGCTACGGCTGTACAGGCGGCCCCCCTGGACTACTGTAATGATCAGACAGGTTTTGTATGTGGAAAAAGCGGCTATGACAAGAATGCCAACTATTTTTTAATGTCTGCTAAAAATAACTGCGGATACACCGGGCACAATCACATGGATATGCTTTCTTTATTCATTACCCTTCATGGGGCTTCTATTATCGGAGAGCCGGATTCCGGACTTCTTTACCACAAAGTCCGTTTAGGCAGTTCTCATCGGGGGTATATGTACAACATGACTTCCCATAATACAATCCTTGCTTTTGGGAAACCAATTGCGCCAGACACAATGTATTCAGACAGTTGGGGAGTTTACCGTCCCGACAGTCCTGTGTCTGCTTTTATAAGCAGGCCAGAAGGGATGTTTGCAGAAGCCTTTCACGAGGCATATACATTCTGCCGCCACAACCGGCGCATTTTATTTAATCGAAAAAGAGGGCTGATCGTTCAAGACTGTATTGATCGGGGAAACCGTTTTCCGGAGGATCATATCCAGCGTTGGCACTTGGAAAAGGATGTTACTGCAAAAGAATTAGGTTCCAATGCCCTTGTCCTATCTGCCGGAAACGTACAGGTTCTCTGTCTCTGGAACAGGCCTGCTAAACTGCATATATATCAAAATGCTCTGCTTTACCCGGAGATAATTTCTGATCCGCAAAATCTATCCACAATAGTTGATCTTTCCTTCCGCGGAGAAAAAGATGAAACTCTTGACTATGAGACAACTGCTATATCCACTGCATTTTTGGATTTTACTGGTTATGATATGGAATCATTGAATTTAGAAGAATTAGCAAAGCAAATATTCCCACTTATGGAATCATTGGATATGGAAAAAGCAATTCAGGATTTTGACCGCATTGATATAAGCAGGGTTTGCCCTGTTAAACACGTATTATAGAAATTTAAAGGCCCGTTCTCTTTCGTAAAGTAAGGAGGTTTTTATGAACAGTCTGTTTTCAATCAATAGCCCTCTTTGGAGATTTATGGATAAAGCGCTCCGGCTGGTATGGCTCAATCTGCTGTGGCTTTTGTGCTGCCTACCGATTGTAACTATCGGTTCTGCCACTGCAGCCCTTTACTCTGTCACTTTAAAATATGTGCGGGATGAAGAAAGTTATTTGACCCGCAGTTTCTTTAAAGCCTTGAAAGAAAACTTTCTTCCGGCTACTCTTATCTGGATTATTATGACTGTCTGCGGCATTATTCTGGGGGTAGATCTGGTCCTTTACCTCAGAATGCCATCTCCAGGTCCGAAAGAATTACTTTTCATGCTTGTTTTTTTTACTGCGATGCTGTTGTACCTGTTCATAAACCTTTATATCTATGCCATAATCGCTTATTTCAAAAATACTGTTGGCCAATACCTAAAAAATGCTCTGGTTTTATCCATCTGTCACTGGCCGGTCAGCATCCTGATGATTTGCGGAGGCATTGCCTTCTTTTTGGCCGGAATGCTTGTCTTTCCACCTCTGCTGTTCGTCGGTATGGCGGGATTCTGCTATCTGTGTTCTAAATATTTTAACCAGCTTTTTGAACGGTTATCTAAAGCAATTCTATAGAACGATTAGGGCAGCCTACGGAATCAACTGCTCTGTTTTTACCTAAAAATTGAGTAAGGTGTCACAACATCATCTGTTTTATGATTTTGTGACACCCTCTTCACTTTGTGACCACATAGTCTTATCTACTATCTTAATTTCCTTTTACACCTTAAACCGGTACCCTACCCCCCAAATAGTCTCAATATACTGGGGCTTTGCCGTGTTAAACTCTACCTTTTCCCGAATTTTCTTGATATGCACCGTAACCGTGGCGATATCTCCGATAGATTCCATATCCCAGATCTTACTGAACAGCTCTTCCTTAGTAAATACACGGTTGGGGTGCTCGGCTAAAAAAGTCAGAAGATCGAACTCCTTAGTAGTAAAATTTTTCTCTTCTCCATTGACCCACACCCGCCGGGCCGTTTTATCAATTTTAAGCCCCCGGATCTCAATAATATCATTTACAGGCAGACCACTGGAAATCAGTCTCTCATAGCGGGCTAAGTGGGCTTTGACCCGAGCTACCATTTCGCTGGGAGAAAAGGGCTTGGTAATATAATCGTCTGCTCCCAGACCCAGACCGCGAATTTTGTCAATATCCTCTTTTTTAGCAGATACCATGATAACAGGAATATTTTTCTTTTCCCGGAATCTTCTGCATATTTCAAAGCCATCTGTACCGGGAAGCATCAGATCCAATATAATAAGCTCAAATTCTTCATTAAGAGCCCTCTCAAGGCCGTCAGTCCCGTCGTTTTCAATCTCCACCTCAAATCCGGACAATTCAAGGTAATCCTTCTCCAGCTCTGCAATGCTTTCTTCGTCTTCAATGATTAAAATTCTGCTCATTCCTGAATAACCTCCTGGTATTTTCTAAGGACAAAATGAATCTCTGTCCCGATTCCTTCCTTGCTGGTAGCCCAAATACGACCGTTGTGATCCTCAATTATCTTTTTTACAATGGAAAGCCCTATGCCGCTTCCCCCTTTTTGAGAATTGCGGGAAGAATCGGTTCGGTAAAAACGATCAAATATGTTAGGCAGATCCCTGGCGGCAATGCCTTTTCCGTTGTCTTCAATTCCTACCTCTATAAAGTCTCCCACATCCTTGATCCGAATATTAATAATTCCCTTTTTCTTGTCCAGATATTTTACAGAATTGCTGATAATATTGTTGATCACTCTTCGAAGCTGCTCTGCGTCGGCGATGATGCAGATATCATCCTCTACATAGTTAAAATATCCAAGCTCAATATTCTGCGCCTCCAGATCCAGTCCCACCTCTTCCGCACAGTCTCTGAAATATCCGCTTACATTGATTTTTGAAAAAGTGTAGGGGATCTTATTGGTATCAATCTTAGAGTAAAAGGTCAGCTCATCAATAAGCTTATCCATATCATTGGCCTTATTATATATCGTGCGGATGTATCTGTCCAGCTTCTCCGGCGAGGAAGCCACTCCGTCCATAATCCCCTCTACGTAGCCCTTAATGGCGGTAATGGGGGTTTTCAAATCGTGGGAAATGTTGCTGATCAATTCCTTGCTCTCTTTATCATACTGAACTTTTTCCTCGGTAGATTCTTTCAGTCGGATCCGCATTTCCTCAAAATCCTGACAAAGCTGGCCAATCTCATCTTCTTCCTCTACTTCCAGAGAAAAGTCCAGATTTCCGTCCCGGATCTTTTTAGTGGCCTCTTCCAGCTTGCTTAAGGGCTGAACAATGGAGCGGTATATCCAAACTATCATAACCGTGCCTGCAATAACCAAAATCAGGATTCCCGCAATCAACATCTCCCGAAGCATCATCTTAACTTCCGGCAGAAATTCGTCTACCCGGGAAATTAGAAAGATGCTTCCTTCTTCTCCGTCTTCAAAAACAAAGTCCATTTGCTTTACCAAATGCTGGCTCTCTCCATCCAGATAAAGTCCGCCTTCCACAGTGCCCCGACCATTTCCATATCCTGGCAGGTGGATTAAAATATTGTCATCAATAGAAAAATCTTCGTCTCCTGTAAAAAGGATCTGTTCTCCTTTCCTTACAATTAAATATGCATAGTAATTCTCCAGGTCATTGTTTAGCTGTATCAGATAATCTGTATTTTCAAACTGCCCCGGCGCCGTCTTGGCCGTCTCTTTTATCTGTTCCTCAAACCTTTTGGTCAGCCGGTTAAAAGCCTGAACTGAATTTCCGGAAAATAAGTCAATCTGTTCTGTCAGGCCGTATTCTTTATTAAAGGCCCTTGTTTGATAGCTGGATAATCCTACCACTACCATATATATAAGAAAAATCGGCATCAGCGTAATTGTTACAAAAGCCACCACCAATCGGGTTTTTAATTTCATCTGTTTATAACATCCTTTCTGTCCCAAGGGTCTCCTACCAGCATTTTTCTCTAAAAAAGCGCTTTATAATAGTATAACATAGTTCATAGAGTTTGTTTCTAAAAGTATTCTAAATTTCTATTAATTTTCCTCCGGGCGGCACATTGACAATTCTGTCGTTTTCTGATATTCTAAGAGCGATTATGCGTAAAATTTAGGAGGTAGATCATGAATCTTGCAAGTTTAGAGAAAACTTGCCGCGCTGTGCGCCGGGATATTATCAATCTGACCGCTGACGCAGCTTCCGGACATCCGGGCGGCTCCCTATCTGCAGTTGAGATACTTACTGTTTTATATTTTGATCAAATGAACATTGATCCTAAAAATCCTTCCAAGGAGGATCGGGATCGTTTTGTATTGTCCAAAGGCCATGCTGCTCCGGCATTATATGGAATTCTGGCAGAAAAAGGATATTTTGACAGGAGTGAATTTAAAAGCTTCCGCAAAATCAACGGCATGCTTCAGGGCCATCCGGACTGCAAACGGTGCCCTGGCGTGGATGCCTCTACCGGCTCTCTGGGTCAGGGCGTTTCTATTGCTGTAGGTATGGCATTGGGAGCTAAACTGCAGGATAAAGGCGCTAAGATCTACACTCTTTTAGGAGACGGCGAGCTGCAGGAAGGACAGGTTTGGGAGGCGGCTATGGCGGCCGCCCACTACAAACTGGACAATTTAACTGTCATTATTGATCATAATGGTCTTCAGATTGACGGTCCCAACGACCAGGTAATGAGCTTGGGAAACATTTCTGATAAGTTCAAAGCATTCGGCTTTGAGGTGATTGAGGTGGATGGCAACAATATGCAGGCTGTCAGCGATGCATTCCATGTCCCGGTTTCCGGAAAGCCCAAATGCGTTCTGGCACATACGGTTAAGGGTAAAGGCGTTTCCTACATGGAAAACCAGGTAGGCTGGCACGGCAAAGGCCCCAATGAGGAAGAACGCCAAGCGGCGCTGAAAGAATTGGAGGATTAAACATGAGCGAGAAGAAAGCCATTCGGGTTGCCTACGGTGAAGCCCTGGCAGAATTAGGCGCAGTTAATGACAAAATTGTGGCTCTGGACGCGGATCTCTCCCACTCCACCATGACCCATAAATTTGCGGACAAATTTCCGGAGCGTTTCTTTAACGCCGGCATTGCCGAGGCCAACATGGTTGACATGGCCGCCGGTTTAGCTTCTATGGGATATATACCTTTTGTAAGTACTTTTGCTATTTTCGGCACCGGCCGTGCTTATGAGCAGGTCCGCAACGGCTGTGCTTACTCCGGCTTTAATGTCAAGTTTGCATTTTCCCATGCAGGCATTACCTTGGGGGAAGACGGCGGCAGCCATCAGGCCATTGAGGATATCGCCTTGATGCGGGTAATTCCCGGTATGACCGTTGTTGTTCCTTGTGATGCCAACGAAGCCAAGCGGGCGGTAAAGGCTTTAGTCGAGATGGAGGGGCCCGCTTATCTGCGTATGGCCAGGCTGCCATCCATTGTATTTGATGAAGAAATGCCCTTTCAGCTGGGCAAAGCCAACGTGCTCTGTAAAGGAAGCGACGCTGTCATCTTTGCCTGCGGCATTATGGTATATGAGGCTTTGGAAGCCGCCAAGGCCTTGAATGAGCAGGGAATGAGCGTTGAGGTGGTCAATGTTCACACCATTAAGCCCATTGACCGCGAAACAATTTTGGCCAGCGCTCAAAAATGCGGCAAGGTTATTACCGTTGAAGAGCATTCCATTATCGGCGGATTAGGCGATGCGGTAGCAGACGTGCTTATTGGCAATGGAGATTTTAAGTTTAAGAAGATAGGTGTTAATGACCGGTTTGGCCAGTCCGGCACCCCGGCCGCTTTGCTTGAAGAATATGGATTGACTGCAAGGCATATTGCAGAAGCGTTAAAAAATTTATAATGCAAAAGACCACAGTTTAGAGCTTTTCAGCTCTGTGCTGTGGTCTTTTGCTATCACTTATAATCAGAATTATATATGTAATATTTCCCGGTTTTTATTGATTTCTTAAATTTTAATAGAACAGCCGGTTAACCGCACTAAAGATACCCCGGATGGATGCCCGGGTAATATTGGAGCTGATTCCTACACCGTAAGTCGCCTTACCCGTAGCCAGATCCGCCAAATGGATGTAGGATGCAGCCTGTGCGCCTGAACCTATGGACAATGCATGCTCGCTGTAGTCCATAACCCGTATCTGAATTCCCAGCGCTTCCTCCAGGCCTCTTTGAACCGCATCAATAGGTCCGTTTCCAACACCCTCAAAGGTTCTTTCCATGCCATGATCAGTAAAAGTAACTTTGGCAAGAGTTGCGAATTCACCGTTTCCAACATCCGCATCGCTGATACGGCACTTGCGAAAATGCATTGGCTCCTTGCGGTTTAAATAGTTGCTGCGGAACTCTTCCATAATCTGCTCCGGAGCGACCTCTCCCTGTTTTTCCGAAATTTGCTGAATAATATCGGCAAATTCCTTGTGCATGCCCTTAGGAAGTTTGTATCCATAAAAGGTATCCATAACAAAGGCCACACCGCCTTTACCAGACTGACTGTTAATGCGGACAATCGGCTCGTACTTGCGGCCAATGTCGCTGGGATCGATAGGCAGATAGGGAACCTCCCAATACTGGCCCTGCCTCTCCTTAAGAGCCTGCATGCCTTTGTTGATAGCATCCTGGTGAGAACCGGAAAACGCGGTAAATACCAGTTTTCCGGCATAAGGGTGTCTGGGATGAATATCCATTTTGGTACAGCGCTCATATATATCAATACTTTCTGTGATATTTTCCAGATTCAGCCCCGGATTAATTCCCTGGGAGAACATATTGTAAGCAATGTTCATAATATCCACATTGCCGGTGCGTTCACCGTTTCCAAACAGGGTTCCCTCCACACGCTCTGCTCCTGCCAGCAGGGCCAATTCCGTGGCTGCAATACCGGTTCCCCGGTCATTATGAGGATGTACACTTAAAATAATACTGTCCCTGTTCTTAAAATGGGTATCCATCCACTGGATCTGGTCCGCGTACACATTAGGAGTATTCATCTCCACAGTAGCAGGCAGATTGATAATCAGCTTCTTGTCCCTGGTCGCTCCCCAGGTCTCCTGAACCGCGGTGCACACCTCAAGGGCATAATCCAGCTCGGTACCGGTAAAGCTCTCCGGAGAGTACTCCAGCTGCAGCTCTCCTTTAAAGTCTGCAGCATACTTCTGAACCAACTTAGTCCCGATAACAGCGATTTCTTTGACCTCTTCCTTGTCTTTGTGGAATACTACATCCCTCTGCAGTGTGGAGGTAGAATTGTAAATGTGAACAATAACTTTCTTAACCCCCTGGATAGCTTCAAAGGTTCTCTTAATCAAATGCTCCCTGCACTGAACCAGTACCTGAATCACTACATCGTCCGGGATCAGCTTCCGCTCCACTAACTGGCGAAGGAAGTCATACTCTATCTGGGAAGCAGCCGGGAATCCAACTTCAATTTCCTTAAAGCCCAGCTTGATCAAATGGTTAAACAATTCGATCTTCTCCTCAACCACCATGGGCTCAACCAAGGCCTGGTTCCCGTCCCGTAAATCTACGCTGCACCAGATAGGAGCCTTCTCAATTTCCTTGTCAGGCCAGGTTCTCTCTGGAAATTCAACAACAGGAACTCTTTTATATCTCTGATAATTCAACATGATCTTTTCTCCCATCTTCTATTCATATAATGTCCATACAGTATTGCCTAGTTCCAAACCCGGAGTCGATAAATCACACCGTATCGTTTTACAATGAATAGGGTGGTCTTTACAGGTCTAACCCCATCTCTCATCATTCCTTTACTAAAGATTCAGCCAAAAACGGCTGTGATATATTTTTTGATTATATCACAACCGTTTTTATCTGGCAATTCTTTTTATTTCCTGCTGGCAAAAGCAATGCTGAACCGTAAAAACGAAATCGTAAATGTCGGAAGTCTGCCCAGAATATATTTGCTGACTACATACAGACTTCCCCATAATACAAAGGTCAAAATTAAGCATCCATATGCCTGTATATTTGTGCTTTTGCCCTTCATTTATGATGCGCTCCTTCTACAGGCCGTTGATTAGTTTCCCGATAGCGCTCATAACTTCGTTTTGGTGAACGGTGAAGGTCTCCGGTTCCGGCAGAGACAATATTCATCGGTCCCCACCAGAGATAGCCCATTACCTGGCAGCCATCTTCAGTGGCTTCTGCCACCTGCCTCAAATGCTCCTCCAAGTATTTTACCAGCTCCGGGGTTCCGGGCATCCAGTCCAATTCCTACCATAACATCCGTGCAGTTGGGCAGTTTACCGTCCTCCAGCCAGGCGCCTGTTTCTGCTCCTTAAAGCCCGACACCGCAAAAAGATTTTTCTTTATCACATGCAGATTTTTTTCGATTTCGCTGAAATCCCCCTATCTCTTTCGTCTTATATACAATGTCCTTTATTTCCCATTACCTTAATTACCTGATCCACATACTTTTCACAGGTTTCCAGCTCCGGGGCTTCCACCATAACCCGGACTACCGGCTCGGTACCGCTCTGACGCAGCAGGATGCGTCCCGTATCTCCCAAGCTTTGGGTTACCTTCTCAACTTCCGCCTTTACGTCCTCGTCATCCTGGGCCGCAGCTTTATCTTTAACCCGGACGTTTTTCAGTACCTGGGGGTATATCTGCACTTGAGAGGCCAGCTTATCTAAAGGTTGCTTTTTCTCCAGAATTACCTCCATCACCTTTAAGGAGGTAAGGATGCCGTCTCCGGTAGTTGCGTTTTTGCTGAAAATAATGTGGCCGGACTGCTCTCCTCCCAGGCAGTAGCCGTTAGCCGACATATTCTCATAAACGTATTTATCACCTACGGCAGTCTTCTCATAGCCAATGCCATCCCGATCAAAGGCTTTATAAAGACCAAAGTTAGACATTACTGTGGTAACTACTTTATTATTAAGCAGAGTTCCCTGCTCTTTCATATACTTGCCGCAGATGTACATAATCACATCTCCGTCTACCAACTTACCGTCTTTATCTACAGCCAGGCAGCGATCCGCATCACCGTCATAGGCGAATCCCACATCACAGCCTTCGTTTTTGACAAAGGACTGCAGATTTTCAATGTGGGTGGAGCCGCATCCATTGTTAATGTTTAAGCCGTTTGGCTCATTGGAAATCACATGGGTTTCTGCACCCAGTGCGTCAAATACACTCTTGGCAATGATAGAGGCGCTGCCGTTGGCACAATCCAGAGCCACTTTCACATTTTTGAAAGAACGGGTTGCAATGGAAATCAGATATCCAATATAACGGTTTCTTCCGGCAGCAAAGTCTACGGTACGTCCGATTTGCTCCCTTCTTGCCATAGGAATTTCTCCTATTTCTCCGTCTAAGTATTTCTCAATTTCAATGATTACACTTTCCTCCAGCTTTTCTCCCCTCTCATTGATAACCTTAATGCCGTTATCGTAATAGGGATTGTGACTGGCAGAGATCATAATACCGCAGTCAAACTCTTCCGTTCTCACCACATAGGAAACACTGGGAGTAGTGGTTACGTGAAGAAGGTAAACATCCGCTCCTGAGGCAGTAAGGCCGGAAACCAGGGAATATTCAAACATATAGCTGCTGCGCCTGGTATCCTTTCCGATAACCACGCGGGTACGTTCATCCGGATTTTTCTGCCCATAGTACCATCCTAAAAAGCGTCCTACTTTATATGCATGCTCTACTGTTAGATCCACATTTGCCTCTCCGCGAAAACCGTCAGTTCCAAAATATTTTCCCATTATTCTATCCTCCTGTTTTACGGCCTTTAAGGGCCATGCTGTTTTGATCTGATAAGAGGGCCGCCTCTTTAGTAATTGATTTCTTTTAAATACCGCTTCAAAGCATCCTGCCAGGGGGGAAGGAGGGTAAATCCTTTTTCCACCAGTTTTGACCGATCCATACGGCTGTTTTTCGGCCGTTTGGCCTTGGCTGGAAACTGGCTGGAATCCACCGGGGTCACCCTGACGTCATCCATACCTGCCTGGCGGAAAATTTCACAGGCAAATTCATACCAGCTGCACAGCCCCTCATTAGTGGCGTGATAGCGGCCATATTCTTCGGTTTCGATCATGTCCGCCAAAAGCCGGGCCAAATCATACGTGTAGGTAGGGGAGCCAATCTGATCATTTACCACACTGACTGCGCCCTTTTCCTTTCCTAACCGAAGCATGGTTTTTATAAAGTTTTTGCCATTAGCTCCAAATACCCAGGCAATTCGGACAGTAAAATATTTTTTTACCAGCTTTTCAATGTAAACCTCGCCCTCATATTTAGTCAGTCCATAGATATTCAGAGGCTCTCTGTGGTCATCCGGCTCCCAGGGGCGGGTGCCTTCGCCGTTAAATACATAGTCGGTACTGATATACATCAGCTTCACATCCAGGTCTCGGCATACCTCTGCAACATTTTTGGTTCCCTCTGCATTAATCCTACGGCACAACTCTACATTATCTTCTGCCGCATCTACTGCAGTATATGCAGCGCAATGGATAACTGCATCCGGTTTTGCTTCCGTAATTACCCGGCGGCAGGCTTCCCTGTCCGTAATATCCATCTCTGCTACATCCACACCGATATACTCAACACCCCGTTTATCAAATTCATTCATCAGATCATGGCCCAGCTGGCCCTTTGATCCGGTTATGAGAATTCTCATTTTTCTGCTCCTCCTTAATTAAAAACGCCTGAAAACAAGGAACTCCCGCCCTACAGCAATCAGGAAGTCCTTGCTGCACGGTGTTCCTCTGCTGTTTCCAGGCGCCCCGTCGCGCGATAATTTTATTTTAACTGTTCTCCATACATTTTGTCAAAATACCGGCTGTATTCCCCGCTGATGATGTGCTTCCACCAGTCCTGGTTGTCTAAATACCACTGGATGGTCTGCTTGATCCCGGTATCAAAGGTATATTTGGGCTCCCAACCCAGCTCCTTCTCCAGTTTAGCCGGGTCAATCGCATATCTTCTGTCATGCCCCAGACGATCCGCCACAAATCGGATTAAACTCTCCGGCTTATTTAGTGCCTTTAATACCGTCTTTACCACTTCCAGGTTGGT
>JAETNT010000149.1 GCA_021772025.1 Enterocloster bolteae | reverse complement strand
GGGGGCAGGAATCTATGCGTCCGCATTTCAGCGGGCAGCGGTATTTGTGCGCATCCTTTATAGGGTCGTTGCCCCATGGGCACATCTTATGCCCGGCAGGGCAGAGGGGATGCCCCGTTTTATCAAAAGTGATGTCTTTGGGGGCATTTGGGGATGATTTTGCCCTGCTGTTGATGTCAATCAGCGCATTGATATCCCAGCGTTCCAGAAGTTCATAGGTTGGGATGTTGTCGTGTGCGGAGTCAAGGCAGACATTTTTGGGGGACAGCCCGTACAGATGCCGTCCGAAGTCGTCAATGGCATAGAGAAAGTTTTTGCTGTCGTGGCGCCTGGAGCCGGTAAACTTCATCAGAAGTGGAAGTTCAATTTTCAGGCTGCTGTTCCTGCTGCAGAGCATGTACAGGGTATGCCCGAAAAACCATGTTTTATTGTCACTGTCCCATCCCCATGCGGCATCCGGATCAGAATAATGGCGGGCGCATCCGTCCCGGTATGGGCAGGTTTTACTACAGGAGGAAAGATGCCTGCCGTAAGGGGACGCATGGGAAACAACGGCTGTGCCATCACCGGATAAAGTAAGGTTTTTGGTATCAATCAGGCCGAGCCGGACGGAAGGCAGAACAGCAAGCAGGGTAAAGAGGGTTTGCAGTGCGGCTTCGGGATTGTCAGAGACAGTGCGGCCGCCGATGATGTCTGATACGATGTCCTTACAGGTAACGGCAGTTTCGTCATCTTCCAGCTTGCCGTCACCGCCGAGTGTTTTGTCGGGCTTTTTGCCGTTCCTGCCTTTTGGCAGGAGAGAGTGTCTGGAATAATGATTGCGAGAAGCCAGCCAGAAGCGGTTCATGAAGTCATAATACGAGCCAAGCGGCGGGAGTTCTCCGGCGCAGGTACAGCCGACAAGGACAGTAAGGGAAATGGAACCCGGAAGGACGTCCTTTACCCATGCCGTGAGGCTGGTCTTAGCGGGAGTTTTGTTGAAAAGCAGGACGAAAAGGATAAGGGAGCGAAGAATCTGCGCCTGGTTTTGTGCGGGACGACCGGTTTCGGAATAAAAGCTGGGGATGTAATCCAAAAGGGGATCCAGGTTAAGGTTCAAGAGTTTTTGGCGTTCCCTGTCATAAAGATCAAAGGAATATTTGGGGTTGTTGCGTGAAAGCCTGCGGCCATAAGAATTGACAAGGGTTCTATACTCGTTGTGGCTCTGCCATAAATCGGGTTTGAACATAAATGTGCCCTCCTTTGTTTTAAAAGTGAAAGTGGAAAGTTGCTTATAAAACAAAGGGTCGTTTTCGCTGATTTTTTCAGCGAAAACGACCGCACATTTCAAGGGATTTGTCAAGTTGTTTTTAAGAAAAAACAGAAGAAAAAATAAATTTCTTCTGGCACAAAAAGTAGTAAATGTTACAGAAAAATAGAGGTGAAAGTGAAATTTTGGAAAGGAAAAAAGCCAGTGAAATAAAGGCTTGGGAGTTTCCGAGAGGACACTGACAGTCAAAGAGGTGCGGAATTGATTGATTTTTTTACCAAGGAAAGATCAGTCAGAAGAATACGGGGTTAACAGTATGATAGACATAAGTAACGTTCAGGATAATGGAAAAAGTTATAACGGCAATACTAGAAAGTTTGGAATAACTGTTAATGGAGTAGATTATATCATAAAGTTTCCCAAAGATAACGACATGTCAGTCTACTGTGAATATGCAGCGAGTAATTTGATAAGACAATTGGGAGTACCTTGTCATGAGGTAACATTAGGTCAATATAAAGGATGTGTCGTTGATATTATTAAAGATTTTACATCCGGGAAAAACGTATCTCTGCACTCTTTTGTACATACAAAACAAAGCAGTGAGGATACGGAAATAGACAGTAAAGAGTATACTTATGACGATATTCTCTATTTGATAGATAAGCATTTAAAGATGGAGCCAAAGGAAAAAACGATAGCAAAAGAGAGATTTTGGGATATGTTTATCTGTGATGCTATCATTGCGAACAGGGAGATGCAGTGGGGAAATAGGGGGTATTTACAAACTGATACGGGTTATAAGTTTGCGCCATTGTATGATAACGGAGCTGGATTATATCCAGGTGTATATAAGGTGATCAACAGATATGCGGATGTAAAAACGAGAAAAGATTTTGTTCATGAGAGAACATATATATTTCCTGCGTCTTTATTTAAAATTAAGGGAACAGACAGATCGTATAGAAGCAATTATGCGGAAATGTTTAAGGATTTAAGAATAAATAAGATATTTGCCGAGCGTGTACGCAGA
>JAETNT010000148.1 GCA_021772025.1 Enterocloster bolteae | reverse complement strand
AATCTACTGCCGGCGTTTCCGGGGCAGCAGATGCAGAATCCAGCAAAGGAGAGGTATCTGAATCACTTTTATCCTCAGAAGATTGTACTGATTGAATATCAGATGGGACAGTCGTTTCGCTTTTTGCATGTTCCATATTGTTTCTGCAGCCGGATAAAGACAGGGAAAGAGATGAGATAACTGCAATACTAATAAGGAGACGGAAAATTTTTTTGTTTCGTTTACGGCGCATATTCATATATCTTTTCCTCCGGACTGCTCTGTCTGCATAGCTTTATAGATCTGTATTATCTTACTATTTCCCAGCCGGTGCTGGAAACTGATAATATCATAACAGGTATATTTTGTAAAGTGATTTTCCAAAACTTGTTATGCCGCAGGTGGCAGTTCACTCCTGCAGGGGGTATGACGGACAAGAGCTGAATTATTGTCGCAGGTAGGGAAAAGTTATAAATCCTGTCCGGGAATTAAAGCTGCTCTCTTCTTTACAAAAATATTTTCACATGATATACTTTTTTTAATTGGATTCAAAACAGTTTTTACTACAATTATGAAGGAGGACTATGCTATGTCAAACCACTCAAGTGCCTTTTCAGCAGAGGAAGCTCTGGCAAAACTGAAAAGCGGCAATGAGACCTACTTAAATGCATCCGCCAATCCGGGGGATATCTCGCCTGCTATCCGGAAAGACACCTGTGACAATGGCCAGCATCCTTACGCCATTGTTATCACCTGCTCTGATTCCCGGGTGATTCCGGAAAGTATTTTCTCGGCAGGCATCGGGGAACTTTTCACGATCCGTGTTGCCGGAAACGTTATCGATAATATTCAGCTCGGCAGTGTGGAATACGCAGCGGATCATCTTGGAACGAACCTGATCGTTGTACTTGGTCACACAAACTGTGGTGCTGTGGGAGCCGCAATGGGTTCCGGTGTTACCGGCTTTATCAAGTCCATCACCGATGAGATCAAATCTGCAATCGGAGAGGAGACAGATCCTTACAAAGCAAGCTGCCTTAATGTGGAGAACAGTATAAGACATATCGCGGAGGGGCTGCATATTCCTCCGGAAGGCAATGAAAAAGGATGGAAGGTGATCGGCGCTGTTTATCATATTGACGACGGTCATGTAGAATTTCTTTAAAAATACAGGAAGCGGTTTGTGCTCCGCGGACAGTATCAGATTATTTAAAAGCCGGAGTCTGGTTGGAGAGAGCTTCGGCTTTACTGAATTTTCGGATACTTTTTTGCGGTTAGCCCTACAGGAAATCAGAGAAAAATGATCTGTGGAAATGCGGAAAAAATGTTGTTGACAAATGGGGATGTCTTGGGTATAATTATTCTTACGCTCGCAATAAATATAACTAAAATATTGGTAGAGACGTAGTTCGGATTAAGGAGAAATACTCAAGAGGCCGAAGAGGCGCCCCTGCTAAGGGTGTAGGTCGGGTGACCGGCGCGAGGGTTCAAATCCCTCTTTCTCCGTTTTCTTTACAAGATAAAGAAAAAAATGTAAAAAAATGAAAAAAGTGCTTGACACAGAAGGAACGGCGTGATAAGATAACAAAGCTGTCGCGCAGGAAACCTGTGAGAGAGCAGCATAGGACCTTGACAAATAAACAGTAATGCAGCCCTGAAAATATTCCGAAGCTGTGAAGATTCTAACCGGAAGCGAAGCGAGAGAGCGCAAAGCAGAAGGGGGCCCGAAGCATGATAAGTGAGCCGGGCCAGGGAGAGACAGCGGAATGATTTCAGAGAAAGAAAAAAGAACGAACGAAACAAACCTAAGAAAGCAGTAAAAAAGGAAAAGCCAAGTTTGGAATGGCCAGAATAAAACAAGAGAGTTTGATCCTGGCTCAGGATGAACGCTGGCGGCGTGCTTAACACATGCAAGTCGAACGGAGTTAACATTTTTAAAGCAAATAGCTTGCTAGGAGTGGAGAAGGTGTTAACTTAGTGGCGGACGGGTGAGTAACGCGTGGGTAACCTGCCGTATGCAGGGGGATAACACTTAGAAATAGGTGCTAACACCGCATAAGCGCACGGAGACGCATGTTTCTGTGTGAAAAACTCCGGTGGCATACGATGGACCCGCGTCTGATTAGCCAGTTGGCAGGGTAACGGCCTACCAAAGCGACGATCAGTAGCCGGCCTGAGAGGGCGGACGGCCACATTGGGACTGAGACACGGCCCAAACTCCTACGGGAGGCAGCAGTGGGGGATATTGCACAATGGGGGAAACCCTGATGCAGCGACGCCGCGTGAGTGAAGAAGTATTTCGGTATGTAAAGCTCTATCAGCAGGGAAGAA
>JAETNT010000147.1 GCA_021772025.1 Enterocloster bolteae | reverse complement strand
TCATTGAAAGAAAAACGCATGGTTGTTAAAAGCCTGCTGTCTAAAATGCGGAACAAATTTAACGTGGCTGTGGCAGAGGTGGGAGAGCAGGATATACACCAGACCATTGTCATTGGCATGGCTGCTATCGTACCGCATAGCGCCCAAGCCGACAGTGTGATGGAGGAGATACGGTATTTTATAGAAGAGAGTACGGAAGCTGAGATTACAGATATGGAAAGAGAGATATTTTAATCGGCATGATGGCAGTACCTATGAACGTGTGGCCTGGGAACTGACGGATGGTACGTGAATAATAACGGAATCTGGAACGGGAAAGAGAATGATAGTAATTGAATAACTGCTTGCAGAGAAGGGATTAGGCCAATCGGTTTAGTCCCTTTTTGAGCAATTGTCATCAGAATAATAAAAAATGTGCCAAGACCCTGTAAAAACAAAGGCTCCGGCACAAATATCCAGTGGAGACAACAGGACTCGAACCTGCGACCCTCTACACGTCAAGCAGATGCTCTCCCAGCTGAGCTATGTCTCCAACGAGACTAATTATATCATATAGGCAGGGAGGATGGCAAGCAATTCTTGTAATGAACAGTAAAAACAGAAAAAATAAACGATAAAATGTACCATAAACAATGGTCCTTGGTATAATGCGCCTTTCATAATGTACCCCGATAATGTACCCCGATAATGCATCACGATAATGCATCACGATAATGCATCCAAGAGAGGGCTCTCATAACCGTATAGAAATTGTGAGGCTTTCATTTCTCACGAAGTTCCGCAGTATAAGAACAAAATTGTAAACTGCTTCGGGCCTTATTTCATATTGTGTATTGTTTTATCGTAATAGTTCTCCTGATATTATAAGTGTCGGAAATAAATCAAAAAATACAAGCATACTGACCGAACAAAGGGAATTATTATACACTTCTCCGTTCTATTAGTAATGGAGGGGGAGAAATGAAAAAAATATGGAAATATATGGCCGCCGCAGGCCTGTTTATGGTATTGCTCCTGGCGGCCTGTTATATTCGGCTGCCTGATTACAGAATCTATAAGGTGTTCTCATATAGCGGTTTGAATGTCAGAGAAACGGACCTGTATGTCATTGTATATAAACCCTGGCGGATTGACCATGAGGTTCAGGGTATTGTTTCCCAGCATAATGAGATGAATGGAACACCCGATAAACTGACTGTGTGGCTCTATTACAGTAAATATAATCTGGACCGGGGGAAGGATTTTAACAAGGTAATATTCGAGTACAGTAAAAGCCAGGTAACGGATCCGCCTGAAGCATGGTAGGAAATCCGAATATACCAGGTTTAGAGATATAATGGCCAGGCTGTGACGTCTGGTTTTTTTGCATTTCAGAAAATATATTTTCGTATTAAGCTGTTTTGGGGCTGAACTCCTGCTGGTCGGCTGAACTCCTGCCGGGCAGATGAATTCCCTGAATGTAAATAAATGTATGACTATAGTCGGATGAAGTCAGAAATTGTAAAAAATATTTTGATTTATCGTTAAAATATTAGTAAATATGTTAAAATACAAACTATTGTTCTAAGTTATCGCGATTAGTGATATGATGGTACAATAAATAAGAGAGAGGGAGGTTAAACAGATGAAGATAACAGCAGCAGTTGTGAGAGAGAAAGGTAAGCCCTTCCAGTTTGAGGAATTGGACCTGCAGGATCCCCGTGAAGGGGAGGTGATGGTAAAGATAGCGGCCAGCGGTGTATGCCACACGGATGAGGTGGCGCAGCATCAGATGATTCCGGTACCACTCCCGGCTGTCTTGGGCCATGAGGGATGTGGGATTGTTGAGAAGGTGGGAGAGGGAGTGACGGAGTTTCAGAAGGGGGATCATGTGGTATTTTCCTTCGGATACTGCGGACATTGTAAGAGCTGTCTGGCGGGCAGACCCTATGCCTGCGAGAATTTTAATGCCATTAATTTTGGCGGTGTCATGAGCGACGGCACCAAGCGTCTGTCCAAGAATGGCCAGGAAATTTCTTCCTTTTTCGGACAATCCTCCTTTGCAACCTATTCCGTTGTCCATAAGAACAGTATCATTAAAGTGGATGAGGATTTGGAACTGGATATCCTGGGACCATTGGGATGCGGAATCCAGACAGGAGCGGGCGCTGTCCTGAACCGGCTCAAACCCACGGCCGGCTCAAGCCTGGTGGTGTTTGGCTGCGGTACAGTTGGCATGAGTGCCATCATGGCAGCCCATCTGTGTCCTTGTAAAAATATTATTGCAGTGGGAGGAAATGAAGAAAGCCTTGTCCTGGCAAAAGAACTGGG
>JAETNT010000058.1 GCA_021772025.1 Enterocloster bolteae | reverse complement strand
CTTTTACAATAACTTTTTGTTCCGTTCAGCTGGAAGGCTGAACTGTTACAAATTTTGAAAATTTGAGTTAGACCCTTATTCAGAGTCTAACCCAATAGCTTAACTAACTGACATTGCTTATGAAAAATTATTTGTTACATCTGATACTGAATTTGGGACAGATGTAGCAATACCTTTAAAATATGAGAATGTTGTGTCTGTAGCAGTGGAAATTGAAAGGGATTTAGAAAGATTAAAAGTAAGCAGTAAAAATACGCTTAAAAACGAATGGAATCCAACATGGTTTCCTAAAACATATAATGTATCAATGCCTCTTTTAGCGATGTTTTTTTTGATATATCATATAATAGCGCTAATAAACTGGAATCTTTTAACGAAGGGACAGTGCTTATTTTTGTTTTGGGGCAGCGGCTATGGCTCTTTTATGTTCCAACGCGCTTCAGCGATAACTTTAACTACTGCTATATATCTATATCCAATGACACAGGTGATATTAAGTAAGAACCAGATAAATTACCGGCAATTATTAATATCAAATATAGTTCAAATTTTAGCTTTTCTTCTTATAGTACGTGTAGACTCTGTTGCTAGTATGGCAGGGGCATCAGGGCAATACTATCTATGTTTGACAGTGAGTTTAGCTGTAGTATTAATACATGTTGTTATGATAGAGGATATTAGAAATAAAATGTACATACTATTGATTGGGATAGCTATGGTACTAATTGCCTTCATATATTATAAGTCAAATGCCTGGATGAATCTAAGAGGGTCTAATTTTGTTATAATTTGTGAGTATCTGAAACTTGGTATAAACATAATAGGCATATTTATAATAATTAAGAAAAAATTTAAATTAATATAGGAGGATTTTGTATGGAAGGTTTTATAGCAGCAATCATAGTATTATTCATAGTATTAATCATAATATTTTTAGTGACTCGGCAATTTTGGTGCTGGTATTGGAAAATCAATATTAGGATAAGTGAGTTAGAAAAGATAAATGAAAATCTCGAACAGATTAAAGGATTATTGATTCATGAAAATGCAATGATGAATCAGAAAACTTACAATAGCGGAGAAGATAAACTCCCGGAATTGTAAAAAATTGTGATTAAGAGGTTGATAGTAAAGTGTGCCTATCAACCTTTTTATAAACATGGCTGAGAGGCGGCTGCGGCATTTGCCGCATCCGCCTGTACAGGTGCTCTAACGGATAAAATTAGTCCGGCATCCCTTTTCTTGTTCCGGGAAAGAGATGCCGGATTTTTTTCCGGCCTCTATCATTTTCAGCATCCAGGCCATATTCCGGCCGATATTACGCATGGTCTGCATACCTTCTTCATCTTTTACCACTTCCTCCGGAGCATTACCGTGAACCATATTCCAATAGGTAGAGGTCACAATAGGCATGGAAGTAATGGAAAAATATTTATTCAAAACGTCAAAGGACGCGGTAGTGCCGCCTCTTCTGGCAGAAGCAATTACGGCTCCGGGTTTGCCCATAAACGCTTTTTTTCCGGCGGAATAAAATGCCCGATCTAAAAAGGAGAGAATCCGCCCGCTGGGATGGGCATAGTAAACCGGGGTGCCAAAGACAAAGCCGTCTGCTTCCATAGCCTTTGCGGTAAACTCATTTACCTGGTTTTCCGAAAAAGCGCACCCGTTTCCGGCGGCGCACTGGCCGCAGCCGATACAGTCCATTACAGGCTTGGAATCCAGCTGATAAATTTCATAGTCAATGCCGTTTTCATTTAAAATCTTTCCGATTTCCGTGAGAGCAGTGTAAGTGCAGCCTTTTAAATGGGCGCTTCCGTTAAGCATTAATACTTTCATTTGTGTGAAGACCTCCTTGATTTTTCTCCTATTATATAAAAATAGGGGGCTATTTGCAAGTTTTGCCCCCTTGCAGGCCGGAGGAAAATGGATTATAATAACCCCAGCTTATTGAAAGGAAAGGGAGCGGAAAAATGGGGATTTTTTCTATGTGGAATCGTTCTGCCGGAGCGGAAAACCTGGATCAGGGAATTTTAAAGGCTCAGTCTACGCCCGGTGCAGTGCTGCTGGATGTCCGTACAGAGGCGGAATATGCACAAGGGCATGTACCCGGCAGCGTGAATTTGCCTTTGGATCAGCTGGGGGCCATCAGCTACAGCAAGGATACTCCTCTGTTTGTTTACTGCCGAAGCGGGGCCCGCAGCGGCAGAGGTGTAGAATATTTAAAGAGGGCCGGATATGAAAAGGCAGTGAATATCGGCGGGATTATTACCTACCATGGCCCTGTAGAACGTTAAAAGGAAAGGAAGCGCTACTATGGTAAAGACCAATGCAATGCGCCTTTTGGAAGCAGCTAAAATTTCTTATCAGGCAAAAGAGTATGAGGTAGACGAAAAGGATCTGTCCGGCAGCCATGCGGCAGATATGATGGGGGCGGATCATGACACGGTTTTTAAAACCCTGGTGCTAAAGGGGGAAAAGACCGGGTATTTGGTTTGCTGCATCCCGGTGGATCAGGAGTTGGATCTGAAAAAGGCAGCCAAAGCCGCCCATGACAAAAAAGTAGAGATGATCCCAATGAAGGATCTGCTGCCTCTTACCGGATATGTGCGGGGAGGCTGCTCGCCTATTGGGATGAAAAAGAAATTCCCTTTATATATAGAAGAAACTGCCCGGCTTTTTCCTCAGATTGCTGTCAGCGCAGGACAGAGAGGAGTCCAGATTATATTAGATCCCAATGATCTGTGCGCCTATGGAGAAGGGACTTTTGTACCCTTAATCCTGTAAAGACCGGCTGCCGGTTCCATGCAGAACCGGATGAAAAGTTTACATAAGGATTCGACAGCAAAATTCAACAAAGGGTATGACATGTTAGAATTAACAAAAATGTAATATTTTTGTAAAAATAAAAGCGACAATATTGATAAAATATTAAATAATATTTAAGTAAAAAATGCGCTACCTGCACAAAAATACAGGCAGTGCATTTTTTTTACCATGGAATAAGTTACAAACTTATCTATATTCCATTGACATTTGGACATCCGTTCCCATATAATGTGCCATATCAACCCGTAAAAACAGCAGAAAGTGGGGGAGAGTCCTCATTTCTGCACCAAAAAGAGGAAGGAAAAGGAGAGTATCTATGTTTCCATTCTATTCTTTTCTTCAGGCAGCATTGCAGTTTGTACGAGGGTTCTTTGCCCCGGTGGTGCAGGTTACCAAATGGATGTACCGTTCAGCAGCCGTTATTACAACAGGCTGCATGGTAGTTGCCATAGTGGTATTTACCACCGTCGGATTTGGGGCTGGAGGAAAAAGCGCTCTGACTGTATTTGCAGAAGGCCGGTTTCAGGAAAGCAGCGAGGCCCTGGAGGAACCGGAAGCCGAAGAAACGGATTTGATTACAGAAGCAAAAATACAAGCCGAATTCACCGCCTTTAAGCAGGAGAGCCGGATAATCGGCCAGAACCTGATTGAAGATGCCATAAGAAAACAGCAGAAATCTGAGGAAGCAAAAGCGGAACTCGCGGTAAAGCAGCAGGAAATACAGGAAGAAAAAGAGGCCCGGGCCAAAAGACTTGAAGAAGAAGAGGCAAGAAAAAAAGCAGAAGAGGAAAAAAAGAATGCCTCTCAAGTTCCTTGTTCTCAGTCAGACTATCAGGTGCTTTTAAAAATTGTACAGGCGGAGGCAGGAATTTGTGACGAAAAAGGTCGGATTTTAGTGGCTAATGTGATTATGAACCGGGTACAGAGCAAAGAATTTCCGAACAGCATTACGGAGGTGGTCTATGAAAAAGGCCAGTTTTCTCCGGTGACGGATGGGAGAATTAACAGCGTAAAGGTGACAGATTTGACAGTAGAATGTGTTAACCGTGCTCTCTCCGGAGAGGATTACTCCCAGGGCGCCCTATATTTTATGAATCGAAGCCGTTCTCAGGCCGGAGCCGTCCGTTTTTTTGACGGTAAGCTTACCTATCTGTTTGCTCATGACGGGCATGAATTTTTCAAATAAATCTTCATGTGCCCGGCAGCGGAAGCATTGCCGCACATAAAAGTCCGGCGGCAGATTTTTATAGTAAAAAAGATTGAGTTTTCTTATACTATGGCGTATACTGAGGATACAGGATGAGGATTTCCCTACAGGGGATTTCTACATAGTAAAGGAGAATGTGATATGATTTTTGATGAGAAAAAGAACTTGAATTTTTACAGAAATTTGGGCATTGACGGACGGTACGCCAAAGCAGTGGATTTTCTGCTGAACACCGATTTGGCTGCTTTGGAGCCAGGTAAACATGAGATTGACGGCGTCAACGTTTATGCCAATGTGGTAGAGTATACGACCATTCCCTGGGAAGATGCCAAATTTGAGGCTCATGAGCATTATACGGATATCCAGTACGTGATCAAGGGAACAGAGGCAATGTCCTATGCTCCGGTGGGAGAGATGACAGTGGCGGTTCCTTACAATCCGGACAAGGATGTGGTATTTTTCGATAACTCCAATCCGGGTATCAAACTGCCTGCCAAAGAGGATCAATATGCCATCTTTTTCCCCTGGGATGCCCACAAACCCAAGGCAGCCAACGGGGAACCGGCTCCCATTAAAAAAGTGATTGTAAAAATTAAAGAGGACTGAGAATATTGCCGTCCATTTTAGCGCCGGCAATAGGAAAAGGACGGGGCGGGAAGCTGTTTTTCAGATTCCCGCCCTTTTCAAAACGTTACCTGTCAGATCCTTCCGAAGCGCCCTCATTTTGGGAAGTCAAAAACAGATTGGATTTCTTTTCTTGAATTAACCAGATCCCAAGCAAAATAATCCCGACTGCCACTACCATCTGAGGCGCTCTCTGGGTAAACCAGAAAAGCATATCCTTAAGGGGCTTTGGAATCGCCAGATATTTTTCCAAAAACCTATGGAAGAAATTAGCCACATTCTGCCATACAACGGCAGCCCCCAAAAAGATCAGGCAGTAAGAAGTAAGTTTACGATATTTGGTAAAAAGCAGCTCCCGATTGCGGATTAAGACGTCAATATGGAAAAAGTAATCATCCTCTACCATATAAAATTCCTCATCCGGCAGTGTAACCAAATGATTTACATGGAAAAAACTGTAAAACCACAGTACCGGAGACAGAAACATAAGGGGCGGAAACAAAGCGCCGCTGCAGGTAAGAAGCAGGAAAAACAAGGACATGACGCTGATTCCGTGTTTAAAAAAGCCTAAATACATCTCTCCGGCCCCCGGAAGCAAGGAACAGCAAAATGTAAATAAGCGGTTTTTCTTTCTAGGCATATCAGATTACCTCCAATTAAAAATATCATAAGAAAAATTCAGGATAGAATCGGCAATATTTTGGGTATTGCCGGATACCTGGGATTCCATTGGATGCCTGGGAATTCTGCTTTGGAATCCGGAGCCCGTAAGGCTGGGCAGAGAAAATAAAAGGAACAGGGCGCCTGCAACGGCAGCGCTTACTTTCAGGCTGTAGGACAAAAGCTGAATCTTTCTGGAGACCTGATGGGTCTTTACCGCTACCTGAACATCCAAATTACGGCTTTTCTTTAAAACAGCCTGGGAAAAACCCATAGGAGCACAGACTGAATAATAGCGTTCCGTCTCATCAGCAAAGGCATTGAGAAAATCATCGGATTCTGAGATCTCTTCCAGGGACTCTAAATAAATTCTGGATTTAGGGCTATTTCTCATATCAGTTCCTCCTTCCGATACAATTTTTTCAGCATACCCTTGGCCCGATAGATCTGGGTCTGGAGAGTTTTGATATTTTTGCCGGTTTTTTCTGCAATCTCGCGGATTTCCATCTCGTGATAATAGTAATCCAGGGCAACCTCCCGATAAGGGGGGGAGAGGCGGCAACAGCAGTCATAAAGACGCCTTTTTACCGATTCTTCCAGGCAAAGCTCCTCCGGGGAGGAGCGGGCATCCGGGATAGCAGTAAAATATTCGTCTGCCGTGGGAACACTGCGCCGGCCGGCGCGCTTTAAATAGTCAATGCATTTATTGGTGGCAATGCGGCACAGCCAGGCCCGTTCATTGCTGCCGTCAAAACGCCCCAGATTTTTATAAGCGGAGAGGAAGGTATCCTGCGCCAGATCTTCTGCATCAAAATAGTCGCCGGTCAAGCGGAAGCAGATGGAGTAAATCAGATTTTGATACTGGTGGATCAGGCGCTCCAGCGTTTCTTCATCGGTCAAGTGTTCCCCTCCTTATCTGTTTCTGATGTGTATTCTGCGATGCCATCTTACTTATTATAACGTATGTTGAGGGGAAATGTCTTCAACAAATATTTAACCTGGTTATTTGAGAAAAAATATGATAGACTAATACCATGATATCAGGAGGTGTTTTCATGGGAAAATTAATCCGTTACCATGTCATTGCCAAAGGACGGGTCCAGAATGTAGGATGTCGTTTCTTTGTATACATGGAAGCCAGAAATTTAGGAGTTACCGGTTATGTGGAAAATCTCTATGATGGTACGGTACAGATGGAGCTTCAGGGAAATCCGGTTAAGCTTACTATGCTTTTGGATGCTATCAGGAAGGGAAACGGTTATATGCGGGTAGACAGCTTGGATATCAAAGAGATTCCGGTAAAACCGGGGGAAAAGCGGTTTGGAATGGATTGACGCCCCGGGTACAGACCATAGAAAGGAGCAGGAAGGAATGAAACGAGTATTTTTAATTGTATTAGACAGCGTGGGAATCGGTCAGATGCCGGACGCGGCGGAATTTGGGGATGAGGGGAGCGATACCCTGAAAGCGGCAGCCACCAGCCCTTATTTTTCCATGCCCAATATGAAAAAATTAGGACTATTTAACATTGATGGGGTAACCTGCGGGGAACGGGAGGAGAAGCCGGAAGGCGCAGTGGCAAGAATGACCGAAGTTTCCAGGGGAAAGGATACTACCATCGGGCATTGGGAAATCGGAGGAGTGATTTCACCGGAGCCGCTGCCTACTTTCCCTGATGGTTTTCCGGAGGAACTTTTAGAGGCCTTTGAGAAAGAAACAGGAAGAGGAGTTATCTGCAATAAACCTTATTCCGGCACAGAGGTCATTAAGGATTACGGCAGAGAGCATGTGGAGACCGGTAAACTGATTGTCTACACTTCTGCAGACAGTGTATTTCAGATTGCGGCCCATGAGGATTTTGTGCCTGTTGATGAATTGTACCGTTATTGTGAGATTGCCCGCCGTTTGTGTACCGGAAAATACGGGGTGGGCAGGGTTATTGCCCGCCCCTTTGAGGGAGAATGGCCTTATAAACGAACTTCCCACCGCCATGATTATTCTCTGACGCCGCCTAAGGCGACCATGCTGGATGCTATAAAAGAGTCGGGAAAACAAGTAATCGCAGTAGGAAAAATTA
Organism: Enterocloster bolteae; assembly: GCA_021772025.1. Classification (GTDB taxonomy): domain Bacteria; phylum Bacillota; class Clostridia; order Lachnospirales; family Lachnospiraceae; genus UMGS1370. The sequence goes on along the minus strand of JAETNT010000058.1, from coordinate 16,511 downwards.
ATGATATTTTTGCCGGTCAGGGGGTGACGGAAATGGTTCGGACCTCCGGAAATTCAGAAGGAATTGATCGGACCCTGGAATATTTGAAAAAGGACTTTGAAGGTCTGTGCTTTATCAATTTGGTGGACTATGATATGCTCTACGGACACCGGAACGACGTGGACGGCTATGCCAAAGCTCTGACCTATTTTGACGAAAGGCTTCCTGAGCTTTTACAGGCCATGAAGGAGGAAGACATTCTGATGATCACTGCGGATCATGGCTGTGATCCCATTACTCCTTCTACCGATCATTCCAGAGAATATACCCCCCTGGTGATTGCGGGAACGCCGGTAAAACCGGGCGTAAATCTGGGAACCAGGGCTTCCTTTGCAGATACGGCAGCTACGATTTTAGATTATCTGGAGATAAAAGGAGAGATTTGCGGAGAAAGCTTTTTCCATGAGATCTGCGTTTAAAAGAGAACGGATTTCCATCTTATGATAGGGCGATAGGAGAGAGGCATTATGGACAGAAACGATATTTTAAAAACAGTAGACCATACCCTTTTAACCCAGGGGGCCACCTGGGCCGAGATTCAGGAAATTTGTGATGATGCGGCAGCATATGGCGCAGCATCCGTATGTATTCCGCCTTCCTATGTAAAAAGGGCTTGGGAGTATCTGAAAGGAAAGGTGCCGGTATGTACGGTTATTGGGTTTCCGAATGGATATAACACTACCAGAACCAAGATATTTGAGACCAGGGATGCCATTGAAAATGGGGCGGAAGAGATCGATATGGTCATCAACATTGGAGACTTAAAGGATAGGAATTATGAGAAAATCCGGTCCGAAATTGAGGAAATCAAATCCGTTTGCGGGGAAAGAATTTTAAAGGTTATCATTGAAACCTGCCTTTTGACAGAGGAAGAAAAGATAAAAATGTGCCAGGTGGTAACAGAAGCCGGGGCAGACTTTATTAAGACTTCTACCGGATTTTCCACGGCAGGCGCTACTTTTGATGATATTAAGCTATTTGCATCCCACGTAGGCCCAAAAGTAAAGATAAAAGCTGCCGGAGGCATCAAGTCTTTTGAGGATGCGGAAAAATTTATCAGCCTGGGGGCATCCAGGCTGGGAACCAGCCGGATTATCAAGCTGGCAAAGTCGGAACAGATCGAGGAAGGCAGCTATTGACAAATGCCGGATCTTTGCAGGGGCGGTGGGACAGAGGAATACAAAGAAGGAGGCAGCAGCTTATGAGGATGTATGATCTGATTGAAAAGAAAAAGCGGGGCGGTGCCCTTTCTGAAAAAGAAATTGCCTATATGATACAAGGATTTACTGCCGGGGAGATTCCGGATTACCAGATGGCGGCTATGCTGATGGCAATCTACTTTCAGGGGATGACGGATGATGAGATAACCGCTATGACCATGGAGATGGCCAGATCCGGGGACATGGCGGATTTAAGCGCGATAAAGGGAATAAAGGTGGACAAGCACAGCACCGGAGGGGTTGGGGACAAAACTACCCTGATAATCGGACCCATTGTGGCGGCCTGCGGCGTTAAGGTGGCAAAAATGTCGGGAAGGGGACTGGGACATACGGGAGGAACCATTGACAAGCTGGAAAGTATTCCGGGGTTTTCTACCTCCATTCCCAGGGAAGAATTTTTTGATATTGTAAACCGCGCCGGAATCGCAGTCATCGGCCAGTCGGGGAATATGGTTCCGGCGGACAAAAAGCTTTACGCACTCAGGGATGTAACCGCCACAGTAGACAGTATTCCTCTCATCGCATCCTCTGTTATGAGCAAAAAACTGGCGGCGGGAAGCGACGGGATTGTACTGGATGTAAAGACCGGAAGCGGGGCTTTTATGAAAACCCTGGAGGATTCTGTCCGTCTGGCCCGAAAGATGGTAGTTATCGGAACCGGAGCCGGGAGAAAATGCTGCGCCCTGATAACGGATATGGATGTGCCCTTGGGATATGCTGTCGGAAATGCATTGGAGGTTCGGGAGTCTGTTGAAGTATTAAAGGGACAGGGACCTTCTGATCTGCGGGAAGTGGCTCTGGAGCTGGCGGCCAATATGCTTTATATGGCGGAAAAAGGAACCATTGAAGAATGCAGGGCCATGGCAGAGGCGGCTGTCAAAGACGGCAGCGCCATGAAGGCCTTCATAAGGATGACAGAAAGCCAGGGAGGCGATGCTGCCTGTGTAGAAAATCCGGAAAGGCTTCCCAGAGCAAAATTTTCCTATGAGGTAAAATGTGACTCTCAGGGGATTGTAACCCATATGGACACGGAGGCAGTGGGAATTGCTTCGGTGATGCTGGGAGCCGGACGCAGCCAGAAGGAAGATATTATCGATCCGGGAGCCGGAATTTTGCTAAAGAAAAAGTACTCGGATCAGGTAACTTTCGGAGAGGTGCTGGCAGTGCTCTACGCTTCTGATGAACGGCTGTTTTTTGAGGCGGCAAAAAAGCTGAAAGAAGCTTATACCATAGAACAGAAAGCCCCGGACAAAAAGAAGCTGATATACGCTAGGGTAACCAGAGACGGAGTGGAGCGGTATTGAAACTTTGCTGGACATTTTTAAAATAAGTATTCTAGAAAGATATCAGAAGAAATCTAAAGAGATTTTTTTGGCACGAGTGAATGCTTCGGTAACCGGGGACCGTGGATTTATAGAATCTATTCCTATGCAGTATAGAAATTTTGAAGGGAGAGAGGGTTACCTTTGTTAAGATGGATATAGAAGGGGCGGAGTATGATGCCCTAAAAGGGGCAGCTCAGATTATAAATTTTATATACGGCATTATAGTTTGCTGACAAATGAGACTATCCTATATGCTGAGTAAAGAAGCATATTAGGTGTGGAATTGACAGTTAAGAAACAGAATGATAAGAAGGGCAAAACTTAATGGATAAATATCAGATATTGAAACAATATTTCGGATACGATACCTTTCGAGAGGGGCAGGAACTTTTGGTTGACAGTATTTTAGCGGGCCGAGACGTTCTGGGAATCATGCCTACCGGAGCCGGAAAATCTCTGTGTTTTCAAATCCCTGCCCTGATGCTGGACGGAATTACCCTTGTGATTTCACCGCTGATTTCTCTTATGAAGGATCAGGTAGGGGCATTAAACCAGGCGGGAATCCATGCTGCCTTTTTAAACAGTTCCCTAACGGAAAAACAGTATTTTAAAGCCCTGGAATATGCTCGGGCAGGGAGGTATCCCATTATCTATGTGGCGCCGGAGCGGCTGCTTACCGACAGCTTTTTAAGCTTTGCCCTTAATGCAAAGATTGCCATGGTGGCTGTAGATGAGGCCCACTGCGTATCCCAGTGGGGCCAGGATTTCAGACCCAGTTATTTAAAGATTACAGAATTTATCGACAAGCTTCCGGTGCGCCCTGTAGTAAGCGCTTTTACCGCTACGGCTACGAGAGAGGTAAAGGAGGACATCGGGGATATCCTGATGTTAAAAAATCCGGTTGTGGTTTCCACCGGCTTTGACAGGGAAAACCTGTATTTTGCGGTGGCCGCGCCTAAAGACAAATACGGGACTTTAATCAACTACATAGACCGCCATCCGGCAGAAAGCGGAATTATCTATTGCCTTACCAGAAAGCTGGTAGAAGAAATCAGCAAAAAACTGATAAAAGACGGATATTCCGTAACCCGCTATCACGCAGGCCTAAGCGACAGGGAAAGGCAGCAGAATCAGGATGATTTCCTGTATGACAGAAGCCGGATTATGGTGGCGACAAATGCCTTCGGAATGGGGATCGATAAATCCAACGTGCGATTTGTGGTTCATTACAATATGCCCAAAAACATGGAAAGCTACTACCAGGAGGCCGGCCGTGCAGGACGGGACGGCCAGCCGGCGGAGTGTATTTTGCTTTACGGAGGCCAGGACGTAATTACCAACCAGCTTTTTATTGAACATAATCAGGATAACCAGGAGTTGGATGAGTTTACCAGAAATCTGGTAATGGAAAGGGATTATGACCGGCTGAGGAAAATGACCTTTTACTGTTTTACCAATGAATGCTTAAGAAGCTATATTCTGCGGTATTTCGGAGAGTACGGCGCCGGCTACTGCGGAAACTGCAAAAACTGTTTGACCCAGTTTAAAGAGGTAGATATTACCGAGGCCGCCAGATCTATAGCAGGATGTGTGCAGGCCTGCCGGCAGCGCTACGGGGTCAACGTAATTCTGGATACGGTTCACGGAGCAGACACAGCCAAAATACGTCAGTATCGGATGAATGAAAATCCCTATTACGGTACCCTGGATAAGATGTCTATGCCTAAGCTGCGCCAGATTATGAATTACCTGCAGTTAAAAGGGTATCTTACCGTTACCAATGATGAATACGCCATTGTAAAGCTTACAGAGACTTCCCGAAATCTTATAGAGGGTACAGAGCTTTTGTCTATGAAAATGGCAAAGGAGCAGGCCGGAAAGAAAGGGGCGGGAGCAGAACAGGCCTCCGGGAAAAGAAAAGGAGCCGCCAAGCCGACAGGCATTCCGGAGAAAGAGCAGCCCTTATTTGAAAAGCTCCGCGCTCTACGGGCCCAGATTGCCAGGGAAGAAAAGGTACCGCCGTATATTGTTTTTTCGGATAAAACTCTGGCGCATATGTGTGTGGTGAAACCAAAAAACAAAGAGGAAATGCTGACGGTGTCCGGCGTGGGAGAATTTAAATTTGATAAGTATGGGGAGCGGTTTCTGAAAGCGATAAAAGAAAGATGACGGTTTGGCCAGGCGGGAAGATGCCTTGCTTACTGCAAAGAGAGGCAATAGAATGGAAAGGAGGACGAATCCAATCATGGAGCAAGGGGCAACACAACAAAAGCTTTATACAGTTGACGATATCTACGCTTTGCCAGACGGGGAGCGGGCGGAACTGATTGACGGGCAGATTTATTATATGGCTTTGCCAAATACAAAACATCAGCGAATCAGCGGAAGATTATACCAGGCAATAGCAAATTATATTGATAGTAAAAATGGGGAATGTGAGATTTTTGGTGCTCCTTTTGCTGTATTTTTAAATAGAAATAACAACTATGTGGAACCGGATATCAGCGTAATCTGTGATAAAGATAAGATTACAGAGAAGGGCTGCCATGGAGCACCTGACTGGATCATTGAGATTGTCTCACCTGGCAGCAGGAGGATGGATTATTACATTAAATTGTTTCAATACAGAAACTTTTGCGAAAAAGGTATAGCCTGATTTTCCATGATATGGTATACTAGTTTCTATGATGCCGGGGTCAAAATACCTTTTGACCCTCGCGGCAGTCGCCAAATGTGCATGCTCGCATGCCCACTTGGCTCGTTGCTCGCGGAAATAAAACACTTGGACGCAAAGGAGAGAATAGTATGAGATTAGTGACCCGCTCAGATTTTGACGGATTAGCCTGCGGAGCATTACTAAAACAGGCAGGGATCATCGACTGCTGGAAGTTTGCTCATCCCAAGGATTTGCAGGACGGACTGATAGAGGTAGACGAAAATGACTGCCTGGCCAACGTTCCCTTTGTGGAAGGCTGCGGACTGTGGTTTGACCACCATTCCAGCGAATTTGAGAGAAATCAGCTGGAGGGAAAGTATAAGGGCGAGAGCAGGCTGGCTCCTTCCTGTGCAAGAATTATTTATGAGTATTACGGCGGGGCGGAACGGTTTCCCCAGTATACAGAGATGATGGAAGCGGTAGATAAGGTAGATTCGGGCAATCTGACTATTGACGAGATCCAGAATCCTACCGGCTGGATTTTAATCGGATTTTTGATGGATCCCAGAACCGGCCTGGGGAGATGGAGACAGTTTACCATTTCCAATTATCAGCTGATGGAAAAGCTGATTGATGCCTGCCGGGTTATGACCACCCAGGAAATTCTTGATATGCCGGATGTAAAAGAGCGGATTGAGATCTATATGGAGCAAACCGAGAAGTTTAAAGAGATGGTAAAGGCTCACACAAGGACAGAAGGTAACACCATTATTACGGATTTAAGGGGAGTGGATCCTATTTATACCGGGAACCGTTTCCTGATTTACAGCCTGTATCCGGAGCAGAATATTTCGGCCTGGATTGTTTCCGGCAAGGGCGGACAGGGGTGTTCCGCAGCCGTAGGCTACAGCATTCTCAACCGCACCTCCAATATTGACGTAGGAAAGCTGATGTTAAAATATGGCGGCGGAGGCCACAAGGCAGTAGGCACCTGTCAGTTTTCCAATGAAAACATGGATGAAATGCTTCCTAAGATGCTGGAAGAGCTGGTAAAGGGCTGACGAAAAGGGATAAAAGAACCAATTGATACATAGTCAAAAACAGGGGATACCGCTTTGACATTGCGGCATCCCCTGTTTTTGACTTGGGGAAGAACCTTTGAAAAATTTGTAACAGTTCAGACGGGTATCTTCTTGCCCGACTATGCCGGACAAGAAGCATCGGATGTCCATCCGATGTGGAATTTGACAGGAATTTTGACTTACAAGCAAGCTTGACTTACAAAATTCCTGTCAATTCCCCGCCGTCTGAACTATTACAAAAATTTTGAAGACAACCGGATAAACCAGTCGTTATAGGGAAAGAAGGGTACAATAACAGGAGGATTGATTCATGAGTGAAAAGGACAGAGAGCAGGAATTTGACAGACAGATTCAATCGCTTTTAGAGGAAGAACCTGCCGGAAAAAAGAAAAAAGGCAGATTTGGCCGGATGAGCAAAAAGAAAAAGATTATTTTCGCCTTTGGGGCGGCTGTTCTGGCATTGTTTCTGGGATTGAAGATATTCGGAGGAAACAAGGAGATTATCCCTACAGCAGCTACAGCGGTCCTGAAAAAGGGCAGCATAGAGAATATTCTTTCCGTCAGCGGCCCGGTTTCCGGAACCGACAGTGTGGACGTGGTTTCTAACATTCACGCGGAGATAAAGAGTATTGAGGTAAAAGAAGGCGACAAGGTAACAGAAGGGCAGCTTTTGGCGGAAATTGACGATTCAGATTTGCAAAAAGAGCTGGAAATTGCCAGAAATTCCTACGATTTGGCGGTGGCTACCCGGGATGAAAACCTGCGGGATGCAAAAAACGGCTATGCCAAGGCGCTTCAGGATTATGAGGCGGCCCAGGCAAACTATAACCGGCAGAGCGTTTTGGCCCAGGCAGGCGGAATTTCGGCCGTAGAGCTTGAAACGGCGGCAAATGCCCTTGAGGACGCCAAACGGGCAGTGAACGGTTATACCCTGGAAAACGGTCAGGTGGCGGCGGATAAATCTTACGAGCTGCAGATTAAAAATGCTCAGTACAATCTGGATAAAGCGTTGGAGAATTTGGAAGCCGCTAAAATCAAGGCGCCTATTTCCGGAACTGTGGTGAGAGTCAACAGCAAAGTGGGCCAGTTTGCCGACAAACCTGAGGAAAATGAACCGATTTTCATTATTGAAAATCTGGATACCCTGGAATTGGAAATTAAAATCAGCGAGTATTCTATCGGCAAGGTAAAAGTAGGGCAAAGAGCCGAGATTACGGCTGATATTTTAGGAAACAGCAGTGTACAGGGAGAAGTAATATCCATTTCTCCCACCGGAGAGGAAAAGGGCGGCGGTTCCACAGAGCGGGTCATCCCTACAATTGTCCGGGTGTTAGATCAGAATACCAGCCTGATTGCCGGAATTACGGCTAAGGCGGCCATTGTCCTGGAAGAGGCAAAGGATACCTGGGTGGTTCCCATTTCGGCCCTCCATACAGGAGTTGACGGAACTCTTTCCCTGGTAGTAGTAGAAAACGGCATCTGCAGGATGATTCCTGTAACCACCGGAGTGGAAAGCGATATCAGCGTAGAAATTTTTCCGGCGGAGGGAGCGGCCCTTGCAGAGGGAATGTCGTACATAATCACTCCGGATCCTATGCTGGAAGAGGGCAGCAAGGTGACAGAGCTGCCATCTGCCGGAAAGCCGGAGGAGAGCCCGGCTCCGACTGAGGACGATGGCGGCGGCTCAGACGTCGGGGCCCAGGAGGAAAGCGAGGAATCAGCTGAAAGCGATGCTGCCGGTTCGGACGCTGAGACAAGCGCTTCCCCGGCAGAGTAGGGGGACGCTTATGAAAATAAGATGGAACCTGACAGGATGGAAAAAGAAGCAGCCGGCCTATCTGACGGAGAATGTGGAGGAAGATTTAATTCGCCTGGAAAATCTGGTAAAAATTTATGATACCGGAGCCATTAAAGTGCTGGGGTTAAAGAAAATCAATTTGACCATTAAGCGGGGAGAATTTGTGGCGATTATGGGTCAGTCCGGATCCGGAAAATCAACCCTGATGAACATCTTAGGCTGTTTGGATCGGCCTACCTTAGGTCACTATTACCTGGACGGAGTGGACACGGCAGCGCTTACCCCCAATGAACTTTCCGACATTCGAAACCGGAAAATCGGCTTTGTATTCCAATCCTTCAACCTGATATCCAGAACCTCGGCGGTAAAAAATGTAGAGATTCCCATGATTTATGCCCGCAGATCCAAAAAGGACAGAAAGAAAAGGGCGCTGCTGCTGCTGGAAAAGGTAGGGCTGGGGAAAAGATTTGAGCATATGCCCAATGAGCTTTCCGGAGGACAGAGACAGAGGGTGGCCATTGCCAGGGCGCTGGCCAACGAGCCGCCGTTGATTCTGGCTGACGAACCAACGGGAAATTTAGACACTGCCTCTTCCGTGGAGATTATGGAAATCTTCAGTGAGCTTCACCGAGAGGGGGCTACTGTCGTGGTGGTTACCCATGAGGAGAACATTGCCGCCTTTACCCATCGGATTATTCGTTTTCAAGACGGAAAGGTGGTAAGCGATGAAATAAATCTCAATCCCACGGTTACCGGCAATGAGAATCACATGGAAGGGCTGTACCGGGTTCACGGTCAGATCCCGGATGCCGGTGCAAAGACAGATGAGGAAATACCCCAAGGGCATACCTGTATGCCCGAAAATCAAGGCGATAAGGAGGAAGCAGATGCTGATTGAAAATATGTTCATGGCGTTTCATGCGATTAAAGCCAATAAAATGCGGGCATTTCTCACTATGCTGGGAATTATTATCGGTATTGGATCCGTAATCTCTATTGTCTCCATCGGGGACACCATGAGGAGCATGTTTACAGAGATTTACAAGGATGTGGGTCTGACCCAGGCTTATATTTTTATCGGCTATTGGGTGGATGACGTGCATCAGAGCGATTACTTTACTCTGGATGATTTGGATCGGATACAAGAGGTGTTCGGTGATGAGATTGCCTATATTGACAGCAACGCTTATGTAAGCTCTAAGGTTCAGGCAGGAAGAACTACCATGGACTTTGATTTTACAGGAATTGACTATAACTATATCGATGTCCAGCCGGTAACCATAGTGGCAGGCCGGTATCTGAATCAGGGGGACATTTTGGGGAGAAAGAAAAATATCGTCATTGAGGAGAAGAGCGCCATAAACCTGTTCGGCACTGCAGAAGCAGTGGGAAAGACCTTCCGCACTACCATTTATGGAAATACGGATGAATATAATATTGTAGGCGTTTACCGTAAGGAACAAAGCCCCTTTATGGCTCTTATGATGGGCAGCTCCGGAGATAAGGGAACGGCCCTGATTCCCTATACCATTCTTACCTGGCCCAACGACTATTTTTACCAATGCCACGTTTTTGCCAAGGAAGGCGTGGATCTGAGCGATTTCTTTACCCGGCTTACTGCATTTATCGCCAAGATGAAAGGGAGGATGCCTCAGGATTATTATACTATGACAGCCATAGACGAGATGGCCAGCGTAGACGGCGTAATGGGAGGAATTTCCGCTGCTGTAGGAGGAATTGCGGCTATCTCTCTGTTGGTAGGAGGAATTGGTATCATGAATATTATGCTGGTATCCGTCACCGAGAGAACCAGGGAAATCGGTATCCGAAAGGCCCTGGGGGCCAGGACAAGGGATGTTTTGATCCAGTTTTTAACGGAATCCGCCCTGCTTTCCGCCTGCGGAGGGCTGCTGGGAGTCAGCCTGGCAGTGGGTCTGGTCAGCTTGGGAGGCATACTCTTTGGAATACCGGTAGTAATAAAGCCGTCAATCGTCATAATGGCGGTATCTTTTTCCGCTGTTGTAGGCATCTTTTTCGGTCTGTATCCTGCATCCAAGGCAGCCAAAGCCGACCCGATTGACGCTCTAAGATATGAATAAATATACATGAAAGGGGACGTTGCAAAATGGATGAGCAGTCATCTGTGGAGCAGCGATTCCCTTTTTATTTGAAAACAGAGAGCGAAAAGTGTCTGATTATGTCTGAGAAAAAAATGTAAAAAATTATCCAGATAGGGTCGCCAATATCTGATAATTGTGGTATACTAAAGTGATATCTTATGGACAGAGGAGCAGACTTTATGCTAAATGAAGAAAAAATCAGGCTGATGACAGAAATCGCTATGTTTGAGAAAAAGAAAGGAAAACATATTTTTCCTTATCATAAATATTTTGAAAGCGATTATATTGGAAGCCAGGTGATGAGAAGCTTTTGTAAATATACCCTGTGCGCTCTGCTCTGCCTGCTTATCTGGGGGCTTTATAACCTGGACAGCCTTCTTAACACAGTTAACTTAGGCGATCTTTTTGCCAGAGGAGAGATGTTGACAAAAATCTATCTGGCAGGGCTTATTCTTTATCTGGTCATAACCGCCGCGGTTGCGGCTGTCCGTTACCGCCGCGCCTATAAAGGGATGAAGGAATATGCGGCTAAGCTGCGGCGCCTGGAGAAGCGCTATGAATTCCAGAGCAAGACGAAAGAAATAAAGGAGGGCTCACAAAGATGATGGGGGTGCTTGTTTTAAAGGAAAGATTAAAAGAATTTTATGGGAAATACGATCTTTATATTAATCCGGTATTCCGTTTTTTATTTGGTCTTTCCGCTATGCTGATTCTTAATAAAAATCTGGGGTTTATGGCAAAGCTGACAGAACCGGTGCCGGTGCTTGTGACAGGGCTTGTGTGCTCTTTTCTGCCGTACAGCATTATTTCCCTGCTGATTACTGCGATTATGCTGCTTCATTTATATAGTGCATCTTTAGAGATTGCCCTGGTAGTAGGCATTCTGGTGTTTATTATCATTTTGCTGTACAGCGGGCTTCAGCCTGGAGACAGTTTTCTCCTGGCGCTGACTCCTATGATGTTTTTCTTAAATATTCCTTATGTTCTGCCTCTTTTGGTGGGCTTGGCCGGGAGCCTGACTGCGGTTATCCCTATGTCGCTGGGAATATTGATCTATTATATTCTTTTATATATTAAACAGAATGTAGGAGCTTTAGCGGGAACAGTTGCCGCCGCGGATATTACTCAGAGATATGTCCAGCTTATCAAGAGCATGCTTTCCAACCAAACGGCAGTGGTAATGATTGCAGCCTTTGCCTTAAGCACAGTGCTGGTGTACATGATAAAACGTTTGTCCACAGATTATTCCTGGTATCTGGCCATAGCTGCCGGGGTGATTGCTCAGCTGGGGGTGATTTTTATGGGATATGTGATGTTTCCCATAACAGTACCTATGGAAAGCATGGTAGCCGGAATGGCAATATCGGTTGTAATTGCTTTGGTATATACCTTTTTTGCCTTTGCGGTGGATTATACCCGCACAGAGTACCTTCAGTATGAAGATGATGATTATTATTATTATGTGAAAGCGGTTCCCAAAATTGCGGTAACTGCCCGGGACGTAAAAGTCCAGAAAATCAATACCAGAAAAAACCGGATGGAATAATTTAAAAAGACTTAAAAAGGGGGTGCGGTATTGATATGGCAGATTTGTTAAATGGTTTATATAACTGGCTTACATTTTTACCTAGAATGACCTTGGCGAATCTGATAGAAATCGTAATACTTTCCGTTCTGATTTATGAAATCCTGCTGTGGATTAAAAATACCAGAGCCTGGACTCTTCTCAGAGGATTGGTAGTAATTTTAGGCTTTGCCATTTTGGCGGAGCTGTTTAAGCTGACTATTATTCTGTGGATACTGGAAAAATCTTTGACCATAGCTGTGACAGCTCTGATTATCATATTCCAGCCGGAGCTTAGAAAGGCCTTAGAGCAGCTGGGAAGCCAGAATCTGCTTAGCAATATTTTATCCATTGATGATAGAAAGTCTCAGTCAGGTTTTACGGACAAGACTATTAATGAGCTGGTAAAAGCCACTTTTGAGATGGCCAAAGTAAAGACAGGGGCGTTAATGGTCATCAGCCGGGGCGTGCCTCTAAAGGAAATTGAGAGAACCGGCATTGAGGTGGACGGTATTGTTACCAGCCAGCTTCTGATTAATATTTTTGAGCACAATACCCCTCTCCACGATGGAGCAGTGGTGATCCAGGGCAACCGCGTGACGGCGGCAACCTGCTATCTTCCCCTTTCGGATAATATGAATATCAGCAAAGAATTGGGAACACGTCATCGGGCAGCAGTAGGTATCAGCGAGGTGACAGATACTATGACTATCGTAGTTTCCGAAGAAACCGGCCATGTGACTGTGGCTCGGGGCGGAAAATTGGAAAGAATCGGAAGCACTGATGAGCTCAGGAGCGTATTAAGAGCTTTACAGGGGGAGGAGAAGGAGGCCGCTGTTAATCGGATTAAGATATGGAAGGGAAGGCTGAAAAATGAAAGAACGATTAAAGAGTAATCTGGGCCTGAAAATCCTGTCTGTCTTCCTTGCGTTTTTCGTATGGCTTTTGGTAGTCAATGTTTCGGATCCGAAACAGAGCGGAGAGAGAAGCGTACAGCTTGAGATTATCAACGAGGATGCTCTGACAGATGCAGGGCTTACCTATGAGCTGGTAGAAAGGGCTACGGTAACTGTTGATTATACGGTGCATATGCGGAACAGCTCCCAAATCCAACCGACGGATTTCAGGGCTTATATTGATCTTGCGGACTGCAACGTGCTGGGAGCCGTTCCGGTCCGCTTAGAAGTACTAAATCATAAAGATATGGTAACTAATGTCCAGGCCAATCCCAGTGTAGTCCATGTGATGACAGAGCCTCTTCAGAGGAAGGAATTTGATCTGAGAATGGAGATGAAAGGGGAAGCCGCCGACGGGTATGAGGTTAATAGCTATGCTCTTGCTACAAAAAGAGTCTGGGTCAGCGGTCCGGAGTCTTTAGTAGGCCAGATTACCGCTGTAGGAATAGAAGCGGACATTGACGGGGCAGAGGGAGACGTGACAGGCACGGCCTCTCCGGTATTTTATGATGCCAACGGAAATCCCTTGAACTTGGGGGAAAAGGTAAGCGTAAATCAGACAGAGATTAGTTATACAATACAGATATTAAAGGTTCGTCAGCTTGCTCTGGATTTTCAGGTGGGCGGCAATGTGGCGGACGGCTATCGGTTTACCGGAATTGAATGTGATGTCAAGACAATTTCCGTTGTAGGCCTGCGGTCCCAGCTGGCTTCTGTTACCAGCATCACCATACCGGCTGAGGTTTTAAATGTAGAAGGATTAATGGAAGGCAAAGTGGTGACGGTAGATGTGAGCCAATTCCTGCCGGAAGGGGTAAAAATGGTGACCGACAGCGGTGATACCACTATCCATATCCGTCTTGATGTAGAGAAGCTGTCCTCCAGAATATATTCCATTGACAAAAATGATATTGTCCTTACAGGAAGCAGGGAAGGCTATGAATATACTTTTACTCCGGATACCATGGAAGTAACGGTGCAGGGCCTGGAAGAAGATTTGGACAGCCTGGATGCCTCTGCTATTAAAGCCTCGGCGGACGTATCCCGCCTGGATGCCGGAATTCATCCGGCAGCTATAAGCTTTGGAGAATTGGAACGCGGCTATGATATTCTTGATTATACCCGAATGTCTTTGACTGTCATAGACGGAAGCGGGTCTTCGGAAACAGAAGAAGGTTTGGAGGCAGGGGCTTCTGTCTCCGCGGGGGAAAGCGATGAAGCGGACGGACAGTCTGCAGAAGAAATCTCCAAAGCTGTAAACAATCACTAAATCGGGGGAAAACATTATGGTGAAAGCGAAAACGTTAATTAAGAATCCAACAGGGCTTCATCTGCGTCCGGCAGGGATTTTATGTAAAGAAGCATTAAAATATAAATCGTCTGTTAATTTTTTGTTTCGCAATTCATACAATAATGCCAAGAGCGTATTAAGCGTTCTGGGGGCATGTGTGAAAAGCGGGGACGAGATTGAATTTATCTGTGAAGGCGAAGATGAAGAGGAGGCGCTGACTGCTATGTTGAAGGTGGTAGCAGACGGTCTGGGGGAGTAAATTTTTATGTGCCGGTCTGCGGCCATACTGCCAAAGAAAAAGAAATAATATTTTAAGGAGGTATAAGGTATTATGTTTAAAGGAACAAGTGCATCAGCAGGTATTGGTATTGGAAGGGTAGCCGTTGTGGAGGAGGTCCAGCTGGTTATCAAAAAGGAAACGGTATCCAATCCTCAGGCGGAACTGGAACGTTTTAAAGCGGCTCTTATGCAGAGTATTAAGGAGACGGGAGCCTTGGCGGCGGATCTGGCAACCAGAGTAGGTGAGAAGGAGGCTGAAATCTTAAACGGACATTTGATGCTGTTGTCTGATCCCATGCTTACAGGGGAGATTGAAAGCGCCATTACCAACGAGGGGATAAACAGCGAGTACGCCATTGAGCAGACCTGCAACACTTATGCGGATATGTTCGCTTCCATGGGGGATGAACTGATGCAGCAAAGGGCAACTGACATGCGGGACATTAAAACCCGTATGCAGAAAGTGCTGATGGGGGTGGAGTCTGTGGACATCGCGTCTCTTCCGGCAGGCACCGTCATTGTGGCAAAGGACCTGACCCCGTCTATGACTGCCGGGATTAATCCTCAGAACGTAACCGGTATTGTAACGGAGCTGGGCGGACGGACTTCCCATAGCGCTATTTTGGCAAGAGCGCTGGAGATCCCCGCAGTAGTGGCAGTGACGGACTTCTTAAACAATGTAAAGAACGGGGATCAAGTGGTATTGGATGGATCTGACGGTACCGTTTATGTAAATCCCGATCCGGCTGTAATGGGAGAGTATGAGGCCAAGAGAGATGCTTTCTTAAAGGAAAAGAAGGAATTAGAGCAGTACATCGGCAAGCCCACGGTCACCAGGGACGGAGTTCATGTAGAGCTGGTTGCTAATATCGGAAAGCCTGAAGACGTGGATAAAGTGCTCCAGTATGATGGAGAAGGAGTAGGCTTATTCCGTACCGAATTCTTATTTATGGACCGCAACGCAATGCCTACTGAGGACGAACAGTTTGAGGCATATAAGAAGGTAGCGGTTGCCATGAAAGGCAAGCCGGTGATCATCCGTACCCTGGATATCGGCGGCGATAAGGAGATTCCCTACATGGGTCTTGAGAAGGATGAAAATCCCTTCCTGGGCTACCGGGCGGTGCGTTTTTGCTTAGACCGGAAAGAGGATGTCTATAAGCCGCAGCTTCGGGCCCTTTTACGCGCCAGCGCCTTCGGCAACATTAAAATCATGGTTCCCCTGGTAACCTGCATTGACGAGCTTCGTCAGGTAAAAGCAATTATCGAAGAATTAAAGGCAGAGTTAGACTCTTGCCATGTTCCTTACAACAAGGATATTCAGGTGGGTATTATGGTGGAGACTGCCGCTGCATCACTGATTGCGGATATCTTTGCTAAGGAAGCCGATTTCTTCAGTATTGGCACCAACGATTTAACCCAGTACACCATGTCTGTTGACAGAGGCAATGACAAGATTTCCTACCTGTACTCTCCGTTAAATCCGGCAGTGCTGAGAAGCATTAAGAGAATCATCGCTTGCGGCAGGGAGGCCGGAATTATGGTAGGCATGTGCGGCGAGGCTGCCAGCGATCCTATGATGATTCCGCTGCTTCTGGCATTTGGCCTGAATGAATTCAGTATGAGCGCTTCCGCTATCTTAAAGTCCAGAAAGCTGATTACCAGCTACAGCACAGAAGAGCTTCAGGCAGTTGCAGATAAGGCTATGAGCTTTGCAACCGAGAAGGAAGTAGCACAGTTTATGAAAGAATTTGTGGAGCAGTAATTGATGATTATTTATTGCGTCTGTTATTTAACCAGCTTTTTGCTGGCCCAGGCCGGATGGTATGTCCCATCCGGCCTGATGCTCATTGGAGCGGCCCTGTATGTATACTGGAAAGATTGGAGAAAGACCGGGAACCTCATCCACTTAAGAGGCCTGTTCTTTTTAGGATTTGCGGGAGGGCAGGGAATTTCCTGCTTTAAGCTGAGTTATCTTCAGACTCCGTGGTCTGTCCGGACATGGATGTGCTTTTGGGTGGCGGCCCTGGCCTTTTATGGGGCCTTTTCCTTTACAGAGGACAGAAATCCGGACAGATGGGAGGCCGGAGAGATGGGCAGGAGGATAAAAAGGGATCCTGCTGGTCAGACTTTGCGTGAATTCGGCATGAACAGGCGGAAAAAAAGGGTAATTGCAGATTC
>JAETNT010000146.1 GCA_021772025.1 Enterocloster bolteae | reverse complement strand
CAGGTGAGTGACATGACTCCCATCATGACCAGACAGCCGGTCAGAAGAAAACGCATCTGCCGGGCTGAGTAGGCATCGGCGGAAAACACGGTATGATTGGCCTGTTCAAAAAAGTCCTCGCTGAGGGAAAGCAGTCTGGAACTGTCAGCGGACCCGCTGCGGTAGGCAGAGATTTCGTCCTTGACCTGACTCCACATCAGCTCCAGCTTTGCCAAATCCCTCTGATAGGCCGGATCGTCAGGTGAAGGAAGACCATATGTGGCCTCTCCGCCCTGTAATTCCAGAAGAATGCTGTCCAGATAGGCAATCATATCGTCATCGGGCTGGCCGGAAAGTTCTAACTTTATGAGCCGCTGGCTGGCACCGCGGACAATTCCTACATAGTTGATGAGCCTTCCGTTTGTCTGGGTTTGGATTACTGTTTGAATGGTAATACTGCCGAACAGGAAAAGTAAAATAAACAGGGAGATCAGTCCGCCTCTAAAAAACCGCTTCATATGGGGTGCCTACAACAGCCATTGCTGCCTTTCCGGATTCATTGTGCTAACCATACAGCGGGTTTGCAATGATATCAATAGCTCAATTGTATCAAACTATGCATTTTATTTCAATATACGAGAGATAAATAATATTATTTTGTAATTTATTACAAAAATTTAAAGGAGAAGCGGGAAGCGGGGAACGGAAAAGAAAGAGTCTGTTCAGTCAGCATATAAGTGAAATAAAAGAAACTGGAAATAGGGTAGACGTGGGTGTATAATGTTCTGTATCAGGCAGACCCGTAGACGTTAACAGTAAAGCCGTGGCAGCGCGCCAGGAGAGGCTGAATCCGTCTTAAAATAGATAGTAAGAGTTGTTCCGCACAGAGAATAGAGGAGGTATCGAATGAAAAACAATAAGTTGTTTCAGACGAACCTGTTAGTCAGCAGTATACTGGTGGTAGGATTTATCCTTACAGCATTTTTCAGCTACCGCGCCAATTACCGTGCATCATTAGAGAACATAGAACAAGTATCCTCCCTGACAGCGGAGGGAATTTATTACCAGCTGAAGGCAATGCTTACAAAGCCGGTGAACATTTCGCTGACAATGTCTCATGACAGCCTTTTGGTGGACCATCTTCTTGCAGAAAACAGCCGTATGGATGCTTTGGATTTTGCGGAGACTACAAAAACGTATCTGGAGACATACCAGAAGAAATATGGCTTTGATTCCGTGTTCCTGATATCCGCAAATTCCGGCCGCTACTATAATTTTAATGGCCTTGACCGTGTAATGGAAAAAGGGGATCCGGAAAACGAATGGTATTATGAACTTCTTGACAATGATTTGGAGTATTCCCTTAACGTGGATAATGACCAGGTAGAGGGAGCGGATAACAGGATAACTGTCTTTGTGAATTGCAAGGTTACTGCGCCGGACGGGGCGGTGATTGGCATCGTGGGAGTGGGAATTCAGATAGATTATCTGGAAGAGCTGCTGCAGGAATATGAAGACAGCTATGGCAATCAGGCCAGCCTGATTAACCAGGATGGTTTTATAGAGATATCCACCACCTATAATGGATATGAAAAGAAGGACTGGTTTGGAGTATATGGCCAGGAACATATACGGGAACAGGTACTTGATTTCCGGGAGTCGGATAACAGTATGGAATTCTGGACTGATACAGGTCCAAAGGAAGGAAAGAGAAGCTTTATTGTGGAGCGGTATATTCCGGAGCTCTCCTGGTATCTGCTTGTGGAACAGAATACCGGACCCATTGTGGAGGCCATGAACCGCCAGCTTTATCAGACTGGTTTTATACTGACTGTGGTAATTCTCACTGTTCTGATTGTCATTACTGCTGTAATCCGGAAGTACAGCAGCCAGGTGACGGAGCTGGTTGAGGAGCGGCAGGCTCTTTTTAAAAAGGCCACGGAACAGCTTTACGACAGTATTTACGAATTGAATCTGACAAAGAACAGCTATGTGGGGAAACAGACAGAGGAATACTTTAAGAGTCTGGGAGCCGGAGGGCTTCCCTTTGACCAGGGATTGTGTGTCATTGCCCGGGAACAAATTAAAGAGGAGTTCCGGGAAGGCTATGTTTCCATGTTTACCCCGGAAAATGCCATCCGGGAGTATAACGCCGGAAATAACCATCTTCAGTATGACTTTATGATTTCGCAGAACGGTGAGGATTATCATTGGATTCGTGTAGAAACCTTCCTGTTTTATTCGGAAGAAGACAGTTCCGTCCACATGTTCTCTTACCGGAGAAACATAGATGCGGAAAAGAAACGGGAGTGGCAGGCTGCTATTGATGAAATGACAAAGCTTCTTTCCAAAAAGGCAACCGAGCGTCTGATTGATAAACAGCTG
>JAETNT010000145.1 GCA_021772025.1 Enterocloster bolteae | reverse complement strand
GTATCCCCTTTCTTTTTCACCGTAGTTCCCCTTGTCCGTTTCTCCTGCACCCAGTCCGGGTATTTCTTTTCTGTTACTGGCATAACCTCCTCCTTTCCGTATAGGTGTGGCATACCTATACTATACAGACATTATACCTCTACTGGGCAAAAAAGTCGAGGGTTACGGAAAATTTGTATAGCTTCCATAACCCCCCGATAAATTCAAGTAATTTTTGCTATTCAATTATTTTTCATGAAACAACCCTGCATGAAGTCCTACAAATGCTTCGTTTTAAAAAAGCGGTAGAGACATAGCCTATTCTCTCCGCTTAATATATAGTTGGGAACGAAGACAGAGCAGAGAACCCCATCCCGTTCTCTGCACCCGACACCTTCTTCGAATCTGCAGATGATGGGATACCGCAGGGCGCGAAAGGTGGGTCTTTTCCGCAATATCTCCTACTCTGGCCCCTGAGCAGTTCCCCATCCTTATCATCTCAAGAATCAGGTGCTGCCGATTCTCATCTCCCAGCGCAATCAGCACCTTCCTGCAGCTTTCAAATTCCTCTGCCAGTCTTTCTATCTCTGTTCTCGTATCCATAGACACCTGCTTTTCTGCCCATGATACAGGCTATTCCACCTTACGGCCCGTAACGGCTTCAAAATGATACCTTACAATGCCCAGATCCATTTTTGCATAGAATCCTCTTCCGGCTTTAGCGGTTACCCTTCCATTTTCAAGGCTAAAATAAAACTTCTGCTGATTCATAGCCGTTGGTGCGAGGAGGACTGCCTCCATTCCTCTGGAAAACCAGTCCGGCATATCCGATGCACAGTTACAGAGCTGTTCCACAGGTTTACTCGCATGTGCTGTTCCCTGGGTAATCCCATAACCCAGCGCAATGACGCATGCCTGCTTTTCTCCCTTTTTGATTTCGGCGGCGCTCTTTCCATGGGTCATTGCCACCCAGCAGGTATTCAGCCCCAGCTCTTGTGCTTTAAGTACAAGCTTCTCCCCATAGTATCCCGCCTTTTCATCCAGTGCAGCGTCTTTTTCTCCCACAAGCGCAATATAATTTTCCACGCCGCTGAATTTTCCATAATGAGCCATCATGCTGTCGAAGCATTTCGGCTCATCAAAAAGAAGCTTAATATGCATGCCGCTCTCCTGATTGCACTCCTTTACCAGTGCCTCCCTTTTATCACTCTCAATTTTTTTCCCGCTGTACTGCCGCACACTGTGGCGTGCTTTCATGATGTCTAAAATATCCATAGTAGCTCCTTCCGTTTAAGTATTTGAGCGGATTATATCATACTTTGTGTCCCAAAAACCATTGATAAAGAAAATCAAGACGAAAGTGCTGTTGTTTCCTGAACTACCGTTTTTTCCTCCGTTTCTGCTATGGCTTGTTTCTTTTATGGATCTATTTTACAATCTGTTTTTCATTTATGGAACGACAATATGGTTCAGCGCCCCATCAATGGAAGCAAGTTCCTCCGGTGTCAGGGCAATACCTGCAGCCCCTGCGTTTTCCAACAGTCTCTCTTCTTTTCTGGTTCCTGGAATAGGAACGATAAAGGGGCTTTTTGCCAGCATCCATGCCAGAGAGATCTGCGCTGATGTGGCCTGCTTTTCCTGAGCGATCCTATGTAAAAGTGCCAGCAGCTCCCAGTTTTTGTCGATCCCTTCGGAGGTAAACTGTGGCATGACACTGCGGTAATCCGTCCCCGCCTCAAAAACCGAGCTTTTATCATACTTTGCCGACAAAAATCCGTTTGCAAGAGGAGGAAATGCTACAAATCCGATATGAAGCTCCTCCAGCACGGAAAACAGCGCCTCATGCCATCTTGCCATCATGGAATATCGGTTCTGGATCGCTGTCACCGGGCAGATTCGGTGGGCACGCCGTATGGTTTCCTCATCTGCTTCCGAAAGTCCCCAGTGGGTGTTCTTCCCTTCTGCAATCAGTTCCGACATCACACCTGCCACTTCCTCCACCGGAACTGCCGGATCCGGCCGGTGCTGATAATAAAGATCAATGTGGTCTGTTCCCAGACGCGTCAGAGAATGTTCCACAGAGGTCCGTATTATCTCCGGCCTGGAATCCGGGACCGATGGCTTATTTACCTCCGGTGCTGTTATGTCAAAATGGATATCAAATTTCGTTGCCAATACCTCTCTGTTTCGATATGGCTTCAAAGCTGTTCCAACAAGTTCCTCATTGTCATGGGGATTCTCCGGTGTCCCATAAACCTCTGCTGTGTCAAAAAAGGTATATCCCATATCTACAGCCTTCGCCAGAAGCTCTGTCATTTCCTTTTTATCCGCCGGTGCACTGTAGGCATGGCTCATCCCCATACAGCCAAGCCCTATAGCCGAAACTATTAAATCATTTCCAAGAATCCTGGTTTTCACCCTTTCTCTCCTCACAAAAATTTAATTTTTAGGCGTTTGCGAAACGCCAGAGCCCGCATAAATACGGGATTCTTTTTGTTATAAAATAGAACAACTCCTCACAGGTTTGTGGTAAAATTGAGATGTCCAGTAACAATTCACC
>JAETNT010000057.1 GCA_021772025.1 Enterocloster bolteae | reverse complement strand
AGCCACAGCCTATCAGTCTATACATGCACGTCAACTATTGAAAACGCCGGATACGAGAACCGTATGTCCGGTGTTGTGAGAGGACGGCGGCTAATCACCGCCTCCTACTCGATTAGAAAATTGCCTCCTATGAAATAAAAAACACTTCCCATGGCTCTGATAGGATACCTTTAAAGTAGATAGATAATAGATAAGAGCTGTTACTTTGGAGGGGGTTCATGTCTGGAAAAATAAGATTTTCACCAGAAGAAAGGGAGCAGGCAAATCACTGTATTGGGGATAGCGGAGGACGAAAAACCAGAGTATCTTGTTCCATCTGACATTTTCTAATACTATATTCATATGGGTGCTGCCAGAGCGGCAGGCAGCTAGTTCTTCCGCAAAGAGACTGTGACTCTCCGATTACATAGAAACCTGAGTACAGGAATTCGGAAAGGAGGGCTGAGTGGATGTTGACGATGGAAGATTTTATTCGCATGCCGCAGCAGCGCGGAGAATAGTCGAGATTTGGCAGTATTTGAGGGACAAAATAAAATTGCCGTTAAAGCAATGGAGTTTTAGCCAAGAAAATAATAAAATCTAGAAATTAATGGGCAAACTATAAATGTTATTTTTTTATAGTAGGAGGTACGGTTATGAATTTTTATGAACGGGCCCTGGAACTGCGCGAGGAAACAGTTACCCACCGCCGCTGGCTGCACAGCAACGCAGAGGTTGGACTGCATATGCCAAAAGGGCAAAACTATGTCATAGACCAGTTGAGAGGATACGGCCTGGATCCGCATCCCTGCGGGCATGGAGTGACCGCAGAGCTGGGAAGGGAAGGGGGAAGGACGCTCTTGCTCCGTGCGGATATGGATGCGCTGCCCATGCCTGAGGAAAGCGGTGAAAGCTTTTCCTGTCCAACCGGCACAGAGGCTCATACCTGCGGTCACGATTTCCATGCGGCTATGCTATTGACAGCGGCAAAGATGTTAAAAGAAAATGAAGCTATGCTGTCTGGCAGAGTCCGTTTTATGTTTCAGCCTGCAGAAGAAACCTTTGAGGGAGCTAAGGATATGATGGCAAACGGGGTGCTGGAGGGTGTGGACGCGGCCCTGGCCTATCATGTCGGTTCAGGCAGGATGCCAGTGGGATTGTTTATGTACAACAGTGGCGGAACCATGATGTACTCTGTGGATGGTTTTCGGATCACGATTTATGGGCGAGGTGCCCATGGTGCGTATCCGCATAGTTCCATTGATCCAATCAATATTGGCGTCCATATTTATCTTGCTCTGGAATCGCTGATTGCCCGGGAGTCAGACCCCAGCAAAGCCTGCGTGCTGACCATTGGTAATTTTTCAGCAGGTTCGGCCGCCAATATAATCCCTGATACCGCCGTCCTCCAGGGAACCCTGCGTACCAATGACAGCGCCAGCCGTGAAAAACTGGTCCGGCGGCTGAAGGAGGTTGTTCAAAGGACCGCAGAGGTATTTGGGGGATCGGCAGAGATTGAGATGATTTCTGAGGTGCCGCCGCTGGTTTGTAATCCTGCCATGACTGACGAAATAGTAGGTTATATGAAAGAACTGCCGATTCCTGGTCTGACTCCTATTCCCGATATGTCTGCCAGTGCTTCTGAGGACTTTGCGACCATTGCAGAAAAAGTCCCCAGTGTATTCATGTATCTTTCGGCAGGATATATGGACGAGCGGGGAGATGCCCCTGCACACAATCCGAAAGTTCGGTTTAATGAGGATGTCTGCCCAATCGGTTCCGCTTGTTTGGCGCACTGCGCGGTCCGTTGGCTGGAAGAGCATCAAAATGGGTAATGGACATAACGGAAATCAAAGCCGGAGATGGAAAGCGGTATGTTTCCGCTGTTTTTGATTGTTTTGATTTCAGCGCAGCCGGACTGGCGACGGATACGATCTGCCAATGGAGAAGCAGCCGTAAAAAAAACGCCCTGCCGGATATAATCCAGAATCCCAAAATCCGTCTTTCCAAACCGCCCCAAGTATGGTATAATGTCCACGAAAGCAATGAGCAGTGCAAAAAAGGCAAAGTAAGAAGCTGCGCTGTGCTTGCACATAAGCAGACTCTTACTTTGCCTTTTTTATAGGGCGAAGCCCGTGAGCTCTCTGCCGCGAAGCAAAAGAGAGCTCCGCACTGCGGAGCAGAAAATTGCGAATTAAGTCGCAAAAGCAACTGCCGCGAAGCAAAAGAGAGCGCCGCACTGCGGAGCAGCAGAAATGAACATAATTAAGACGATACAACAGGAGAGCAATCGGAATGAAAACAAGACGCGTACTGTTAAAATTAAGCGGTGAGGCTCTGGCTGGCCCCAGAAAAACAGGTTTTGATGAAGATACGGTAAAAGAAGTGGCTAGGCAGGTAAAACTTTCCGTAGATGGCGGAATCCAGGTGGGAATTGTAATTGGCGGAGGTAATTTCTGGAGAGGCCGTACCAGCGAAGCCATTGACAGAACTAAGGCGGATCAGATTGGGATGCTGGCTACGGTGATGAATTGTATTTATGTTTCTGAGATTTTCCGCAATGCAGGGATGATGACTCAGATTTTAACGCCCTTTGAGTGCGGTTCTATGACTAAACTTTTCTCCAAAGACAGGGCAAATAAATATTTCGAGAAAGGCATGGTAGTCTTCTTTGCCGGAGGAACCGGTCACCCTTACTTTTCTACAGATACGGGGATTGCCCTCAGGGCTATTGAAATGGAGGCAGACTGTATCCTTTTGGCAAAGGCGATTGACGGGGTCTACGACAGTGATCCTAAGGTAAATCCCCTTGCGAAAAAGTACGATACCCTTTCCATTCAGGAGGTTATCGACAAAAAACTCGCGGTGGTGGATCTAACTGCTTCTATTATGTGCATGGAACACAAGATGCCTATGGCAGTGTTCAGCCTTAATGAACCGGATAGTATTGCCCTGGCAATGCAGGGAAAAATAAACGGCACAATTGTGACCGCATAATCAGGAGGGTATTTATGGATATCAAAGTATATGAAGAGAAAATGAACAAGACCCTGGATTCCTTAAACAACGATTTTGGAACCATTCGGGCAGGACGGGCCAATCCGCGGGTTTTGGACAAAATCCGAGTAGATTATTACGGAACTCCTACTCCCCTGCAGCAGGTAGGAAATATTTCTGTTCCTGAGCCCCGGATGCTGGTAATCGCTCCCTGGGAAAAGAGTTTGATTAAGCCGATTGAGAAAGCCATTCAAACTTCTGACCTTGGAATTAATCCTACCAACGATGGAAGTGTTATTCGCCTTATTTTTCCGGAGCTTACGGAAGAGCGCAGAAAGGATTTGGCGAAAGACATAAAAAAGAAAGGCGACAATGCCAAGGTTGCTTTAAGAAATATTCGACGGGATGCCAACGATGTATTTAAAAAAGCAGAGAAGGCAGGAGAAATCTCTGAAGATGATCAGGAAGAATTAGAGAACAAAATCCAGAAGCTGACGGACAAGATGGTTGAGAAGATTGACAAGGCGGTAGAAGCAAAGACGAAAGAAATTATGACTGTATAAGATGCAGCTAGGGGGCAGGCGCGGCCTGCCCCTTGTTTTGCGGAGCATTCGGCAAAACGCGCCAATAGCGGGTTTGCTAGATTGCAGTATTTGGCAGAGTAATACAAGGAGGACTGAACCATGTCAGAAAAAGATACAGAAAAGAAGAAGGATATGGTGATTCCGGCCCATGTGGCGGTTATTTTAGACGGCAATGGCCGATGGGCAAAAAAAAGAGGGCTCCCTCGATCTATGGGTCACAAGGAAGGCTGCAAAACAGTGGAGAAGACGGTAGAACTGGCGGCGCGTATGGGAATTCAATACCTGACAGTATATGGCTTTTCCACTGAGAACTGGAAGCGCTCCAGCGAAGAGGTAGGGGCTTTGATGCAATTATTCCGGTACTATATGATCCGTCTCTTAAAAATTGCCAAGGCTAACAATATCCGGGTCAAAATGATCGGAGAGAGAAGCCGGTTTGACCCGGATATTATCGAAGGAATTAACCGCCTGGAAGACGAAACCAGAGAAAACACAGGGCTTACCTTTGTCATTGCGGTAAATTACGGCGGGAGAGATGAGATAACCAGAGCCGCAAAGAAGCTGGCTGCAGATTGCCGGGAAGGAAAACTAAGACCGGAGGACATTACAGAGCAGACGGTAGAATCCTGCCTGGATACCGCCGGCATGCCGGATCCGGATCTGCTGATTCGCACCAGCGGGGAGATACGTCTGTCAAATTATATGTTGTGGCAGTGCGCTTATACGGAGATTTATGTTACAGACTGCCTGTGGCCGGATTTTAACCAAGAGGAATTAGAAAAAGCTGTTGCTGCGTACAATAAGAGAGAACGGCGGTTTGGCGGCGTTAAGTAGAAAAAGGAGTTCGTATGTTTGGAAAACGACTGATCAGCGGTATTATTCTGGTTATCCTGGCCCTGATTTTTGTGGTAACGGGCGGCAGCGTGCTGTTAGCTGTTACAGAGATAGTTTCCCTAATTGGCTTGTTTGAGTTGTACCGTGCCCTTAAAATCCACAATAGTCCTATGGGGATAGTAGGGTATTTGGCGGCAGCCGGGTACTTCGGACTTTTATGGATTTCAGATACCAGCTATATGATGCTGGTGTTTATCGGTTTTTTGATGGTTTGTATGACCATTTATGTAATTACCTTTCCTAAATACAAGACAGAAGAGGTGACTGGAGCAGTATTCGGCTTGCTTTATGTGCCGGTAATGCTGTCATATCTTTATCAGACCAGGCAGATGCCGGACGGAATTTATCTGGTATGGCTTATTTTCCTAAGCTCCTGGGGATGTGATACTTGTGCCTACTGCGTAGGAATGCTGTTTGGAAAGCACCGGTTAGCGCCGGTGCTGAGTCCGAAAAAATCCATTGAGGGAGCTGTGGGAGGAGTAGTCGGAGCAGCGCTTTTGGGCTTTTTTTATGCAGGCCTTTTCAAGGATAACATTATGAATCTGGTGAATCCGCAGGCAGCTTGTGCCATAGCATGTGCGATAGCGGCGGTGATTTCCCAAATCGGGGATCTGGCGGCGTCAGCCATTAAAAGGAATCATGATATTAAAGATTATGGACATCTGATTCCGGGACACGGAGGGATACTGGATCGGTTTGACAGTATGATTTTTACGGCCCCGGCCATTTTCTTTGCAGTGAATCTTCTGGGAAGACTGCTTTAACCCGTTATAACATGTCCTGACTGCATAAAACAGGACGGATTGGAGAAAGTGATGAAGAAAATAGCAGTTTTGGGCTCAACCGGTTCCATCGGAACCCAGACGTTGGAGGTGGTTCGGAATAACCGGGACATTCAGGTAACAGCTTTGGCGGCAGGCAGCAATGTAAGGGCTTTAGAAGCCCAGATACGAGAATTTTCTCCTAAAATCGCCTGTATTTACGATAAAGAAAAGGCGGATGATCTAAAACAGCGTGTCAGAGATCTGGATGTAAAAATCGTGTCCGGCATGGAGGGATTAATAGAGGCGGCAGTGGAGCCTTCTGCCGGGATCGCGGTTACAGCCGTGGTGGGGATGATTGGAATCCGGCCTACCATTGCGGCCATAGAGGCAGGAAAAGACATTGCCCTTGCCAACAAAGAAACCCTGGTTACAGCCGGGCACATTATTCTGCCTCTGGTCAGGAAAAAGGGGGTGCGGCTCCTTCCGGTGGACAGTGAACATGCCGCTATTTTTCAGTGCTTAAATGGAGAGAGGTCTGCAGATGGACAATGCGGAAATAAAATCCATAAGATACTCCTTACTGCTTCCGGAGGACCTTTCCGCGGCTGGAACCGGGAACAAATGAAGGAGGTAAGGCCGGAGGATGCCTTAAAGCATCCTAATTGGGCTATGGGGAAAAAGATTACCATAGATTCTTCCACTATGGTCAATAAGGGTCTGGAAGTGATGGAGGCAAAATGGCTCTTCGGTGTGGA
The DNA here is from genome assembly GCA_021772025.1 of Enterocloster bolteae. Taxonomy (GTDB): domain Bacteria; phylum Bacillota; class Clostridia; order Lachnospirales; family Lachnospiraceae; genus UMGS1370. The sequence goes on along the minus strand of JAETNT010000057.1, from coordinate 20,135 downwards.
AATGGATCAGATTCAGGTGGTGATTCAACCCCAAAGTATTATCCATTCAATGGTGGAATTTGAGGATGGGGCGGTTATGGCTCAGCTGGGAACGCCGGATATGAAGCTTCCCATTCAGTATGCCCTTTATTATCCGGAGAGAAGATACCTTCCCGGAGAGCGGCTGGATTTTACCACCCTTTCTCAGATTACTTTTGAGGCCCCCAGCCTGGAAAACTTCCCAGGGCTTTCCCTGGCATACCGGGCAGGAGAAGCAGGGGGATCTATGCCGACAGTCTTTAATGCTGCCAATGAATTGGCGGTGAGCCGTTTCTTAGACAGAAAAATCTCCTATCTGACCATAACTGATATAATAGAAAGCGCTATGGATCACCACAGGCTTGTAAAAAATCCTGCTGTAGAGAAGATTTTGGAGACAGAGAAAGCGGTTTATGAATATATAGAAAGCAGGTGGTAGATTGCTGAATGTAATAGCGGCAATTATTATGTTCGGATTGATTGTTCTGATCCATGAGTTCGGACATTTTATTTTTGCAAAACTAAATGGAATTTATGTGGTGGAATTTTCCGTCGGTATGGGGCCGCGGCTTATGAGTTTTAAAAAGGGCGGCACCCGATATTCTCTAAAGGCTATGCCCTTTGGGGGTTCGTGCCTGATGCTTAATGAATTTGAAAGCGCAGATGATGCCGGGATTCTGCCTGAAGAAATAAACAGAGAAGAAACAGAAGGAAAAGGTTTTTTGAGCCAGCCGGTTTGGGCCAGGATATCTGTGGTAGCGGCGGGACCTATGGCGAATTTTCTCCTTGCCTTTCTCTGCGCCTTGATTGTGGTATCCAGAGTGGGATATATGTCCCCGGTAGTGGTAGGAGTGGAGGAAGGAAGTCCTGCTTATGAGGCGGGCCTGCAGGAAGGAGATGTGATTACCCGCATGGCAGGCAGCCGGGTGGAGGATTATCGGGATATAGCCATGTACCAGATTGTGAATCCGGGAAAGCCCTATCTATTAGAGTGGGAGAGAACGGAAGGAGAAGAAACCAGAATTTATACCAGCCAGATAACTCCGGTTTATTCAGAAAGCTCCGGCGAATATTTGGCAGGTTTTTATTTTCCGGGATATGTTCCCACAAAAAGTCTGGGGGAAACCTTGAAATACAGCGTATACAATGTGAAATATCAGATTGCGGCCACTATAAAAAGCTTGGGAATGTTATTTAGAGGGCAAGTAAAGGCGGACGATGTGTCCGGCCCCGTAAAAATTGTCTCTGTAGTAAGCAAAACTGTAGATGAATCCAGACAATACGGCCTGGAGGTGGTGTTTTTAAACCTCCTAAACTTGAGCATTATTTTAAGTGCCAACTTAGGCGTGATGAACCTGCTTCCTATACCGGCCTTAGACGGCGGCAGATTGTTTTTTTTGATTATAGAAGCCCTTCGAGGCAAGCCTATTGATCAGGAAAAAGAAGGGATGGTTCATGCGGCAGGCATGGCAGTGCTTATGGCGCTGATGCTATTCATCCTGTTCCAGGATATTAAAAGCCTGATCTAAAACGGAAAAAGAAAGGGGAAGGATTATGTTTCGGGATCATACCAAGAAGATTTCCATTGGAAGCTGCGTGATTGGAGGCGGTAATCCGATTTTAATACAGTCTATGTGCAATACAAGAACTGCAGATATTGAGGCTACGGTTTCTCAGATCATCCGTTTGGAGCAGGCAGGATGTCAGATTATCCGCGTGGCTGTGCCTGCCATGGAGGATGCTTTGGCCATTGGGGAAATTCAAAAGCGCATTCATATTCCGCTGGTGGCGGATATCCATTTCGATTACCGTCTTGCCATTGCTGCAATAGAAAACGGAGCAGATAAGATTCGAATTAATCCGGGAAACATCGGATCCCGGGAAAAAGTTCAGGCGGTTGTGGATAAGGCTAAAGAATACAATATCCCTATCCGGGTAGGAGTAAACAGCGGCTCTCTGGAAAAGAACCTGATAGAAAAATACGGCAGGGTAACCGCAGAGGGAATTGTAGAAAGCGCCTTGGATAAGGTTCACACGATTGAGGATATGGGGTATGATAATCTGGTTATCAGCATCAAATCCTCTGACGTAATGATGTGTGTGAAAGCCCACCAGGAGATTGCGGGCAAAACCCCATACCCTCTCCATGTGGGAATTACAGAGGCAGGAACCTTAACTTCCGGCAATATCAAATCCTCCGTAGGGTTGGGAATTATTTTGAATCAAGGTATTGGAGACACGATTCGGGTATCCTTAACCGGGGATCCCCTGGAGGAGATCAAGAGTGCCAAATTGATTCTGAAGACTCTGGGACTTAGAAAAGGCGGGGTGGAGGTGGTTTCCTGTCCTACCTGCGGCCGTACCCGGATTGATTTAATTAAACTTGCCGGCCAGGTAGAAAACATGGTGACAGAATTTGACGATTTGGATATAAAAGTGGCAGTAATGGGATGTGTGGTAAACGGTCCCGGCGAAGCCAGGGAGGCGGATCTTGGTGTTGCAGGCGGCATAGGAGAGGGATTGCTGATAAAAAAGGGAGAGATTGTAAAAAAGCTTCCGGAAGGGGAACTTTTAAATGCCCTGCGGGCAGAGCTTTTGGCTTTAAGAGAAGGAAGATAGAATGGCAAAACCGTTTTTTGAAGTATTTCCGCAATTGAATATTGTGCCTCAGCTAAAAGAGCTTTTAAATCTGGTCCAGGTAGAAAAGATTTCCGCCACCAGAGACAGGAGCTCTCTTCGTATTTACCTGGTAAGCCCCAGATTGATCCATAAAAGTAACATTTTTGCTTTGGAAAAGGGCATCAAAGAGCAGCTTTTTCCGGATAAGGAGCTGAAAATTAAGATCCAGGAGAGATACACCCTTTCCGGCCAGTATACTCCGGAAAAACTTTTGATGGTCTATAAAGACAGTCTGTTGGCGGAGCTTAAAAACTACAGCATCGTTGAGTACGCCATTTTCCGCAAATCTCAAATTACGTTCCCGGAACGGGATTTGATGGAGATGACCGTGGAGGACAACATGGTGTCTAAGGAAAAGGCCGGGGAGCTGAAACGGATTTTAGAAAAAATTTTCCTGGAAAGATGCGGCCTTCCTATAGAGATACGATATTGCTATATTCCGGCTAAGGAAAGCAAAGCCAGAAAACAGTTGGGAGAAAAGCTGAGGGAAGAATGCCGCCAGATGGCGGCTCCCGTGTCCGCCCGGGTACTTCGGGAAAATCAGGCGCCTTTTGACGAATCAAATACGGCAGGGGACAAAGTCCCCTTTCCGGAAACAGGTGCAAATACATCTCCAAGGCTTCAAAAGAAGAGAGAGACAGATAAGCCTGAAGACGGCAAATTTAAGAAAAATGCAAAACCTGACAGCAGCCACAGATTTGTTCCCCAAAAGTCCGACAACCCGGATGTTCTTTATGGCCGGGATTTTGACGGCGATCCCATGGAGATTGAAAAGATTGACGGGGAAATAGGGGAGGTGGTGTTAAGGGGACGGATTATAGCCAGAGATTCCAGAGAACTTCGCAGCGGAAAGACAATTTTGATTTTTAGCATAACCGATTTTACAGATACCATTACAGTAAAAATGTTTGCCAGGGAGGAAATACTGGAAGATCTGAATAATGTTGTGACTATAGGGAACTTTATAAAAATCAAGGGGATCACAACCATTGACAAATTTGACGGAGAACTGACCCTGGGCTCCATTACCGGCATTAAAAAGTGCGAAGATTTTACCTCCAAACGTATGGACAACAGCCTGGAAAAGCGGGTGGAGCTTCACTGCCATACTAAAATGAGTGATATGGATGGAGTTTCCGAAGTAAAGGATATTATCAAACGGGCAAAAAGCTGGGGGATGCCTGCCATTGCAGTGACGGATCATGGATGCGTACAGTCCTTTCCTGATGCCAGTCACGCTTTGGAGAAGGGAGATACCTTTAAAATTTTGTATGGGGTAGAGGGGTATCTGGTAGACGATCTGAAGCAGCCGGTGGAAAACTCCAGAGGACAAAAGCTTTCTGAAACCTATGTGGTCTTTGACCTTGAGACCACGGGCCTTTCTCCAAAAAATGATCGAATTATTGAAATAGGAGCGGTAAAGGTAAGGGACGGAGTCATTACGGATAAGTATAGTACCTTTGTGAACCCCCGGGTTCCTATCTCCTTTGAGATTGAAAAACTTACGGGAATTAATGACGATATGGTAATGGATGCTCCCGGTATTGAGCAGATTCTGCCGGAATTTTTAACTTTTTGCGGGGATTCAGTGCTGGTGGCTCATAATGCCGGTTTTGACATAGGCTTTATTGTCCAGAATGCCGGAAAGCTGGGGATTCATATAGCTCCCACTGTAATCGATACCATACCTTTAGCTCAGAAGCTTATGCCAAATTTAGGCCGGTATAAGCTGAACATTGTAGCCAAGGCATTAGGAATCTCTCTAGAAAATCATCACCGGGCCGTAGACGATGCAGGGGCTACGGCGGAGATTTTTACGGCCTTTGTGGCCATGCTGAAAAAGATGGGAATTGAGGATCTGGATCAGCTTAGCGATGCCAGCGACATATCGGTAGAAACCATACGTAAGCTACCCACCCATCATATTATTATTCTGGCCAAAAATGACATCGGACGAATTAACTTGTACAAGTTGGTGTCCATGTCTCATTTAACTTATTTTGCCAGAAGGCCAAGGATTCCCAAGAGCCAGCTTGCCCAGCACCGGGAAGGGCTGATTATCGGATCTGCCTGTGAAGCGGGAGAGCTTTACCAGGCATTGCTTAAGGGGGCGCAGGACACAGAGATTGCCAGAATTGTGGAATTTTATGATTATTTGGAAATCCAGCCTCTGGGCAACAACGCTTTTATGCTCCGTGAGGAAAAGAGTCAGGTAAAAACCGTGGAGGATTTAATTGAACTGAATAAGGAGATTGTAAATCTGGGGGAAAAGTACAAAAAACCGGTATGCGCCACCTGCGATGTCCACTTTCTGGATCCTCAGGATGAGGTATACAGACGGATTATTATGGCAGGACAGGGATTTAAAGATTGTGACAGCCAGGCTCCCCTGTATCTTCGAACCACTGAGGAAATGCTGAAAGAATTTGAGTATCTGGGGCCCAATAAAGCGGAAGAGGTGGTAATTACCAATACCAGGATGATTGCAGATATGTGCGAACCAATCTCTCCGGTGCGGCCGGACAAGTGTCCTCCTGTAATTCCCAATTCAGATGAAACTCTGCGGAAAATCTGTTATGACAGGGCTCGCGAGATTTATGGAGAAGATCTTCCGAAAATTGTGGTAGAGCGTCTGGAAAGGGAGCTAAATTCCATTATCTCTAACGGATTTGCGGTAATGTACATTATTGCCCAGAAGCTGGTATGGAAATCTAACGAAGATGGATACCTGGTAGGCTCCAGAGGCTCCGTAGGCTCCTCTCTGGTGGCGACCATGGCGGGGATTACAGAGGTAAACCCTTTAAGCCCCCATTACTATTGCCCCCATTGCCATTACAGTGATTTTACTTCAGAAGAGGTAAAAAAGTTTAGCGGTATGGCGGGCTGCGACATGCCGGATAAGGATTGTCCGGTCTGTGGAAAACCGTTGAAAAAAGAGGGGTTTGATATCCCCTTTGAAACCTTTTTAGGGTTTAAAGGAGATAAAGAACCGGATATTGATCTGAATTTCTCCGGCGAGTACCAGAGCAAGGCCCACGATTATACCGAGGTAATCTTCGGCAAAGGCCAAACCTTCCGTGCCGGAACTATCGGTACTTTGGCGGATAAAACTGCCTACGGCTATGTAAAACGATACTATGAAGAAAGAGGAGCCAGAAAAAGAAACTGTGAGATCAATCGGATTGTCCAGGGATGCGTAGGGGTGCGGCGCACCACGGGCCAGCATCCGGGAGGTATCATTGTGCTGCCTTTGGGGGAAGACATCAACTCTTTTACCCCGGTTCAGCATCCGGCCAATGATATGACCACTATGACGGTAACCACTCATTTTGATTATCACTCTATTGACCATAACCTGCTGAAGCTGGACATTCTGGGTCACGATGATCCTACCATGATTCGTATGCTTCAGGATTTGACAGGCCTGGATCCGGTTAAGGATATCCCTCTGGATTCCAAAGAGGTAATGTCCCTGTTTCAGAACACCTCAGCCCTGGGAGTGACCCCGGAAGATTTAGGAGGCTGTAGGCTGGGGGCATTGGGCATTCCTGAGTTTGGAACGGATTTTGCCATGCAGATGTTAATTGACGCCCAGCCTAAATATTTTTCCGATTTGGTCCGCATATCCGGCTTGTCCCATGGTACGGATGTGTGGCTGGGAAATGCTCAGACACTGATTCAGGAGGGAAAAGCTACCATTCAGACCGCTATCTGTACCCGTGACGACATCATGATCTATTTGATTCAGATGGGATTAGAAGAAGGATTATCCTTCACCATTATGGAGAGCGTCCGGAAAGGGAAAGGCCTTAAGGCGGAATGGGAAGAAGAGATGTTAAGCCACGGGGTGCCGGAGTGGTATATCTGGTCCTGCAAAAAGATTAAATATATGTTCCCCAAAGCCCATGCGGCGGCCTACGTTATGATGGCATGGCGTATTGCTTACTGCAAAGTGTTTTACCCTCTGGCTTACTATGCCGCCTTTTTCAGCATCCGGGCCAGCGGCTTTTCCTATGAGTTGATGTGCCTGGGCAGGGAGAGGCTGGAATTCCATTTGGCGGACTATAAAAAGCGCAGCGACACCCTGTCCAAAAAGGAGCAGGATACCCTGCGGGATATGAGGATTGTTCAGGAGATGTATGCCAGGGGTTTTGAATTCACTCCTATTGATATTTACAAAGCCAAAGCCCGCCACTTTCAGATTGTGGACGGAAAGCTGATGCCCTCCTTAAGCAGTATTGACGGCTTAGGGGAGAAAGCGGCGGAAGGAATTGTAGAGGCCGCCAGCGACGGACGATTTTTGTCTAAAGAGGATTTCAGAAACCGGGCGAAGGTCAGCAAGACAGTCTGCGATTTGATGGCGGATTTAAAGATTTTAGGCGACCTGCCGGAGAGCAACCAATTGTCCCTGTTTGATTACCAGGGATAGAGGAAAAAACCATTGACATTCTGGCGTTTATATTTTACAATACATACCATATACCCCTATACAGTATGTGGAAAGGAGTTAATTTATGAAAACAGAATGTTATTTAATAGACGGCATGACCTGCGCCGCATGCAGCGGCGCGGTAGAGCGGGTGACCAGGAAAATGCAGGGAGTGGAGCAGAGCAATGTAAATCTGACCACCAACCGGATGGTTATTACTTATGATGAAACTCAGGTAGATCCGGATATGATTATTCAAAAGGTGGATAAAGCAGGTTTTAAAGCGGCTCTTCTGGATCCGGACGCAGAGAAAAAGGAACAGGAAAAGGAACTGGAACGTCAGCGCATCCGGCTTAAGAAGGCCAAAACCAGGGTGATTACGGCGATTTGCTTTGCTGTCCCTCTTTTGTATATTTCCATGGGGCATATGGTGCCTTTCCCCATGCCTCTTCCGGCATTTATGGATATGGACAGAGGTCCTTTCGGGTATGCTCTGGCTCAGCTTATTCTTACAGTGGCGGTTTTAATCTGCGGCAGAAAATTTTATATTGTAGGATTTAAGGCACTGCTTAAAGGGAATCCCAATATGGATTCTCTGGTGGCTATTGGTACGGGAAGCGCATTCCTATACAGTCTGGTGATGACCTTTGGGATCCCGCAAAATCCTATGAATGCCCATCATTTGTACTATGAGTCTGCAGCAGTAGTAGTAACTCTGGTTATGCTGGGGAAGTATATGGAAAGCCGCAGCAAGGGAAAAACCTCTGAAGCTATCCGAAAACTGATGGAGCTGGCACCGGATACGGCGGTTCTCTATGAAAACGGCGCAGAGCGGGAAGTAAAAACGGAGATGGTTCTTCCGGGTCAGCACATTCTGATTAAACCCGGCAGCCGGATACCCCTGGATGGTACGGTAGTAAGCGGCGCAAGCAGCGTGGACGAGTCTATGCTTACCGGGGAGAGCGTGCCGGTGGAAAAGGAACCGGGAGCGGTTGTCATCGGCGGGAGTATGAACTATAATGGCGCTATGGAGGTAGAAGTAACCCGGACGGGAAGCGATACCACCTTATCCAAAATTATCAAAATGATTGAGGATGCACAGGGAAAAAAGGCGCCGATTTCCAAACTGGCTGACCGGGTAGCAGGAGTGTTCGTTCCCACGGTTATGGCAATTGCGGCTGCGGCCGCCCTTTTATGGCTAACCTTGGGGGGAAAGGATATTTCTTTTGTATTAACCATTTTTGTAGCGGTTTTGGTAATCGCATGTCCTTGTGCCCTTGGTCTTGCGACTCCTACTGCTATTATGGTGGGAACCGGCGTGGGAGCCAGCCATGGTATTTTGATTAAGAGCGGAGAGGCTCTGGAAATTTGTCACAAGGTGGATGCGGTGATTCTGGATAAAACCGGCACCATTACCCAGGGCAAGCCTCAGGTAACCGATATAGTTGCCCTGGAAGAAGGGAGAACCAGACAGGAGCTTCTTACCCTGGCCGCCAGCTGCGAGCAGATGTCTGAGCATCCTTTGGGGCAGGCCATTGTGGAAAAGGCAAGAGAAGAAGGGATGGCTTTATCCATGCCGGAGCAATTTGAAAGTCTTACAGGAGCCGGAATCGCGGCGGTATTAGACGGGAAATCTGTAGGTATCGGAAATAAACGCCTGCTGGCCAAGATGGAGCTTCTGCCGGACGAGGCGGCAGAAGCGAGATATGGGGCCGGTCAGGGAAAGACCCCCATGTATCTGATTATTGACGGCCGGCTGGCCGGGATGATCTGCGTGGCGGATACCATCAAGGATACCAGTAGAGAGGCCATTGATCAGCTGAAGGCTATAGGAGTTAAGGTATATATGGTAACCGGAGACAACCGTCAGACCGCAGAGTATATCGGAAAACAGGCCCACGTAGATGAAGTGATTGCGGAGGTACTTCCGGAGGATAAGGCGGAGGTGGTGAGTCGTCTTCAGAAGGAAGGCAGAACGGTAATGATGGTAGGAGACGGTATTAATGATGCCCCGGCTCTGGTTCAGGCAGATGCAGGCTGCGCCATCGGATCCGGCAGCGATATTGCTCTGGAATCCGGAGATATTGTACTGATGAAATCGGATCTTCTGGATGTATATCGGGCGATTAAGCTGAGTAAGGCGACGATCCGCAATATTAAAGAAAATCTGTTCTGGGCGTTTTTCTATAACACACTGGGAATTCCGGTGGCAGCAGGAGTTTTGTATCTCTTTGGAGGTCCCTTATTAAATCCTATGCTGGGAGGGTTTGCCATGTCTTTAAGTTCTGTATGTGTGGTAGGAAATGCGCTGCGGTTGAGGACGCTTAAGCTGTAAAGGAGAGAAAAACAATGACAGAGGAAAAAGAATGCTGCAAACGAAAGCACCGGGAGCCGGTAGAACAAAAGGATTTGTTAAGCCGTCTCAACCGGATTGAAGGCCAGGTAAGAGGGATTAAAAACATGGTGGAACAGGAGCGGTACTGCATTGATATTTTAACCCAGGTTTCAGCGGCTCAGGCAGCACTTTCCAGCTTCAGCAAGGTCCTTTTATCCAATCACATTAAGACCTGTGTGGTCAATGAGATTGAGTCCGGAGAATTGGATGTAGTGGATGAACTGTGTACGGCAATTCAAAAAATGATGAAATAAAAATAAATTTAAAGGAGAGACAGAAATGAAAACTTACAAGTGTGAAGAAATGATGTGCAACGGATGTGTATCCAGGATTGACAAAGCATTGACAGAAGCGGAGATCAAGCATACCGTCAGTCTGGAGAATAAGACCGTTACGATTGACGGCTGCGCCAACTGTGAGGCAAAGGCAGTGGAACTCTTAGATGATTTGGGATTCACGCCCGTAGAGCTGTAGCCGGTTAGAAAGATTTAAGTCCTTTGGTTTTGCCAAGGGGAATTTTGCAAATTTTTTTGAAAATTGGCAAAATTCCCCTTGACAGTTACTGGGTTTTGCATTATACTACATGTTGTGGTTGAGAGTGGCATCAGGCTACCTGATACCGCAGTTATATCGAGGCGTGGCTCAGTTTGGTAGAGCGCTGCGTTCGGGACGCAGAGGCCGCGTGTTCGAATCACGTCGCCTCGATTCCGGCCTGTTGGTCAAGCGGTCAAGACGACGCCCTCTCACGGCGTAAACCCGGGTTCGATTCCCGGACAGGTCACGAAAGGATAAGCTGCTGGGTTGTCAGCAGCTTGTTTTACGAAATATCCAACAAAATCAGCTGGCGGCGTATTTTGTCGGATTTTGAAACGGCATATGCTACTGTAGCGCAGTCGGTAGCGCAACTGATTCGTAATCAGTAGGTCAGGGGTTCAAGTCCCCTCAGTAGCTTTTGGTACAGTTTTAAATTTTATAGGGGATAAGGCAAAAACCGTCTGGTTCAGGACGGTTTTTTTGTATGGAAAAAAGACTGGTGAAAAAAATTTTATTGTTTTTTACTAAAATTCACATGCATTTATTGACGGATTTGTCGAAAAAGGGTATAGTATAAAGGTAGGATTTTATTAAATCACAGAGGAGGAATTAAATTATGAAGAAATCCGCAATAGCAGTTCTTCTGGCGGCTTCCATGGCTCTGTCCATGACGGCCTGCGGCAACAGCTCTACCGAGACTACGGCCGCCGCCACTGAGGCAGCTACCACGGCTGCTGCTACAGAGGCTCCTGCAGAGACAGAAGCTCCTGCAGAGACAGAGGCTCCTGCAGATGCTGCAGGCACTCCGGTAAAGGATCCGTCTGAATTTAAGGTTGGTATGGTTACCGACGTAGGCGGCGTAAACGACGGCTCTTTCAACCAGTCTTCTTGGGAAGGCTTACAGAGGGCAGGAAAGGAGTTAGGCATTCAGGTAAACTATTTAGAGTCTAAGAATGATGCTGACTACACCCCTAATATTGAGAACTTTGTAGATGAAGACTATGACTTAATTATCTGTGTAGGCTATATGTTATCTGATGCTACCAGAAAGGCAGCAGAGGCTTATCCGGATCAGCAGTTTGCTATTATCGATGACGCGGCAAATGCAGATCTGCCTAATGTGACCTGCTTAATGTTTGAACAGGCCCAGTCTTCCTACCTGGTAGGCTATGTGGCAGGTAAAACTACCCAGTCTGGCAAGGTTGGCTTTGTTATCGGTATGGCCAGCGAGAACATGCACCAGTTTGGTTATGGTTATCTGGCAGGCGTAAAGGATGCAAATCCGGACGCAGAAATTTTACAGTACAATGCCAACGCATTTAACGATCCGGCAACCGGAAAGTCTGCAACCACCAAGATGGTTACCGACGGCGCTGACGTTGTATTCCATGCGGCAGGCGGGACCGGTCTGGGCGTCATTGAGGGATGCAAGGAGAACGGCATCTGGGCAATCGGCGTTGATACCGATCAGAGTTCCATTGCTCCTGAGACTATTTTGACTTCCGCAATGAAGAGAGTAGACAATGCAAGCTATGATGCCGCCGAGGCTGCTTTATATGGCGCCCTGGAAAATGGTGTTAAGACCTATGACATCAATACTGCAGGCGTAGACATTGCTCCTACCACTGACAATGTGGCTCCTGAGATTCTGACTGAGATCGAAGAGGTAAAAGCCAAGATCGCTTCCGGAGAAATCGTAGTTCCCAACAATAAGGCTGACTTTGAGGCTGCTTACGGTGAGATCTATACTCTGGATGATTGATTTTAACATTTAGACATGAAGGAGGATATTCATAAACAATTTCTGCTTATGGATATCCTCTTTTCAAAGAATAGGATTCCACTGACCTATAAAAATAGAGAAGACAAAGAAAGCCTCTGTTTTTATAGGTGAATGGAAATCAAAAAATAACAATAATTAAAGAACAGAGAGATTCTGGGAGAGGAGATTTTATGAGAGAGATTACCATGGAGCGCGTAAATGAGACACGTCAGGAAATTTTAGATATTATTAAAAGCCCTATTCTGACTCATGAGCAAAAGGTAGCGAATATGGCGGGTAAGGCGGACTCCTTGATGGAGGTGTTAGATCTTCCGGAAGGCCTTGACCAGCTTTTAAATGTTCCGGGGGATGTAAAATGCATCTGTGACTTGGCAGAGGGGCATGCACCGGTACGCCCCCGTTATATTATTCCGGATTATTTTAAGTTTATGAAAGAAGGAAGTAAGTTCCTTCAGCTGGATCCCCCAAAGGATCTCTATGAGGCTTTAAATTCCCTGCTGATTTTCTATAAGCATGTGCCCAGCGTTACCAACTTCCCGGTTTATGTAGGCGCTCTGGATGAACTGTTGGAACCCTTTATCAATGACGTGGACGAAGCCCAGGCAAAGAAGCTGTTAAAGCTGTTTATGCAGCATATTGACCGCACGGTGCTGGATTCCTTCTCCCATGCCAATATCGGCCCAAAAGCTACCAAAGCAGGCCGTCTGCTTTTGGAGGTAGAGAGAGAACTGGAGCAGGCGGTTCCCAATCTGACTATGAAGTATGAGGAAGGGGTTACTCCTGATGACTTTGCACTTCTAGCAGTGGATACGGCTCTTCACAGCGCCAAACCCAGCTTTGCAAATCACAAGATGTTTCGGGGAGAATTGGGAGAGAACTACGTCATTGCAAGCTGCTACAACGGCCTTTTGCTGGGAGGCGGTTCTTACACTCTGTGCCGCCTGATTTTAGGGAATATTGCAAAGAGGGCCAAAGATATCAAGGACTTTAAGGAAAATCAGCTTCCCTATGTGATGGATATCATGGCCAGATACATGGATGCCAGAATTAAATTTGAAGTGGAAGAAAGCGGATTTTTTGAAAATAATTTCCTTGCGAAAGAAGGATTTATCCACAGGGATCGCTTTACCGCCATGTATGGGATGGTGGGTATGGCGGAGTGTGTCAATATTCTGTTTGAAAAGGAAGGAAAGAGCGGGCGTTATGGCCTCAATGAAGAGGCAACCCATCTGGGGGTCGAGATTATGGAACAGATTGACGCCTTTAACCAGAGCCATGTAAATCCTTACTGCCAGGCTACAGGAGGACATTTCCTTCTTCACGCCCAGGTGGGGATTGCAGAGGACGAAAATATCAGCCCCGGAACCCGCATTCCCATTGGGGAGGAACCCAAAGAACTGATTGACCACCTGCTTCAGTGCGACAAGTTCCACAAGTATTTCCCGTCGGGAACCGGAGATATCTTCCCGATTGATACTACGGTTCATAAAAATCCGGAGTTTGTGCTGGATATTGTAAAGGGTTCTTTCCGAAAAAATTTGAGGTACCTGTCTTTCTATTCAAAAGACAGTGATGTAATCCGGATCACCGGATATTTGGTAAAGAGATCGGAGATTGAAAAACTGAAGGCAGGTCAGAACGTCCTTCAGGATACTACCCATCTGGGACTGGGGGCCGCCTTAAACGGCCATATTCTGGAGCGGAAGGTGCGATGATGAAGGCGCCTGTTAATAAGATCATTCCCTTTAGTGCGGTAGACGGGCCGGGAAACAGAACCTCTGTGTTTCTTCAGGGATGCAATATAAATTGTCTTTACTGCCACAATCCGGAAACCAGAAAGACATGTATGAGCTGCGGTGATTGTGTGGGGGCTTGTCCTGCCGGGGCTTTGAGCATTTCGGAAACAGCCGGGAAGAGAACCGTCATTTATGACCCGTTAAAATGCGTATCCTGCGATACCTGCATCCGTCTGTGCACTCATGATGCCAGCCCAAGGATTTTGTATATGACCCCGGAAGAAACCTTTGAAAAGATAGCCAGACAGATTCCCTTTATCCGGGGGGTTACTGTGTCCGGGGGGGAATGTACTCTATATCCGGAGTTTTTAACGGAGCTTTTTACTATCTGCAAAGCCGGGGGCTTGGATACCATGTTAGACAGCAACGGCACCTTGGATTTTAAACAATATCCCGAACTATTGGAGGCGACCGATGGAGTTATGCTGGATATAAAGGCATTTTCTGAGGAAGACCATAAAAAGGTGACCGGCGCGGGAAACCGGAGGATCCTGGAAAATGCCAGGTATCTGGCCTCTGTAGGAAAGCTGTTCGAGGTAAGAACTGTGGTGGTGCCGGGGCTATTTGACCCGGAATTTACCATAAGAGAGGCTTCTGCCATGCTGAAGCCCTTTCAGACGGTGAAAAAAATTCAATATAAAATTATCGCTTACCGGCCTATGGGAGTCCGTGCAGAATATGCCGGATTTCCGGTTCCGGATGAAACCCTTTTAAATCATCTGGCACAAATTGCCAGAGAAGAGGGAATGGAAAAAATCGTCATTATATAGGGAAAGAATATAAAAGGAGGAACGAGTGTGGGAAAGACGAGTCATGTAGACCAAGAGACCGTTGCCATCCAAATGAAAGATATTGTAAAAAAATTTGGCGATTTTGTGGCGAATGATCACATTAATTTGACGGTTCACAAAGGGGAAGTCCACGCCATTTTGGGGGAAAACGGAGCCGGAAAAAGCACTCTGATGAATGTGCTTTACGGCCTGTACCGTCCCACAGAAGGGGAAATCTATGTGGGAGGGCAGATGGTCCATATTGACTCTCCCAAAAAGGCCATAGAACTGGGGATCGGTATGGTACATCAGCATTTCATGCTGGTTCAGCCTTACACGGTTACAGAAAACATTATTCTGGGAATGGAGCCGGTAAAGGGGCTTAAGGTGGATTTGGACTCCGCTAAGGAAAAGGTAAAAGAGCTTTCTGAACGCTATAATATGCAGGTGGATCCGGATGCCAAGATCGAGGACATTTCTGTAGGTATGCAGCAGAGGGCGGAGATCTTGAAGGTCCTCTACAGAGGGGCGGAGATCCTGATTTTAGATGAGCCTACAGCATCCCTGACCCCCCAGGAAATAGAGGAGCTGATTGAAATTATCGGCCATCTGACTGCAGACGGCAAATCGGTAATTTTGATTACTCATAAATTAAAAG
The DNA here is from genome assembly GCA_021772025.1 of Enterocloster bolteae. GTDB lineage: Bacteria > Bacillota > Clostridia > Lachnospirales > Lachnospiraceae > UMGS1370. Next base: position 5,073 of record JAETNT010000057.1, on the reverse strand, counting down.
AAATCAAGGCCAGTGCGGATTACTGTACCATTATCCGCCAAGGCAAATATATTCAGACCGTGAAAGTGGAGGATGTGACGGAAAATGATCTGGCATCCATGATGGTAGGCCGGGATGTAGAATTTGTGGTAGAGAAAAAGGAAATGAAGCCGGGAGATGTGGTGCTGGATATTAAGAATCTCCACGGCAGAGATTATCGAGGGGTTGAGATTTTAAAAGGCCTTAACCTGAATGTCCGCAAGGGAGAAATTGTAGGGCTGGCCGGCGTAGACGGCAACGGACAGACAGAGCTGGTGGAGATTCTGACCGGGCTTCGCAAAGGCGATTCCGGGGAAGTCTTTATGAATGGAGAGAATGTGTTGAATCAGACTCCCAGGGAGCTGTTTGACAAAGGCATTTCCAGCATTCCGGCAGATCGGCAGAAGCATGGACTGGTGCTGGACTTTTCTGTAGCAGAAAATCTGATTTTGCAGAATTTCGGGGAAGAAAAATTCTCGAAAAAGGGGATTTTAGATAAAAAGTCCATTTTAGACCATGCCAGGGATCTGATAGGGAAATTTGATATCCGCCCCTCCGGCAGCGAAGGAAAACCGGCCGGACAGCTTTCCGGGGGAAACCAGCAGAAGGTGATTATCGCCAGAGAGGTGACCAATGACAAAGACCTTTTGATTGCAGTAAATCCTACCAGAGGTTTGGATGTAGGAGCAATCGAATTTGTACACAGGTATATTGTGGAACAGAGAAATAAAAACAGAGCCGTTCTTTTAGTATCTTTTGAATTGGATGAGATCATGAGCTTATCCGACCGAATCGAGGTTATCTTTGACGGAACCATCAGCGGCAGCATGGCAGGCAGGGATGCAGACGAGAACACTCTGGGACTGATGATGGCAGGAGGAAAGCAGCATGGATGAGAAAAAGAGTATTTTAAACAGTAATGCCCTGTACACCTTTATTGCCATTTTGTTTGGCTTTCTGGTGGGAGCGCTGTTTCTTCTGGTGGCAGGCATCAGCCCGGCGGAGGCCTATATGAAGCTGTTTACCGGCGTGTTTAGTAAACCCAAATTTATAGCCTGGGCTATTATCTATGCAAGCCCTTTGATTTTTACCGGACTTAGCGTAGCCTTTTCGTTTCGCACCGGCGTATTTAATATCGGCGCGGAGGGCCAGTTTGTAGTCGGTTCTCTGTCAGCGGCAGTGGTGGGAATTCTAGTGGATGTGCCGATGATTATCCATGTCCCTATGTGTATCCTGGCCGCCGCTGCTGCCGGGGCCCTGTGGGGCAGCGTAGTGGGATGGCTTAAAGTGAAAAAAGGGATTAATGAAGTCCTTCTCTTTATTATGTTTAACTGGATTGCATTTTACCTTTCCAATTATGTAGTTAATTTATCCGCTATCCACAAGGAAGGAGGCGGGGAAGCAACCAAGGACATTCTGGCTTCTGCGGCTATTTTGCTTCCTGAGCCAGTGAGAAAGCTTACAGGCTGCAGCAATGTGAATCTCGGTATCTTTATGGCTGTCGCAGCGGCTGTTCTGATTTGGTTTTTAATTAACAAGACCACCTTGGGATACCAGCTTCGGGCAGTAGGCTTTAACCAAAATGCAGCCGAGTACGGCGGAATTAATTCCAACCGGGCGGTGATGACGGCAATGGCTATTTCCGGTTGTCTGGCAGGTCTTGGCGGAGCCGTCCAGGTACTGGGAATGTCTATGCGTATCAGTCAGTTTGCCACCCAGGAAAGCTTCGGATTTCAGGGGATTACGGTAGCGCTGATTGCCGGATCTAATCCTATCGGATGTATCTTCTCGGGTTTGTTTTATGGAGCTATGAAATACGGCGGAAGCAAGTTAAGCTTAATCAACGCGCCGTCTGAGGTTGTAGACATTATCATGGGCACCATTATCCTGTTTATTGCAGTGTCCCATGTATTTAAGAAACTGGCATTGAAAGGGAAAAGGGGGTAAGAGACTATGGATGCAATTATTAAAAACCTTGGACTGATTATCAATGCAACATTAGTAGCGACGCCGCCTCTTTTATATGCGGCTCTGGGCTCCTGTTTTTCCGAGCGGAGCGGTGTAGTCAATATTGGAATTGAAGGAATGATGACCATCGGCGCCTTTACCGGGGCGGCAGTGGGGCTGTTTACCGGAAACGGCTGGATTGCTTTTTTCTGCGGCGGTTTGGCAGGAGCGCTGTTTGGGCTGATTCATGCGATTGCCTGCGTCTCCTTTGGGGCGGATCAGACGATTTCAGGTACGGCGATTAACTTTTTAGCCCCTGGTCTGGCAATCTTTTTGTGTAAGGCTATGTTTGACAATTCCACGGATACGCCGCCTCTGGATACGGCCAGCAAGCTTCCCAAATTGTTTGACGGCATGTTCCCTGTAGGATCATTTGCCAATAACGTGTTCAGCACCTATGTGCCGGCTTACCTGTGTTTTGTGCTGGTAGCCGTAGTGTGGTTTGTTTTTTACAAAACCCGTTTCGGACTGCGGCTGCGGGCAGTGGGCGAGCATCCCAAGGCCTGCGATACTTTAGGGATCAATGTGTTCCGAATCCGTTATATCTGCGTGATTATTTCCGGATTTCTGGCAGGACTTGGCGGCGCTTACGTGACCCTTGCCACCATTAACCAGTTCCGGCCCATTGTCATTGTAGGCCAGGGCTTTATTGCCATTGCAGCGGTTATTTTCGGCAAATTTACCCCTCAGGGGGCCATGAAGGCCTGCCTGCTCTTTGGCCTGTGCAGCGGTTTAAAAGTCCTTGCCAATACGGGAAATACCATTTCCCCCAACCTGATTTCCATGATTCCTTATGTAGTGACCATTGTGACCCTGGTGCTGTTTGTGGGCCATGCCAGAGTTCCGGCGGCCAACGGAAAGCCCTATGTAAAGTCTAAATAGAACAGAGAGAATGATTATGGATATAAAGCGATTGATTGAGGAAGCCCTTAAGGCAAGGACGTTTTCTTATACCCCTTATTCCCGATTTCGGGTGGGAGCGGCCCTGCTAAGCGATGACGGTCAGATTTTTACCGGCTGTAATATTGAAAATGCCGGCTATACTCCCAGTAATTGTGCGGAACGGACAGCATTTTTTAAGGCAGTAAGTCAGGGAATACGGGAATTTCAGGCCATTGCAATAGCAGGAGGCCCGGAAGATGCTTCAGAGCTGGACTATTGTGCGCCCTGCGGCGTATGCCGTCAGGTGATGATGGAGTTCTGCGATCCGGAAAGTTTTCAGATTATTTTGGCGAAAAACCCGAAGGAATATCAGATCCTGACTTTAAAAGAGATCCTCCCTATGGGATTCGGCCCCAAGAATTTGGGAAGAGAAAAGTAATCATTCAGACGGGAGCCTTTTGCCCGGCTGCGCCGTCTGAGCTGTTACAGAAAAATTTAGAAAGGCAGGCAAGGCTATGATTGATTTACATCTTCATTTTGACGGTTCCCTGCCGGTGGGGACAGTGATAAAGCTGGCAGAAAAGCAAGGGATTGAGCTTCCTGCAAATAATAAGGAGGAATTGGCCCCTTATCTCCAGGCACCCGCAGACTGCAGGGACTTAAACGATTACCTGTCCAGATTTGATCTGCCTCTTAAGGTGCTTCAGACCAGAGAAGCGCTGGCAGAAGCCATGGAGGATGTGGTAGAGGAGCTGTATGAGGAAGGGCTGCTTTATGCAGAGATCCGGTTTGCGCCTCAGTTTCACACAAAAAAAGGATTGACCCAGCGTCAGGTTGTGGACGCAGTGCTGGAAGGAATGGCTCAGGGCTTGAAGAAACATGAACCCCCAAGTCTGGAGACAAGATTGATTCTTTGCTGTATGCGGGGGGCAGATAATGAGGAGGCCAACCTTGAGACTATAACGATTGGCTCGGAGATGATAGGCCGATCCCGGGTAGCGGCAGTGGATCTGGCCGGGGCGGAAGGAATCTATTTTACCGGAGACTATGCCTGCCTTTTTGAACTGGCAAAGGAAAAGAAGATTCCATACACCATCCACGCCGGCGAAGCTGACGGACCGGAAAGTGTAAAGGCGGCAATCCGTATGGGGGCCAGGAGGATTGGCCATGGGGTCCGGGCCATTGAGGATGCCAAAACAGTGGAAGAAGTGAGGGAGAAGGGAATTACCTTGGAATGCTGCCTGACCAGCAATATTCAGACCCGGGCCTTTCTATCGCCTGAGGATCATCCGCTTTTGCCGCTTTTAAGGAGCGGAGTGAAGGTAACCGTCAATACTGATAACAAAACGGTTTCCAACACAACCATTGATCGGGAATTCCGTATTTTAAAGGAATGTGGGATGACAGAGGAAGAGAAGCAGGAAATGCTGTTAAACAGCGTCGGGGCGGCATTTCTGTCTTCGGAAGAAAAGGAAAAATTAGCCAGAAGAATGAAAGCCGCATTTTGAAGGAAATCCTCTGGGTCTGTCGTTTGTATAAGTAAGAAAGCTTTGACAAATGACAGGAGGTTTTCATATGGGATGTCTGGGTAATCTGCTTTGGTTTTTATTCGGAGGCGCCTTAAGCGGCCTTAGCTGGGCTCTTGCGGGCTGCTTATGGTGTCTCTCTATTGTGGGAATCCCGGTGGGGATCCAGTGCTTTAAGTTTGCAGGGCTTAGCTGCTTTCCCTTTGGAAAAGAGGTCTATTATGGAGGAGGAGTGGGTTCCCTTCTGATGAATCTTATCTGGCTGCTTGTTTCCGGTATTCCGCTGGCTGTAGAATCGGCTGTTATGGGAGCGGTTTTGTGCCTTACTATTGTAGGAATTCCCTTTGGGCTTCAGCATTTTAAGCTGGCAAAGCTGGCGTTAATGCCTTTTGGGGCGGAAGTGAGATAACTACGTAACAATTGAGAGGGCGGGGGATTTGACAGAAATTGTGCTTGATTATTTAAAGCCGGTGTGGTATACTATAATCACCGTGCAGATATAGTTCATCGGTAGAACACCAGCTTCCCAAGCTGGGGAGGCGGGTTCGATTCCCGTTATCTGCTTCTTAAGATTAAGGCTGTAATCCAAGGTTTTCTCATAAAACCTGTGGATTTACAGCCTTTTTCAGTTCTGCTTTAT
>JAETNT010000056.1 GCA_021772025.1 Enterocloster bolteae | reverse complement strand
GCGGAATCGAGCGGCACTGCGGAGCAGAGGGGCATGAAGCGAAGCGGAATCGAGCGGCACTGCGGAGCAGAGGGGCATGAAGCGAAGCGGAATCGAGCGGCACTGCGGAGCAGAGGAGCATGAAGCGAAGAAAGGACGACATAACTATGGAACATTACTATCAGCCGGAAATCGAGTGTGCTTCCCGGGAACAGATTCGGGAATGGCAGAGTGAACGTCTGGCAAAAACAGTAAAGCACGTTTATGAAAACGTAGAATATTATCGGAAGAGAATGGACGAACAAGGGGTTAAACCAGAAGACATTAAGTCCGTAGACGACCTTCACAAGCTGCCTTTTATTACCAAAGACGATCTAAGAGACGCATATCCCTATGGCCTTCTGGCAAAACCATTAGCCGACTGTGTGCGTATCCAGTCCACCAGCGGCACCACCGGACGCCGGGTGGTTGCATTTTATACCCAGCACGACATTGATTTGTGGGACGATTGCTGTGCCAGAGCCATTGCTGCGGCAGGAGGCACCAAAGAGGATGTAGTTCACGTATCCTACGGTTATGGTCTGTTTACCGGAGGCCCGGGCTTAAACGGCGGTTCTCACAAGATAGGTTCTCTGACCCTGCCTATGTCCTCCGGCAACACAGAGCGTCAGATTCAGTTTATGACAGACCTGGGTTCTACTATCCTGTGCTGTACTCCCTCCTATGCGGCATACCTGGCAGAGACTATCTGCGAGAAAGGCCTTCGGGACAAGATTAAGCTGAAAGCCGGTATTTTCGGCGCGGAGGCCTGGACGGAGGAAATGCGCCGGGATATTGAAGACAAGCTGGGGATCAAGGCCTACGACATTTACGGCCTCACTGAGATTTCCGGTCCCGGCGTTTCCTTTGAGTGCAGCGCTCAGACCGGCATGCATGTTAATGAGGACCATTTTATTGCCGAAGTGATTAACCCCAAAACCGGTGAAGTGCTCCCTGACGGCGAGAAGGGTGAGTTGGTATTTACCAGTATTACCAAAGAGGCATTTCCTTTAATCCGCTATCGTACCAGGGATATTTGTATCTTAAGCCATGAAAAATGCTCCTGCGGCCGTACCCATGTGAAGATGACCAAGCCCTTAGGGCGCAGCGATGACATGCTGATTGTAAAGGGTGTCAATGTATTCCCGTCCCAGATTGAAACCGTCCTGCTGAATCAGGGTTATCCGGCTAATTATCAGATTCTTGTAGACCGTGTGGATCACAGCGATACCCTTGAGGTACAGGTTGAGATGACTTCGGAGATGTTCTCTGATAATGTAGGTATTGTAGCAGTAAGAGAGAAAGAACTGGTTGACGCATTAAAATCCATGCTTGGAATCTACGTTAAGGTGCGTCTGGTAAACCCCAAGAGCATTACAAGAAGCGAGGGAAAGGCAGTTCGTGTTATTGATAAGAGAAACTTATATAAAGGTTAATCAAGGAGGGGGATTATGACAGTAAAACAGATTTCTGTATTTGTAGAAAATAAGCCTGGAAAGCTGGCAGAGCTTACGGATTACCTGCACCAGCATGACATTGACATGAGGGCTTTATCCATTGCAGAAACCCAGGACTTCGGCATTGTCCGCATGATTGTAGACGATGCATATAAGGCTTCCCAGGTATTAAAGGAATCCGGCTATGTGGTTTCCATTACCCCGGTTCTGGCCGTGGAGATGAGCGACGAGCCGGGCAGCCTTTATAAGATTTTAAAGGTGTTGGGCGACGGCGGTGTGAATTTGGACTATACTTATGCTTTCTTAGGCCAGAAGGCGGCCACCGCTTATATGGTGCTTCGGGTGGAGAATAACGAAAAGGCTATTGAAGTATTAGGCAAGAGCGGTATCCGTCCGGTTTGCCAGGATGTCATTGCGGCGCTGTAGCGGAAAGCGCTTAAAAAAGACTGCTGCGTGTCTTTAGGCATATCATTAAAAATCCTTGTACCTGAACAAAATGAAAGGATGAAAAAGCGATGAAATTTTTCATTGATACAGCTAATGTGGAGGAAATACGGGAAACGAATAAGATGGGGATTATCTGCGGTGTGACTACCAATCCCTCTTTGATTGCAAAGGAAGGAAGGGACTTTAAGCAGGTGATTGAAGAGATCGCTTCTATTGTAGACGGGCCAATCAGCGGTGAAGTAAACGCAGCTACCTGTGACGCCGAGGGGATGGTACGGGAAGGATGCGAAATCGCGAAAATCCATCCGAATATGGTGGTAAAGATTCCTATGACTTCAGAAGGACTAAAGGCGGTAAAGGTATTGACGGAGAAGGGAATTAAAACAAATGTAACCCTGATTTTTTCGGCGGCGCAGGCGCTTCTAGCAGCAAGAGCAGGCGCATCCTATGTATCGCCGTTTCTTGGCCGCCTGGATGATATTTCTTCTCCTGGTATTCAATTAGTAGAAGACATTGCGGAAATTTTCGTGCTTCACGATTTGAAAACCGAGATTATTGCTGCCAGCATCCGCAATCCTGTTCACGTTGTAGAGTGTGCAAAGGCAGGAGCTGACATTGCTACCGTGCCGTATAAGGTATTTATGCAGATGATCAATCATCCTCTTACTGCCCAGGGGATTGAAAAGTTTCAGAAGGATTCCAGGTGAATTCGTTTGCAGACAGGATTTCAGCAGGCAGTGTGAAAGAATAAAAAATCAATCAAATGCGGAAAATGAAATACAGCGGATTTTTTCTGACGCTGGTTTCGTTTTTCCGCATTTTTATATATAGGCGCTGTCAACAGAAAACAGTTTATCCTTCAGCGGGCTTTGCCTTTTTTAACAGCAATAAAGCCCCTGCCATTACCACTGTGCCAAAGAGAAGAGAAATCCAGGCGTTTTGGGTAAAACCGGCTATAATGTAAGTAAAGAAAGAAATCGCAGCTACTGTCAGAGCGTAAGGAAGCTGGGTGGATACATGATTTACATGGTCGCACTGGGCTCCGGCTGATGCCATAATGGTGGTATCAGAGATGGGAGAACAGTGATCACCGCAAACTGCTCCGGCCATACATGCGGAGATGGAGATGGTCATCAGGGTTGGGTTGGTATTGGCAAATACGGCAACCACAATGGGAATCAGGATGCCAAAGGTGCCCCAGGAGGTGCCGGTTGCAAATGCCAGACCGCAGCCAACCAGAAAGATGAAAGCCGGAAGAAGATTCATCAGGCTGTCGGCACAGGAAGCCATTATGGCTGCCACATACTCGGCAGCTCCCAGGCTGTCGGTCATGGCTTTTAAGGTCCAGGCGCAGGTCAGAATCAGAATCGCGGGAACCATGGCCTTAAAGCCTTCCGGAACGCAGGACATACACTCTTCAAACCGCATAACCCGGCGGATCATGTAAAACAAAATAGTAAGCAAAAGCCCGAAAAAGCTGCCCATAGCCAGGCCTCTGGAAGCGTCGCTGCCGGAAAAGGCAGTGACAAAATCTGCGCCGTCAAAAAAACCGCCGGTATAAATCATGCCGATTACGCAGCAGAAAATGAGGCATATAATAGGAAGAACCAGATCTATCACCGTACCTCTGCCGATGTTGTCAACTCCGGCGGCATTGGCATAAGGCCGTCCGGAGGTGGTGAACAGATCGCCTTTTTCTTTGGCATTTTTTTCATGAACAGCCATAGGGCCATAGTCGATGCCCGTCACAGCAAGGATAATCATCATCAAGATGGTCAGCAATGCATAAAAGTTATAAGGGATTGCACGGATAAACAGAGCCAGTCCGTCCTCTCCCTCCACAAATCCGGTGACCGCGGCCGCCCAGGAAGAGATAGGGGCAATAATGCAGACAGGAGCGGCGGTAGCGTCGATTAAGTAAGAAAGCTTTGCCCGGGAAATTTTGTGCTTGTCCGTAACGGGACGCATAACGCTTCCCACTGTAAGACAGTTAAAATAGTCGTCAATAAAAATCAGCACACCCAGAGCAATGGTAGCCAGCTGAGCGCCGGCCCGGCCCTTGATCTTTTCCCCGGCCCAGCGTCCGAAGGCAGCAGACCCGCCTGCCTTATTCATAAGAGAAACAATAATGCCCAAGATAACCAGGAAAATTAAAATTCCCACATTATAGGAGTCGGACAGCACGCTTAAAAATCCGTCGTCAAATACGTGGGTAACGGTTCCCTCAAAGGAAAAACCGGAATAAAACAGGCCTCCCACTAAAATTCCTATAAACAGGGAACTGTATACCTCTTTGGTGAGCAGGGCCAGGGCAATGGCCACCAACGGCGGCACCAGAGCCCAGAAAGTGGCATACATAAAAGGTTCAGCCCCTTGGCTTTCCTCGGCGGCCAGAACCGTCAGGGGAAACAGAGTGAGAAGCAGAAGAACTGCCGCGCTCACATACAAAATGCGTTGTTTGTTTTTCATACAGAAATCTCCCTTCACTTAGAGGAAACTCCGGCATCCCGGGCAAGACCGCCGCCATGGGTATTAAAACCGGTTTTCCAAAAGTTAATAACCCCGCCGTAAGCAGCAAGGTATGGTACGTTCCTCGCTGCTTACGGAAATAAAACAGCCATGAGCCGGCTCCAAATAAAGGATGCGGTTCATGGCGGAATTTTATCCAGTAAAAGTATTCTGCATGATTTTCCGACACGGTAGCGCTCCACTTCATTCGTGACAGTCCGACACATGTTCTGTGACGGCCCAGGATCAGTTCCTTAGGGCAGAAAAAAATCCTTCGGCGGCGTCCCCTTTTTCACACCCGGCGCCCTGCCGGAATGGTGTGATACTCTTGAAAACCGCGCCTCTACCAGTTCAATGTTCTCGTTTTATCACAGATTTAACTGTATGTCAAGGATTTTGACGATATTTTGGGAAGTTGACTATTTTTTTATTAACTGCTTGTCAAATTCCGGGTTAAAATAGTAGAAGTTTTTAGAATCCAACCGGGCCTTTACGTGTTCCAGAGCTTCTCCGAACCTCTGATAATGAACGATTTCACGCTGGCGAAGGAAACGCAGCGGTTCCTTTACTTCGGGGTTATCGATAACCCGCAGCAGGTTTTCGTAGGTGGTGCGGGCTTTTTGTTCTGCAGCCAAATCCTCGTGGAGATCCGTAATGGCGTCACCCTTAGACTGAAATTCGCAGGCATTAAACGGGATACCTCCTGCTGCCTGGGGCCAAAGAGCAGTGGTATGGTCGATATAATAGGCGTCAAAGCCTGCGGTTTTGGCCTGCTCAGGGGTAAGATTTTTGGTCAGCTGGAAAATCATGGCGCAGATTATTTCCAGATGGGCCAGCTCCTCAGTGCCGATATCGGTTAAAAGTCCGCCGATCTGTTTACATGGCATAGAGTATCTTTGGGAAAGATAGCGCATAGAAGCCGCCAGCTCGCCGTCAGGCCCGCCGAACTGGCTAATGATTAGCTGGGCTGTTTTAGGGCAGGGCATTTTGATGTTAACAGGAAATTGAAGCCGCTTTTCATAAGTCCACATTACTGTACACCTCCTTGATTATCCCAGGGAATGGGGCCGTCTGCCCAGGTAAAATGTTTTTTGTCCGGATAGGAAGTATGGCTGCCGGTTTGATTGTTGGTATCGGGACAGACGCAATTCATAGTAAGAGGCTCAAACTCTTTGGCATAAGCCTCCAAAAGGTTTTTCCGTTCACTTGCGGCCCGGGAAAAAGCAGTAAGGGCATTTTCGTCGGTGGGGTGGGTATCCAGATAGAGAGTTAGATCGTTGATGGTAAAACTGATCTCATTAATTTTTTGAAGCATTTCTCCGCGTTTATCCATGAATCTCACCTCCCGCAAAAAAAGGCATGGCAAGGACCGGAAAAATAGTGCCCCGCTTTAAACCCTCTTCCGAGGAGAAGGGTTCTTCCCACTCCTGAACCGGTATGGTAGCTATACCGGGAAACAGGTATCCCCCAGGCTTTGCCAAAGGCTGTTTCGGTTCGCTGCATTTACAAAAATTCATAAAAACCGCTCCTTTCAGATAGCATTTTTCAAATCCTTTTTAGTATCTGTAAAAGCGATGAAATTACATGACTAAAATAATGTCAGTTCCAAAAGTTGATGGAATAACTGGAATTTGTTTTTGCAAAAAATGTGTGGAAAAATCTAAATCACCATGGTATGATAGTGGTCAGGAAACAAAAAGGCAGGAAGAGAAAACAGCTTATGGACAGGATAAGAAGTGCTTTGAGAGCCGTATTAAAAACCATATATCCGCTGATGATTTACTATATGTCGGTTTTTGCTTTTACGGAAATATACCGGACAGCCGGGGTTTTTCCGGTGAATGCAGTGGCTGTGATTCTTCCGGGCGCAGTGCTGACGGCCGGGATTTTATGGTTTCCTTATAAAAGGGATTGGCTTCTGCGGCGGGGGCTGGTAAAAGAACTTCGATTAAAAGCACCGGATCATTGGGAACATTTGATAATCCTGGGAATTTCATCCGGTATTGCAGGGAATCTCCTGTTGAGCTTTACGCCTCTTGTCAGGTGGTTTCCGGCAGTAGAGAAAGCGGTGGGAGAGATAGCGGATGCCGGTTTTTGGATGCAGCTCATAGGGGTCTGTCTGGTTATTCCGGTGGCGGAGGAACTGATATTTAGAGGTATGGGATACTTAAGTCTTCGGGATGAAATGGGCGCGGTTCCTGCCGCTATTTTTTCTGCCGTATTTTTCGGCCTATTTCACGGAAATCTGGTTCAGGGGATTTATGCCGCCGGATTAGGCCTGATTCTGGCCTTCATAATGGAGAAGTATCAGAGTCTTACTGCTGCCTGGCTGACCCATGCCGCTATGAATATAGGCTCTGTCTATGTGCTGAACGGTATTTTGATGCCGGCTATAGCCCGTATACCGGCCCTTTCCGTTTTTGCGGCAGTCATTTCTTTGGGGGTTGCCGCCGCAGAAATTCGAAGGTTACAAAGAACAGCTTTTACTGATAGCTTAGAGGAGGAACGAGAGTGAAACTATTATCAATAGCAATTCCCTGCTATAATTCTGCAGCATATATGAGACACTGCATTGATACTCTGCTTACCGGCGGGGAAGAGGTGGAAATATTGATTGTAAATGATGGCTCTACCAAAGATAATACTGCCCAGATTGCAGATGAGTATGCAGAGAAATACCCGACTATCTGTCGTGCCATCCATCAAGAAAACGGAGGCCACGGGGAGGCGGTAAATGCCGGACTTCGAAATGCTACCGGTATTTATTATAAAGTAGTGGACAGTGACGACTGGGTAAATGAGGAGGCCTACCAGAAAATTTTAAAAACTCTGCGCCGGTTCGTTTACGGGGAAGAGACTTTGGATATGCTTGTCAGCAATTTTGTGTATGAAAAACAGGGAGCCAAGCACAAAAAGGTGATGAATTACCGGACGGCTCTTCCTGTAGATAAGCTGATTACCTGGGACGAGGTAAAGAGATTTATGATTGGGCAGTATATTCTGATGCACTCGGTTATTTACCGGACTGAGCTTTTGCGTCAGTGCGGACTGGAGCTTCCCAAGCATACGTTTTATGTGGATAATATTTTTGTATACCAGCCCCTTCCCCATGTAAAGACCCTGTATTATCTGGACGTAAATTTCTACCGGTATTTTATCGGCCGGGAGGATCAATCCGTCAACGAGCAGGTGATGATTAGCCGGATTGATCAACAGATTCTGGTGACTAAGCTGATGATTGGATATTACGACGTTACTAAAATTTCCTGCCGTAAGCTGCGCCGCTATATGGTCAACTATCTGGAAATTATGATGACGATTTCCTCTATTTTAGCTATCCGCTCCGAATCTCGGGAAAACCTTCAGAAGAAAAAAGAACTCTGGCAGTTTTTGAAGCAGAGTAATCTGGCGCTTTATCTAAGGCTGCGGTGGGGGTTTTTAGGCCAGGGTGTAAATTTGCCGGGAAAAAGCGGAAGAAAAGTATCGGTAGCCGGATACAAAATCACCCAGAAATTTTACGGATTTAATTAGTTTATTTATACAAAAAGACGCAGGTCCTGTGCTGCTTATCTGCACAAGGCCCTGCGCCTTTTTTATCCTAAAATCTTCGGAGAAGCCTTTTTCCGTTCAAATCCGTAGCCATAGCCGTATACTACATAATATAAAATATAAGCCATGATACATCCGCCCAGCACATCCACAACAGAGTGCTGCTTTAAAAATACGGTAGCCATACAAATTAAAACCATCAGTATGGCAGAGAACCGCTGAATAACGGGATACTTCTTTAACCCTTCACTCCGAGATACCGCTACATGGGTACAGATGGAATTATACACATGAATGCTGGGAAATACATTGGTAGGCGTATCCGCAACATACAGACGACTTACCAACCGGGTGAAAATGTTTTTATCTGCGTCCAGGATAGGCCGGAAATCTGTTCCGTTATGATAAAAGGTACAGATAATTAAACTGATAGTCATGCCGCTGAACAGATAAATACACAGCCGATAATATTCTTCCTTGTTAGTGAAAAACAAATATAGAACTGCAGCAGCCACATAGGCAAACCACAGTAAATAGGGGATAATAAAAATCTCTTCAAAAGGAATATAATCGTCTAACCGGACATGGATGACATGATAACCCTTTCGGACCGTGCGTTCCAGATAAAAAAACCAGGTCAGATATATCAAACCGTAGGATAAAATCCAAATATGCTTATATTTACAGAAAAACTCTTTCATAAAACCTTCCTCATTTAACCTGAATAGTCATGGACGAATTGATGTTGATTATAGCATAATTATATGACTGTAACAAGGTGGTTAATGAAATGTTAATAAAAACTGGCGATATTTTATTTTTTTGTAATAACTATCAGAGAAATTGTGCAATTTTCCTAGAAGAAAGTGTTGATAAATCAATATAGACAAAAAGCTTCGCTGTCAGGTATAGGACCTGTATGCGAAGCTTTTTATCATTCATGGGGAAGTCTGACTGTCGAAGCAATTATAGGCATTCATGAGAATTAATTTTCACCGGCAAGCTCATAATCATACTTGCGCGCGGGTTCGATCTCACAGCAGACATAAGTCAGGGTGCCTTTGCCGATGTTTTTGATGCCGTGAGAGCCGCCGGGACGAATTACAGCAATGGTGTAAGGCTCTGCCTCAAACTTATCGCCGCACAGGGTGATTTCCGCCTTACCACCGATGACCAGATAGAACTGTTCATTATCGCGGTGGTAATGTTCGCCGACACATGCGCCTTCCGGGAGATAGGTGATGTGGACATAATGAAAATTACGGGAATCGTTAGGGTCTCCGTCGAAGGGCTGTGCCGGCTCGTTTCCAAGAATGGTTGCCAGTTCGTAAGAGCCGCACTCACCGGGACGATATACCTCGTGGACATTAGGGCAGGTATAGGTGGGCGCATCACCATCAGCACAGGAACGAATGAGATATTTTTCTTTGGTGCAGAACATAATGAACACTCCTTTTCTTTATATATTGTTTAATATTTTATTTCCGCGGGCAACGAGCCAAGCGGGCATGCTGGCATATCCATTTGGCGACTGCCGCAAGGGCCAAATCCCCGCAGCTTTTGCAGCGTTACAAGTTTGATGCCTCGTCAGACTGCTGAGAGGGATTTGACTGCTCTAACCGCATGATAACACGGATAAAAACGGATGTCAAGAAAAACTTATTAAAAATAATAAAAACGAAGGTATTTACTAAACAATATCAAATGAAAAACGAGAAAAAAATAAGAAGGAAAGCAGGAAAAAATTGGTTGTATAACAAAATATAAAATTTTAAAAAGCAAAAATAATCAGAATAGTTATCAAAAATAGCACTATATAAAAACATAAAATTATCAAAAATAGATAATTGCATATCAAAAAACCGGAAAAGCAGAGTTTTACGGTAAAAATTAAAATAAACAATAAATACATAAGTAAAAAACTAATAAAATATAGGCAAATTCGTATTTTACAAAAGACTGACGCTCTGGGTATAATAGGGATAACGATACGAATTGAAAGCAGATGAATTTAAGAATTTATGACTTACTGAAGGGGGGGATCTTTATGAAAAAACCTCGTTTTGCCACACCGATTTTTTTGGTTCGCCATCAGGCGGAAAAAGACTTGTTTGGAGTAATACGAGAATTGGGAAAACTTGGTTTTGATGCTTTTGAGATGGGCGGACTGTATGGCAATGATCCTGAGGCAGTACGGCAGGCGGCGGAGGAAGCGCATCTTGAGATCCTGATGGATCATGTTCCTTATATAGAATTTGAGGCAAAGCTTGAGGAGGTGATTGCCACAAGAAAGGCGCTTGGAAGCAAGTATATTTCAATTTGCAGAATCCCGGAGGACAAATATCCGGGGGGAGCAGACTTTTTAGAAGGAATTCGTTTTATCCACCATGTGGCAGAAGAAGTAAAAAAAGCAGGTATGACCCTGCAGTACCATAATCATGGATTTGATTTTATGACGCGGATAGACGGGAAGTATCCCATTGAACATATTCTGGATCCGATTCCGGCGGAGCTTCTGCAGCATATTCCGGATATCGGATGGTGTATGCTTGGAGGAGGCGATCCTGCCTATATGTTGGAAAAATATGCAGATCGCTGTAAGGTTATTCATATGAAGGACTATTATGCGGAAGGGCCGGTTCGACTGAAGACCGCTCACGAGTTGAACGGCAGGCGCGGCGGTACAGCATATTACCAGTTTGAATTCCGCCCCACAGGGTATGGCATTGTTAATTTCCCGTCTATGATGAAGCAGATCATGGCATGTGAGCCGGAGTGGATTACAGCTGACCACGACGGATCTTACTGCGGCCGGGACTATCAGGAATTGAAGATGAGCTGCCAGTATTTGGAAGGGCTGGTGTCGTTGCACTGCCAAACAGAGTAGACTATAATTTTAGATTATATTATACATTAAGGAGGTAATACATATGAGGAAACTGCTATCGCTTTTAACAATCGCTGCATTGACAGGCGCAATGCTGGCAGGCTGTTCCGGCCCAGCGCCGGAAACGACAGCTGCGCCTGCGGCCGCCAGTAAAGCGGCAGAAGAAACAAAAACAGAAGCTGAGGTAGAAGTAAGCACAGAAGCTGAGGCAGCGAAAACAATTGACCAAATGATTGCGGAAATCGACCATGATATTACAGTAGGAATCAGTCTTTTTAACTATTCAAACAACTGGTGCAGCTGGCAGAGAAATGCTATGCTGAACTGGTTTGACCAATGTGAGAATAAACATATCCAGTATTACATGTCAGATGCTCAGAACGATCAGGCAAAGCAGAATGACGCTGTGGATACCATGCTGGCCAGGGGTGTGGATGTATTGATCTGCTACGTGGTTCAATCTTCCGGCGCAAGTGCAATTGCACAAAAATGTGAGGCGGCCGGAGTTCCGGTTATTTTTCTTAATACCAAAGTAGACGGCCCGTCCCTCAGCGATTTTGAACGGACATGGTTTATCGGCGCGGACAACGAAAGCAAGGCTCATATGCAGATGGATATGATCTTTGAACTGCTGGATGAAAACTTTGACGATGTGGACAAGAATGGAGACGGAAAGATCAACATGTTTTATATCCAGGGGCCGCCAAATGAGGATATGTCTATTTGCTATGAAACAGTGAAAACTCGTATCGCAGAATCTAAGTATAAAGATACCCTGCTTTTGCTGGAACAGCAGAACAGCAATAATTCTACAGCCAACTGTAAAGAGATTGCGGATGCATGGGTTGGCAAATACGGCGATGATATTGAATTGACACTGGCCCACACCGATGCCCAGGCGGCAGGCGCCATTGCGTCTTATATGTCTGCAGGCTTGCTGAATGAAGAAGGCGGCGTGTATGTGCTGGCCTCTAACTGCCTTCCGGACGCTCAGGTTTATATTCGGGACGGCATTCAATATGCTTCTGTTCTGACAGATCCGTGGTGGCAGGGAACCACCTGCATCAAGATGGCACTGTCTGCGGCAATGGGGAATGATCAGACTTATGGGGATCTTTTGTATGGTTTCGATGAGGACGTGAAATTTAGTGAGAAGAATCCCAAGATTGTTTATATCGTGCTGACCGGTATCACAAAGGATAATGTGGATTTTGCAAAGGATGCTTACGATAGGGCAACCCGTGAAGACTGATAACTGGAAATCAGAAGAGCGTGGCGAGGTGCGTTTATCGCATCCCGCCTCTTTTGATTAAGGGATATCCGGAGGGTGAGGCAAAATGAAACCACAGGATTCTTTGCGAATATAAAAACAGGAGGCTGCTATGGGTACAGAATATTTGCTGGAAATGAAAGATATATGCAAATCCTTCCCAGGCGTTAAGGCGCTTGATCATGTGCACCTGAATGTCCGCCCCGGTGAGGTCCATGCGCTGATGGGGGAAAACGGTGCCGGAAAATCCACCTTGATGAAATGCCTGTTCGGCATCTATCACAAGGATGCCGGGGAAATCAGGCTGAGCGGGAAGGAAATTAATTTTAAAAGCCCTTATGATGCATTAAATCACGGAGTTTCCATGATTCATCAGGAGCTGGAACAGGTGCAAATGCGTAATGTGGCGGATAATATCTGGCTGGGCAGATACCCTACCCGGTTCGGTCAGATTGATGACGGGAGAATGCTGCAGGATACAGAGAAGCTGATGAAGGAATTTGGGATTGACATTGACCCCAGGACAAAGATCAGCGATCTTTCTGTTTCTATGCGGCAGATGGTGGAGATTGTAAAGGCGGCATCGTGGAATGCAAAAATTATTGTTATGGACGAACCGACCTCTTCGTTGACAGAGAAGGAAACAGAAAAATTGTTTGAAATTATTGCACGTCTGAAAAAGGCAGGATGTGGAATTGTCTTCATTTCCCACAAGATAGATGAAGTATTGTCAATTTCGGATTCTGTAACGGTCATGCGGGACGGGCGGTATGTCTGTACAGAGCCGGTGGAGAACTTAAATGCAGATAAATTGGTTCATTATATGGTAAACCGTGACCTGGCGGACCGCTTCCCGAAAAATGACGCCAAGATCGGGGATGTGATTCTAAAGGTAGAACATTTGACGACTTACTATGAACCGAAGGTTCAGGATGTATCTTTTGAGGTTCATGCAGGAGAAATTCTGGGAATCGGAGGCCTGGTAGGAGCCCGCCGTACAGAGCTGATGGAAGCGCTGTTCGGACTCCGACGTATTGATACCGGAACCATTACATTTCGAAATCAGCGGTTTGTGCCTAAAAATTCGGTTAATGCCATGAAACACGGATTGGCGCTGGTTTCAGAGGAACGCCGCGCTACAGGCATCATTCCCATGCTGAGCGTAGAAGACAATGCCAACATATCCAGTCTGAACCGCTGCACAAACCGCTTTGGATTTATTTCTCCAGCTAAAATGCGTGAGGATGCACAGTGGGTAATCGATTCTATGGCAGTAAAAACGCCTTCCGCCCAGACTCCTATCAGCAATCTGTCAGGAGGCAACCAGCAGAAGGTGATTATCGGAAGGTGCCTGCTTACCGAGCCGGAAATTCTGCTGATGGATGAACCTACCAGAGGGATCGATGTGGGGGCAAAATATGAGATCTATCAGTTGATGATCAATGTTGCAAAAGAAGGAAAAGCGGTGATTTTCATTTCTTCTGAAATGCCGGAACTTTTGGGAGTGGCAAACCGGATTCTGGTTATGAGTAATGGCCGGGTTGCGGGAATTGAACCGGCATCCCAGATGGATCAGGAAAAAATCTTTAAGATGTCTGCTAAATATCTGTGATAAATGAAGAGAGGTGCTCATTGTGAATAAAGAATTAAATGTCAGGGCTGTCAAGCAAAAGCTTTTGAATTCTACGATTTATATTGTTCTGCTGGTTTTGCTATTGGTTATCATTGCCATTGAACCCAAATTTTTATCGATAAGAAACTTTACATTTATTTTGCAGCAGGCAGCTCCCCGTATTGTATTGGCGCTGGCAAGCGCAAGCATCTGTATCATCGGCGGCCGGGATATGTCTACAGGAAGGCAGATTGGCCTGTCAGCGATTATCTGCTCGGTGCTGCTTCAGGCGTCGGACTACAGTATTAAACTGTATCCGAATATTCCCTGCCTGCCTCTTTTGCTGCCGCTTCTGATCTCTATGATGTTCTGTGCGGTGTGTTCCATGATCAACTCCCTGCTGGTATCAAAGCTCAGGATGATTCCGATGATTGCCTCTCTTGGCATGCAGATGGCAATCTACGGCGCTATGTCTGTTTACTATGATCGTTTGACAGGCGGAACCCCTATCTCCGGTCTTGACAGGTCCTATACGAAATTCTGCCAGGGAGAGTTCTATCTGGGAGGGATCCGCATTCCTTATATCGTCATCTATGCGGTTCTGGTGGCGCTGTTTTACTGGTTTGTATGGAACCGCACTAAATTGGGCCGCAATATGTTTGCCTGCGGCGGCAATCCGGAAGCGGCGACGGTTTCCGGTGTCAGCGTGGTAAAGACTTCTTTGATGGTTTACCTTATGGCAGGCTGTACCTATGCGTTTGCAGGATTTTTGGAAGCGGGCCGGATTGCTTCCATTACAAATGAGATGGGAAATGGCTATGAGCTGGATGCGATTGCAGGCTGCGTCATCGGAGGAGTATCCCTTCGCGGCGGTATCGGTACAATCCGAGGTGTTCTGGTGGGCGTTATGCTTTTGCAGGTTATCAACTACGGACTGGTTTATCTGGGAGTAAATATTTACTATACCAATCTGGCCCGCGGCCTGATTATGCTCTTTGCGGTTGCAATTGATATCCAGAAAAATATTAAGAAAAAATAAGGAAAAACGGAAGGAAAAGCGATGGAGAAAAAAATAAAGAAAAATACAATGAAAGCAGTAGTCCTTAAGGAGTTTCACCAGCCCTTTGCGGTGGAGGAGCTTCCGATTCCGGAACCGGGGCCGGGAGAAGTTTTGGTAAAAGTTATGGCCAGCGGCTTGTGTATGACAGATGTCCATATTCAGGACGGGGTTTTAAAGACAGTAAAAACGCCGTATACTCCGGGGCATGAGATGGCAGGAATCGTGGTAAAGCTGGGAGAAGGAGTAGACAATATTCCCATTGGACAGCATATGTGCGGATGGATTGATGTGGTTTGCCACCAATGTGCAATGTGCAGGATGGGGCGGGAGAACCTGTGCCTGAACCGAATCCGGATCGGATTTGAACGAAACGGCTCTCATGCAGAGTATGCGGTGATTCCGGCGGAAAATGTAATGCCCATCTCGGAACATATCCCTTGGACAAGCGCGGCGGTGATTCCGGATGCTGTTGCCTGCATGTACAATGGGATAAAGGTACAGGGCAAGGTAAAAGCCGGAGACAGGGTGCTGCTGGCAGGTATGGGAGCCCTGGGAGTGCAGGGGATACAGATTGCAAAGTATCTGGGCGCCGAGGTATATGCATCGGGACGGACGGAAGCTAAGCTGGAATTAGCGCGGAAATTCGGCGCCGATGGAACCATCAATGTCCGCGAAAAGAATCTTCAGGAGGAGATTGCACGTTTGACAAGCGGAGAAATGTGTGATGTGGTGGTAGATCTCATCGGAACAGACAGCAGCATTGATGAAGAACTGCGCTGCCTGCGTCCGGGGGGCAAGGTAATTGCTGCCGCCTATGCGGCGGATACTTTTACCGTAAATTTTCAGGAAGTCGTGATAAAGGAAAAGGAGATTATCGGGCTCCGGGGATCTTCTCCCCAGGCTCTCAAAGAGGCAATTGCGCTGGTTGAGAAAGGAATTATCGATCCTTATGTCTGCAAGACATGGAAGCTGGAAGAAGTAAATGAGGCGATTGCGGCTCTTCGCGGTTTCCAAAATTTGGCAAGAACGGCCTTTACCTTTGAAGAATCGTAACAAAGTGTCAGTTGGCATAGAGATTTTCATAATCCTTTGCCAACTGAATGAAGTCGTTCATGTAATCAGTCAGATATTTGTCTTTGTGATACAGCAGGTTGAAGGTTCGATCCATGTTTGCGTCCAGAATTTCCAGAGGCCACAGCAGCCCTTGCTCTACTTCGTCGCGAATGAGCCTCTGTGAGATGGTGGAGATGCCGTGGCCGCTGCATACCGCTTTTTTGCTGGCAAGAGTATCTGCACATACCCAGGAGACATTGTATGGGATTTTGCGCTCGCTGAGAAGCTGTTCCAGGCGGGTGGAGGCGTTGTTGGTATTATCCCGCACGATGAGGTTTTCACCGGCAAGATCTTTGAGCATAATGTTTTTGCGTCCGCACAGAGGGTGGCTGCGGCTGCAGATTAGTACCAGAGTATCCCGCATAATGGGAGAACAGATCAAATCGCTGCTGCTGGGTTGTACATCGTTTAAACAGATATCCAGGTCGTTGTCCAGAAGTTTTTCCTCAATAATGGAATTACGGGCTACGACAATCTGGTTCTTTACGTCTGGATGCTTTTGCTTCATGAGAGTGATAAGGTCACTTAAGATGGAAGCGCCGGTAGAGAGGGAAGCGCCTACCCGGAGAATACGCCCTCTGGTGGACTGGAGCAGAAAATCATCCACCATCTTATTATAAGCCAGAAGCTGCCTGCCGTATTCCAGAAGCTGTTTGCCGCTGGGGGTCAGGTACAGCTTTTTTGATAAACGTTCAAACAGGCGGATATTATATTCTTTTTCGATTTCGGAGATGCACTGGCTGACCGATGCCTGAGTAATATATAGTTTGCGGGCAGTGTCACTGATCTTGCCGCTCTCTGCAACCTCCACAAAGATTCTTAAACTGCGTATTGTCATGAAATCCCCCCCCTTTTGGGTTTGAAAAGGCCTGGTTAAGTGTTCACATTATATCAGATGCATAAGGGAAAATCAATATTTTGTTAAGTAAAAACTAATAATCATATAAAATTTGATAGTGTATAAGCTAAATAACTGCTGAGGAGGAAATGATTATGGGAGATTTTATAATTCCGAAAACCATGAAGGCGATGACGCTGACTGCATATGACCATTTGGAGCTTGCCAGAGTTCCTGTTCCGGAACCGGGGCCGGGAGAAGTTCTGTGCCGGATTAAATCGGTGGCAATCTGCGGTTCTGATCCGAAGATGATCCATGGAGGATATCAGTTTGCCAACTGGCCGCCGTATTTTCCTTTTATTATGGGTCATGAGTGGGCCGGACAGATTGTGAAGCTGGGAGAGGGGGTGGACGGATTTCAGGTGGGTGACCGGGTAGCAGGAGAAGCTCATGTGGGATGCGGAAAATGTGATAACTGCAAGAGAGGACATTATACAGTGTGCCTGAATTACGGAAAGGACGGCCATGACGGCCGCCTGGATATGGGGCACCGCCATTATGGTTTTTACTGGCAGGGTGCCAATAGTGAGTATAATGTCTATAAGACCAGCGCCCTTCATCGGATTCCGGACGAAGTCAGTTATGATGTGGCTTCTATGTGTGACTGTGCGGGAGTGGCTATGCACGGCGTGGAGCTGGCAGGTGTAACACCAGGGGGAACCAGCGTAATTATCGGTCCGGGACCTATAGGTCTGTGCGCCATGATGGAATGTAAAGCTATGGGATCCGGCCGCGTTATTGTGATAGGGCGCGGGGCTAAGCTGGAAAAGGCCAGAGAACTGGGGGCTGATGTCTGCATTAATTTCGAGCAGGAGGATCCGGTACAGAGGGTGTTGGAACTGACAGACGGGATTGGCGCAGATGAGGTAATGGAGTGCTCCGGTGCGCCGGATTCTCCGGATAAAGCATGTCGTATGGTACGAAAAGCGGGCGCTGTGGCAATTATTGCCACTTATAAACACTCGGAAGCGCAGCTTCCCATGAACATAATTAATTTTAATGAAATTCGAGTAGTCGGCGCTAAGGCAAATCCCAATGTTTCCGACAAAGTGCTGCATTTTTTTGCCTCCGGAGCAATTCGGGGAGAAAAACTGGTGACTCATACCTTTCCGCTGGAAGAGTATGAACAGGCAATAGACGTATTTGAACATAAAAAAGATGGTTCTATTAAAGTAGTCATTCATCCATAAAATGATGCCAGGGTCAAAACACCTTTTGATCCGGGCATCATAAAATGCCAAAGAAAGAAGGAGGTTTGGGGAAATGAGAAATCGAGTAATGATAGTCGGGGCAGGAATGATGGGAAGCGGAATCGGCGCAATGGCCGCGCTGGCAGGTCATCCGGTAACAATGGTGGATTTGTCGAGAGAACAGGCTGAGAAAGGGATCGAGAAAGCAGTGGAATGTATTCGGCTTAGGGAGGAACAGGGGCTGGCATCCTATGAAGAAGCCGGGAGGGCCGCAGGGCTTTTCAAGGCAGGCACGGACATAGAAGCTGAGGCGGAGCAGGCCTTCATGGTGATTGAAGCCATTGTGGAAAAGCTGGAAGCGAAACAGGAGCTGTTTAAAACGCTGGATCAGATTCTGCCCGGAGAGGTGCCCATCTGTTCTAATACCAGCGGTCTTCGGATCACGGAGATTAGCCGGCACTGTACACGTTATCCGGAGCGGACGATAACCACCCATTTTTGGCTTCCTGCCCACCTGGTTCCTCTGGTGGAGGTGGTGATGGGAGAAAAGACGGCAGAAAAGACGGCAGTAATGGTTCGCGATGAATTAAAGGGATGGAGGAAGTCGCCGGTACTGGTCCGCCGGGACCTTCCGGGACAACTTGCAAACCGCGTGTTTCAGGCGATTATCCGGGAAGCTATTGACATTGTAGCCAGCGGTCTTGCAACGGCGGAGGATGTGGATACTGCCATTGCAGCGGGAATGGCAATGCGTTTTCCTGTGTGGGGGCCCTTAAAACATTTGGATGCCATTGGGACAGATTTGGGACTTTCCGTGCAGGAGACGGTTTTGCCGGATATCTGCGCTCAGAAGCATGCCAATGAATATATTCGCCAGATGGTTGCAGACGGATATCTGGGAGCCAAAACCGGAAAGGGGTTTTATGACTGGACGGAACGCAGGATCGAGGATGATATGAAAAAAAGAGATCGGTTTATTATTGAAGCATGTAAGATTACCAATAAACTGAATGATACATATGGCAAATAACAACAGTTCGACAGCGGAGGAGAAGATGAAACAGTATTTGTGCGTTGGAACCTATACAGATCCGATTTTATTCGGAACCGGCCAAACTTTTTATGGAAAAGGCCAGGGAATCTATTTCTGTTCATTTGAGGATGGAAGAATTGAAGTCCTGAAGTGCCTGAAACTGACGAATCCATCTTATTTCTGTATGGATCAGGGATATAAAAAAATATATGCGGTAAACGAGGCGAAGGAATATCAGGGACAATTTGGGGGCGGTGTGACTCAAGTAAGCTTTAAAGACGGCATTTTACGAGAGGAATTCAGTACCAACAGCGGGGGAACCGATCCCTGCCACATCGAGATGTCTCCTGACAGAAGTTTTTTGTCCGTGGCGAATTTTGCAAGCGGTTCCGTATCGATTTTTCCTCTGGACAAGGAAGGCAATATGACAGGAGAGCGCCGGACTTTTCAGCATGAAGGAAGCAGCGTTCATCCGGTGCGCCAGAAGGGCCCTCATGCTCATGGAACTATTTTCCAGGAAAGCAGAAGCCGTATGTTGGTTCCGGATCTGGGAATAGACAAAATAAAGATTTATGCAATAGGAAAAGATGGCATAATGTCTGCTTTGGAAGAAGATGTAGAGACAGAGCCGGGAAGCGGTCCGCGTTTTGGAGTATTTTCCAGGAACGGCAGGCATTTTTATCTGATTCATGAGCTGGCGAGCAGTGTGGTACACTATCGCTGCGAAGAGAGAGGACTTGTTTTCCAACAAAAGATTTCTACATTACCGGAGGGGTTTCCGGCAGAAAACAATATCTGTTCGGATTTGCACCTGACGCCGGATGAACGGTACCTTTATGCTTCCAACCGAGGACATGACAGCATCTGCTGCTTCCGTGTAGAAAAAAACGGGGATCTGGAGCTGATAGAAAGGGTCTGCTGCGGCGGGAAAACTCCCAGAAATTTCTGTGTGGATCCATTCGGACAATATGTGCTGGCAGGAAATCAGGAAAGCGATACTATTGTGGTATTTTCTATTGGACGGGATGGGAGGCTGGCAGAGAAGCAGCGCGTAGGTTTTCCTTCTCCCGTGTGCATTCGTTTCTTTTAGACTTAGATTCTGTTGATAATTCTTTGAAAATCATATATAGTAATGGCAGACAGACCGGGGAGGAAGCGAAATAAATGTTATATGACAAGGACATCCGGGAGCCATTATTTGACTTTCTGGAGGAACGTTATGGGAAAGTACGGATTATAGAAGAAAAGCGGATGGGAAGGTCCCGGGCCGACGTGCTCATGGTACACCCCGGGAATCTTACGGGAATCGAGATTAAAAGCGATGCGGACAGCTACGGGCGGCTGGCAAGGCAGGTAAAGGACTATGACCGCTATTTTGACTATAACTATGTGGCGGTAGGTTCCAGACATGGCAGACATATTGAAGAACATGTGCCGGAATGGTGGGGAATCATTACAGTTGAGCAGATGGAAAATGGAGCGGATTTTTATATGCTGCGGGAAGCGGCAAAGAATCCTGGCAGGGTCCTCCGGGCAAAATTGGGACTTTTATGGCGGCCGGAACTGGCTCATATTCAGGAAATAAATCAGATGCCCAAGTACCGGGAGAAGAGTAAAGCTTTTGTGACGGAGAAAATTCTCCTGAAAGTTTCAGAAGAGATGCTGGATAAGCAGATTAGCCAGGAACTGTTTGAGCGTGACTATACGATCATTGAGGAGACGATTAAAGAATATAAGCGGGAACGAATGCCGCCGCCGGGAAGAAAGAAAATATCCATATTAAAAAAACCCTTGAAACCTGATTGAGGTTTTCAAGGGTTTTGTCTATAATAAATGATAGGTATTTGCTAAAGTCAGAGGGGGATAGATTGTATGTTTACACAAGAGATGGTTCCTTTGTGCTAAAAATATGGTATAATGTGAACACTTGACGAGGTATTTCCCGAGTCTAGTGAGAACACATACCTAGCCGCTTAGCGAGGTCTTCCACGAGCTTAGCGGATATGGTATAATGTTCACGAAAGCCAAAAGCAGTGCGGAAAAGGACAAATGAAAAGGCCCGCCAGCGAACGGTAGCGAAGCGGACGAAAGCGTGCACCGCGGCCTCACGGCATAATAAGGAAGAGGTGCACACTGCCGAGTATAAGAAAAGGGGAGATGGAGAATTCATGAGTAATTATTCTTACAGCCAAGAGATCAATCAAAACAAAGTCAGATTTGATAATCTTGACATTAATGGCATCAGCAAGATGTTTACCAGCTTATTTGAAAGCTATGATTTAAAGATAAAAGACGAAATCTTAGATTCTTTCTGCCAGGATTTTCACGGTCTTGCAAAAGAGATTAACGGATTCAGCGAGAGGATCTGGCGCATGGTCATAACCGATATGTTTTTCAGCTATGATGAAAAAGGGTATCTTGAGAGTTCGGCTACAAACAATATCATTAAGAGAAGACAATTTGCCATTCTTGCAAAAGCAATTATAAGCAAATTGCGGGAAGGCTTATAACGGAAAATATAAAAAGCAGAGAGTAGGAAGCCCTCTGCTTTTTCATATCAGAAGATAATAAATAAAGAGAGAGAATGGGATATGAATAAACACCAGAGAAAGGAGGATGAGGTCATGATTTTCCTTGATTTTCCTTGAAATTCTTGGCCGTATCGTGAGTATTTTGGTAGGCATTGCTACATTAGCCGAAAAGTGTAAAACTTACATACAGCACCAAAAAGGACGGACAGAAAAAGACCCATCAGCAAGCTTGCCGGCGTCTGATGGGTCGAGAGACGATTGCGAAAGCAACCGTTAATCGTCCAGGGTGGCAGCAACACTGCCACCCTTTTTACAAATTCATCTTAGCACGATAAAAAACCAAAGTCAAGAAAAAGTTAAACCGCATTTTCTAACATGGTTCCCAACTGCTCAACATATGACAATAGCCGTTTAACGGGTGTTTGACAGTTTAATAATAAAAAAAGTACTCTTAGGCCCTGTAAAGCCTATATTTTTTTGTCAAAATTTTTCGTTTTATATTATAGCGATTCTTAGCAATTTATGATATAATGGTTACAGGGAGGGCTTGCCATGAAAGTGACTACTACAAAGTCTAAAAATTCCGAATCTTTTTATATCACCAAGTCTTATGTCAACAACGAAGGAAAGAGTACTTCCAAAACCATCCGTAAACTTGGTACGCTTAGAGAACTCTCCGAACAACTTGGTACTGACAGGAACGGTGTCATGGCCTGGGCAAAGGAACAAGCCAGAATCGAAACAGAAAAATATAAAATACAAAACCAGGCTAAAACCGTACTGATTCCTTTTCACGCGGACAGACCCCTGGATTATCACCAGCAAAAACTTTTTAAAGGGGGATATCTCTTCCCTCAGGCGGTTTATTATCAACTGGGCTTTGACCGTATCTGCCGAAAAATCAGGGATAAACATCACTTCCATTATGATATCAATGCTATCTTATCAGATTTGGTTTACACAAGAATCCTGGAACCCAGCAGCAAGTCCGCTTCTTATCGTGCAGCCATGGATTTCCTGGAACCCCCTTCTTATGAGGAGCATGATATCTACCGGGCTCTGGATGTCCTCGCTGAGGAATGCGGCCTGATCCAGGCTGAGGTTTATAAAAACAGCAATTTCGTCACCAAACGAATGGACGGCATCCTTTATTATGACTGCACGAATTATTATTTCGAAATCGAACAGGCAGAGGGGGACAAACAATATGGAAAAAGTAAAGAAAACCGCCCCAACCCGATTATCCAGATGGGGCTGTTCACAGACGGACAGGGGATTCCTCTGGCCTTTTCCCTTTTCCCTGGTAATCAGAACGAGCAAAAATCTTTAAAACCTTTGGAGCAAAAGGTGCTGGCCGATTTCGGCCATGAGAAATTTATTTATTGTTGTGACGCGGGGCTGGGCTCCGAGTCGAACCGGGAACTGAATCATATGGGCAAGAGGGCATTCATCGTTACACAGTCGATCAAAAAACTGCCAAAGGAGGACAGGGAATGGGCTCTGAATCCCAAAGGCTTCAAACGTGTCCTGGATGATAAGCCTGTAGACATCAACGCTCTTGAGGAGCAGGATGCCTGCTATATCTTTTATAAGGAAGAGCCTTATGCTACCAAGAAGCTGGACCAACGGCTGATTATTACCTATTCACCCAAATACGCCGCCTATCAGAAGGAAATCCGAAGAAGGCAGATTGAGCGGGCACAGAAGATGATCGCATCGGGAAAACGCAAGACAGAACGGAAAAACCCAAATGATCCGGCAAGGTTTGTGGGGAAACTGGCCGTGACCAAAGAGGGGGAAAAGGCGAAAATCCATTATTTTTTGGATGAGGAAAAAATCGCGGAGGAAGCGAGATATGACGGTCTGTATGCAGTGTGTACGGATCTGCTTGAGGATGAGGTAAAAGACATTTTGAAAGTCAGTGAGGGAAGATGGAAGATTGAGGAATGTTTTCGGATCATGAAGACGGAGTTTGAGGCAAGGCCGGCCTTCGTCCGTCTGGAAAACCGTATTACAGCCCACTTTCTGATATGCTTTTTAGCGCTTTTAATCTATCGGCTGTTGGAAGGAAAGCTTGGCGGAGCCTATACCTGTGAGGAAATCCTAACTGCCTTAAAGGAAATGAATTTTGCTGATGTGGAAGGTCAGGGGTATATGCCTTTATATAAGAGAGAAGGAATCACGGATGCTCTGCATGAGGTCTGCGGATTTCGGACAGACTACCAGTTTATTACAAAACAAAAAATGAAAGAAATTCAGAAAAAGAGTAAAGGAAGGAAATAAATTACCCAAGAGCACAACGAAGGGAAAAAACGCTGTAGGGCCCGGAAATAAAGGCTATACAGCGTTTTATGTTCTTTCAAACTGTCAAAAACAGGATCTTAGCACGATAAAAAACCAAAGTCAAGAAAAAGTTAAACCGCATTTTCTAACATGGTTCCCAACTGCTCAACATATGACAATAGCCGTTTAAGATACTGCTCATTGGCTTTGTAGTGTCTTTCCGCTATGGTTTCAATGACATGTCCCACAGCTTTTTCCACATCATTGACATCCGCCCCTAAAATGTCCAGCTGGTCTTGGTAGAAATGCCGTGGCATCCCCAGAGTAAACCTTTTACAATCCCCATTTCTTTGGAGATAATGAACCATGTTTACTCCGAAAGCATGTTCATCAACAATATTCCCATTTCGGTCAACTATGATGAAATCCTCATTTCCCTTGGCAATTGATTTTTTCCTGCTCCCATCTTTTTGGAGCAACTTTTCCAGCTCGTCAAAATAATGGAATATTGTTGGTGTGGCTGGCACTTTTCGGTGTGAGCCTTTGTTCTTGGTCGCACCAATATCAAAAATCCTGCCATTCTCTTGTTTGACAAGTAAAGGATAGAGTGATATTAGACAGAAATCATATCGTGAAATTAGGGCATATGCCATTTTTTAATCCCCCAGAACCCCTTTACCCCCTTAAAATCGTTCTGGCCCCTATTTCCTCCAACCTGACAATCTGACCTGAAATCCATCCGGGCCATAATGATTTACAACCGACCACAAGCAGGCTATAATATTATAAAATCCCCCTATGTATCCCTCAAAAATGAAAGCAGATCGAAAGCGAATGAAAGCAAGCTGGCAGAAGGACGCAGAGGGTCAAAAGCTCCATCCAAGGCAAAGAGCAGGAGAGGGGAAAACAAGATGTATATAGAACATACACAATTTAATAAGAAGTAAGAGAAAACCAAAGAAAAACAATAAATTTATTTTATAATGCACGCAAAAAAAGAGCACCTTTCTCTCAAAAGTGCTCTTCTCAATAGCGGAAGGGAGATTTGAACTCTCGACACCACGGGTATGAAGCGTATATGCCGGAACTATGAAAGCACCCATTCTACCTATAAAAAACTTTATTTTCCCATATACGCCATTTTCGTTTGAAAGCGGAAAGCTAGAAATTGCAAGCAGAAGTAATGGGAATTGAAGCGACAGCATCTCATTTTGAAGCAGAACTTTATGATCTGAAGCAGAACTTTCTTAAACTGAATTTTCTTTTCGTCAATTCTGATAAACTTTCTCTTTCCAATATCAACAAAATCCGCTATAATAAGAAGGTCAGAGGCAGACAAGTGGGCACTCCTTATTTGGAGAATGCACACCTTTGGGACAGGCTTAACCAGTTTAAGCTTGTGCCACAGGTGTGTAAACACCAGAGAAAGGAGGATGAGGCTATGATTTTCCTTGAAATCCTTAGCCGTATTGTGAGTATCTTGGTAGGCATTGCTACATTAGCCGAAAAGTGTAAATCTTACATACAGCACCAAAAAGGACGAACAGAAAAAGACCCATCAGCAAGCTTGGCGGCGTCTGATGGGTCAAACGACGATTGCATAAGCAATCGTTAATCACCCTAAGGGTGGCAGCAACACCGCCACCCTTTTTACAACTTCATCATAGCACGATAAAAAACCAAAGTCAACCGAAAATTAAACTGCCTTTTCAGCATTTTCTAACATGGTTCCCAACTGCTCAACATAAGGAAGTAACCGTTTAATATACTGCTCATTGACTTTATAGTGCTTTTCCGCTACGGTTTCAATGGCATGTCCCACAGCTTTTTCCACATCATTGACATTCGCCCCTAAAATGTCCAGCTGGTCTTGGTAGAAATGCCGTGGCATCCCCAGAGTAAACCTTTTACAATCCCCTTTATTTTGTAGATAGCGAACTATGTTTACTCCAAAGGCATGCTCATCAACAATATTCCCATTTCTATCAACTATGATGAACTCCCCATTTCCAATAGAAACTGATTTTTTCCTGCTCCCATTATTTTGAAGGAGTTTCTCCAGCTCATCAAAATAATGGAATATTGTTGGTGTGGCTGGCACTTTTCGGCGTGAACCTTTATTTTTGGTCGTACCAATATCAAAAATCCTACCATTCTCTTGTTTGACAAGTGCTTGCCTAATGTTGATATAGCCCTCATCTTGTTGACCTGAAATCCATCCGGGCCATAATGATTTACAACCGACCACAAGCAGGCTATAATATTATAAAATCCCCTATGTATCCCTCAACAAGGAGAAAACCCAGCGTTATGATATGGGTATAGAAGTTAAGAAAATTAAAAAATGAAAGCAGATCGAAAGCGAATGAAAGCAGGCTGGCAAAAGGACGCAGAGGGTCAAAAACTCCATCCAAGGCAAAGAGCAGGAGAGTGGGAAAACAAGATGTATATAGAACATATACAATTCAACAAGAAGTAAGAGAAAACCAAAGAAAAACACGAAATTTATTTCAAAATGC
>JAETNT010000055.1 GCA_021772025.1 Enterocloster bolteae | reverse complement strand
TCCCAAGCTGGGGAGGCGGGTTCGATTCCCGTTATCTGCTTCTTAAGATTAAGGCTGTAATCCAAGGTTTTCTCATAAAACCTGTGGATTTACAGCCTTTTTCAGTTCTGCTTTATAAATCATTGATTTATAGTCTAAATAGAAAATTTAAAAGTTTTTTGCCCTGATTTTGGAAGCCATTCTTTGTTTTGTTCTGTAACCAATCTGTAATAGCGGAGCGTTTTTAATAGATTCTAATGTTTAGGCATTTTTGCAAAGCCTATGTATGAAAGAATCATTTCAACAATAACAAACATAAAATAAATGGGGAAGAGAACCAGGGCTACAGTGTATAAAATGGCGCCTGTCAAAGCAAATCCGCGTTTTCGCATGAATAATCCCAGTGCATTGAAAATAACTGCTATTACGGTGCAGATAAGGTGCGGCGTAACTAGGGCCATGGCAAGGCCTGTTCCTAACTGTTCTGCGCCAGTGCTGCCGCTTCCGGCGGTACCGCTCCAATATACAGCGCTATAAATCAGATATGCTATGCCGATGATTAGTGATATCAACAGCAATTTGCTTAGTTTTTGTTTTTCCTTCATATTTGGGATCCTCTTTTCTTTAGATAGTTTATTAAAACGTTTCGGCAGATTGAGTGATATCCTCCTTTCTAATTATTTAAAACAGCCGAAGCGGTCTAACCTATATGATTTCAAATACTCCAAGATACGGCTTAAAGAAATCATGTAATTATCTATTTTGTTTCCTTTTCCATATTTTTTCCTTATAATAATTCAGAGCATCTGCCAGAGCTTATTTATTATATGAAGTTTTTTACTTGAACATAATTTTCTTTTTCAGTTACAATTATAATTTCTCTATAGGGTAATCGATTAGCCATATTTGAATAATTTTGGGATTGTTTTTCTATTTGTTCGATTGTTCGAGTATACCATTTTTCTGTAATCATTGATTAAAAATATTTTATTTCGAAAATATAGTCTTTATCGAGGAACCCCTTACCTCTAGCAATCACATCATACTCCGTATCACCTAATTTGAAGCCTTTCACAACATCATGAGTTGATGAAAATTTTTCTGCAATTTTAGCTGCAACTAATTGTCCGATCTCAAAATATTCAAGACTTGTAACCCTATTTTCAACATAAGATGTGCTTTTCTACATTTGCCACAAGCCTTGCCAATGACTGTTTATAAGCCTTTATAATTCAAGGATTCCTTAAGAATCCTTATGATAGTCCGGTTTTTATCGGATTCCCGGTCTAAATGCCTATTAGAGGATTTATTTCAGGCACTCCCCGTTAGTACGGATGACTTCTTTGTACCAATAAAAGCTCTTCTTTCTCCTTCGCTCCAAGGTGCCGTTTCCTTCGTCATCTTTATCCACATAGATAAATCCGTAGCGCTTTTTCATCTCTCCGGTTCCGGCGGAAACCAGATCAATGCAGCCCCAGGGGGTATATCCC
The DNA here is from genome assembly GCA_021772025.1 of Enterocloster bolteae. GTDB lineage: Bacteria > Bacillota > Clostridia > Lachnospirales > Lachnospiraceae > UMGS1370. Next base: position 24,914 of record JAETNT010000055.1, on the reverse strand, counting down.
ATAACCGGAACATCATCCTGTTCCACAGCATCCATCATGGCCTTAATATGGCGGCCCAGGTAGTCGATACGGTAGTCATCCTGAATGGAACCGTCTGCTTCCAGGGTGTCTACAGCCCCCATACCGTTTTCTACAATAAACAGAGGCTTTTGATAACGGTCATACAGGTAATTTAAGGAAGTACGCAGACCCAGGGGGTCAATTTGCCAACCCCAGGCGGTGGCGGGCAGATAGGGATTTTTACCGCCGGATACCAAGTTGCCCTCTGTAGTTTCCACCTCCTGGCCTTCTACGGCGGAGAAGTAGTAGCTAAAGGCCACAAAATCTACAGTGCCCTGCCGGAGAATCTCATCATCTCCGGGTTCCATGGCCGGGTAAGCATTTAATTCCCGATGAATAGAGGTGCAGACATTGGAGTAGTAGCCCCGGCAGTGGACATCGCCGAAATAATAGGTCTTATTTAATTTCTTCATGGCCATAATCTGATCGTCGGGACGGCAGGTAGCCGCATAAGCCAGAGGATACAGCAGCATACAGCCGATTTTATTTTCCGGATCGATTTGATGCCCCAAAATCACTGCCTTAGCGCTGGCTAAAAGCTGGTAATGGGCGGCATTGATCATGGTCTGGGATTTATTTTCCCCTTCCTGGTAAATAATGCCGGCCTGATGCCAGGGCCGCCAGGAAAGCATAAGGGCATTAATCTCGTTGTGAGTCAGCCAGTAGTGAACTCTGCCTTTGTAGCGGGTGAAAATGGCTTCGCAATAGCGCACAAAAAAGTCTACCAGACGCCGATCCCTCCAGGCGCCGTATTTTTTCACCAGTCCCAGAGGCATTTCATAATGGTTGATGGTGACCACCGGTTCCATGTGGTATTTGGCCATCTCGTCAAATACACGGTCATAGAACTTTAAACCTTCCTCATTAGGAGTCTCCTCGTCGCCGTTAGGAAAGATCCGGCTCCAGGAAATGGAAAGGCGGAAGCATTTAAATCCCATCTCGGCAAAGAGGGCAATATCCTCTTTGTAGTGATGGTAAAAGTCTACCGCGACGTGACTGGGATAATAGGCATCCGGATGAACCTGGTCATGAATCTCCCTTTGAACCCCGTGACGCGCGCCTTTTTCCACGTCATTGACGGAAAGGCCTCTGCCTCCTTCCTGGTAGCCCCCTTCATATTGGTTGGCAGCCGTAGCTCCTCCCCATAAAAAATCCTTGCTCATTTCCATAAATGTGTTCAGTCCTCCTTTTTGCAGAAAAATTGTTGGATAAAGTATAGCAAAAAAGTGCCGGGCTGTCCATATTTATAGAAAAGTAGATTGTGCAGATTGCCGGAGAAAATTAGAAAGTTTTAAAGAAAATAAAAAAAGTATAAAATACCTATTGAAAAATTTAGACTTTTGTTGTAAAATACATCCAGAACAAACGAATAAAACATGTTGATTTCGTGGATTGTTACTTTTATTAGGCAAGACCTGAGTCATACAAGCAGTGCACTTTTTATATGGGAATATAATCAGGCATTAGAATGTATGAAAAGGTCTTTTTTTCGTTCTACAAAACCGGATTTCCGGAAATACTAAAAAGAGCGAAGCGCCGGCCGTGTACCGGATGCGGCCCTGGCCAGGACACATTCGGATACCCAGATCAGATATTTAAAACCAGGAGGAAATACTATGGCTAGCAAGTATGATGGATTAGCTCGGATTATCATTCAAAACGTAGGCGGTAAGGGGAACGTAATCAGCCTTACCCATTGCATCACCAGACTGCGCTTTCGTTTAAAGGACGAAAGTAAGGCAAACACAGATGTGTTAAAGCAGACTGACGGTATTGTAACCGTTATTCAAAGCGGCGGACAGTATCAGATCGTAATTGGAAATCATGTTCCGGATGTATTTGCGGTGGTAAATGAGATCGGCAAATTTTCTACCGGTGTTTCCGGCGGAGAAGAAGGAGGGGGGGCTTCTAAACGGGGCCCGGTGGAGGTGCTTATTGATACCCTGTCCGGCGTCTTTACTCCGATTTTGGCACTGTTATGTGCAACGGGTATTATCAAAGGTCTTTTGGGATTGGCAGTATTTTTATTGGGCAACGGTTTTAAGGATTCCGGTGTTTATATGATTCTGTATTCTATCGGCGACGGTTTTTTCTACTTCCTGCCTATGATGCTTGCCTATTCTGCAGCCCAGAAGTTTAAACTTAGCAACTTTACGGCTATGAGTATTGCAGCTGCTTTCCTGTATGCAGAGGTAAAGTTCCCGGCAATCGCTTCCGGCGACACGATTATGACCGTATTTTCCGGAACTTTCCTGCAGACCGATATTCATAAGACATTTTTTGGGCTTCCCATTATCTGGCCTGCAGCAGGCTACGGTTCTTCTGTAGTTCCCATAGTATTTTCCGTATGGTTTGCTGCTAAGATTGAAGCATTTTGGAAGAAGTATGTTCCGGATGTGATAAAGAGCTTTATGGTGCCCCTGTTAACTCTGATGGTGGCAGTACCCTTATCCTTCCTGTTAATTGGTCCGGTTGCATCCTGGCTGGGAAGCGGCATTGGCTGGGTTTGTCAGAGCGCTTACAGTATCAGTCCTATTATAGCAGGAGCTGTCGTTGCCTTCGTATGGCAAATCCTGGTTATCTTTGGCTTACACTGGGGCCTTATTCCGATTATGTTTAATAATTACTCAACACTGAAATACGATAAATTCCTGGTGCCGAACTTTGTAGCATCCTTTGCACAGACCGCCGTTGTACTGGCAATGTTTATTAAGACCAAAGATAAGAAATTGAAAACCCTGGCTCTGCCTGCTTTTATCTCCGGTGTCTGCGGTGTTACCGAACCGGCTATTTACGGTATTACCCTACCCAAGAAGATTCCGTTCTACATTTCCTGTGTGGCTGCCGCAATCGGCGGCGGCTTAGTAGGCGCTTTAGGAATTACCAAATATATGTCCGGCGGCCTGGGAGTATTCGGATTCCCCACCTTCATTCCCGGCGAAGAGTCCATCGCGGCCCTGGGTATTACCAATGTATTATATGACCTTAAGATGATCGCGATTGTAGTAGTGATTACCATGATTCTTGCTTTTGCCGCAACTATGGTCATTTACAAAGAGGATGCTCCCAAGGAAGAAAAAAAGGAAGAGCCTAAAGCTATGGATAAGGCTGATATTGCAGGTGAAGAAGGTACGGTTATGGCTCCTGTTGCCGGTCATGTAGTTCCCTTATCTGAGGTTAAGGACGAAGCATTTTCTTCCGGCGCATTGGGACAGGGCGTTGCAATTATTCCCGCTGAGGGTAAGGTTTACGCTCCCTGCGACGGCGTGATTTCCGCACTGTTCCCCACCGGACATGCTATCGGGATTACCGGTGCAAACAAAGCGGAAGTGCTGATTCACATCGGTATGGATACGGTTAAATTAGAAGGCCGGTTCTTCCATATTAAGACTCAGGCCGGGGCTGCCGTTAAGACCGGTGATTTACTGGTAGAGTTCGACATGGAAGAGATCGAAAAAGCCGGTTATGACGTAACCACGCCTATTCTTATCACCAACTATGCAGAGTTTGTAGACGTATCCGGTGAGACCGGAAAGGATGTAAAGGCTGGAGAACCGTTAATTTCGATTATTTAATTTTAGGAGGTTTCGTATGGGACGTTTACCGGAAGGTTTTTTATGGGGCGGCGCAACTGCAGCCAACCAGTGCGAAGGCGGATATGACAAGGGCGGCAGAGGACTGGCAAACGTAGATTTGATTCCAGCAGGGCCCGACAGGAGGCCGGTGATGAACGGCACCAGAAAGATGCTGGAGTGCGAAGAGGGATACTTTTATCCGGGTCATGAAGCCATTGATATGTACAGCCATTTTAAAGAAGATATTGCACTTTTTGCGGAAATGGGCTTTCGGTGTTACCGCCTGTCCATTGCCTGGACCAGAATCTACCCCAATGGTTTTGATGAAGAACCTAATGAGGAGGGGTTGAAATTTTACGAGGAGCTGTTTGATGAATGTCATAAATATGGCATTGAGCCTTTGGTTACCATCGTGCATTTTGACGCTCCTGTAGCCTGTACCAAGAAATTCGGTTCCTGGAAGAGCAGAGAGATGATCGATCTCTATGTAAAATACTGCAGGACTTTGTTTACCCGTTATAAAGGCAAGGTAAAATACTGGCTGACTTTTAACGAGATTAACATGATTCTTCATCTGCCCTTCATGGCTGCCGGCATTCTTTTTGAAGAGGGAGAAAATCAGGAAGAATCTAAGTACCGGGCCGCCCATCATGAGCTGGTGGCATCCGCCATTGCAACCGGAATCGGACATGAGATCGATCCGGAGAACAAAATCGGCTGTATGCTGGCTGCAGGTCAGTATTATGCATACACCTGCGATCCCAGGGATCAGATGGAAGCTCTTCAGAAAAACAGGGATAATTTCTTTTTTATTGACGTCCAGTCCAGAGGAAAATACCCGTCTTATGCATTGCGTTTCTTTGAGAGAGAAGGGTTTGATATTGGCATTACAGAGGAAGACGAGAAGGTTCTTGCCGCCCATCCGGTGGATTTTATCTCTTTTTCCTACTATTCTTCCAGACTCACCAGCGCAGAACCGGAGAAATACGGCCAGACTTCGGGCAATGCGTTTGCTACTTTGAGAAATCCGTATTTAGAGGCCTCTCAGTGGGGCTGGCAGATTGACCCTCTGGGACTGCGGATTACCATGAACGCCCTTTATGACCGGTATCAAAAACCTCTGTTTATTGTAGAAAACGGACTGGGGGCAGTGGATACCCCTGATGAGAACGGATTTATTGACGATCAATACCGGATCGATTATTTAAGAGCCCATATTCAGGCAATGGAAGAAGCCGTAGATGTGGACGGTGTGGAGCTTATGGGGTATACTCCCTGGGGATGTATTGATTTGGTCAGCGCCAGTACCGGTGAGATGAAAAAGCGCTACGGCTTCATCTATGTAGACAAAGACAACAACGGAAAGGGAACGTTAACAAGAAGCAAAAAAGCTTCCTTTGACTGGTACAAAAAGGTTATCGCCTCCAATGGTGAGGAGCTGTGAGAGAAGCTTTTCCGCAATTTAAGGGGAGAAGAAGTTCATGAAGGTAACACGGGTTATTAATAACAATGTCATTGCGGCAGTAGATGAACGAAACCATGAGCTGGTTTTGATGGGAAGCGGAATCGGATTTAAACGGAAGATAGGAGATGAAGTAGATCCGGCCAGCGTGGAGAAGCAGTTTACCCGTTTTGACGAAAAGCAGGTGCTGAATTTCCAGCGTCTGGCCAACGAGATTCCTTACGAGTATATGCATATGACAAACGAGATTGTGTCTTATGCCCAAATTTCCTTAAATAAGGAATTGGATGAGAGTCTTTATATCGCCCTGATGGATCATTTAAACTTTGCCATTAACCGTATCAGACAAGGAATTGTACTGCCTAACTCTATGCTGTGGGAAATTAAACATTATTACAACCACGAGTACCGGATTGGAACAGAGGCTATCGCCATTATTAAGCGCTACACCGGTGTGGAGATGCCCTTGGATGAGGCCGGCTTTATCGCCATGCATATTTTAAATTCCGAGATGGATTTGGATATGGAGCGGTCTAAGGTTATGACCAAGATTATCCAGGATGTACTAAATATTGTAAAGTACCATTTTAGCATTGAAATTGACGAGGAATCCTTGGACTACGAGCGTTTTGTAACCCACTTAAAGTTTTTTATACAGCGGGCTATGCATGAAAAGGAGTCTCGCATCTGGGAAAAAAGCCTGATGGATCTGATTCGGATCCAGTATATGGATGCCTATGACTGCGCGGGAAAAGTGGCGGCCTATATTGAGCGCACAACTCCCTATGTGGTGCTGGAGGAAGAGATGGTATACTTAACTGTTCATATCCAGAGGCTTCAGAAGGCTTCCAAAAGAGTCGGAGATGGATGACAATAGTTGACAAAAGCCGGCAAAAAGCGCATAATAGGTCTAAAGATTATAAAATACAGGAGGTCTCACGATGAAAAAGAGAGGTATTTTAAAATTTACGGCTGCCTTTACAGTAACCGCTTTGCTGGCGTTGATTCCCATGACTGTATTTGCGGCGGAGGAGGAAGCGGCAGAGGAGCCGAAAGTATCCTACATTGACGCAAGGAAGCCTGCCCAGGAGACAGAGCCTTTTGAGGCAAAACCAGTTGCGGCGCACTGGGAGAGCGATGGACACGGCACTAGATACATACTGGAGGACGGAACCTATTTAAGCGACGTGTGGCTGCAGATTAACAACACCGGAAGCTGGTATTACCTGGACAGCGAAGGTTATCAAGTGAAAGGCTGGCAGAAGATCGATGAAGTAGATTACTACTTTGAACAGGACGGCCATATGCTTATTGGCTGGCAGAAGATCGGCGGAGAATGGTATTTCTTTGACTTTAAGCCGGACAGCTCCAAAGGCTTGCTGTATATAGATCGGATCACTCCCAACGGAAGGATGGCAAACGAGGAAGGCGTGCTTTTCTAATTTGATAGAGGATTAAGTATAAAAATGCGCTGAGGCGGTTTTGATTATGGCTGCCGCAGCGCATTTTCTTTGTCCGCTCAGGGTAAGAAATCCCTTGCCAAATCCCTCCCTTTATGTGTATAATGGGTAAGGATTTCACAAGATATGGAGGAGTAACATGGCTAGTACACAGTATAATGCGGACAGTATCACCGTCTTAGAGGGCTTGGAAGCAGTAAGAAAGCGTCCGGGTATGTACATTGGCGGCGTGGGGACCAAGGGGTTAAACCACTTGGTTTATGAGATCGTGGACAATGCAGTAGACGAGCATCTGGCAGGAGTATGCAGCCAGATATGGGTGACATTGGAGGCTGATGGCTCCTGTACAGTAAAGGATAACGGCCGGGGAGTCCCGGTAGGATTACATAAAAAAGGGATTTCCGCTGCCAGGGTAGTATTTTCCACTCTTCATGCAGGAGGCAAATTTGACAATAATGCATATAAAACCAGCGGCGGTCTCCATGGCGTGGGATCCTCTGTGGTCAGCGCTCTTTCGGAGAGAATGGATGTAAAGATTTATCAGGACGGTTATATCCATCATGACGGATATGAAAGAGGGGTTCCGGTGGTAGAACTGGTAAACGGCCTGCTGCCCACGCTGGGAAAGACCAGAGAGACCGGAACAGAAATTAACTTTCTCCCGGATCCGGAAATTTTTGAAAGAACCCGTTTTAAGGCGGAATGGATTAAAAGCCGGCTTCATGAGACTGCTTATCTGAATCCGGGACTTACCTTAAACTATGAAAACAGACGACCGGGAGAGGAGGAACGGATTTCCTACTCGGAGCCGGAAGGAATCGCTGCTTATGTAAAAGCTTTGAATTCAGGAAAAGAACCGGTTCATGATCCCATTTATTTTAAGGGAACCATGGATCAGGTGGAAGTGGAGGTGGCCCTTCAGTTTGTGGACGCTTTTGAAGAAAACATTCTGGGATTCTGCAATAATATTTTCACTCAGGAGGGCGGTGCTCATCTGGTAGGCTTTAAGACAAAATTTACCGCTTTGATTAACACTTACGCCAAAGAGCTGGGTATTTTAAAAGAAAAGGATTCCAACTTTACCGGGGCGGATACCAGAAACGGCATGACGGCAGTGATTGCGGTAAAGCATCCGGATCCGATTTTCGAGGGACAGACGAAAACCAAACTTGCCAGCGCAGATGCTACCAAGGCGGTATTTACGGTGACCGGAGAGGAGCTGGAGCGATACTTTGACCGGAACCTGGAGACCTTAAAATCCGTTATTGCATGTGCAGAAAAATCAGCCAAAATCCGCCGGGCGGAGGAGAAAGCCAAAACCAATATGCTGACCAAGTCCAAGTTTTCCTTTGACAGTAACGGAAAGCTGGCAAACTGCGAAAGCAGGGATCCGGCAAAGTGCGAGATTTTTATCGTGGAGGGAGATTCTGCAGGAGGATCGGCAAAGACGGCCAGAGACCGTCAGTTCCAGGCTATCCTTCCCATTCGGGGAAAGATTTTGAATGTGGAAAAAGCTTCCATGGACAAGGTTTTGGCCAATGCAGAGATTAAGACTATGATCAATTCCTTTGGCTGCGGTTTTTCTGAAGGATATGGAAATGACTTTGACATTAATAGGCTGCGTTACCATAAAATTATTCTGATGACAGATGCGGATGTGGACGGAAGTCATATTGATACGCTGCTTCTGACCTTTTTATACCGGTTTATGCCGGAACTGATTTACAACGGTCATGTCTATATTGCTATGCCGCCTTTGTTTAAGGTGATACCGAAACGGGGCGAGGAGCAGTATCTGTATGATGAAAAGGATTTGGAACGTTATCGGAAAACCCATACAGGGGAATTTACCTTGCAGCGTTACAAAGGACTTGGAGAGATGGATCCGGACCAGCTTTGGGAGACTACCCTGGATCCGGAACGGAGGGTATTAAAGCAAGTGGAAATCGAGGATGCCCGTATGGCCTCAGAGATTACGGAAATGCTTATGGGCAGCGATGTGCCGCCCAGACGCCGGTTTATTTATGAGCACGCAGACGAAGCGGAAATTGATGCATAAGGGAGTGTACCATGGCTGAGAAAATTATAAAAACCGAATATTCAGAAGAAATGCAGAGAAGCTACATGAATTACTCCATGAGCGTTATTACAGCCAGGGCGATTCCGGATGCCAGAGACGGCCTCAAGCCGGTTCAGCGCCGGGTTCTCTATGATATGAGCGAGCTTCGCTTAAACCATGATAAGCCCCACAGAAAGTCGGCCCGTATTGTAGGCGATACTATGGGTAAGTACCATCCCCATGGCGACAGTTCTATCTATGAAACCTTGGTGGTTTTGTCCCAGGAATTTAAAAAGGGCATGCCTTTAGTGGACGGACACGGAAATTTTGGCTCTATCGAAGGGGATGGGGCGGCAGCTATGCGTTATACCGAAGCAAGGCTTAAAAAGTTTGCTGAGGAAGTGTACTTAAAGGATTTGGATAAAACTGTGGAATTTATTCCCAATTATGACGAGACGGAAAAAGAACCGGAAGTGCTTCCGGTTCGTGTGCCCAATCTGCTGATTAACGGTTCTGAGGGAATTGCCGTAGGAATGAGCACCAGTATTCCGCCTCACAATCTGGGGGAGGTCGTGGATCTGGTAAAGGCTTATATCGACGACCCGGAGATTTCCACAGAGAAAATGATGGAGCTGATGCCTGGCCCGGATTTCCCTACAGGAGGAATTATCGCCAATAAAAAAGAGCTTCCTGCCATTTACGAGACTGGCTCAGGGAAAATTAAGCTTCGAGGGAAGATGGAAGTAGAACTTGGCAAGCGGCGGGCGGATAAGGACAAGCTGGTGATCACTCAGATTCCCTATACTATGATTGGCACCGGGATCAATAAATTCCTTACAGATATTGCAGATCTGGTGGAGAGCAAGAAGCTGCCGGATGTGGTGGATATTTCCAACCAATCAAATAAAGAAGGAATCCGTATTGTATTAGAGCTGAAAAAGGACGCGGATATTGAAAAAATCCGCAATATTCTTTATAAAAAGACTAAGCTGGAAGATACCTTCGGAGTCAATATGCTGGCAATCGCCGGAGGGAGGCCGGAGACTTTAAGCCTTAGAGGAATCTTAAAGAATTTTTTGGATTTTCAGTATCAAACTGCCAACAAGAAATATAACGTTCTTTTAAGTAAGGAGTTAGAGAAAAAAGAGGTTCAAGAGGGCTTAATTAAGGCGTGCGATGTAATTGACCTGATTATCGCCATACTAAGAGGAGCTAAAAACTTAAAGGATGCCAAGGCCTGTCTTATGAAAGGAGACATTTCCAAGATTACCTTTAAGACAGCCGGCTTTGAGGAGGATGCAAAAAAGCTTCATTTTACGGAACGCCAGGCCTCCGCTATTTTGGAGATGCGCCTTTATAAGCTAATCGGCCTGGAGATACTGGCCCTGGAAAAAGAACATCGGGAGACTCTGCGGAAAATCAAAGAGTACACAGACATTTTAAACAGCAGAGAGAAGATGGACCAGGTCATTAAGAGAGACTTGGATCAGATTAAAAAGGAATTTTCTCTTCCTCGCCGCACCTTAATTGAGGACGGTAAAGAGGCAGTCTATGTGGAAGAGCCGGTACAGATAAGAGATGTGGTTTTTGTCATGGATCGGTTCGGCTACTGTAAGCTTTTAGATAAAACGGTTTATGAAAAAAATCAGGAGACAGCGGATTCGGAAAGCATCTATGTAGTTCCCTGCCAGACAGATGATAAAATTTGTATCTTCACCGACATCGGAAATCTTCACCAGATTAAGGTTTCCGATATTCCGTCAGGAAAGCTTAAGGATAAGGGAACTCCGGCGGATAATCTTTGTAAGTTTGACGGTACAAAAGAAGAGGTGGTTTATTTAACCTGTGCAGCTGCTATAAAAGGGAAAATGCTGCTTTTTGCTACCCGGATGGGGATGGTAAAACAGGTACCTGCTGAAGAATTTGAAACCAATAACCGACTTGTAGCTTCTACAAAACTTCAGGAGGAGGATAAGGTAGCGGCAGTAATTCCGGTGGAAGGCCAGACAGATGTGGTTCTTCAGACCAGCAACGGCATTTTTCTGAGATTTTTGCTGGAAGAGATTTCCATTATGAAAAAGAATTCCAAAGGGGTAAGAGGAATGAAACTAACGGCCGGAGAGGAACTGGAACAGCTTTATCTGATTGGAGAGAATCCGGTTATTCTCTATAAAGAAAAGGAGGTCCATCTGAACCGATTAAAAGTGGCAAAGAGGGATGGAAAAGGAAGTAAAGTGCGGCTGTAGGAATTGGACAAAGGAGCAGACGGAAAAATATTTCTTGCATTTTCCTAAGGTTTGGTATAGGATAAAATCCATGTAAGGAAACCAATACGCGAGGAGAGATAAGTTATGGAGAAGAAATTAAGAGTGGGCATTTTAGGCGCCACCGGCATGGTAGGCCAGAGATTTATTTCCTTATTAGAGAATCATCCCTGGTATGAGGTTGTTACCGTGGCGGCCAGCGCCCGTTCTGCAGGAAAAACCTACGAAGAAGCGGTGGGAGATAATTGGAAGATGGATACTCCCATGCCGGAGGCAGTAAAGAAGCTGATAGTAATGAATGTCGCTCAGGTAGATAAGGTGGCGGCAGGCGTTGATTTTGTATTCAGTGCCGTGAATATGTCCAAAGATGAAATAAAGGCTATTGAGGAAGAGTACGCAAAGGCAGAGGTTCCGGTTGTATCTAATAACAGCGCTCACAGATGGACTCCTGATGTCCCCATGGTGGTGCCGGAAATTAACCCGGAACACTTTGACATAATTGAATTCCAGAAGAAAAGGCTGGGAACTAAAAGAGGATTTATTGCGGTAAAGCCGAACTGTTCCATTCAGAGCTATGCTCCGGTACTTACCGCATGGAAGGAATTCGAGCCTTATGAGGTAGTGGCAACTACCTACCAGGCCATTTCCGGCGCAGGAAAAACATTTAAAGACTGGCCGGAGATGGTGGGAAATATTATTCCTTATATCGGCGGTGAAGAAGAAAAGAGCGAGCAGGAGCCGCTGCGAATTTGGGGAAAGATTGAGGACGGCGTTATTGTAAAGGCTCAGGAACCGGTTATTACCTGTCAGTGCATCCGGGTTCCCGTATTAAACGGCCATACTGCCGCTGTATTTGTAAAATTCAGAAAGAAGCCCTCTAAGGAACAACTGATAGAGAAAATCAGAAGCTTTAAGGGAATTCCTCAAGAACTTAAGCTTCCCAGCGCTCCGGAACAGTTTATGCAGTATCTGGAAGAAGACAACCGTCCTCAGGTTACAGAAGATGTGGATTATGAAAAAGGAATGGGCATTTCTGTAGGACGATTGAGAGAGGATACGGTTTATGATTATAAATTTGTAGGACTGTCCCATAATACGGTAAGAGGCGCCGCAGGCGGAGCCGTCCTCTGTGCGGAGCTGTTAACAGCAAAGGGGTATATTGAGGCAAAATAAGTATCACAATTTATAGAAAGAAGGGGGTATTACAAATGGCAGTGACAAAGAAATTCTATGGAACTATGCCGGATGGGCAGACGGTGGACTGTTACACCTTGACCAATGCAAACGGTACATCCGCAAGCTTTTTAACTTTGGGAGCTTTGTGGCTTACCATGCTGGTAAAGGATAAGGAGGGCAATTTTAAGGATGTAGTTCTGGGCTATGACACGCTGGAAAACAACTTAAAGAATCCTCCGCACTTAGGCGCTCCTATCGGCCGAAATGCCAACCGTATCGGCGGCGCCCGGTTTACTTTAAATGGCAAGACCTATGAGCTGTTTAAAAACAGCTCAGGAGTGAATAACCTTCACAGTGCGCCGGATTTATACCACACTCGGATCTGGGATGCAGTGGAGGAAGAAACCGCCCTGGGAAGCCGGGTTACTTTCTCTTTATTCAGTCCCGACGGTGATCAGGGATATCCGGGCAATGCGGATATTGCCATTACCTACACATTAACCGAAGATGACAGCTTGATGATCCGTTACCGGATGACGGCAGATGCAGATACCATTGCCAACTTTACCAATCACAGCTACTTTAATCTGGCTGGACATGACTGCAAGGATATCCTCGATCAGGAAGTATGGATCGATGCGGACTATTATACCCCTGCAGACGCAGGTTCTATTCCCACAGGAGTTTTAGAACCGGTAGCGAAAACTGCCATGGATTTTACTTCTCTAAAGCCCATCGGACAGGATATTAATTCTGATTTTCCGGCAGTGGTGCAGGGAAAGGGATTTGACCACAACTGGGTATTAAACCATCCGGAAAGGGAACTTTCTCTCTGCGCCAAAGCGGTGGATCATAAATCCGGCCGTGTTATGGAAGTTTATACCGATCTTCCGGGTATACAATTTTATACTGCCAACGGTTTAAAGGGGGATGTAATAGGAAAGGACGGAGCCGTTTACGGCCCTCGCCAGGCATACTGTTTTGAGACTCAGTATTTTCCGGATGCAGTAAATAAGCCTCAGTTTCCTTCTCCTATTTTAAAAGCCGGAGAAGAGTATGATACTACTACGATTTATAAATTCCTGACGGAATAACTATTGGATATAGATAGAGGAGCTGCCGCAAAAATGAGACGAAAAGGCAGGGAAGCAGAGAGCCTGAAATTCATTTTGCGGCAGCTTCCCTTTTTGATTTGCCGAAATTTGGAGGACATGATGAGTATTAACAAGGGAAAAACAACGAAAATGCTGGCTGGAGCAGGTTTAATTCTCACTACAATTATTTGGGGAAGTTCATTTGTTGTGATGAAAAATTCTGTAGACCTGATTCCTCCCTGCCGCCTTTTAGCCCTGCGTTTTACGGTAGCGGCTGTCTGTATGCTGGCGGTTTTCTGGCCTCAGAACAAAGGGATGAGCAGAAAAGATGTCCAGTATGGCATAATTCTGGGGATATTCTTGTTTATCAGCTATTTTTTTCAGACTTATGGCCTAAAGTACACCACAGCCAGTAAAAACGCTTTTATTACAACGCTATATGTGATAATTGTCCCGTTCCTCCATTGGGCTTTTAACGGAAAAAGGCCGTTAGGAAGGAATCTCCTGGCAGCGGTGCTGGCGGTAATCGGGCTGGCGCTTTTGTCTCTGGAAGGAGATCTGGGCATTAATTTAGGGGATTTCCTTACCTTAATCTGCGGTATTTTCTTTGCCGTACATATTGTGTTTATAGACCGGTATACAGAAGAGCACAGCCCGGTGAGGCTTACTACTATGCAAATGATTACTTCCGCGGTCTTAGGATGGATTCTTACTCCGGCACTGGAGGGGAAGCCAAATTTGGAAATGCTTAATACCGGCCTGATCTTGAACCTTTTGTATCTGGGGATCTTCAGCACGATGATCGGATTCCTGCTGCAGAACGTAGGGCAGAAATATCTGTCGCCTAACACCTCATCTATTCTGCTGTCTTTTGAATCGGTCTTCGGACTGATATTTTCCGTGATTTTTTTGGGAGATCCTCTTACGGCAAAGCTTTTGCTGGGATGTGTCATGATGTTTGGAGCCGTGATTATCTCGGAATATAAGCCGAAGAAAAAACGATAAGGAGGAATGAAATGGGAAAATCCCTCTTTATAGCGGAAAAGCCCAGCGTTGCCCAGGAATTTGCAGGGGCGCTGAAAGCCGGCGGACGGCGGGGCGACGGTTACATTGAATCGGAAAAAGTAATTATAACCTGGTGTGTAGGGCATCTGGTAACCATGAGCTATCCGGAGGCCTATGACATGAAATACAAGCGGTGGAGCCTGGAGACTCTGCCCTTTCTCCCCAAAGAATTTAAATACGAAATTATTGAAGGAGTCTCTAAACAATTTCAGATAGTCAGCCGCCTCTTAAACCGTCAGGATGTGGAGACTATATATGTATGTACAGACTCCGGGCGGGAGGGAGAATATATTTACCGTCTGGTAGAACAGATGGCAGGAGTAAAGGGTAAACAAAGAAAAAGGGTGTGGATTGATTCCCAGACGGAGGAAGAGATTCTGAGGGGAATCCGGGAGGCAAAAGATCTGTCGGAATACGACAATTTGTCTGCTTCCGCCTACCTTCGGGCTAAGGAAGACTACCTGATGGGAATTAATTTTTCCAGGGTACTGACCTTAAAATACGGCCAGACCTTGTCGGCATTTTTAAAAAACAAGTATACAGTAGTATCGGTAGGGCGGGTTATGACCTGTGTTTTGGGTATGACGGTGAGAAGAGAAAGGGAAATAAGGGACTTTGTAAAGACCCCGTTTTTCCGGGTTTTCGGAACCTTTTCGCCAGCGCTTTTCGGAGAAAGTCAAGATTATAAAGAAAGCTTAAGCTTTGAAGGAGAATGGAAGGCAGCGGAAGGTTCCCGGTATTTTCAGACACCGGTTCTCTATAAGGAAAACGGCTTTAAAGAAAAAAAAGACGCGGAAGCTTTAATTGACTATTTAGCGGGGCCAGCGCCTATGGAAGCGGTGCTTTTTGCCATAGAGAAAAAAAAGGAGACCAAAAATCCACCTCTTCTTTATAACCTGGCAGAGCTCCAGAACGACTGTTCCAAAATGTTTAAAATCAGTCCGGACGAGACCCTAAAGCTGGTTCAGGAGCTGTATGAGAAAAAGCTGGTTACTTACCCCAGAACCGATGCCAGGGTTCTTTCCAGTGCAGTGGCAAAGGAAATCGGAAGAAATATCGGAGGTTTAAAATCTTACGATCCTATGTCGGATTTTGCCGGGGAAATTTTATCCGGAAACGCTTATAAAAGTATAGGAAAAAGCCGTTATACGAATGATAAACAGATCACGGATCATTATGCGATTATTCCGACAGGTCAGGGCTTTGGGGGGCTGAAAACCTTAAATGGCCTGGCTGAAAAGGTTTATCAGGTAATCTGCAGAAGGTTTTTAAGCATTTTTTATCCTCCTGCCATCTATCAGAAATACAGCTTGGATCTGGCTCGGAATCAGGAACACTTTTTTTCAAATTTCCGGGTTTTGGAGTCAGAAGGATACCTGAAAGTAAGCGGAAATCCGGAAAAGGAAAAAGCGGATCCTTCTAAAAACGCGGTCCCGTCGGAACTGCTGGCCTATTTAAAAACACTTAAAAAAGGAATGAAGCTGGAGCTTTTATCCATGACAATTAAGGAGGGGGAAACTTCGCCTCCCAAGCGCTACACTTCCGGTTCCATGATTCTTGCCATGGAAAATGCCGGTCAGCTGATAGAGGACGAGGAGCTGCGGGCACAGATAAAGGGAAGCGGCATCGGAACCAGCGCTACCCGGGCGGAGATTTTAAAAAAGCTGATGAATATTAAATATCTGGCTTTAAATAAAAAGACCCAGGTTATTACTCCTACCTTGCTGGGAGAGATGATCTTTGATGTGGTGGAGGCATCTATCCGCCAGCTTTTAAATCCGGAACTTACGGCAAGCTGGGAGAAAGGGCTGACCTATGTGGCAGAGGGCAGCATTACCTCTGAAGAATATATGGAAAAGCTGGAGCGGTTTGTGGCCAGCCGTACCTATGGAGTGATGAAACTGCAAAACCAATATACTCTGCGGGAATCTTTTGACAGAGATGCGCTATATTATAAAAAGGAAAGAATTGTCTGACAGGGCAGATTCAGGACCAAGAGGAGGAAAACACGATGAAAAAAGAAGATATGAAGATTACTGAGCTTTATGATTTAAGCCAAACTATGGCCGGGGACTATTTAAAAGAGTTTACTTACCCATGGGAGGCTCTTGGCGGTATAGGGGAATATATAGAAAAGCTGGGGGCATCTCTTTCAGAAGAAGAGTACGACAAAAAAGGAGAGAATATCTGGATTCATAAGACAGCTAAGGTAGCTCCTACAGCTTTCCTTACAGGTCCGGCTATCATCGGCCCTGAAGCGGAGATTCGTCATTGTGCGTTTCTCAGAGGAAAGGTACTGGTAGGAGAAGGAGCCGTAGTGGGAAATTCCACGGAGCTGAAAAATGTAATCCTCTTTAATAAGGTTCAGGTTCCTCACTACAACTATGTAGGAGACTCTATTTTAGGTTTTAAGGCCCATATGGGAGCCGGTTCCATTACCTCCAATGTTAAATCCGATAAATGCTTGGTAAAGGTACACGGAGACGACGGAGATGTAGAAACCGGCCTGAAAAAATTCGGCGCGATGATAGGGGATCATGTAGAAGTAGGATGCGGATCTGTCTTAAATCCTGGAACGGTTATCGGTAGAGAATCCAATATATACCCTCTGTCCAGTGTTCGAGGATGTGTAGACGGCGGTTCCATTTACAAGCGCCAGGGGGAGATTGCCCAAAAGCGGTAAAGGGAAATTTATCCGGCATAATCCCGATCCACGGTAATCACGGTATAGAAGTCCGGATGCTGCTCCTGAACCATCAGCTCGATCTGTTTGCTCAGAACTTTAGGCGGGGTGGGATATTCTACCGGAATAACGACATCAAAGATCAGGTTGGTGTGTGTACTTCCCTTTACCATACGAAAATCATGCATCGAGATAACGGGATTGATTTTACGGATCAGATCAAGGACCTCATCGTGGATTTTTATGGTTTCCTCATCCTGATCCTGGATAGGATCCATGTGGATAACTGCATCACAGTGAAGCTTACGGCGAAGCTCCCGCTCAATGTTATCAATGGTATCATGAAGCAGGAGAATATCGCCGGAAGCGGAAACTTCGCAGTGAAGAGAAACCATCTGCCGTCCGGGACCGTAATCGTGAACCAGCATGTCATGAATGCCTAGAATTTCCGGATGGGACAGAGTAATGTCACGGATATTTCGGATAAATTCCGGATCCGGAGCCTGGCCCAGCAGGGGATTTAAGGTATCCTTTGCTGCTTGAAAGCCTGCATAAAAAATAAAAAGTCCTACTGCAATACCGCACCAGCCATCAATATTAAGAGAAGTAAAATGACCGATAATGGAAGCGGCAAGGACCACTGAGGTGGACAAAGCGTCACTTAAACTGTCCAGAGCAGTGGCTTTCATGGCGGCAGAGTCGATTTTTTGTCCGGTGGATCGGTTGTAACTGGACATATAGAGCTTGACGCCGATGGAAACTGCCAGAATTATCAGAGAAATCGGCTGAAAATCCACTGCCTCAGGATGAAGGATTTTTTCCAGAGAAGTTTTTACCAGTTCAAAAGCCATAATCAAGATTGCTCCGGACACTACCAACCCGGATACATACTCAATTCGTCCGTGACCAAAGGGATGCTGCAAATCCGGTTTCTGTCCGGCCATATGGAAGCCGATGAGAGTAATGACAGAAGACCCTGCATCAGAAAGATTGTTAAAAGCATCTGCCGTAATAGCAATGGAATTGCTGATAAGACCGGCAAAAAATTTACCGGCAAATAGTAAAAGATTAAAACAAATCCCCACTGTTCCGCAGAGAATACCATAGGCCTGGCGGACTTTGGGAGAAGATGGATTGTCATAATCCGCAATTAATCGTTTTGCTAAAAAGCGAATCATAAACAGAACCTCCTAAATTAGTATGTATGGTGTAACTGGGTATCTCTGCTATTCTATCACGGCAGGGAAAAAGGAACAAGTTATTTCTGCTTTTCTCTAAAAGAAATTTCACGCTTTAAGACAAAATTTTTTCTTCCCTATTTTTTATATTTATATTATAATAATTGGGTAAAAGCCACACTAAAACAAAAGAATCAGGAGAGAAAGCCATGAAACAAGACATGATTGTGATTTTGGACATGGGAAGCACTGAAAATACGGTAATTGCCCGTGAAATCCGAGATATGGGCGTTTACAGCGAGATTCATCCCCATGACATCACTGCAGAAGAGTTAAAGAAGCTTGACAATGTAAAAGGTATTATTTTAAACGGCGGAGAGAACCGTATAGTAAACGGTGTTTCAGTAGAAATCTGCCCGGAGCTTTATGATTGCGGCATCCCCATGATGGCAATTGATCACCCCACAGCAAAATGCGATCAAAAACTTACTCAGCATCCGGATGAAAAGACTCTACGCCAGTTCGTATTTCATACCTGTCAGGCCGCTCCCAACTGGAATATGAAGAACTTTATAGAGGACCAGATTGAGCTGGTTAAGCGCCAGGTAGGGAATAAGAAGGTGCTTCTTGCCCTTTCAGGCGGCGTAGATTCCTCTGTAGTGGCGGCACTGTTATTAAAGGCTATCGGCGACCAATTAGTCTGTGTTCATGTAAACCACGGCCTTATGAGAAAGAATGAATCCGAGAGTGTAATAGAAGTATTCAGAAATCAGCTTCATGCCAACTTAATTTATGTGGACGCTACTGAACGCTTCTTAACTAAACTGGAGAATGTAGCCGATCCGGAACAGAAGAGAAAGATTATCGGCGGCGAGTTTATCCGAGTATTTGAAGAAGAGGCCAGAAAGCTGGACGGCATTGAATTTTTAGGTCAGGGAACCATCTATCCTGACATTATTGAGAGCGGCACTAAGACAGCCAAGATGGTAAAATCTCATCACAACGTAGGCGGCCTGCCGGAGGATCTGCAGTTCGATTTAGTAGAGCCTTTAAAGCAGCTGTTTAAGGACGAAGTCCGTGCCTGCGGCGTAGAACTTGGCCTTCCCCACAAAATGGTTTATCGTCAGCCTTTCCCCGGGCCTGGCCTTGGAGTCCGCTGCTTAGGCGCCATTACCAGAGATCGCCTTACCGCAGTAAGAGAGGCAGATGCTATTCTGCGGGAAGAGTTTGAAAAAGCCGGTCTGGATAAAAAGGTATGGCAGTATTTCACCGTTGTACCGGACTTTAAGTCCGTTGGTGTCAGAAACAACGCAAGAACCTTTGAGTATATGGTGATTATCCGTGCGATCAATACCATTGACGCCATGAGCGCCACCATTGAGAAAGTAGACTGGGATATTCTTCAGAAGATCACTGACCGTATTCTGGCTGAGGTGGAGAATGTCAACCGAGTGTGCTTTGATATGTCTCCGAAGCCGCCGGCTACGATTGAGTTCGAATAATGGACATTTGGGCTGGAAACCTGATAAAATAAGGGTTTTCCAGTCCTTTTATTTTGCCTGTGACACTAATATGACACTCAAAAATCAGGTTCGTACTTTTCCTACCCGGAAAATGGATACGGTTGAATTTCCTGCCAAAATGTGGTAAAATCCAAATTACGGAAAGTACCTGTGACAGGGTGGTAGCCTCCCGAGCCAGTGACCGGTTTGCCGGAATACATAGGAAGGGAGGTGCGTGATATGACAGCTGCGGATATCATTTTGATATTTATAGGGATAATCGGCTTGCTGATTTCCTTTGGTAGTCTGATTGTTGCGTTTCTGACCTTTCTCGATAAGAAGAGACGGTAAGAAGAAATAAAAATGCCTATCCTGTCTGATCCACAGGATAGGCGGCGCTCGTAAGAGCAAAGCCAGTTTTGGGAGCATCCACCATTGGAATGGGGAACTCTGTTTTGGGGCGTCTGTTACCAGCAGGCGCCTCTTTCTATCTAAAGAATAGCATAAAGCGGTAAAAAGTTCAAGGGAATTCTTCTGCCGGTGGCACCGTTCTCCGGAACTGATTGAGCCGGTCCGCCAGCTGCTGCTCCTTGTCCGGGTAAAGGTGGGAATAGGTATCCAGTGTGGTCTTCACGGATTCATGCCCCAGACGCTCCGCAATCTCCAATGGGGTAAAGCCCATTTCAATCAGCATACTGGCGTGGGAATGCCTGAGAAAATCCAAACGTTTGGATTTTATTTTTGGTGTATGATTTCCTTATAACAAAAAAGGAGGTCATACCATGGATTTACAAAACTTAAGGGAACACCATGAAGAACTTCTTTCCTTCATGGAAAGCAATGGCTATTCCAGCACCTACATACAACGGTTCAGGGATGAAATCAACCGTATACTGGCTGGTGCAGACAGCCGCTGGCAGTCATACCGGGATATTTACCTTGAATACTTAAAGGTACCACACTCTAAAGACTATCTCCGTAATAAACGGACGATTATCGGAGCTCTGGAACAATTCGATCTCTTTGGACGCCTTCCAGACGGCAGGCACCGCCATACCCTGTTTGAAAGGGGCTCTTACCACCTGCTGGAGCCGGAATTCCAGGAATTGATCGATTTCTACCGTATGTACGAAAAGAAGCGGGGAAAGAAGGAATCAACCATCCGGGGCGAATCGCTCAACACGGCATCTTTTTTATACCAGATGCAGGAGCAGGGGGCACAGTGCCTGGATGAAGTGACAGAAGATGCTGTCCTGTCATTTTTCGTTTCGGAGGATGGCTCGCTACGTAAGGGCTGTTCTTACAAGAAGAACATATCTGCTGTCTTTAAGGCAGGGCTTAACTGGAAGGGACCACAGTGCCAAAGGATATTGAGTTTTCTCCCTCTGCTGCGCGAAACGAGGAAAAATATACAATACCTTACACAGGATGAAATCAGGATCCTGCGGGCCGCAGTGGAAAGCAACGGATTCTCTGCCCGTAACAAAGCAGTCATCCTCCTGCTTCTTTTTACAGGCCTGCGAGGCTGCGACATTGCCGGCCTTACATTCAGCTCCATCGACTGGGAAAAAGAGCGGATACTGGTGGAGCAGCAGAAAACATCTGTACCGGTGGAGATCCCGCTGTCTGCCGTCGTGGGAAATGCCATATATGATTATCTGGAACAGGAAAGGCCGGATACCGGATCCTTAAGCCTGTTCCTGACGGAAACGCATCCTTTTTCACCCATTTCCGCCCAGGGCATCGCAAATATCGTGTCAAAAGCCTGCAGGCTGGCAGGGATAAGGCAGGACCTCGGGGACAGGAAAGGCACCCATATCTTCAGGCACAATCTGGCATCCTCCATGCTGGAGAACGGCGTCCCCCAGCCCGTGATCACACAGACGCTGGGGCATACGGCCCCGGATTCCCTTGAGCCTTATCTGAGGGCGGACTTCGTGCATTTAAAAGAGTGTGCATTAAGTATAGAAGATTTCCCACTGGCAGGGGAGGTGTTTTCCTTATGAAAGAGTTCCGATCTTTCCTCGCCCCGCAGATACACCATTTCATACGGTACCGGCAGGCGTCACAGCGCTGGAACGACTCTTCCTATGAAGAGAACCTGATGCTGTTTGACCGCTACTGCCAGGAAAACTATCCGGGGGATACCGGGCTGACACAGGAAATGGTTGACGGATGGTGCCGCCAGCGGGACACAGAAACAAACAATTCCTGCCGGTCAAGGATCTATGTGGTGGACAGCTTTGTCCGTTTCCTGAACAGCCGGGGCCTCTCTCCTGTAAAGCCCCCACAGATCCCCCGGAAAGAACGGCGGACCTATATCCCCCATGCGTTCACGCAGGAAGAACTCAGCCGCTTTTTCCATGAGTGTGACCATATACCTGTCATCAACAACCGAAAGGAGACTTTCATAAGAAAAATGTCCATTCCTGTATTTTTCCGGCTCCTTTACAGCAGTGGGATACGCACAAACGAAGCAAGGCTGCTCCCCAGGGAAAATGTGGATCTTGAAAAGGGTATCCTGGACATTCAGTATTCCAAGGGGCATGACCAGCATTACATTGTCCTGCACGACTCCATGCTGGAGATTATGCGCAGATATGATAAAGCTGCCGAAGAGCTTGTGCCTGGCAGGAAATATTTCTTCCCCTCAATACGGAATTCCCATTTTAACAGGGGATGGGTGACCAAAAATTTCAACCTGCTGTGGCGCAGAGTGAACACATCCCATGCCACCGCCTACGAATTCCGGCACCATTATGCTGTGGCAAACATCAACCGGTGGGTGGGACAGGGCTTCAGCTTCCATGACAGGCTGGTATTCCTCAGCAAAAGCATGGGGCATACCACAGTGGAGAGCACGAAATACTACTATTCGATTGTCCCCGGGCTCTCGGAGATCATAAAAGAACAGACGGAAGCCAGCACGGAATGGATGATGCCGGAGGTGCCCGCAGATGAAGAAGCCTGGTAAAGAAAGCATCCTGATAGCTGGATATATTTCAGAATTCCTGGACGGCTATGTCCTTTCCCAGAAAACAAGCAGCATGAACACCCTGAAATCCTATCAGGACGCAATCGTGCTGTACCTGTCTTTTCTGGAAGATGAGAAAAGAGTACGCAGTGACAGCCTGAACGCAGACTGCTTCCGGCATACAGTTATAGAAGAGTGAGAAGAGTGGCTTGTCTGGTTGCGGGAATCCAGGGGATGCAGCCCACAGAGCTGCAATAACAGGCTGGCATCCCTGAGGACATTTTTAAAATACCTGGGCAGCCGGGATGTGGCTTACCTGCACTTTTACCTGGAGGCGGCCCAGATTCCGCGCAGGAAATGCCAGAAAAAGAAAGTGGAAGGCTTGACCCGGGAAGCGGTAAAGGTGCTGATGGATACCCCTGACCCTTTAAGCAGGACCGGGCGCAGGGATATAGTATTTATGGTCCTGCTTTACAGCACCGCTGCCCGGCTTGATGAGATCCTGTCGATGAAGAACAGCCAGCTCCATTTGTCAGGCGAAAAACCATATGCAGTCATTATCGGGAAAGGCAACAAGATCCGCACCCTTTATCTGCTGCCCAAAGCTGTCGCCCATTTAAGGCGGTACCTGGCAGAATTTCATGGGGAAACGCCGGATCCGGAAGCCTATGTTTTTTATTCCCGTAATACTGGGTGCCAGGGAAAACTGACCCAGCCCACCATCAACAAGATGCTGAAGAAACATGCAAAGGCAGCGCATGAAGTCTGTGGTGACGTGCCGCTTGGGCTCCATGTGCACCAGTTTCGCCATGGGAAGGCCTCTCACTGGCTGGAGGACGGGATGAACATCGTACAGATTTCATTTCTGCTCGGCCATGAGCAGCTCCAGACCACGATGGTTTATCTGGACATCACGGCTGAAGAGAAGGCAAAGGCACTTGCCACCCTGGAAGATGAAAATGACAAAAAGGTATCTGCAAAATGGAAAAATCCTGATGGCTCCCTTGTAGATTTCTGCGGCATCAGGAGAAAAGGATAAAAATAAAATCCAAACCTTTTCAGACGGTATTTGTTGTGGCTTCTGTATTTCCTCTGAAAGGTTTGGATTTTATTTAGGTTTGGATAACTGAGAAAATCCAAACGTTTGGATTTCTTTCGCCATAGCCATGCGAGCCTGCTTGTGGAAATGGGTTTCACGCTATTAGCGATTGCGGAACGGTTGGGGCATGAGAAAATCGAAACAACATTAAATACGTATTCACATTTATATCCCAATAAGCAGGGGGAACTTGCAGATAAATTGGAGATGGAGAACAGCAGGGAGGAAGAAGAATGAGTGGAGTGCATAAATACCCGACAATCAGCTTTCGCATTTCCCCCAGAGAGAGGGAAGAAATCGAAGCAAAGATTTTAGCAAGCGGACTTTCTAAGAAAGATTATTTTGTTCGTTCCTGTATTTATAACCGGGTGTGCGTGGTCGGTAAAAAGGAACTGGTTTATCAGTTAGTAGAGGAACTAAAGATAATGCAGACAAATATCCGGGAAGTGACAGAACAATTTGAAAAGACAGAGATTGATTTAACGCCGGAGGGATTGGAAGATATGCGGAATGACTGTATTGATATGCTGAAAGCTATCCTGTGGGTATTGGACGGAGCAAAATATCTGTGGCAGGGAAACACCAACGGAGAAGAAAAAAGCCCCGACAGCGGCAACTGTTAGGGCTGTGATAACTGGAAAACCTCTGTTATCAATCTCACAATACAAGTATAGCAGAGGTTTTTTCCAGTGGCAACGATTTTTCAGAAATGGAGGGCATTTATGGAAGAAACAAAAACAGAATTATAGTTGATTAAGTTGTCAGAGATACAGTCGCAGGAAGTTTCTTGGCTGTGGTTTCCCTTTATCCCTTATGGCAAGCTGGCTATTGTTCAAGGCGATCCGGGGGACGGAAAGACAACATTTATTCTGAATATAGCGGCGAAACTGTCTAAGAGAGAAAGTTTAGACAGTGGAATGAATTTTACAGAGCCTTTGAATGTAATCTATCAGAGTGCAGAGGACGGGCTTGCCGATACGGTAAAGCCCCGGTTGGAGCAGGCGGGGCAGACTGTGAGAAAATCTCGGTCATTGATGAAAAGATAAAATCACTTTCCATGATAGATGAACGCTTGGAAGAAGCTGTTATAAAGACAGGAGCAAAGCTGTTGATTTTAGACCCGATACAAGCCTATTTGGGCGGTGGCATGGATATGAACCGGGCGAATGAAGCAAGGGATATGACAAAGAAGTTGGCGGCACTGGCAGAGAAACATCAGTGTGCGATTGTCCTTGTCGGGCATATGAACAAGGCGGCAGGAAA